>NZ_JBQCHP010000097.1:0-22561 GCF_051954575.1 Dyella sp. | reverse complement strand
ACCAGCAAAGGCGCGACGGGCTATGACCTCACGCGCTTGCTGATCGGATCGGAAGGCACGCTTGCGCTGATCACGCAAGCCACGCTCAAGCTCACGCCGAAGCCTTCCGGCTTGCGCACGCTGCGCGCCACATACCGCGATGTAAGCAGCGCCGCGCATGCGGTGGCGCGCATCATGGCGCAGCCGGTGACGCCGTGCGCATTGGAATTCATTGACGATGTCGCACTGAAGCTTGCGCGCGATCATGGCGGCGGCGACGTGCCGCTGGCAGGTGCGATGTTGATGATCGAAGTGGATGGCGAGCCCGACACCTTACCCTCTGCCGTCGACGCTGTTTCCCACGCCGCACGTGGAGAAGGCCTGGAAGATTTGCGCATCGCCCACACCGCCGAGGAAACCCAGGCCTTATGGTCGGCACGCAAAGCCCTGTCACCGGCACAACGCACCATCTCGCCCAACAAGATCAACGAAGATGTGGTCGTACCGGTCAGCCGACTGCCTGAGCTGGTGAACGGCATTCGTGAACTTTCGCGCAAGCATGATGTGCTGATCGTGACCTTCGGCCACGCCGGCAACGGCAACCTGCACGTAAACCTGCTGCCGCGTGACGATGCCGAGCGTGAACGCGCCCACGCGTGCCTCGCCGACGTGTTCGCCATGGTAATCGCGCTGCAAGGCACGCTTTCCGGCGAGCACGGCATTGGCCTGGTCAAGCGCGAATTCATGCCGCTGGCGCTGGAGCCCGCCGCACTCGAACTGATGCGCAACGTGAAAGCCGCCTTCGACCCGGACGGCATCATGAATCCGGGCAAATTGCTGCCGTGACGAAAAGAAACGCATTTCAGGCGCTGCTTGCCGACATCCGTGCATGCCGCCTGTGCGAAGCGCAGTTGCAGGACGGAGCGCGTCCCGTACTGCAAGCCAGCGCATCCTCGCGCCTGCTGATCGTCAGCCAGGCGCCCGGGCGCAAGGTTCACGCGACCGGCATTCCATTCAATGACGTCAGCGGTGATCGGTTACGCGATTGGCTCGGTGTGGATCGCGATACGTTCTACGACGCAAAGCGCATCGCGATCGTGCCGATGGGTTTCTGCTTTCCAGGCAGCGGCCGTGGTGGCGATCTGCCGCCACGGCCCGAGTGTGCGCCAACCTGGCATCCACGACTGCTGCCGCTGTTGAAGCAGGTGCGGCTGACGCTAGCGATCGGGCAATACGCGCAGGCCGGCCTGTTGGGCGAAACGCGTGGCGCTTCGCTTACCGAGACCATGCTGTCGTGGCGCGAGCATCTGGCGCGCGGCGTATTGCCGTTGCCGCATCCCAGTCCGCGCAACCGTTTGTGGCTAAAGCGCAACCCGTGGTTCGAGGCGGAGCTGATTCCTGTGTTGCGCAATGAAGTATCTCGCGCGTTGCTTCCGTAGGTTGGGATGAACTCCCAGCTTCGATGCAATGAACGCTGGGATTGCATCCCAGCCTACGCATTACACGGCGCGTCGCGAGAAGATCAGGTGCAAGCCGAACAACATGAACACCGCACCGGCGCAACCATCGATCCAGCGGCTGATACGCAAATAGCCACGGCGCATGACCGGCAACGCAAAACATCCCGCCACGAATGAAAACCACAGGAAGGTCTCGGCGACCACCATCGCCCATAGCCCCCAGCGCGCGGCCGATGACACGCCCGTGCCCACGAAGGCGGAGAAGATGCTGCCGAAATAAATCACCACTTTCGGATTGGCAAGGTTGGTGAACAAGCCGTTGCGCAGCGAACGCCAGGCACCGGCAAACACCTGCACGGGTTCCGCCGCCGGGCTCTGCGCTGGCTTGACCAACGCGCCGCGCAGCATTTTCAGGCCCATCCAGCACAGGTAAAGGCCGCCGCACACGGCAATCAGCCGCTCCAGCCAGAGCAGTCGATGCAATAGCAGCTGCAGGCCCAGCAGCGCCAGCGCCGCCCACATCGCCACGCCGAGCGTGATGCCGGCCACGCCCGCCATCGCCTCATGCCGCGAGCGGCTGACCGCCGTCTGCGAAACGAAGAAGAAATCCGGCCCCGGGCTCATCAGGGCGATGATCTGGACGATCGCAATGGTGATGAACAGGCTCATGGGTCGCTCCGGCGAACTGGACGGAGTTTAGCGGCATCGTCCGGCCGGCCACAGCTGCCGCGGCGAACCTTGCCCGCCGGGCCGCGCTTCCTCTACGCTGCGAAAGCATCGGGCGCGACAGCGCCTGGACGTTACAAACGACGCCTCCCGTCATCCGGCGAAGGCCGGAATCCAGTTCAAATACGTTGTGCGAAGCACGCCAGGCAAGATTCGGTGCGCTTCGCGCGCGTGCCAGACTGGATTCCGGCCTTCGCCGGAATGACGGTAAGGTACCGACAAGCATGACCGATGATGCGGGGCACCCGCGCATTACAGGGGAAAAACAATACCCATGAGCCTGAAGCTGCGACTCATCGCGATGAACTTCCTGCAGTACTTCATCTGGGGCGCGTGGCTGATCACCATCGGCGCGTACTGGTTCCAGAACCGGCATTGGTCGGGCGCGCAGTTCGGCGCGATCTTTTCCACCATGGGCCTGGCCTCGTTGTTCATGCCCTCGATCCTGGGCGTCGTTGCGGACAAATGGATCCGCGCCGAGCGCCTGTATGGCTGCTTGCACATTGCCGGCGCCGCTGTGCTGTGCGTGGTGCCGACCATCGATCACCCCGGCACGCTGTTCTGGGTGATGCTGCTGAACATGATGTGCTACATGCCCACCATCTCGCTGGCGATCACGGTGGCCTACAACGCGCTCAAGCGCGACGGCGCGGACGTGGTGCGCGTGTATCCGCCGATTCGCGTATGGGGCACGGTCGGTTTTATCGCCGCAATGTGGATGGTGAGCCTGCTGCACCTGGAAACCACCACGGGCCAGTTCTATGTGGCGGCGGGCGCGTCGCTGCTGCTGGGCATTTACGCCTTTACCCTACCGCCTTGCCCGCCCCGTCTGCGCGGCGTGGATCACCGCAGCTGGCTGGATGCGCTCGGCCTTACTTCGTTTGCGCTGTTCAAGCAGACCAAGATGGCGGTGTTCTTCATCTTTGCGATGTTGCTCGGCGCGGCGCTGCAATTGACCAATGCCTATGGCGACACGTTCTTGCATGATTTCGCGCACGTGGATGCGTACAAGGACCTGATCGCGGTGCGTTATCCCGCCATCATCATGTCGATTTCGCAGGTGTCGGAAACGCTGTTCATCCTGGCCATTCCGTTCTTCCTCAAGCGTTTCGGCATCAAGACGGTGATGCTGATCAGCATGCTGGCGTGGACGCTGCGCTTCGGCCTGTTCGCGTTCGGCGATCCGGGCAACGGCCTGTGGATGATCGTGCTGTCGTGCATCGTCTACGGCATGGCGTTCGACTTCTTCAACATCTCCGGCTCGCTGTTCGTGGAAGGCCAGAGCGATCCGGCCATCCGCGCCAGCGCGCAAGGCCTGTTCATGCTGATGACCAATGGCATCGGCGCCGTGCTGGGCAGCTCGATCAGCGGCCTGGTGATCGACGCCTATTTTACCCGGCCCGATCACTCGCTGGACTGGCACGGCATCTGGCTTACGTTCGCGGCCTATTCGCTGGTGGTGGCAGTGCTGTTCGTGTTCTTGTTCAAGCACAAGCACGCGCCCGAAGCGATTGAGGGCGTGCCCGCGCATTGACCGTAGGTCAGGGTACAAACCCCAACAGGGCCATCTACCTCGCGTTGGGGTTAGCACCCCAACCTACGGGCATTACAATAGCTGGATGCAGATCGGCCCCTACCGCATCGACCCGCCCGTGGTGCTCGCGCCCATGGCCGGGGTCACCGACAAGCCTTTCCGCCTGCTGTGCAAACGGCTGGGCGCGGGCTTGGCCGTGTCGGAAATGACCACCGCCGATCCGCGCCTGTGGCAGACGCGCAAGTCGCTTAAGCGCATGGATCACGATGGCGAGCCCGAGCCAGTCAGCGTGCAGATCGCCGGTTACGATCCGGCGATGCTCGCCGAAGCCGCGCGCTTCAACGTGGCGCATGGCGCGCAGCTGATCGATATCAACATGGGTTGCCCGGCGAAGAAGGTGTGCAACGTATGGTCGGGCTCGGCGCTGCTGCAGGACGAGCCGCTGGTAGCACGCATCGTAAAAGCCGTGGTGGATGCCGTGGATGTGCCGGTCACGCTGAAGATCCGCACCGGATGGGATCGCGAGCACAAGAATGCGCTCAGCATCGCCCGCATTGCCGAAGACAATGGCATCGCCGCTTTGGCCGTGCATGGCCGCACGCGCGCCGACAAATACGAAGGCGAAGCCGAATACGAAACGATTGCAGCGGTGAAGGCGGCGGTGCGCATTCCAGTACTGGCCAATGGCGACATCACCACGCCGCAACAGGCCAGGCACGTGCTTGAAGTGACGCGCGCCGACGCGGTGATGATCGGGCGCGGCGCGCAAGGCCGTCCGTGGATCTTTCGCGAGATCGCGCATTACCTCGCCACCGGCAAACTATTGCCCGAGCCGTCGCCGCAAGAAGTGGCGGACATCATGCTCGGCCATCTTGAACATCTGCATACGTTCTACGGCGAACAGGCCGGTGTGCGTATCGCGCGCAAGCATCTTGGCTGGTACGCGAAGGACCGCCCGGAAAACGCGGCGTTTCGCAACGTAGTCAATCGAGCCGAAAGCGCGCACGAACAAATTCGCCTCACGCGCACGTATTTCCAGGCCCTGCAGGAAAGCTGGCGCATCGCCGCCTGAACACCTTCCCTCTTCTGCGCAGCGGTCTGACAGCGGGAATGCCGCCAGCCGAGCTGCCGGCTTTTTTTGTTTTCAGGGCGCGCTTGCACACGCGCGCGGCGCCGGGCTGGAGTAACGTGTACCTTGCGATCGTTCCGTCATCCAACTCGTTGCGCGGGCGCAGCCATGAACAGCATCGCCACCGGTGATTTTCCCTATATCCACGGCTTTTCCGAAGACGAGCAATCGCGCCTGGTTCGCCAGGCGCGCATGTTCGAAAGCACCTTGTTCAGCCATATCGACTACAGCGGCGCGACCCGCCTGCTGGAGGTGGGTTGCGGCGTGGGCGCGCAGACGGAAATCCTGCTGCGGCGTTTTCCGGATCTGCACGTCACCGGTATCGACCGCTCGCCCACCCAACTGGCCGCGGCCGAACAGCATCTTTCCGGCAAAGCCTGGTGCGCATCGCGCTTTGCGTTGCGCCAGGCCGATGCGGCCGACCTGCCCTTTGCCGATCGCAGTTTCGACGCGGCCTATTTGTGCTGGGTGCTGGAGCATGTTCCGAGCCCCGCGCGCGTGCTCAGTGAAGTGCGTCGCGTGCTTGCGCCGGGTGCGGTCATCTACATCACCGAGGTGCTCAATTCCTCCTTCTTTCTCGATCCGTATTCGCCCAACCTCTTGCGCTACTGGATGGCCTTCAACGATCACCAGTACGACAGCGGCGGCGATCCCTTCATCGGCGCCAAGCTCGGCAACCTGCTGCTGGCCGGCGGCTACCGCGACGTGCAGACCGAAGTGAAGAACGTGCACCTGGACAACCGCCAACCGGGACGGCGCAAGCAGATGATCGAGTTCTGGGAAGAATTGCTGCTGTCCGCCGCGGAGCAGCTGATCGGAACCGGCAAGACCGACGCGGCTACGGTGGAAGGCATGCGCAACGAGTTGCAGGCGGTGCGCAACGATCCCAATGCGGTGTTCTTCTTTGCCTTCGTGCAGGCGCGCGCCAACGTCTATTAACCGCTGCCGCAAACCCTTGCGGGTGCGATGCAGGCATCATGCGTGGATCGCCTTTCGCGGTCGCGTCATGCCCGATCCCTCTCATCGCCGTCCGTTGAGCCTCATGTTTCGCGCCTTGCTGCTGGGCGCGGCCCTGTTGCTCAGCGGCTGCGAAGCCAGCCTGTTCGCCGGCCTGAACGCCACCGACCGGCGCGCCGGCATCGAAACGCAGCGCGGCATCGTGTTCGACGCCGCGCATGATCTGAAACTGGACATCTATCGCCCCGTCGGCGTGGTGCATGCGCCGTTGGTGGTGTTTTTCTACGGTGGCAGCTGGGTGCGCGGCGAACGGGCGTGGTACCGCTTCGTGGGCACCGCGTTGGCGTCGCGCGGCGTGGTGGTGGTGATTCCGGATTACCGCAAGTATCCGCAGGTAAAGATGGATGGATTCATGCAGGACGCGGCGCGCGCGGTGGCGTGGGCCTACCGGCACGCGCAAGCCGAGGGCGGCGCACCGGACGATGTGTTCGTAATGGGCCATTCGGCCGGCGGGCAGATCGGCGCCCTGCTGGTGACCGATCCTTCCTGGCTGGCGCCGTATGATTTGCGTCCGGGCCAGCTGGCGGGTTTTATCGGCCTGGCCGGCTGCTACGACTTCATGCCGATCCCCGCCAACGAGAAAGACATGCTCGGCATGTTCGGACGCGATGCGATCGCTCAGGCCCGCGCGCAGCCGGTGCGTTTCGTGCACGGCGCCGAGCCGCCGATGCTGCTGTTGCAGGGCCAGGCCGATCGCGAAGTGGCGCCGGCCAACGCGCTGTCCCTGGCCCGTGTGCTGCAGGCGCGGCACGACGCCGTCAGCTTGCGCCTGTATGCGGGCGTGAGCCATAACGCGCTGGTGTTCGCCCTGTCCCGGCCGTTCCGCGCCGAGGCGCCCACGCTCCAGGATGTGCTGCGCTTTATCCACGAGCATCCGGCGGCCGCACCCGCCCATGGCCGTTTGGACGTCCATTCGCCGCCGCCGGCCTGAACCTGCCCTTCACCCGTCATACGGATATGCCAGACTGGGCGGTGAAACCCGGAGGGAGTGCGTGTATCATGCGCAGTTCCCCTTTCCATCTCTTTATCCGTAAAGAAGGATATAAGCCACGATGAGCAACTACCTCTTCACCTCCGAATCGGTCTCCGAAGGCCATCCGGACAAGGTCGCCGACCAGATCTCCGACGCCGTGCTCGACGCGATCCTCGCCCAGGATCAGCGCGCTCGCGTGGCCTGCGAAACCATGGTGAAGACCGGCGTGGCCATCGTCGCCGGCGAAATCACCACCAGCGCGTGGATCGACCTGGAAGCGCTCACCCGCAAGGTGATCATGGACATCGGCTACAACTCCAGCGACGTCGGCTTCGACGGCGAGACCTGCGGCGTGCTGAACCTGATCGGCAAGCAGTCGCCCGACATCAACCAGGGCGTGGACCGCAAGAAGCCCGAGGAACAGGGTGCCGGCGACCAGGGCCTGATGTTCGGCTACGCCACCAACGAAACCAAGGATTTCATGCCGGCGGCGATCTATTACTCGCACCGCCTGGTGGAACAGCAGGCCAAGGTCCGCAAGAAGAAGAACTCGCCCCTGCCGTGGCTGCGCCCGGACGCCAAGAGCCAGGTCACCCTGCGCTATGAAGACGGCGTGGCCACCGCGATCGACGCCGTGGTGCTGTCTACCCAGCACGACACGAGCGTGAAGCAGAAGGATCTGATCGAAGCCGTGCGCGAGCACATCTTGAAGCCCGTGCTGCCGGCCAAGCTGCTGCACAAGAACACCAAGTTCCACATCAACCCGACCGGCAAGTTCGTGATCGGCGGCCCGGTGGGCGACTGCGGCCTGACCGGCCGCAAGATCATCGTCGACACCTACGGCGGCTGGGCTCGTCACGGCGGCGGCGCGTTCTCCGGCAAGGATCCGTCCAAGGTGGACCGTTCGGCCGCCTACGCCGCGCGCTACGTGGCCAAGAACATCGTGGCCGCCGGCATCGCCGACCGCTGCGAAGTGCAAGTGAGCTACGCCATCGGCGTGGCCGAGCCCACCTCGATCTCGGTCACCACCTTCGGCACCGGCAAGATCGGCGACGACAAGATCGAAAAGCTGATCCGCAAGCACTTCGACCTGCGCCCCTACGGCATCATCAAGATGCTGGACCTGGTGCACCCGATGTACCAGCAGACCGCCAGCTACGGCCACTTCGGCCGCACGCCATACGAAGTGAAGGGCCCGGACGGCAAGACCTTCACCGCGTTTTCCTGGGAGAAGACGGACAAGGCCGAAGCGCTGCGCGCGGATGCCAAGCTCAAGTAAGCCCGAGCGCTTCGATCCAAACAAAAACCCCGCGGCATGCCGCGGGGTTTTTTCTTGTACGTGCGATGCCAGTGTCGAGTACCGGCGCCGCTTTATTGTTGCTTAGTCTTTATTGTCCGCCGAAGAAGCCAGCATCACCTTCTTGCTCTTGCGATGGACCAGCCGGGTGCCGGACTTGGAATGGGACTTGGCCACCCGCGGGCAGCTCTTGCCGCGATGCGCCGTACAGCTGCGCGACGCGCGGCGATGGGCCGGAGCGGTTTCGTCGGCCTCGGCCGTGCCGATCGGCGACAAAGCCGCCAGCACGCGGTGCGCCCTGCTCGGCATACCGGCCTGGGCGACCAGTGTATCTGGCGTCACCTGGTGATCGAAGCCGTCATCCAGCAGGCGCGCCATCAAGTTGTCGCGCGCCGAGGCGCTGCGGCCACCCAGCACCACGGCGAACAGGCGACGGCCGTCGCGCACCGCGGTGGAGGCCAGGTTGAAGCCGGAGGCGTCGGTGAAACCGGTTTTCAGGCCGTCCATGCCCGGATAGCGATCCATCAGGTTGTTGTGGCCGCGGATGAGCTGGCCGCGGAACACGAATTCCTCGGTCGAGAAATAGTGCGCGTACTGGGGAAAATCACGGTACAGCGCGATGGCGAGCCTGGCCATGTCGCGCGCCGTGGAAGTGTTGTTCGGGTCCGGCAAGCCGCTGGCATTGGCGAAATGCGTGGCGCTCATGCCGAGCAGTGCGGCCTGGGCCGTCATCATGTCGGCGAAATGCCCTTCGCTGCCGCCGAGGCTTTCGGCGATGACACTGGCGGCGTCGTTGGCCGACTTGGTCACCATGCCGAGGATGCAGTCGTTCACCGAAATGGTCTGGCCGTTGCGCAGGCCGAGCTTGGTCGGCGCGCGGGACGCGGCCCAGCTGGATACGGGCAGATCCTGGTCCACCTTCAGCTTGCCGTTCTGCAGCGCCTGGAAGGTGAGGTACAGGGTCATCATCTTGGTGAGCGAGGCCGGATAGTTCTGCTCGTCCGC
The DNA here is from genome assembly GCF_051954575.1 of Dyella sp. Taxonomy (GTDB): domain Bacteria; phylum Pseudomonadota; class Gammaproteobacteria; order Xanthomonadales; family Rhodanobacteraceae; genus Dyella_B. The sequence goes on along the minus strand of NZ_JBQCHP010000097.1, from coordinate 13,441 downwards.
ATTGACCGCGTTGAGCACTTCGCCGGTGGCCGGATCGATCACGATGGCGGCATAGCCCGCGTGCGCGACGCCGGCGAAACCGGCAAGACCGAACAGGCACAGCAACGCAGCGAACAGACTCCATAGCCGATTCGGCAACGGCACTGGCTGAATGGATTGAATGATCGCCACGGCCTCTAAACTCCCAGCACCGCGGAACTGCCCCCGCGTGGTGCAACCTTAATGCATGGCGACTGTGATTGCCAGAGGAAACACTTTAATCGGCCATGCTAAGTACATGTTTTTGTAAATTTTAACATCCGCTCGCGGCGTAAAATTTCGTTATGTCGCCGTGACGGCGACACCTCAGTAACGGTATCGCCATCATGCGCCAGTTCCTTTAGCGATGGCTTTCCATCGCCACGAATGAGGAAAGCAAGGAGCGAGCCAGTAGAATGCCGCCATGCCTCTGATCCAACTTCAGCGCGTCGACTTCAGCGTCGGCGGCCCTCTTCTGCTCGAACACGTCGATCTGACCGTCGACGCCAACGAGCGCGTGTGCATCGTCGGTCGCAACGGCGAAGGCAAATCCACCCTCATGAAATTGATCGCCGGGGAATTGCAGCCCGACGACGGTGAAGTGCGCGTGCAAAACGGCGTCGTCGTCGCACGCATGGCGCAGGAAGTGCCGCAAGCCACCGCCGGCAGCGTGTTCGATGTCGTCGCCGACGGTTTGGGCGATCTCGGCCATCTGCTGGCGCGCTACCACCATCTGCTCGCCGAAGGCGATTTCGATGCGCTGGGCGAGGTGCAGAACCAGATCGAAGCGCAGCACGGCTGGGACCTGGATCGCCGCGTCAGCGACGTGCTAGAAAAACTTGAGCTTCCTGCGGACACTGATTTCGCTGCGCTCTCCGGCGGCATGAAGCGCCGCGTATTGCTTGCGCAAGCGCTGGTGCGCAAGCCTGGCGTGCTGCTGCTGGACGAACCGACCAATCACCTGGATATCGAGGCGATCGGCTGGCTCGAAGGATTCCTCAAGCAGTTCGACGGCAGCATCGTATTCATCACCCATGACCGCAGCTTCCTGCGCGCACTCGCCACGCGCATCGTCGAAATCGATCGCGGCCAGCTCACCAGTTGGCCCGGCGATTACGACAACTACCTGCGCCGCCGCGAAGAACGCCTGCATGCCGAAGCGCAGGCGAACGCCTTGTTCGACAAGAAACTGGCGCAGGAAGAAGTATGGATTCGCCAGGGCATCAAGGCGCGCCGCACGCGCAACGAAGGCCGCGTACGCGCCTTGAAGGCGTTGCGTCGCGAACGTGCCGAGCGGCGCGAACTGGGCGGCAACGCGAAGATGTCGCTGGCCAATGCGCAGGCGTCCGGCAAGAAGGTGATCGAACTGCAGCACGTGCATCAGGCGTATGGCGATCGCGTGCTGATTGATGATCTCAGCACCACCATCATGCGTGGCGATCGCATCGGCATCATCGGTCCCAATGGCGCCGGCAAGAGCACGCTGCTGAAAATCCTGCTCGGCCAATTGAAGCCGCAGCGCGGCGAGGTTTCGCTCGGCACCGGCCTGGAAATCGCCTATTTCGACCAGCATCGCGCGCAGCTCAACGACAGCCTGAACGCGCTGGACAACGTGGCCGAAGGCCGCGAGTACATCGAGCTCAACGGCCAGCGCAAGCACATCATCGGTTATCTGCAGGATTTCCTGTTCTCGCCCGAACGCGCCCGCGCGCCGATCACACGTCTCTCAGGCGGTGAACGCAATCGCCTGCTATTGGCCAAACTGTTTGCGCAGCCGTCCAACCTCCTGGTGATGGACGAACCGACCAACGACCTCGACGTCGAAACGCTGGAACTGCTGGAAGAACTGCTGACCGAATACAAGGGCACCCTGCTGCTGGTGTCGCATGACCGAGAATTCCTCGACAACGTGGTGTCCGGCACGCTGGTGCTGGAAGGCGACGGCAGGGTCGGCGAATACGTGGGCGGTTATAGCGATTGGCTGCGGCAGAAACCGGCTGGGCTCGTCGCTGTTGAAGCAACAGCACCGGTGGCGAAGAAGGTGGAAACGCCAGCCGCTGCGCCCAGCAGCGAAAAGCCGAAGCGCAAGCTCAGCTACAAGGACGCACGCGAGCTGGAGCAACTGCCCGCACGCATCGAACAGCTCGAAGCGGAAGTGGCCAAGCATGCCGAGGCGATGAACGATCCGTCGTTCTACCAGCAGGACAACGCTGCCATTCAGCGCGCAAACGATGCATTGGCGAAGATGCAGGCGGAGCTGGAAATGGCTTATGCGCGTTGGGCCGAGCTGGAAGGCTAGTCCAGAGGCGCTCGTACAGCGCGTGATCTTCAGCCTGCCTTATCGTCATTCCGGCGAAGGCCGGAATCCAGTCAAAAATAACGTGCGAAGCACACGATATAAAAATTTTTGTGTGCTTCGCACGATGTATTCAAACTGGATTCCGGCGTTCGCCGGAATGACGACAATGCAAGTTGGAGTTGCGGCTACCGAAATTTTTAAAGTCGCTGGGCCCCGACTTTCGCCGGGGCGACGATATTTCAAGGCAGCGCCATTGGAATTAATGCTGCGAACCACTCCCCATCGCATCATCCTTTTTCATCATCCCGCCATCCTTGCCGTCCTTGGACATCCCATCTTTCGCCATATGATCCTTGGACATCGTATGCATCTTCATCGCATCGTGCCCCATCGCGCCTTTCTTCATGCCATCGTGCGCCTTGGCGGTCGGGATCGTCTGGTCATGGCCCATCGAGTCCGGAACCTTCCCATTATCTTGCGCAAGCACGCTGCCCGCGCCAAAAACCAGACACATGCCAAGCACGATGGAATTTACGTTTTTCATGGCTAACTCCTAGCTAGGTTGGAGTGGAAAAATGCGCACGGCTGCTACCGTGCGCGGTGAGAACCAAAAACGCGTCATTGAAGATCCGTGGTGAGGTAAGCAAAAACAGTCCTGGGTTGCGGCCATTGGAAAAAGCCGGGCGTGTATTGGGTCGTCCATTCCTTGGCCGCCAGAATGTTCTGGATCTGCAGGCGAAGGCTGCTGTTCTTGCCGAAGGCCGTGAATTGATATCGCCCGCCGAGATTCACCCGCGTCACCGCAGGTGCATAAACACCGTTGTCGATGCTCGCCGGCGCGGCGCCGAAATGGGTGGCCGATACATCCAGCGATGCGGCCGGCAGCCACCAAAGGACGTAATTGACGTTGGCCACGTATGTCAGCAGCGGTTGGCCGACGGCAACGGAGCCGACCTGCTCGGCGGCCAGGTTCGGCCCGAGAATGCTGACCCTGCCATCGAGTACGCCGATATTGACGTGCAGGTATTTGAACAACTCGCCCGCAATGGAAAGCTCGACACCTTTGGCGCGCTGCACGCCAAGCTCCCGGTCGACGTTGTTGGCATCCAGATTGAAGTATGGTTTCTGGAGTTCGAAAACGCCTGCTGTGATCTTGAACTTGGGCGTCACGGCATAACGTATGCCCGCATCGATTTGCCAGGTCTTGGATGCGGGAAGCACCGCGTCACTGTTCCGGGCGGAGTTGGGCGCGGCGCCGGAATTCTCGAGCCCCTGGGTATATCCGGCATAGGCTGTCCATTGCGGAGCGAGCGCAACGGCGACGTTGCTGTAAACGCGAGGCGTATGCGCGGACACATTCGATTCCGGCGTTCCGGGTGCGCTGACCGTCTCGCGATAGTTTTCGTCCTGGATGCCCAGTTCGAATTCGGCACGCTGACGCCAATCAACATGATACGCCGAGCCCACGCTCCACAGCTTGGCACGATCATCCGTGCGCGCCGAATAGATGAAGTCCGGCTTCGGCAACTGGACCAGCGTGCTGATCGCAGCCTGGCCCTCATCGATGACATCCTCGCCGCCGTAACGCGCCTTAGTGTCGCGCCCACGCGCCATGAAGGTCAGCTGCTCGCGCCAATCGCTCCTGGTGAATACGCCCGACAGGCGCAGCTCGCCGGAGTTGGAAGCGGTGTCCTGATCGGGATAGCCCACCACCAGATGCCTGGATTGGCCATTCGCTTGGATGTCGGTATACAGATCCGCATAGCTGATGGGGTAATCGCTGATGGAACGAAAGACACCCGCCTTCAGCAGCCACGTCCTGGTCAACTGCGCAGAGGCGATGGCGCCCAGATTCATCGTCAGGTTGCGGCCTTTGGCCCAGTTTTGGCCGAAGTAGTTGTTGGATATGGAGGACGGCGGAAAATCGCCGGCCGTGAAGAACAGCGGAAACGTTTTTGCGGCGTTCGTTTGCTGCCAATCGACGATCGCGCGCAGCGTGATCCGGTCGTTCGGCGACCACAGCGGCGTTGCACCAATGCTCGTTACATTCGACGTGTAGCCAGGATAGGGGCCGTAAGACGAGGTCTGCGTGCTGACTTGCGTGCTCACGCCCATCGGCAGGACGAGCTCGTTCCCCATCAAGGGCAGGCTGCCATCGACACTGACACCGCGTGCCTCATAGGGGCCGACCTTGGCAATGATCGTCCCGCGGGGCGTGTCGCCTTCGGCATGGCGGAGGTCGTAATCCACGATGCCGGTCGGTGCAGGAAAGCCATAGCCGATTTCACTCACGCCGACCTTGATGGTCGAACCCTCGATAACACGCTCTGACAAGGCACCTTGTTGATCGAAGTAAAGACCGTCGATGCGCACATTGCCTGCGGCTTGTGGATTGAATCCGCGCACCAGGCCAGGGCTGTAGATGCCCACTGATTCCAGTCCGAGCTTCAATCCGTACGCGTCATCGGCGGAAGAGACGGGATTGTCGGCGGCGTGCTGGGCGTTGGCTGTGGCCGTATGGACGACCACGACGGCTGTGACTGCAGCAGAGAACGCCCGGCTCTTCGTGGTTGTGGCGCGCATAGTGTCCCGCTTTGGGTTCGAGCACCAGACATGCTGATGTTGCGCAAACGAGTGTATGGGCGCGGGCGGGGTCTACATACACCGTTTGCTGCAGTGGAGTGGCCGTTTGCTGCAAAGAGGATGCTGAGAGCGGGAGCGATAGGGTGCTGTGAAAATTGCTACTACCTCATCGTCATTCCGGCGGAGGCCGGAATCCATGCTTCGTACTGGCCGTGGATTCCGGCCTTCGCCCACTGCTGCCCAGGGAAAATTTTCGCACGGCTTGCAGAAATAGCTAAAACGTTCGTCATCCCAGCGAAAGCTGGGAGAAGTGACTTGCATAGCGTAAAAGACACTGGATTCCAGCTTTCGCTGGAATGACGAATCGGTAGCGTGATTTGCAAGGCAAAAAATTGCCTTTGCCGGAATGACGGCGAGGTGATTTAAAAGATCGCGCTCAGTGCAGATATCTTTTGATTTTGCTGAGCCATCGAACCATTGGCTCCGACTTCATATTGAGCGTCACTCCGAGGGCGCCTTTATCCCCACGAGCGACGCAATCCGCTCAAGATCTTCAGTCCTGGTCGGGTTATAAACCACCATGCTCAAATCAGGCCGGCCATCCACTGCAAAAACCGAATACTCAAAAGCGATCGTACCCAGCACGGCATGTTGCATCTGCTTGATGCGTTCGCCGTGCGGGCCTTGCACATCGTTCTCGCGCCACATCGTTCTGAACTCCGGGCTGAGTCGGCTCAGTTCCTCGACCAGGGCTTCCACCTCGTGGACGGCGCCGGCGCGGGTGGCATCCACGCGAAATGCGCCCAACACGAACCGCGCCACGCTTTCCCAGGATGGCGATGCGCGGGTGCGCGGATCGAGAAAGATAAAGCGAAGAATATTCCGCTGTTCCGGTGGCAGCGCGTCGTAATCCATGATCATCGCCGTGGCGGCGCGATTCCAGCCGACCACGTACCACGTGGCGGTCCTGATGATGGCGGGGGTTGGGTCCAACGCGTCCAGCACGCGCTGCAGCCGCGGCGTGACGCCATCCTTTTTTTGATAGCGCACTTCCGGCGGGCGACCCAAGCCGAGCAAAAACAGATGTTCGCGTTCGATCTCGGTCAGCATCAACGCATGCGCAATGCGATCGAGCACATCGGCCGATGGCGCACCGCCGCGACCTTGTTCGAGCCATGTGTACCAGGTGGGACTGATATTCGCGCGTTGCGCCACTTCTTCGCGGCGCAAGCCTGGCGTGCGCCGACGCTCCAATGGAAAACCCAGTGCGGCCGGATCCAGTTTCATGCGGCGGGTCTGCAGATAATGGCCGAGTTGATTTTCGTGCCTGGTTTTTGCGTCCATCCTATTAGCCTTTATAACAGGATAATTTCACTACTTTACTAGCATAAACCCAGCATGGAGAGTTGTCTGCGGAAACACTCTGGAGATTGGGTTATGCGCATATTCGTCACAGGAGCCACTGGTTTTATCGGCATGCCGCTGGTCAAGGAATTGATCGGGGCAGGCCATCAGGTAGTCGGCCTTTGCCGCTCGGATGACAGGGCGGCGGCGCTGGCGGCGGCCGGCGCCGAGGTCCTTCACGGATCGCTCGATGACATCGACAGCCTCAAGGCGGGCGCCGCCCAGGCGGACGGCGTCATCCATTTGGCCTTCAAGCACGACTTCTCGAATTTCGCGGCCAACTGCGAGCACGATCGCCGTGTCGTGCTCGCGCTCGGTTCTGTCCTGAAAGGCTCCGATCGTCCGTTGATCGTGACCTCCGGAACCGGCTTGGCGAACACCGCCCCCGGCGAACCGGCCACGGAAGACAACGCGACGCTCGGCGCCGATATCATTCCACGCGGCGCATCGGAAGAAGCCGCCGCTGCGGTGGCTGCTGAAGGCGTCAATGTATCGGTGATGCGGCTGCCGCAAGTCCACGATCCAGTAAGGCAGGGCCTTATCAGCTATGCCATTACGATATTTCGTGAGAAGGGCGCCTGTGCCTATATCGGAGAGGGGTACAACCGCTGGCCGGCCGCGCACGTTCTGGATGTGGCCCGTCTCTACCGGCTGGCGATCGAGAAAGCCGAACCGAACGCGAAGTATCACGCGGTTGCGGAAGAGGGCGTAGCGCTGCGCGACATTGCGCAAACGCTTGGTGCGCGCCTGAACCTGCCGGTCAAATCCATCACGCCCGAGGAAGCGCAGAGCTTTTTCGGATGGCTCGCCATGTTCGCCGGGCGCGATTCACCCGCATCCAGCGAACAGACGCGGAAGCAACTCGGATGGCAGCCGACCGGGCCAGGATTGATCGCCGACCTCGAGCAGCTGCAAGTTGCTTAGAAACGATCAGTGGCCCGACGCGTGGCGGCGGAAATTCCCGGACCAATCCATCCGCGCCGATCGGAACTCCGCCGTCACCTCGTTGCGCGAACGCGGATGGATCACAATCTCTCCGCCGACCAGCTCGTCGCAGAAGCGCCCGCCCCGCGGCGTCTCGATGGCGTAGCGGCTGGTGTGCGGATCCCCGTGCACGAGATGAGCATGCAGGACGCACATATGGGGCTCATGCACCTGCGCGATCAAGCGACGTGGCGCAAAGCGGATATCGGTCTGAACCCCATGAGGGCCGCGCGCATGGAGGACGCCCTTGAAAACAGGCGCCGGCGTGTGCGGGGCGGACAGGGCCGTGAAGCTGGTCCCGAGCAGCAGGGCTGCGAGCCATGCTTTCCACTTGGGGCGGCTGGTTGCCTGGGAAATCGGGGGCAGGGCGTCCATCGGTGCATCTCAAGAAATACGGCGGGCGATTAGAACATTCTGGCGTCGCATGTGTTGAGATGCGGGTAGCATCGTGCCGTGCGCTGGTGAAGTTGTCGCGCCGCAGGTTTGCGGCGGATGTCGGGTTGATTAAGGCAACACCGATCACGAGTGCGCTTTGCCGGAGAGGGTGAACGGACGTCTTGAGTCCGATCACCGTGAGCAGGGCGGCCGCCGCCGAAGCAGGCGCCGCCCTCCGTCATCACTTGCTTGGTGCCGTCGAATATCAGTTTTCGAGCACGCCAAGATCGATGGCATTCGCCATCGCCTGGTAGCCAACGTCGTTGGGATGCAAATGATCGCCGCTGTCGTAAGCGGGCAACAGGGCGGTGGGGTTGGACGGATCGCGCACGACCTGGTCGAAATCGAGTACGCCGTCGGCGCCATTGTTCGCCGAGCGCACGAAGGCGTTCACGGCTTCGCGCTTCATTTCCCCTGCGGTGTCGTAATAGGAGGCGCCGTTGTAAGGGGTGATGGTTCCCAGGTAAATCTTGATTCCGCTGGCTTTCGCCTGGGCGATGGTCGCCTGCATGGCTGCGATGATCTGGTCGGCGGAAACGTTCTGCTGCGGAATTTGCTCGCCGATGCCGATGTCGTTGATGCCCAGCAGGATCATCACATGGGTAGCACCCGAGATGCCGGCCACATCATGGGCGAAGCGTTTCACGCCAGCGGGGCCGACGCCGTCGTAGATCCAGCGGTTGCCGGCGATGGCGGCGTTGACCACGCTCGCGCGGCCCAGGTCTTCCGCGTCGGCCTGCACGCGATTGTCGAGATAGTTGGGCCAGCGGTGGTTGGTGCTGGGGGTCGAACCGTATCCGTCGGTGATCGAATCGCCGAATGCCACCACCACCTTGTACGGATGCGTCGCCAGATCGGATCCATCGAATGTCGAAGCGTCAACCTCGCTCAGCCAGTAGTACATGGTGGTCGCCGTGGCATTGCCCATCACCGAGGCGCCTGCCTGGTCGCCGGGCGCCAGGTAATTGGTTTGCATGCCGATTGTGTGAGTGGTAACGACGGGCGTGTTCAGCGGCACGTAAAGGGTGATCGCCAGATCCGATTGCGTCGGCACCGGCAGATAGACCGGATCGCTCCATCGTTCCTCGCCGGCAGCAAGCGTTACGGCGCCCATGCCGCCGAACCGGAGCGTGCGATTGGTGGTGGGATCGATGCCGCCATTGCCCGTGCTGCGCGCGACCCGCGCTTCGCCGAACGTGACAGGAGCGGTTCCGAACAGATTGGACAGCTTGATGCGAATCAGGCTGCCACCATGCGAGGTGTGGACAATCTGGCGGATCGATTGATTGGAGATCGCCTGCGGCGGAACGGTAATGCCGGGGAAAAGGATGTTGTAGTTCTGCGGCGCTGCATACCAGGTGGCGAACCACGGTGGTTGCACGCAGGCTGCCGACAAAAGCATGACCAGCGCCAAGACGGCGATGACTTTTCCGAACAAGTAAAAAGTGCCAGTGCCTCTTTGGGATACGCGGTTACTCATAACCATTTCTCCTTTATGTTGGCTTGCACGTGTATTGCTGGACGGTTCGGCTCAAGTAGCTTGGACAGCAAGTGACACGCCGCCCGGACGGGCGGACACGCAAAAAACGCCTGGTGAATTCGTTGTGAAAGCTGCTGCCAAGGCGTTGCCGCGCGCCTGGATTTCAGCCCTCGTAGCAATCACCTTCCCCGCAGGGCAGGAGTGAAGCTCATGTGTAGCGACGCAGCGGCAACCCCGCGCATTGGAATCGCAAATCGTTACTGCATAACCCGCGGGGACGCCGCATCGTCATGACATCGGCGTCGACTAGAAAGAGCCAATTGAACGAAAAATCGCAAAGCCAATTGTGCTGAGCGAGCGCTGGTCAAATGGATGGATCAGTTGCGAAAAAAATTCTCTATACCCAGGGAAAACCCTAACTTGTCATCCGCTTTTATGCGGCGGATGCTCGGCACCTTGATTAAAAGCCGCTCAAGGCTTGCGGCAACCCCGCCGCCATCGTCACTTCGCTACTGCCGCGTGTGCTGTCGGCAGTTGTCGCCCATGGCTCACGGAGGCCCAGCATGACTGTCAATGCGATCGGAAGCAGCGGCCATATTCTCCCGCTGCCGCCGGATAACTCCTTGCCGACCTACCTGGTGCAGTCCGGAGATTCCTTGCAGAGCATTGCCGACGCGCACCATACCACCGTGCAAGTGCTGGCCCAGCTCAATCATCTGGACCTGCAACATCCGCACGCGGTGGTGATCCAGCCTGGGCAGTGTTTGCAACTGCCGCCGCCAACGGAAGTGGACCAGCCATCGGACGACCCGGTTGTTCAGGCACTCAACAATTACGAACAGGTGGCAGCCAGTACACGCAACAGCCAGATCATTGCCGCGCACGCGCATCAAGACCCAGGTGATCCGGGTCTGCAATTGAATTTGGATCGGGCGCAAACACAACTCGACCAGGCGTTGGAGTTTCAGGCTGCAGCCCATCAGCGCGCGGGTGCTGCAGTGGATCCGAACGAGATCAACAGTCTCGTGCAGCACTATGGCGGACTCGCGCCGTTTGCCAACAACAGTTCTGTGCAGAGCGGGCTGAGTAATGCTGCAAGCGGCTTGAATGCGCCAGAGGCCAATGCGGTCGACAAGATTTTCAGCCAGGTTACCGCGCCCACCACCGACAGCAACGCGCGTGAAACGCAGTTTGCCAACGCCTTGGCCGGACAGCCGGCAGAGGTAGTGGACGCAGTGCGTAACGACCCACGCTATCAGCCCCTGGTGAATCAGTTTGCCGATGCGGCCGTAGGTAGCAGCGGCAGCCTGCCGGTTAACCGTGATCAGCCGACGGTGGCGGCATGGGACAATCAGGCCCAGCAAAACCTGTCCAGCCTGGCCGACATGTTGAATGGCCGGACAGGCATCTCCAGCGGCCTGCCGCCGAGCATTGCCGCAGACATCATCAAGCTGCCACAGACGCAGACGCTGATCTCCAATGTGCTTACAAGCAACCAGCTCTTGGGGTCGCCTGGCAGCGTAGCCAGCCAACAAGCACTGGGGCGCACGCTGCCCGGCAGTTTCCAGTCGATGTCCCGCATTGCCGATTCGCTGGGCGCCAATACGCCGGCGGCCAATCAATTTACTCAGCAAGTGTCGGGTCAAATAATCGGCGTTTTGCAGGCCGCTAACGTGCCGCCAAGCGCTTACTCGCGCGATCTTGATGTGCAACACCAGCTCGGCGCGTCGCCGACCGGTATGGGTACACAAGCCTCTCCCGCGCTGGCCATCGCTATCGCCCAGCAAATGCAGGCCAACGGCGACGGCAAAGATGCGCAGGGGATGATCGGCGATGTGTGTTCTGCGGTGAACAACGTTGCGACGTCGAGCGGCAGTTACACCACCAGCGTCACTCAGGCGTTGAGCGACTACCAGACCAAGACGGCGGATCTCAATTGGCTGGTCGCCAATCTGGGCGGCGGCGCGACGCCCGCGCAGCTCAACACGGCTGTGCAGAACTATATTACCAAGCAGGGACCTGCCTGGCAGGCCGCGTATAAACAGGATCAACAGACCCTGCAAAATTCGGCTCGATTCCTTGCCAATGACATAGTCCAGCTGCAGAGCCTGCCAGATAGCCTGAAGACTGCTCAGGTGAATTCAACCTTGAAGAGCCTGGCCGGAAACAAATCGATTCAGCAGGCACTTGGCTTTGCTTTGCAGAACGATCCGGTCTCGATTCTCGGAAAAAGCGGTTCGCAGGCCAATCCGCTGTTGCAGTTCTTCAAGCTGGATAGCGGCAGCGCCAAGCTCGCCACTGCAGTAACGCAAACCTACATCCAAACGCAGTTCCAGCCTGCTTTGCTCAAAAGTTTGTCGGGGCTTGCACCAGGCACGCCGCAATACAGCCAGGCATTGCATGGCAATCTGGAGAATTTCGTGCAGCAACACCCGGCCATGGCCAGCCTGGTCGGTATCGACGAGAACAGCATCAGTAATCTCTCGAACATGTTCGCGCCAAAGACGCCCGACGAAGATCTGAAAACCACGGTCTCCAGCAACCTCAAGCAGTTCGCCAATAGCTCCCAGCCTATGCTCAAGAGCATGGCTCTACTGATCGGCACCAACGGTTTGTTCAAAGCACTCAAGACATCGGTGAACGACCCGAGTGCAGGCAATATCTTCAGCGCTTGCACCACGGCACTTGGGTATACCCAGAGTGCCGCCAGCGTTGCCCTGCTATTCAACAGCAAAATCAGCTCGGACAATCCATTTGTTGCCTTTGGTAAAGGCAACTCCGATTGGGGCAAGCTGAGCAGCAAGCTGCTCAATGCCGTAGGCGTGTTCACTAATCTGCAAAGCCTGGGTTCGGATATCAGTGGTGGGAATACCGTAGGCCTGGTCGGTGTGAGCCTGAACCTGGCCGCGAGCGGTGTTCAATCCGATGCCGCGAAAGATGCGGTGAAAAGTACAGTGACCAAGTGGGGGCTGGAAAGCATCGGGGCCGATAGTGCTGCCAGTTTCCTGGACCCGATGGCCGGTGCCTTGATGTGGGGATCGACCTTGATTTCCGCAGGACAAATGCTGTTCACCGAAGGCCCGCACCCGCCGAGCAGCGCCGACCAGCTGAGCTTCCTCAAAGACCTCGGTTATGGCGGGCTTAGCCAGAATGCCTTATGGGATCTGGTTCAGCAGACCAGCAACAACACGCCCTCCGGCGCACCGGGCAGCAGTCCGCTGATGTTGTTGACCAAGTATGCGCAGGACAAGGGCTACGACCTGCAGGACCCGAGCCAGCGCAACGCGTTCGTCAACTGGGTGAATCAGCTGGCTGCAACGCCGGATTCAAACAATGCGATCGGTGCCGTCGGTCCTGCCGGGCAGCCCGTCAATCAGTTGGCGACATTGGCGAAGAACCTCGACGCGGAACTGGATTACACCAAGGGTGACGTCAGCAGCTTTGCGCCTGCCGATCCTGGCAGCGATCGGAATTTCGGCAATGTCATGGGTCAAACGGGGCGTGTGCAGGATCTCATCAGCTCCCGCGGGCCCAACGGCATTAGCTATGATCCGTCCTCCGGCAGCAGCCCGCTCATCACGGCTGATCTTGGCCCCGGCGATGCCGGCGTGATTGCGCCGCAATCCGCGGTCCAGATCGATCAGTTGCTGAAAGTCCTTGGAGCAAGCGGATTACCTGCGCCGCCGTCATCCACTGGATGAGTGCAGGCACTTGGCCCAAGCCTTACCCCAATCAGAGAGACGCAAAGATCGACATGGTGTTCCGCAAATCGTTTCGCGTTTTTGGCGCCGCCCTTTGCATCGCCGCATTTCATGCAAGCGCACAGGAGAGTGCCGAGTTCAGTACGTGCCTGGATCAAGCCGCCGGCGCTTCCGAAAAAATGTTGGAGTGCCATAAAGCTGAAGTCGGCAGATGGGATCTGCGATTGAATGCGGCCTATCAGATGCTTCTGCATCGATACAAGGACAAGCAGCGGGCTCAATTGCAACAGGAACAGCGAGCGTGGCTTAAGCATCATTTGAGCGAAGCCCACCGCTTGGCTGCCCAGCCGGAGGATATCGGAGACGCTGCATTCCTGGAGTCGGAGAGCTTTGAGTTGGATGACTTGATCAAGCGAACGTTGGCGCTCGAGAAGCTCGTCAACCAGAAATGATCTGCGGCTCTCACTGCGACGGGTCGTGAAGTCTCGGCGCCAACAGCGCCGACGATATGCCGGCATCCTGCAGATGCATCGGCAG
>NZ_JBQCHP010000096.1:0-66830 GCF_051954575.1 Dyella sp. | reverse complement strand
CCACCCTAACCCTCCCCTACTTCGCAGGGGAGGGAACAGTTGGTGGCGAGTCAGGAATATCGCTCGCAAGTCAGCGCCGCGAGTTTTCCGCCAGCGCCGCATCCTGCGGCACGCCCATCGCCTGGAACAGCGCCGCTGTATCCGCCAATCTTGCCGCCCTGGCCTGGATTTCCGTCAGCCGCGCGTTCTGCCAATGCTGCTCGCTCAGCACCTTCGACGGATAGGAAACCCCACCCAGCCGATAACGCGCCTGCGCGTTGTTGAACGATTGCTGCGCCGAAGCGGCCGCCGACTGCGCCGCCTGCAGCGTCAGGGCATCCTGGTCGAGCGCAGTCAAGGTATCGGCGACGTTCTGGAACGCGTTGAGCACGGTCTGCTGGTAATCCGCGATCGCAGCGTTGTAGCTGGCGATGGCGGCCTTGCCCGGGCCCGTATATCCCTCACCCCCCACCACCTTTACCCCCCCCGTCTAGGTGGGGTTGGTTTGGGGGGGGTACACGCAACCTCGCGGCGAATTTCAACGACGCGGCAAGCTCGCGCAACCCCACCCCAACCCTCCCCTGCATGCAGGGGAGGGAGCTGGCCGTCGCCTAGCTAAGGCTCGACGCCAATCATTTCAAAATCCCAAGGCTCATACGTCTAACAGGGGAAACAGCAACTGCTGCCCCGACGGAACGAACGCCTTGAACAAACCCAATCATCCCCCTGCTGGTGTGCTGGGCATCGGCCTGGAAGCCTTGCTGGCGCCGGGCGCCTATTTGCCTGAACAGCACCGATCAAGCGCTTCCGCCGAGCGGCCCTTCGGCACGCTGCTGAACTTGATCGATTCGCTGCGTCGTCGCCACGATTGGACCGGCGCGTGGTACCGGCGCAGCGTCTTCGGGCTGAGATATCTCGTGCGGAGCCTGTGCATTGGTCCAATGCATCAGCGATTTCTGGATTTTGTTGCAGCCGATCCGACCATGCGTGCCTATCGGGAACGCGATCCGCGTCTGTTGGAACGGCACATGCGCGGCTATCTCAACGCGTATTGGCATCGGCGCAACCGGCTGCACCATTTGCATCAGCATTATCGTTTTGCAAAGGCGCATTTGCCACGCGGCTTGTTCGAGCTGGTGTATGCCATGGGCCATGCAAGTTTAGGAGCCCTGCAAGCCAAGGATGGCTCCCTTTTGACGCTTTGCCTCAAGCCGCCCATTCACATGGGTTGTGAAGGCGAGCTCTGCCTGCAGCTGTGCGATGTGAACGAAGATCCGCTATACAGCATTGTCTTCTCGGTGGCCGATGAGAAGCCGATGCTGATGATCGGTTGCCTGCAGGGACCGCGGGGTGATAGCGCCAGGGACATCGTGCGCGAACTTACGCGCAACCTGCATGGCATGCGCCCGAAGCAGCTGATGCTTTCGTTGGTCTATTGCTTTGCGCGCCAGTACGGTATCGAGCGGGTGGTGGCGGTCTGTAACGATGCGCATCCGCTGCGTCGCAAAGGGCGCGCGATTTACGCCGACTACGACGCCTTCTGGAAAGAACAGCACGGCCAGCGTATCGGCGGCGGCTGGTACGCGCTCCCTGCCACGCTCGCGCACAAGACCGCGGCGGAGGTGCCGAGCAATCATCGCGCCGCGTTCCGTCGCCGCGAGGCCTTGCGGCGCGAGGCCGAGCAACTGCTGATCAACGCGCTCGCGCCACCTTCCTCACGCATGCCACGCGCGGTTGTGGCAGGCTTTTGACCGTCCACGAGGGTCCATGAGCACCGTGACACTATCCGTACACGTGAGCGACATCGAGAAGCTGTTTCGCGAGCACAACCGCGCGCTGATCGCTTTTCTGCAATGTCGCCTCAATTCGCTTTCGGATGCGCAGGAAGTAGCGCAGGAAGCATATTTGCGGATGCTGACCATGGACAACCGCGAGGAAGTCGATTCCCTGCGCGGCTATCTGTTCAAGATCGCCGGCAACCTGGCCATCGATCGTTTGCGCAAGCGCAAGGTGCGCAGCGATTTCGCCATCGTGCAGTCGCACGACGAACCGGTGGACGAGCAAAGACCCGACCATCACGCGGTGGCGGCGGAGCAGGTGGCCGGACTTCGCCAGGCCTTGCGCGAACTGCCGGCGAAGGCGAGCCGGGCGTTTGTCATGCACGTGATCGAAGGCCGCGATTTCAACAGCGTCGCGCAAACCATGAAACTCAGCGAGCGCATGGTGCGCTACCACGTCGCCCATGCGCTGGCCCACTGCCGCGCGTACGTCGACGAGAAGGAGATGCCGTGATGGCAAGCCAACAACAGCAAGACACGCTCCTGCGCGCCGCCGCCGATTGGTGGGTGCGCCTGCGCGAACCCGACGATAGCGGCGATACGATCGAACAATGGCTGGCGTGGACCACCGAGGACGAGCGGCATCTCAAGGCGTTCGAACACGTGAGCGCCTTGGCCGAGCGGTTCGGTCAGCTCGATCGCGTTTCGCGCCAGGCGCTGGTCAACACGTTCTCGCGTCCTGCGCCGCCATCGCCGCGCTGGCTGCCGCTGGCGGCTGCGGCGTCCATTGCGGCACTGGTGTTGTCCGGCGCGCTTTATGTCGGCTGGACTCGCTTCGGCAATCCTACCCAGGTCTTGCAGAGCGCCGTCGCGCAGAACCGTAATTTCACCCTGCCCGATGGCACCAAGGTGGCGCTGGGCGCCGCCTCCACGCTGACGGTGCAGTACAGCCGTGACCGGCGCAGCGTGGAACTGGATGGCGGCGAGGCCTTTTTCGATGTGGTGCACGATCCGCATCGACCCTTCGTGGTGAAGGCGGGCGAGGTATCCGTACACGACATCGGCACCGCCTTCGACGTGCGCCGCACCGGCGAGCGGGTGATGGTGGCGGTGACGCAGGGACGCGTGGCGATCGCCGACCTGCGCGCGGGCGCGAACCATAACAATGTGCTGGAAGCCACTGCGGGTCAGCGCGTCTCCTTCGATCCCGACGCCATGGCGATGGCGATTGATACCATTGCAGCCGCGCAGGCGACCGCGTGGCGCAGCGATCGTCTGGAGTTCATCGACGAACCGCTGAGCGTGGTCATCGCCAACCTGAATCGCTATACCAATAAACCGGTGCATATCCTCGACGCGGATTTGAACGCGCTGACGTACACCGGCACGGTGCGCGCCGATGCGATCGACAGCTGGGTAGGCGCGTTGCCGGAAGTGTTTCCGTTGCAGGTGAGCAAGGAAGCGGATCGGGTGACGCTGTCCGATGCCAAGCACCGGCAGTGAACCGAATAACCCGTAGGTTGGGTTAGCGCAGCGTAACCCAACGATGCCGGCAAATTACGTTGGGTTACGCCGCGCTAACCCAACCTACGAAAGCCTCCCGCAAGCTAGCGCAATACTGTCCCGATCAGCACACGCAAACTCGTGCTAACTGATGCGGCCCATGTCACACTCGTGATTTCGCGCTGAGTCGACGCACGTTATGAGGCGGTTTGCCTGGCTGCCAGCTTACGGCTGCCTGACATGGGGAGTGATGGCCTGGAGCGCATGCGCGGCATCGCCGCAAGCAGCGGAGCAAGCCTCAGGTATATCGTTTGCCATTCCTGCCCAATCGCTCGCCACGGCGTTGATCGCCTTCGGCAAGCAGGCCAATGTGCAGGTGCTGACGGCGGGCCAAGCAGTGGCCGGACAGCGCGCGCACGCGGTGCGCGGGAACTTGGCGCCGGATGCGGCGCTGGGGCGCCTTCTCGAAGGCACCAACATGGGCTTCGCGTTCATCGATGCGCGCACGGTGGTGGTGAAGCCGCGCGCAACGGCGGCCGTACAGACGTCCAAACCTACTTTGGCGCCCACGACGCCTGCGGCCACGCTGCTGCCCCCGATCCAGGCGATCGGCCTGGTAGGCCGGGATGCCGAATTCATGGCTGACGTGAGCAGCGGACCGGAGCGCACGGTGGCCGATCCGATCGACGTGCCGCAATCGGTCAGCATCGTCACGCAGAGCCTGCTGCAGTCCGAACAGGTACAGAGCATTGCCGACGCCATCCGCAACGTGGCCGGCGCACAGTATGTCGAGGGTTCGAGCGGCTTGCCGATTTTTGCCGTGCGCGGCTTCATCACCGGCAACGGCATGACCGATGGCATGCCCAACAATGTGCTGGGCGTGGGCGATTATCCACCGATGATCGGGGTGGAACGGGTTGAAGTGTTGAAGGGTCCGCAGGCCATACTTGGCGACGTCTCCGCGTACAACAACTTTGGCGGCCTGATCGACGTGGTGCTGAAAAAGCCGCAGAGCGATCCCGTTCATCGGTTCATGTTTTCGTTCGGCGAGCATGGCGAGAAAGAACTTGGCCTGGATCTGGCCGGTCCATTGAACGCCAGCAAGTCGCTGACCTATCGCCTGATCGTCAACGGCGACACGGCCGACCGCACACCGCAGGGCATGCGTGGGCAGCGCAATCGCTATGTCGCGCCATCGATCGGATGGTCGACGCCCGACACGACCTTCATCGCGGGCGCGTCGTGGATGATGAACCGCATGCCGATCCCCGATCACGTCATCTTGCTGGGCGACACCGTTGGTTCTGCATCCCCGTGGGGATTGCTGCTGGATAATCCCAACGACCACACGTCGGTGGAAACGCGGCGCTTGTTCTACATGCTGGAGCACCGCTTCAACAATACCTGGTCGTTTCGCAGCCGGGCGCAATACGTGCGCGAATCGATCGATCTGCAGGACTGGCCGCTATCGGATATCCAGCCTTTTGGCGATACCGCCGCGGTGGCAGAGCAATATCGTTCGTCCGATGCCTATTACACCTTGCAGAACGATGTGACTGCCGCGTTCGGGCATGGCTGGCTGCAGCATGCGGTGGTGCTCGGTTTCGATTATTCGCGCGTCCAGGTGGGCAACGGCGTCGATGCTTTCAGCAACGGCGGCGCAGGCATGGCGTACAACATTTTTGCTGATGGGCCATTGCCTTCGCCGACTTCTGCGTTGACGCCCGATGATTTCGCCACTGGTCATTTTCCGGGTCAATCGTGGACCACGGACAACGGCATCTTTGTTCAGGATCAGATGAGCCTGGGCACGCGCTGGCAAGTGCTGCTGGCATGGCGGCGCACCAGTTATGAACTCGAAACGACGCACCCCGACGGCAGCCCGTGGGATCTGCGCAAATCGCGTTGGGTGCCCAATTTTGGCGTGGTCTACAAGCTGGCGCCGGAGATGGCGCTGTATGCCAATACCTCGAACGGATTCCAGCCTGATACGTACCTCGGCAAAGACAACCGCCCGCTGCCGCCATCGCTGTCGCGACAACTCGAAGCTGGCGCGAAGTTCGACCTGTTCCAGGACCGCGCACGGCTCACCGTGGCCGCATACCGCATCATGCTCGATCACAGCAGTGACCTGGTGTCACTACAGCCGCCGTATTACATCGTCAACGGTCCCGGCCAATCAAACCAGGGTTTCGAAATCGAGTTCAACGGACAGCTTGCGCCGGGCCTGAACCTGAGCAGCGCCTACACGCGCCCATCCGTGCACAACAACGACGGCACACCCGCGACCGGACAAGCACGGCAGCAGTTCAACCTATGGGCCAGCTATAGCTTCCAGAGCGGCTCGTTGCGCGGCTTCGGCGTCGCCGGCGGCGTGTTGGCGCGCAGCCGCACCCTGGGGCAGCTGTCTGACGGCAGCGCGTATATCAACATACCCGGGCAGGCGGACGTGGCCATGAACGTGTTCTACCGCACGCCGCGCTGGAGCATCACGCTGGGCGTGAAGAATATGCTGGCCCGCAAGCTGTATGCCCCGACGTTCGATGAGACGTTCGTGCCGGCGGACGAGCATCGGGCGTATGTGTTGAGCGGGGTCGTGGATTTTTAGTTCGCTTCGCCATCCATCGGAATGACGACAAGACAAGCCGCCCGGTTTTTATTTGGACGAGGCCGGATGCGCCGTGAACACGTCATTGCCGAAGCTGTGCAACTGACTGTCCTGCGCGTAACCCAGATGCGATAGCCCGAACATGTCCTCCAGGCTGCGCAGCAAGCTGTAGTGATTGTATTCCACATCCGATTGCGTGCCGGGCGCAATGAAAGGCGAAAGCAGCACCGCACCGATCTGCCCGCCGCCGGGACCGATCTGGCCACCCGGTTGCGGGCCGCCGGGTAGCGGTTTTTCGTTGCAGCAGGCCTTGCCATCGTTGCCTTCATCGAAGGTGACGATCAAGAGGCCATCTTTCTTGAACGCCGGTGCATTGAGGATGCGCGGTACCCAGGTGCGCAGGAACGCGTCGGCGGAAATCAAACCGCCCGGTTCGCCGTTCTTGCACGGTGCGTCGTGACCGTCGTGGCAGAGATTGGGCGTGATATAGATGAGGTTCGCCGTGCTGTCGATGTTGGCGAGATCGTTGGCGAGATGATCGAGGTTCACCACGCGGCTGTCGCAGTACTTGCGCTTGTCGATGATCGAATGGAAATACACGAATGGGTTGTGCTTGGCTGCGTATTGATCGTTCGGCGCGGCATGTTCAGTGAGGTCGGGCGTGCCGATGGCCGGATGCGCGCAGGTGGCCGCTTCGCGTTTGGGATCCTTGCCCATGTCTTCCATGTACGCCTTCCAGCTGAAGCCGGCGTCGGTCAGCTGGTTGGCGAGGGTATGCACGCTCTTGGGATAGACGCAGCCCGTGCCTGGAAGCTGCCCGTTTTCATCGGCTTTTCCGGTCGGCACGAATTCGCTGAAGGTTACGCAATCGCCCTGGGTGGCTGGATTGGGCGCCTGGCCGCTGATCATGGCGATGTAGTTGTCCAGGCTGTAGTGGCCGACGCCGTAGTAGTTCGGCAGCAGCGCACCTTGCTTGGGCAGCTCGCGCGAGAGATACGGCGCGATCGACTGCGGCCCGAACGTGACCGGATAGGACTCGTTCTCCAGCATGATGATGAAGACGTGCTTGATCGGCGGCAGCGCAGGCGAGGAGCCGGCCAGGCCGATCGCCGGCAGGCACAGCACGAAAAGAGACAGGCAGGCTCGTGTCAGCGCGCGGTATGCGGTTGGAGAAAACGAAAAAGGAAACATGCAGAATTCCTTGCGCCAAAGCACCCATGTGATACGCAGGGTTAGACGCTATTGCAACCGGCTTGGGCGTCGAGATCAAGGTGCATGGATGTCGAAGAGGTGGCAGATATGGGGCGCATGTGCTGGTTCAAGCGGGCAGCACACGCTGCGTGGCTGTGCCCACGTGCATGAAGACTAATTGTGCCTCACCGTCATTCCGGCATTCGCCGGAATGACCACTCTGCATGGCGACGATTTAAAGAGGTGAATACAGATCAGCGGCACGGAGGCACAACTGCTCAAGCCCGCCCGTACACATCGTCAAAGCGCACGATATCGTCCTCACCCAGATAGCTGCCGGACTGCACCTCGATCAGCTCCAGCGGCACCTTGCCCGGATTGCGCAGGCGATGCACGCTGCCGAGCGGAATGTAGGTGCTCTGGTTTTCCGCCAGCAGGAACACCTTTTCGTCGCAGGTGACCTCGGCCGTGCCTGACACCACGATCCAATGCTCGGCGCGGTGATGGTGCTTCTGCAGGCTGAGACTGGCGCCGGGCTTGACCACGATGCGCTTCACCTGGAAGCGCCCGCCCTCTTCGAGCGAGTCGTAGCTGCCCCACGGACGATGCACTACGCGATGGAACGAATGCTCGGTGCGGCCGGACGCCTTGAGCTGGTCGACCACCTTCTTCACGTCCTGCGCGGCATCGCGATGCGCGACCAGGGTGGCATCCGGCGTGCTCACCACGATCAGATCATCCACGCCGACGGTGGCGATCATATGGCGATCGTGCGAACGCAACAGCGAGTTGCGCGTATTGACTGTGAGCGTATCGCCCTCGCGCTGATTGCCTTGCTCATCGTGTCGACCCGACAGCCACAGCGCCGACCACGACCCGATATCGCTCCACGCGCAGCTCACCGGAACCACCGCGGCGCGCGAGGTTTTTTCCATGACCGCGTAGTCGATGGAATCGTCCGGCACCTTGGCGAAGGCCTCGGCATCCACCCGCACGAAATCCAGATCGCCATGCCCGGTGGCATACGCCTGGCGCACCGCCTCGAGCATCTCCGGCGCGTGCTGGCCGAGTTCTTCCAGATAGCGCGCCGCCTTGAACAGGAACATGCCCGAATTCCAGTCGTACCCGCCGTCTTTCACGTAGCCCTGGGCGGTCGCCAGATCCGGCTTCTCCACGAAGCGCTCGACCCGGAACGCGGCGCCGCCGATCGACTCGGCGCGGCGGATATAACCGAAGCCGGTTTCAGGGCGATCGGGGCGGATGCCGAAGGTGACCAGCCAGCCGTCGCGGGCGGCGGGCAGGGCTTGCTGTACGGCGGTGGCGAAGCTTTCGGTGTCGCCGATCAGATGATCGGCCGGTAGCACCAGCAGCAGGGCTTGCGGATCGCGTTCCACCGCCTTGAGGGCGCCCAGTGCGATGGCCGGGGCGGTATTGCGGGCGATCGGCTCCAGCACGATGGTGGCGCCTTGTACGCCCGCTTCCAGCAGCTGATCGGCGGCCAGGAACCGGTGGTCTTCGCTGGCCACGATGATAGGCGCCATGGCCTCCGGCAGCTTCTGGGTACGGGTGACGGCCTGCTGGAAAAGCGTGCCATCGCCGCTCAAGGAGAGAAACTGCTTGGGAAGGTTCCTGCGCGAAACCGGCCACAGGCGGGTTCCGCTGCCGCCGCTGAGAATAAGAGGAATCAACATGTTTTAGGGACCAATGCCTTGATGATGTGGTTCAAACCTTGTCGCCAATCCGGCAAAGAATAGCCGAATTGCCGCTGAAAACCGGTGTTGTCCAGTACGGACCAGGCTGGGCGGCGGGCCGGCGTGGGAAATTCCGCGGTGGTGATGGGAATCAGCCTGGGCATGCGCGCGAGCAGCCCATGCGCCGTGGCTTCCCGCATGATGGCGTCAGCAAAGCCGTGCCACGTGGTGCTGCCGCTGGCGACCAGATGATGCGTGCCATTCATTTGATCGCGCTGCATCGGGTCGGCGTCCAGCCATTTATCGAGGGCGGCAAGGGTAGCTCGCACGATTAACGTCGTGTCGGTGGGGCTGCCATGTTGGTCAGCCACGATTCGGATTTCTTCGCGCTCCGCCGCCAGACGCAACATGGTGCGAAGAAAATTGTGGCCGTGCGGCGCGTAGACCCAGGCCGTTCGCAGCAGCAGATGCTTCGCGCCGCTGCGCTGCAATGCCAGTTCGCCGGCAAGTTTGCTGCGCCCGTAAGCACCGATCGGCGCCGTGGGGGCATCGGTCGGGTACGGTATGTCGGCGTTGCCGTTGAAAACGTAGTCGGTGGAATAGTGGATCACCAACGCATCGTGGACTGCTGCCCATGTGCCAAGCTCCCCGACCGCATCGCCGTTGATGCGTGTCGCAAGGGCTTCTTCGCTCTCCGCGCGATCCACCGCCGTATACGCTGCGGCATTGACAATCACCCGCGGTTGCAGCCGGTCGAGCAGGTCGTGCAGCGCATCGGCTTGAGATAGATCAGCAACTTCCGCAGGCTTGCCGTCGAAACGGCTGCCATCGCGGGTAGCGGCGGAAAGTATTCCCCGCTCTGCCAGCCCACCATGCTCAAGAAAACTGCGGCCAAGTTGCCCGTTCGCACCAAGCAGCAAGATGTTCATGCTTCGAACGGCGGCAGGCGGTCGACGGGAACATCGGCAAGCAATGGCGCTTTGGCGTCCTTGGCGGAAATCACCGGGTCGCTGACTGGCCAGTCGATACCGATGGCGGCATCGTTCCAGCAGATCGAAGCATCCGCTGCAGGGTCATACAGCGTGGTGCACTGATAGGTAAAGGTTGCGTAGTCGGAAAGCACGCAGAAGCCGTGCGCAAAACCGGCGGGAATCCACATGTGGCGATGATTGTCGGCGGTAAGCATGGCGCTGACCCATTGGCCGAAGGTGGGCGAGCCGTGCCGGATATCGACCGCGACGTCGTAGACTTCCCCCTCCAGTACGCTGACCAGCTTGCCTTGCGGGTGCGGCCATTGATAGTGCAAGCCGCGCAGCACGCCCTTGGCCGAGCGCGAGACGTTGGTCTGCACGAAGTTGGCGTGGATGCCCAGTTTGGCGTACTTGGCTGCGTGGTGGCTCTCGTAGAAGAACCCGCGCGAATCCTCGAAAACCTGGGGTTCCACGACCACCACGCCCGGCAATGCCGTCTGAATGGATTTCATCGCACAGGCCCTTGGTTGACCAGTTGAACCAGGTATTGCCCGTAACCGGTCTTGATCAGGGGCGCCGCCAGGCGCAGGACCTGTTCCGCGTCGATCCAGCCATTGAGATAGGCGATTTCCTCAGGGCAACAGACTTTCAGCCCTTGCCGGTTTTCGATGGTCTGGATGTAGTTGCCTGCTTCCATCATGGACTCGTGTGTGCCCGTATCCAGCCAGGCGTAGCCACGGCCGAGTTGCTCCAGGTGCAAGGAGCCGTCTTCAAGATAGCAACGGTTGAGATCGGTAATCTCCAGCTCGCCACGGGAAGAAGGCTTGAGGCTGGCGGCGTAGTCGCATACCCGCTGATCGTAGAAATACAGCCCTGTGACGGCGTATTGGGACTTCGGTTGCGCAGGCTTTTCCTCGATGCCTATCACACGCCCTTCGCCGTCGAATTCCGCAACCCCGTAACGCTGCGGATCCTTGACCCAGTAGCCGAAGATGGTGGCGCCATGTGGTCGCGTCGCCGCGCGCTTCAGGCGCTCCGTAAGCCCGACCCCGTAAAAAATGTTGTCGCCGAGCACCAGGCAGCTCGGCGCATTACTCACGAAATTACGGCCGATAACAAAGGCTTGCGCAAGACCATCGGGCGACGGCTGCACGGAATACCGGATGTCAATGCCCCACTGCGAACCGTCGCCCAGCAGGCGCTGGAACAGCGCTTGCTCATGCGGCGTGTTGATCATCAGGATCTCGCGCATGCCTGCCAGCATCAGCACGGACAGCGGGTAATAGATCATGGGTTTGTCGTAGACCGGCAGCAGTTGCTTGCTAATCGCCTGCGTAATCGGATAGAGCCGAGTGCCGGAGCCGCCGGCCAGGATGATCCCCTTGCGTGTATTCATGCGCCGAGCCGTTCCATGCGATAGCTGCCATCGAGTACGCGCTGTATCCAGGTCTGGTTGGACAAATACCAATCCACCGTCTGCGCGATCCCAGTTTCGAACGTCTGCGCCGGCTGCCAGCCCAGCTCGTGCTGCAGCTTGCTGGCGTCGATGGCATAGCGTCGATCGTGGCCGGGGCGGTCTTTTACGAAGGTGATCAGGCTGTCGTGAGGCTTGCCGCTGGGTAGCGGACGGCGCGCATCAAGCAGGGAGCAGATAGTGCGCACCACGTCGATATTGGTGCGCTCCGCATTGCCGCCCACGTTGTAGGTTTCTCCGACCCGACCACGTTCCAGCACCTTCTTTATGGCAGAGCAATGATCACCCACGTACAGCCAATCGCGAATGTTCAAGCCATCTCCATACACAGGCAGCGGTTCACCGTGCAACGCCTTCTGGATGACCAGCGGGATCAGCTTCTCCGGAAACTGATAGGGCCCGTAATTGTTGGAACAATTGGTGGTCAGCGTGGGCAGGCCGTAAGTGTGATGGAAGGCGCGCACCAAGTGGTCGGAGGCTGCTTTGGACGCGGAGTAGGGGGAATTAGGAGCATAAGCGGTCGCTTCCGTGAAGCGTCCCTCGTCCCCCAGGCTGCCGTAAACCTCGTCCGTCGATACATGCAAAAATCGGAAGCGATCGCGTTCCGGACCTTCCATTGAGCGCCAGTAGTCGCGTGCGGCCTCCAACAGGCTCAACGTGCCGACAACATTGGTCTCGACGAAGGCCGCTGGACCATCAATGGACCGGTCAACGTGCGATTCGGCCGCAAAGTTGATGATCGCCTCCGGCTTGTGCGCCGTCAGCAGACGCTGAAAGAGCGCCCGGTCCTTGATATCTCCCTGAACGAAAATGTGACGATCGTTGCCGGCGAGGGGGGCGAGCGTGTCCAAGTTGCCGGCATAGGTGAGTTTGTCGACGTTGACGACGCGTACACCGTCGGCGATCACCTTGAGAACGAAATTGGCGCCGATAAAGCCGGCACCACCGGTAACGAGCCAGGTTTTGGCGTCTGAAGATGGGGGATTCATCAAGCCCTGCTTTGCTACGCAGCCAGCGGATAGTTTGCCATTGATCGGGCCGGGAAACAGTCTGCGGGGAGCGGGCAAGCAATAGGCTGAGGTCAAAGTATCGACGCTTGCCGGGCGGTTCGTCGTTTGCCTCGGCGAAGATGGTGGTATTTAGCTAGCGAGCGGTGCGTTGAGCCGGCCAGGGGAGGATGCGCAAAGCAAGCATGCTGAACGGAATCTCAGGCGCCTATTCTGCGATTTTCGGCCTGTCAGGTTAAGATGACCGTTTTATCTCGGGGACTGAGCTTCGCCATGGCCACCAAGAGTCGCAGCAAGACGAAGACACTAGGATTGGGCACCCGCGCCATCCACGCCGGACAGCGGCCGGACCCCAGTACCGGGGCCATCATGACCCCCATTTACGCTACGTCGACTTACGTCCAGCAAAGCCCAGGCAAGCACAAGGGGTTCGAATACTCGCGAACGCAGAACCCCACCCGCATGGCCTATGAACGGTGCGTGGCGGATCTGGAAGGGGGTGTGGCCGGCTTTGCGTTCGCCTCCGGCCTGGCAGCAGCGGCCACCGTGCTCGACCTGCTCGATTCGGGCAGCCACATCATCGCCATGGACGATCTGTACGGCGGCAGCTATCGGCTCTTCGAGCGCGTCCGCCGCCGGTCCGCTGGTCTGGACTTCAGCTTCATCGATCTGAACGACGGCGACGCACTGAAGGCCTCGCTGAAGCCCAATACCCGGATGATCTGGGCGGAGACTCCGACCAATCCTATGCTGAAGCTGGTCGACCTGCGAAAGGTGGCAGCTTTTGCAAAAAAACACGGTCTTATCCTGGTCGTCGATAACACTTTCTGCTCACCCATCGTGCAGCGTCCCCTGGAGTTGGGGGCGGATCTAGTACTGCATTCGGCCACCAAGTATCTCAATGGCCACTCGGACATCGTGGGCGGGATTGTCATAGCTGGTAATCGGGAGCTGGCCGAGCAAATGGCATTCCTGCAGAACTCGGTCGGGGCTATCGCTGGGCCGTTCGATGCATTCCTGGCTATGCGTGGGTTAAAGACGTTGCATCTGCGCATGAAGGCGCATTGTGACGGCGCGTTGGAGCTTGCTCGATGGCTGGAAAGACACCCGGCCATTGACAGAGTGATCTATCCTGGCCTCAAGAATCATCCGCAACATGCTCTTGCACGTCGCCAGATGGATGGTTTCGGAGGCATCATCAGTGCAGAGGTGAGGGGGGGGGCAAAGAGAGCTACCAAAGTGCTTGAGCGTTGTGAGCTGTTTGCTCTGGCAGAGTCGCTCGGTGGCGTGGAAAGCTTGATTGAGCATCCGGCCATCATGACTCATGCGTCGATTCCGCCGGCAAATCGTAAGCGTTTAGGGATCACCGATGGGCTGATCCGATTGTCCGTCGGCGTTGAGGATGTAGAGGATCTCAAGGAAGAACTAGCGGCTGCGTTGAAATAGCCCGAATGACTTGTAATCGGTGGAACGTCTGGAAAGCTTGGTTGCTATCGCACTATCCAGTACAGCTGCAACCAGCGGCCGTGCACTAAGCCCATCGCATCATGGCTTACTAGGTGCTGACGGCCGTCATTTGAGTACTGAGTTTTTGTGGTCGAACGCGTCACTTCAGCTAAGGATTATATTGTTGTGATAGAGATGTTGCTTGCAATCTGGCGTTACCGACATTTCATCGTATCGTCAATAAAAAATGATCTGCGATCGAGATTTTCGCGCAGCAAGCTAGGCGCTGCGTGGATGATTTTGCAGCCTTTGGCTCAGGTGGCGATTTACGCGTTGATCCTCTCCAGAGTGTTGGCTACAAAATTGCCGGGCACCGACAATCGCTATGCCTACGTAATCTATCTGATGGCGGGCATGACCGCCTGGTCGCTTTTCAGCGAGTTGCTGTCTCGATCAGTCAATATGTTTGTCGAAAACGGCGGGTTGATGAAGAAGATCATGTTCCCGCGAGTGTGTCTGCCATTAATCGTGGCAGGTTCAGCGTTGGTCAACAATATACTTCTGTTGGCTGCAGCCATCGGCGTCTTTTTGCTCATAGGACACATGTTTACCTTGGCATATTTGTGGTTGCCACTACTTTTTCTGGTCAACGTCGTGTTCAGTCTTGGGCTTGGCCTATTACTCGGTGTAATAAACGTTTTTGTACGCGATGTGGCGCAGGTCATGGTGGTCATATTGCAGCTCTGGTTTTGGCTGACACCTGTGGTTTACATGCCGACCATTGTCCCTGAGGGGCTGAAAGCTTTTCTTCAATTTAATCCGATGTATCACATTGTTGTGTCGTTTCAGAACATCATGCTTTACGGGCGCGGGCCTGACGTTACCGGATTGATGGGCGTCGGTGCGTTCGGCCTTGTCATGCTTGGTTTGTCGCTAGTGATGTTTCGGCGAGCAGCTCCTGAAATGGTGGATGTGCTGTGACCGATAGACTTCTTACTGTCAACGCTATCGGCAAGGCTTACCGTGATTACGGTACCGAATGGAAGCGATTTGCGTCCTGGTTTGGCGTGAAGGTGCAAGCTAAAGCGGAGCACTGGGCTCTGCAAAATGTTTCTTTCAGCGTCGCGCATGGCGAGGCGGTAGGAGTCGTCGGACAGAACGGGGCGGGGAAAAGTACTCTGCTTAAGCTGATTACCGGAACCCTGCGCGCGACAACTGGCAGTGTGGCGGTAAGTGGGCGTATTGCGGCGATTCTAGAACTCGGCATGGGATTCAATCCGGATTTGTCTGGTCGCCAAAACGTTTACCACGTAGCGGGCCTGATGGGATTTTCGCGAAAGGCGATTGACGGCGTCATCGACCAAATAGAAGAGTTCGCTGAAATTGGCGATTATTTCGATGAGCCGACTCGAACATATTCCACTGGCATGCAGATGCGTGTGGCGTTCTCCACTGCAACGGCATTCAGGCCAGATGCGCTTATTGTCGATGAGGCGCTTTCGGTCGGCGACGCCTATTTCCAGCATAAATGTTTCAAGCGCATCCGTGAATTTCGTGAACGGGGCACTAGCCTGCTGATCGTGTCCCATGATAGTGGGGCAGTGCAGTCTCTCTGTGACCGCGCGCTGCTCCTCGATGGGGGGCGTCTTATTCAGGATGGCAACCCCGCAGAAATCATGGACCTCTATAACGCCCTGATCGCAGAGCGGGAAAACAGTACCGTCACGGTAACCACGGATGAGAGTGGGCGAGCGCAGACCATCTCAGGGACGCGGGAGGTTTCGGTGAAGGAAATCGTCCTTCTGAATGCAGATGGAGAACCCATTGAATTCGTTGATGTTGGCCAACCCGTGGTGCTGTGCGTCAAAGCTGCGGTGCATAAGGACGTGCCGCGGCTGGTCTTGGGATACATGATTAAGGACAGGCTCGGGCAAGCAGTCTTTGGCACGAATACACATCACACTGGGCAGGCTCTGGAAAATATAAGAGCGGGTCAATGTGTTGAATTTCGTATCGCGTTTCCCATGAATCTTGGAACGGGCACCTATTCGATCTCCACCGCGCTCTCCAGTACAGACACGCATCTTGTCAATAATTATGAGTGGCGCGACCTTGCTTTGGTTTTCTCGGTATCCAATTTGAGCCGGACGAGATTCGTAGGCACCGCATGGGTTCCGCCCGTTATTGAGGCCAGGCGGCTGTGACTGGTGTTTTGGTGCCGTGTTGATGAAGGCGCACATACTATATGCCGCCAAAAGGCATATTTGTGTCCAAACGGCATATATGTGTGATGAGTGATCTATGCAAAACAATCAACCATTGATTTCCGGGCCAGGCGGGGAGTTTTCCGGGCAGCAGCGCCACGAAGACTTCTACCGGGCGTTTGAGGACAGGTTTCGTGGTTCACGAGAGCTGATTTTGTCGCGGCTGCAGGTATATCTGCCTTTCATCAACCCGCTTAAGCAAATTTCTTCAGAGTTGCCAGCAGTTGATCTGGGGTGCGGGCGGGGAGAATGGTTGGAGTTGCTGAAGGAAAACGGTTTCGATGGACAAGGTGTTGATCTCGATGCAGGGATGTTGCGTTCATGCCATGAGCGAAATCTGCGGGCAATTCAAGGGGACGTCATCGAGTTCCTGAGAAAGTTGCCAAGCGAAAGTCAGCTGATCGTTTCCGGTTTTCATATTGCGGAACATCTTCCTTTCGAGCAATTACAGACGCTCGTAGCAGAAGCGCTGAGAGTCCTAAGGCCAGCAGGATTGCTTATTCTGGAGACGCCTAATCCTGAAAATTTCAAAGTTTCATCGGTGGGCTTCTACATGGATCCATCACACCGCAATCCTTTGCCTCCCGAACTGCTGGCCTTTGTTCCGGAGTATTACGGTTTTGCACGAGTAAAAATTGCCCGTCTTCAAGAAAACTCTGCGCTTCTACAGGCAAAAGGTGTTTCTTTAGATCAAGTGCTTGGCGGTGCGAGTCCTGACTATGCGGTTGTGGCGCAAAAGCAAGCAGATGTGTCACTTCTGGGGGCGTTCGATGGCGCCTTCAAACAAGAATATGGTTTGCCAGTATCGGCGCTGCTCGACAGCTACGATAGAAGCAAAGCAAGCTTTGAAGCGCAGATTCTGAAACTCTTTGGGGAAGAAGGGGAACGGATCGATCGTATGCAGATGGCGATCGTACGATTGGCCGATCAGTGCCTTCGTGCTGAAGCACAGATTCAGAAACTGTTTGGGGAGGAGGGGAAGCGGATCGAAAGTATGCGGATGGCAATCGTACGATTGACGGATGCGTGCCTTCGTACTGAAGCCCAGCTGCAACAATTTTCGGAAAATAGGAAGCGAATCGACGAATTGGGCGAAAGAGTTTCCCATCTGGAGTACTTGAATAATCCGTTGATGGGCATGCAGGCAGCGATTGAGCATGTCCATGAGCGACTGGCTTTTGCGGATAATGTGCATGCGGCATTGCTAGACAGCTTGAATCGTGAGCGCGTGGCAGATGCTAGGCTTCAACGAATTCTGCGAAGCCGCTCCTGGCGTATAACCAAAGGTCCGCGTTTTGTGGTGCGCGTTCTGCGGGCTGCAATGAAAAACGAGCGTGCTGCAGGTTTGAAATTAAAGGACAGATTGGTCCGCTTTATCATTGCGGCTGCAGGGCGCCCCGTTCTTCGCCGAATTGGTGGAACGCTTCTAAGTATTGCTCCGAGATTAAAGGTTCGACTGATTCGCGCAGTGGTTGGCAATGCCCGGCCTGAGACAACACAGTTCACACCGCCAGCGGCGTCAAACGGGAGTGCTCACTTGCCCGCACGGGCTCGGACGGTTCGTTCGATGTTAAATAGCATAATGAAGTCTTCGTGACATTTGGAACAGGAAAGCAGCCAAAACATGCATTTGCTTATCGATTTGCAAGCGTGCCAGAGTCTCGTGCATGGAAAGCGGGGTGTTGGCATCTATGCCAGATCGCTTGTGCGTGCATTGATCCGGCAGGCAGAGGGGCGACGGATATCCTTTCTCATCAATGGAGACATGAAAGAATCGGCTATCGAGTTGCGCCGCGAACTGCTGGCAGGCGTCGCTCCGCAGGACATCCACGTTTGGACTGCGCCGTCGCCTCGTAATGCAAGCGATGAAGCTAACTCCTGGAGGAGTGAGGCGAGTCAATTGGTGCGTGATGCGATGATCGCGATGATCGCGCCAGATTGCCTTCTCTTTCTCAGCTGTTTTGAAGGTTGGACGGACGATTGCATTTGTGCGCTGCCCGCTACTGTCCCCGGTGTTGCTACGGTTGCGGTTGTTTATGACCTCATTCCATATGTTTATCCTGGTATTTATTTGCCCGATCCTCGGCTTAGGAAGTGGTATCAAAGCATTCTTAAAAACCTTTCCTATGCAGACGCTTTGCTCGCCATTTCCAATAGCTCACGCCGAGAAGTTATTGATGCACTAGAGTATGCGCCAGATTATGCGCTGAATATTTCCTCGGCGGTTGACGAGCGCTATGTTCCAACAGTCGTATCGCAGAGTGCCGAGCGCGCACTACGCGAACATTTGAAGCTCCACAAGCCCTTTGTGATGTACACCGGGGGAATAGACCATCGAAAGAACATTGATCTGCTGATCGAAGCCTTCGCAGCTACTGGTCGCTTTGCCAAGTCGCATCAGCTGGCAATAGTCTGCTCGATAGAGCCCGATGAGTCCGAACGACTACGTGCGCTTGCTCAGCGCATGGGCCTAGATCGCGATGCGTTGGTTCTCACTGGATTTGTGTCTGATCAAAACCTGCTCATGCTGTATAACTTGTGTGAGCTATTCGTGTTTCCGTCTTGGCATGAAGGATTCGGCTTACCGGTCTTAGAGGCAATGTCTGTAGGGGCGCCTGTGATTGTGTCCCAGACCTCCAGTCTGCCTGAAGTAGTTGGTCCGGAAGGAGAGCTGTTTGATCCGCGAGACAGAAAATCCATTGCAAATGCCATCATCCGCGTTCTGTCGGACAGTGCACTGCAGCAGCGGCTTGCTTCGAGCGGGCTTGCGCGCAGTAAGGAGTTTTCATGGGGGCAGACCGCCGCTGAGGCTTGGAAGGGAGTGGAGCTGGCCGTTCGTAAGCGACGCTCCGCCCTATCTCTTGCAGAGAAAGACTCGGCCAGGCGTGGCCGACTTAAGTTGGCGTATTTTTCACCGCTGCCGCCGGAGCAGTCCGGCATTGCCGACTTCAGTGCCGAACTTCTGCCGGAGTTGATGACTCATTACGATATCGAACTCATCGTTGACAAAGTCGATCGGGCAATTGATATCGGCGACTTGAAGCTTCCGGTGCGCGACGTCGCCTGGTTTTTGGCCAACTCCAAGCATTTTGACCGAGTGCTTTATCATTTCGGAAACTCCGAATTTCATAGCTACATGTTCGACGCCCTAGCGAAAGTCAGCGGAACGGTAGCATTGCATGATTTCTACTTAGGCAACCTTCACCACTGGCTTCAGGATACCGGGCGAATGCCTGGAATATGGCAGCGGGCGCTTTATGAAGGTTATGGCTATCACGCATTGAAAATGCTTGGTGATGCAACGGATCGAAATGCAGTCGCCTTCAGATTCCCCTGTAATTGGGGCGTGGTAGGCGCCGCCGATGGAGTGATAGTTCATTCAGCGCATAGCTGTGAGCTTGCAAGCCAGTGGTACGACGAGGTCCAAGCGGAACGATTTGTTCAAATACCTCTCCTTCGTAAAGTCCAGCAACAAATTCACCGTGCTGAAGCGCGCCAGGCGATGGGTCTGGACGATGGGCAACTGGTAGTGGCTACGTTTGGGATGCTCAGTGCTGCAAAATGCAATGACTCCTTGCTAGACGCATGGCTAATGTCCTTCGCTGGGCGCGCCGACTGTAAGCTGGTTTTCGTTGGCCGCGCTGCCGACCCGGCCTGGGAGCAGATGCTCTATGCGCGCATAAAGGAGTCGGGTGCCCGTAATGTGGTCATAACGGGCTTTGCAGATGCAGCGGCTTATCGTCGATGGCTCGCATCTGCAGATATCGCGGTCCAGCTAAGGCGGCAATCTCGCGGAGAGACGTCTGCGGCGGTACTTGATTGCCTGGCATGGGGTATTCCGACAATCGTCAATGCTCATGGTTCTTTGGCCGAGCTACCGCGCAATGCAACGATTACGCTTGAGGATGAATTCAAAGTCGAAGATCTATCCGCGAGCATCGGTAAATTGCTTGATTCCAAAGAAACTCGTTCAGA
Organism: Dyella sp.; assembly: GCF_051954575.1. Lineage (GTDB taxonomy): Bacteria > Pseudomonadota > Gammaproteobacteria > Xanthomonadales > Rhodanobacteraceae > Dyella_B. Next base: position 46,943 of record NZ_JBQCHP010000096.1, on the reverse strand, counting down.
GTTGGCCCAAATTGGGCGAGACCATTTAATCCGTTTACACGACCCTGCGCGGATCGCCGAGCAATATTCCCTAGCCATTGATGGTTTCCATGAGTGCAGTTCACGTCGAATTCTTCAGCGCACACTAGGCCAGGTCTCGATCATTCAGTCGACAATCGATCCAACGGATGCTGATCATGATGCAGTGGCGTTGGGCCTATCCACGCTGCTCGGACGAGCTACGCCTCACCCGAAGTTGTTACTGGATATCTCCGAGTTGGTGAAAACAGATGCACGTAGCGGAATCCAGCGTGTCGTGCGCAGCATTCTGAGCAAACTCCTAACCCAAAGTAACGCAGGCTTGCGCATAGAACCCGTCTATACGAAAGGAGATGGTGTTTATCGCTATGCTCGTCAGTTCACCTGCAATTTCCTCGGTTGTCCCGAAACAACGCTTGAGGACGAACCGATCGATATCGACAGTAACGATTTGTTCGTCGGTCTCGATCTGGTGCCTACCGGTGTTCCTTCGGCTCGAGAGGTGTTTGGTGCGCTGAAGGCAAAAGGTGTCAAGATCGTTTTTGTCCTTTATGACATGCTTCCCGTGGCGCATCCCGAATGGTTTCCGCCTAATGCACCGGAAATTTTGAGGCCGTGGTATCAGGTTGTCACGGATGTTGCAGATCGAGTTGTAGCTATTTCGAGGTCGGTAGTAGATGAATTCGCGGGGTGGCTGGACTCAACTGGGCGTAAAGTTCCACTGGAACTGTGCTGGTTTCACCTTGGCGCAGACGTGGAAGCCAGTGTGCCGTCGCGTGGTATATCGCCTGAAGAAAAAGAGCGTCTCTTATGGCTGCGTCAGAAGAGAAACATCGTGCTCATGGTGGGTACGATTGAACCGCGTAAAGGTTATGACCAGGCGCTCGCAGCGTTTGCAAAATTGCGTGAGAGAAATAGTGACGCTGAGCTGGTAATCGTTGGTAAGCAAGGCTGGTGCGTTGAGCAATTGGTCAAACAGTTGAATGATCTATCGCAAGAGGCTTCGGGAGTAACTTGGTTCTCCGCTGCAAGTGACGAACTCCTTGATCAGCTATATGATGCGGCCAGCCTATTGCTTGTCGCTTCGCGTGGCGAGGGGTTCGGCCTGCCCATTATTGAAGCAGCTATGCGCGGAGTTACCGTACTCGCCCGTGATCTTCCTGTATTCCGTGAGGTGGGGGGCGAAGGAATCATGTATTTCTCTGGGGATTCTTCCGACCAGTTGGCGAATGCCGTCGAGCAATCACTTGCTGCTGTTAGGGCCGGGATGGTGCCAAGTCAGGCAGGTATCGCCGTTGATTCATGGGCAATAAGTTCAGCACGTTTCCTTGAAGCGGTCACGGGGAAGTCGCCATACAAAATATGGTCATCGGATTTAGGTGCTCGGTAAGCGCCCATAACTTAGTTAAAGCATGATCAAAGGAAAAAGCTTCATGAAAAAAGCAATCATCACCGGTATCTCTGGTCAAGACGGGGCCTATCTTGCCGAACTGCTTCTGCAAAATGGGTATACAGTCTATGGCACATATCGGCGTACAAGTTCCGTCAATTTTTGGCGAATTGAAGAACTCGGTATCGACAAGCAGCCGAATCTTCATTTGGTTGAATATGATCTTACCGATCTTGGTTCCGCGATTCGTCTTTTGCAGGACACCGGGGCTACTGAGGTGTACAACCTGGCTGCGCAGAGCTTTGTGGGCGTCTCATTTGACCAGCCAGTGCTTACTGCCCAAATCACGGCTATAGGTGCGTTGAATCTTTTAGAGGCGATCCGCATCGTCAATCCAAAAATCCGCTTCTACCAAGCTTCGACATCCGAGATGTTCGGTAAGGTGCAGGCGGTTCCCCAGAAGGAGGACACCCCGTTCTATCCTCGCAGCCCGTACGGTGTTGCCAAGCTCTATGCGCACTGGATCACGGTGAACTATCGTGAATCCTACGGGATTTTTGGTTGCAGCGGGATTTTGTTTAATCACGAATCGCCGTTGCGCGGCCGCGAGTTTGTGACCCGAAAGATTACCGACACAGTCGCCAAGATCAAGTTAGGTCGGACAGACCGACTCGAACTGGGTAATCTTGATGCTCGACGTGACTGGGGTTTTGCAAAGGAATATGTAGAGGGCATGTGGCGCATGTTGCAGGTGGACGAGCCTGATACCTATGTGCTGGCTACAAACCGTACGGAAACAGTTCGCGATTTTGTCACTATGGCATTCAGGAGTGTGGACATCACGATTGACTGGAGGGGAGAGGGCGAAGGGGAGCGCGGCATTTGCCGTGAGACTGGCCGCGCTATGGTAGTCATCAACCCCAAGTATTATCGTCCAGCAGAGGTCGACCTATTGATTGGCGATCCGGCCAAGGCAAAGGCCAAGCTAGGGTGGGAGGCGAAGACGAATCTTGAAGAGTTGTGTCGCATGATGGTTATGGCCGATCTCAAGCGGAACGAACGTGGTCACTCCTTCTAATCGTGTGAAACCCGTGGCATTGGTAACTGGAGCCCTGGGGTTCACTGGCAAATATGTTTCTGCCGAGCTGCAAGCTGCAGGCTATGAGGTAGCAAGCCTTGCGCATGAATCGTCCGCTAGGGGCATCGCAGTCGATTTGTGTGATCGAGACGCTACTATCCACGCCGTTGGATCCCTAATGCCCGACGTGGTGATCCACCTTGCCGCCATTGCTTTTGTTGCGCATGGTGACGCGGATGCTATTTACCGTACTAACATTGTAGGTACACGCAATCTGCTGGAAGCGTTGGCTTCCAGTAGTCACCGACCGCGTGCGGTAATTTTGGCGAGTAGCGCCAATATTTATGGCAATAGTGATGTACCAGTTCTTACGGAGAATTTGCCTGCGGTGCCAGCCAATGATTACGCGGTCAGCAAATTCGCAATGGAACAGATGGCACATCTCTGGACTGAGCGGCTTCCTATCATCATAACCCGCCCCTTTAACTACACTGGGGTAGGGCAGTCGGAAAAATATCTGCTTCCTAAGATCGTTGCGCATTTTCAACGCCGTGCGGCCGTGATTGAACTCGGCAACGTGGATGTTGCTCGCGATTTTCAGGACGTACGTTTTGTGGCGGAGGCATACCGGCGGTTGCTTGATGCAGACGCAATTGGTGAAACGGTGAATATCTGTTCTGGATGTGCTTACACGCTCAATGAGGTAATTGGATTGATGGAGGACTTAGCGGGATATCGCATTGAGGTGCGAACCAATCCCGCATTCGTTCGTGCTAACGAAGTGGCGAGGTTGGTGGGCTCTAATGAGAAGCTGGGTCAATTGATTGGCCCGCTGGATATGATTCCGTTGCGGCGAACGCTGCAGTGGATGTACGAGACTCATGTGTAAGGCCATCCCTCTCCAGGAGAATACAAAGTGGCGTTAAAGAGTTTCAAAGCTTATGACATTCGGGGGCGCATGCCCGATGAGCTCAATGTGGAATTGGCAGAAAGGATTGGCCGAGCGTTTGCCAAGGAGGTGGGCGAAGGCGTAGTGGTAGTTGGTTACGACATTCGTAAAGATAGCCCGGCATTGGCAGCTGCCTTGTCTGAAGGTTTGAATCGCGCTGGCTGCGATGTCATCGATATCGGCTTATGTGGTACCGAAGAGGTCTACTTTCAGACGTTTTATCGCGAGGTGGCGGGCGGGATCATGGTTACCGCGAGCCACAATCCTATGGACTATAACGGTATGAAACTAGTGCGGCACGGAGCCCGGCCGATCAGCGGTGACTCCGGGTTGCGTGACATAGAACGTTTGGTTGAAGAAAACCGCTTCGTGGACGCAGAGCGTTGTGGCAGCGTAACTCGTGATCATGACAAGGCGGCCTACATTAGTCATCTTCTTGGATATATCAATATTGCAGCTCTTCGGCCATTGAGGGTCGTTGTCAATGCAGGCAACGGTTGTGCTGGACCTGTGCTGGATTTGCTCTCCAGGCATTTACCGTTTGAATTCATCCGAGTGAACCATGATCCGGACTGCACCTTTCCCAATGGCATCCCTAATCCTCTATTGCCTGAAAATCGATCAGCCACGGCAGACGCAGTTCGAATTCATTGCGCAGATTTTGGGCTTGCCTGGGATGGTGATTTTGACCGGTGTTTCTTTTTTGATGGGGAAGGTAATTTCATCGAAGGATATTACATTGTTGGTTTGCTCGCAGCCCAGCTGCTGGCAAGAAATCCCGGTGCGACGGTAATACATGATCCCCGCCTTACTTGGAACACAATCGATATGGTGCGCGATGCTGGTGGAGTGCCTATACAAAGCAAGACAGGGCATGCCTTTATCAAGGAGCGTATGCGTGCAGATGACGCGATCTACGGTGGAGAAATGAGCGCACACCACTATTTTCGCGATTTTGCGTATTGCGATTCAGGAATGATCCCGTGGTTGCTTTTAGCTGAACGTGTTAGCAAGAGTGGCCAATCTCTTGGATCATTGGTGAGCAAGCAAGTTACGGCATTTCCATGTAGCGGAGAGATCAACTTTTCTGTAAATGATGTCTGCAAAACCGTGGATCACATCATGGCTTATTTCGCCAATCAGGAGCCGGCCGTTGAAAACGTGGATGGCATCAGCGCGGATTTTGGCAAGTGGCGCTTCAATTTGCGTGCGTCCAATACGGAACCGCTCTTGCGTTTGAATGTTGAAAGTAAGGGAGATGTTTCCCTGATGAAAAAAAAGACGCAACTTCTTTCTGACCTGATCAGACAGATGCAGGGCTGAGTTTTTGCAGTTGGACGTGTCCTAGATGGGTGCGGTGATCGACGCGCTTCGCAAGGCTAAATAACGTTGAGCTTGAATACGAGAGATGAGCCGGCTCGTCGTTCCATGAACCAGACTACGCCTTCTTGGACTAACGAAGCCATTAGAAGCAATCTTCCCTTTGCGTCGGGAACCTTGACGTGAAGCGCCATGGTTATGCTTTCGTTGGGTTTCACATCATTTGGTAGCTGTGTTCTTAATCCATCTGCAACCAAAATGGTGCCTCGATTCGTATACCAGCGATAAGAAAGTGTGACGGATTGTAATCCAAATGCGGGCCAAGTTTGGTTGCCCTTGTTTTTTATCTGGACTGGAAGCAAAACCTCACTCCCGCTTTGGAGAGTCTCTGGCGAGCACATCGCGACAATTTTTGCCTTGAAATCCTTCAAGGGTGGGTTTGCGCGAGCCTTTGCTCGTATGGTCCGGTTTGCTGTTATGTACGTGGAGCTTGAGCAAGAGGCGAAACGTGATGTCGGCGTCAGATCGACTTGCGCGTCCATCAAGATCTTTCCTTCGAATGTTGTCAAAGCGACATCGTATACATCGAACGAAGCGATCTGCTCGATCCAGTGATAGCAGCCTTCATAATGGCTCTCCGTCGGCGTTAGGGCAACGTCTAGACGATAACTACCTATTGGCATGCGATTGAGCATGCGGTATGTGGAGACATATATGCCGGAAGAAAGGTGAAAGACCTCACCAAGAAGCATGGAGTTAGTGCCGAACATAAGGATGCCGCGGTCATCCTTGATCGCGATCCCAATGTTTAAGGACGATATTGGTACCTCAGCTTCAAGTTCGATCGAAATGGAGAGTTCCTCCCCGATCATGACGCGCTCGTCGCCCGAAATTACGCCGGAGATGCGGACCGTTTTGATCGAGCAGCGAAGATCTCCGAAATTTTTCGGAGGATTGGCGGTTGCATTTAGTGCTGGTTCGGTTGTCTCGAATACTGGGCCGACCACCGCGTCACATCTGGCTTGGGTTAGCAGTTGCCTTCTTTGCTTTTTAAATATGTCTTTGGCGCGCTGATAGAGTTCAATTTCGGGTTCAAGCAAAAGCTTTAGACGATCGCGTTGCGGAGCGCTCAATTCGTTCACGTTCAAACGATAGGAAGTAATGTTCACCCGAGGCGGCGGCTTGCTCGGCCAATGAAATATGGTGTCAAGCATGCATGTGAAATCTTCCAGCTCTTCCTGGATGGCAATCGAGCTAAAGAGGTTCAGTACATTTAATGCAGCCAGCAATTTTTGGTTCTGGGTTAGCACAAGTTGGGAGTCTGTGCCAAGGGGATAGAGCATTTCCAATTGCGTTGAAAATGCCTGACATTCTTTGTCAGACAGACTATGGAGGTATGCGTCCAAGTCCAGTGTGTGCGTTCTTCTATCGAGAGGTCTGCTCGAGTTATCGACCTTTGAAAAGTAGAACTCCGAGAGGAAACGGTCCACCGGATCGCGAAGAACGGTAAAACTGTATCGATTCGACGGCAACTTATCTCCTTGTCGCAGGAAAAAGTGGCCACTGATGGCCGTCATCTGATCCCATTCGATCAGCGCATCCGCTAAACGTACCCCGGCCAGCGCTCTGCTGACCTTGTCTTCGCCAAGTTGATTGACCAAATGGTGACGTATTGCCGTACCACCTGTTTTGGGGAGGTGAAAGTGGAGAAGCTTCTGCATTTGACTGTTCAGATATGGAGGGAACAAGCCCTCTAAGTATCATGTAAGGTTGCCGTAAGCTAGATGCAGCTCAGATGTAGTTATTTTGTGCCTGTTTGCCCATCGGTTCTCATCCGGCGGAGCCTCGCAATCAAGTTCGCTCCCGATACTACCCATGGAAGGCCGAGCCAGTTGCATAGCCGATCTTACGAAGCAGATTGGCAAAACCTCGATGCCCTCTTCGTTAACGTAATTTTAGCGACCTTGTGGGCCTTGGATCTGCCCAAAAGTTCCGCTTTTTCGAACTCCTGTACCGCTTCGATGGATTCGAAGAGTGTCTGAGCCAGCCAGTCGTAACGCACCGTTCGGGTTGTAGCGTTCGACGCAAGCGTTTTGCTGGGGTTGGCCAGGCTGGATGTACTCAATATGGATCTGCCGTTTGGCCCAAGTCTGCAGCGCACCATTGATGTATTCGGGGCCGTTGTCGCAACGAATCACCTGGGATTGCCCTCGCCATTGCATGATCTGCTCCAGCGACCGAACAAATCGGGCCGCCGGCAGGATAGGTTTACCTCGATGCCTAAGCCTTCACGGTTGAAGTCATCCAACACATTGAACAGCCGGAACGTGCGCCCGTCGTTCAGTTGATCATGCATGAAGTCCATCGACCAGACTTGGTTGATACCGGTGGGAACGGTCAGCGGGTTCCGCTTCGCGCAGGAAGCCAATGATCTGCTCTTCGGTAAACAGACCCTGGATGGGCGCCGTAATTGAATTCGATTGATTGCGGCGGCGCGCTTTGGAGGAATTTTCGGTGTCCTGCTTCGCTAGGACGTTGCGATATCGAAGCTTCTGTTGGATATTAACGCGAATTACATATCTTTCTTAGCAACTGCCAGAATATTTTTCCCAAAAAATGGGTGAGTAAAAATATCCAGGCACCGGCTTACGGGCCACAGGATTCGATCAAAAATTATGAGTGATCGAGCGCTTGGTTCACCATCCTTATTGCCGATCAATTTGAAGAGAACTGCGAGCATAAAGCCCACGGAGTCGCAATAACGCATGCGTTCGATCTTATAGCCTGACATTTCTAGATGTCTGCGAAGCATTCGTTTGGTGTAGCGACGCTGATGGCCTACTTTGTCATCTAAGGTTGTCCAAATCAGCTTGAATGCCGGGACGAAGATGGCAATTCTTCCCTTTGGGGAAAGATGTGCCTCAAGTTTCCTCAGTACTGCAATATCATCAGAAATGTGCTCCAGCACATTTGAGGTGTAAATGAAGTCAATATTGAAGGGCAATTGGTCGGTGTTGGAGAAACACTGAAATTCACGCTGCTTTAGAATGGCTCGTTGATGTGCGTCGATCTCAAGCGTTAAAGGCGATGCGCCAGTTCTGCAGCGAAAAAGTGTGGCTATGCTGCCGATGCCGGCCCCGTAATCGAGAACAGTTTTATATTCAAAATTAAGATAAATATCAGCGAATTGCCGGGCTATCCAAGTATTGTAATTCGCCAACGTACTTTCGGTAGAGCTGAGGATGTCGGTACCTGTGTACTTAAAATCCATATCTGTTATCAGCTCGCGGGAATATGGGCGAACTGATAGTAACGCAAAAAATGGCAAACTTGAAAAAAGCGCTACCCTGATTAATTCGGCGTGGAGAATTCGTCAACATTTTGAGACAGCAAGGATATTTAACCGCCAGGGTTGCGTTTATTGGGGCGGATAAGCGTTTTTTTAGATCGCGACAATGTAGAAGGTAATGGCAGAGCTGGGCTGTCTATCCATAAACCAAGCCACCCCTTCTTGAACTAAGGACACATAAGTGTCAGTTTTGCCTCTGACGTAGGGGGCGCTTGGACATGAAGCGCAACGACCTGGGCACTGGCCGGGCGGTAAGCTTTCCTGAATGAATTGTAAGTTTACCGTAAGCAACCTGAGGCTTTAAAGTAATTGTTTTGTGCTTGTCCGCTCCGCCCCCCCTTTTTTTTTCCAATGTGAAACGTTTGAGCTCCAGGTACGGATCACCTCCTGCCTCCGCTGCATCATGACCATGTTCCAGTACTGGCCACTGTTTGAGAGAGGGGTGGACAGAATATTCAGCGCTTGTCCATTGCTTGCGGCGGGCGTGGTGAGGAGTTCCCGGCTTTGGATCACGCTAGCTGCTGGCGTAGGTTTGGCGCTCTCAGATCGGAACAAAGTCTCGGGCTGGCTATCCCACATAGTTCCAAGCTGTTCATCTGCAGCGACCATGGCAGAATCCACAGTTCTTTATGGCAAGCGAAGCTAATGACCCTTCTTTCAGGACATCTGGATCAACTCGAAGCCGAAAGCACTTACATCTTAAGGGAGGTGGCTGCGAATTTTCGGCTGCCCGTGATGCTGTACTCGATCGGCAAGGATTCGTCCGTGCTATTGCACTTGCTGCGCAAAGCGTTTCACCCGGCTTACCCGCCTATTCCGCTGCTGCACGTCGATACCACTTGGAAGTTCCGGGAGATGATTGCTTTTCGTGAACAGGTCGCGGCTGTCGGTGACGTGCAACTGCTTGTACACATTAATGAGGAAGGTCTCCGTCAGGGAATTTCGCCTTTGATCCACGGGGCTGCAGTGCATACAGACGTGATGAAGACAGCCGCACTGAGACAGGCGTTGGATAAACATGGGTTCGATGCCGCGATCGGAGGCGCTCGACGGGACGAGGAGAAATCGCGTGCCAAAGAGCGGATTTTTTCATTCCGTAATGATCGGCACCACTGGGATCCTAAACGACAGCGTCCTGAGCTGTGGAACCTCTACAACACGTACATTCACAAGGGAGAAAGCGTGCGCGTTTTTCCCTTGTCCAATTGGACGGAGATGGATGTATGGCATTACATCCGGCGTGAAGGCATTCCAGTGGTGCCGCTCTATTTCGCGAAAGAGCGTCCGGTGGTGTGGCGTGATGGTGCCTGGATCATGGTGGATGATGACCGCTTTATCCTCCGGGAGGGTGAAAAGATCGAGCACCGCATGGTGCGTTTCCGCACGCTTGGCTGTTATCCGTTGACAGGCGCCATCGAATCCACTGCGAGCACGTTGGATGAGATCATCGCCGAGATGGCGGCATCACGCTCCTCGGAGCGTCAGGGACGGCTTATCGATCGCGATTCATCGGCATCAATGGAGCGGAAGAAGCAGGAGGGGTATTTTTGATGGCTCGTGAAGCCACCTCCCGCAGCCTGCTGCGTTTCATTACCTGTGGCAGCGTCGATGACGGCAAAAGTACGCTGTTGGGTCGGCTGCTTTTCGATGCAGGGATGCTCCCGGACGATCAGATCGAGGCGCTGAAGCGGGATAGCCGTCGTCTGCATCCTGAAGGCAACGTACTGGATTTTTCGCTGCTCACCGACGGTTTGGATGCTGAGCGGCAGCAGGGTATTACGATCGACGTTGCCTATCGCTACTTTCATAGCTCGCGGCGCAGTTTTATCGTTGCCGACTGCCCAGGCCACGAGCAGTACACGCGCAACATGGCGACGGGCGCGTCGCAGGCCGACGTGGCCATTGTGCTGGTGGACGCTCGAAAAGGCCTGCTGACTCAGACCAGGCGGCACACGTACATTTGTGCATTGCTGGGAATTCGCAAGATCATCCTGGCGGTCAACAAGATGGACCTGGTCGACTACCAGCAAGAAACTTATGAAGAGATCCGAAGTGCCTATGCTGAGCTGTCCTCGGGCTTTGGCCTTGCCTCGGTGCATGCCTTACCGGTCTGCGCGCTAGAAGGAGACAATGTCGGCAAGCCTTCCAGCCGCATGGCCTGGTATGAAGGCCCAACCTTGCTGGACATACTCGAAACTATTCGCGTCGAGCCAGTCCAATCGTCAGGCTTTCGGATGCCTGTGCAGTGGGTCAATCGTCCGGATCAAAGTTTCCGCGGCTATGCCGGCACGATTTGCAGTGGCCACGTCAAGGTGGGTGCGCCGATCGTCGTGCAGCCGGGCGCGCAGCGCGCTCATATTGCCAGGATCGTAACGGCCGACGGCGATCTCGAAGGTGCCGGGGTTGGGCAGGCCGTCACGCTCACCCTCGATAGTGAGATCGACGTCAGTCGAGGGGATGTCATTGCTGACGCGGCTCAGCCGGCGCGGGAGTCCGATCAGTTTGCAGCGCATTTGTTGTGGATGGGGGATGCTCCGCTATTACCTAATCGCGGTTATTGGTTGAAGATTGGCACCAGAACCGTTAATGCCCGTGTCACTTCAATTAAGCACAAGGTAGATGTGAATACGCAGGCCAAGCTTGCTGCCCATCGCCTGCAATTGAACGAAGTCGGCTATTGCAATATTGATCTCGACCATCCCGTTGCATTCGAGCCTTATGCCGAAAACCACACGCTGGGCGGTTTCATTCTGATCGACCGGCAGAGCCACGCAACCGTGGCCTGCGGCATGCTGGATTTCGCGCTACGCCGCGCCACCAATGTGCACTGGCAGCATCTGGACGTAGATAAGCAGGCGAGAGCGCAGGGTAAAGGTCAGCAGCCGAAGTGTCTTTGGTTCACCGGGCTGTCCGGTGCTGGCAAGTCGACGATCGCCAATCTTCTTGAGCGCCGTTTGTGTGCTCTGGGGTACCACACTTATCTGCTCGATGGCGATAATCTGCGGCATGGTCTCAATCGCGATCTGGGCTTTACACCAGAGGCGCGTGTCGAAAACGTGCGACGTGTGGCCGAAGTGGCGCATCTGATGGTCGATGCTGGGTTGATCGTCCTGGTATGCATCATCTCGCCATTCCGAAGCGAGCGTGAATTTGCGCGCAGCCTGTTTGAGGAGGGCGAATTCGTGGAGATATTCGTGGATACGCCATTGGATGAGTGCGAACGCCGGGATCCGAAGGGCCTGTACCGGAAAGCACGTGCCGGCGAAATCAGTAATTTCACGGGAATCGATTCTCCTTACGAAGCACCCACCAAACCTGAATTGCACCTGCAAGCAGGGGGCAGCTCGCTCGAGGACATGGTCGAATCGTTGGTGTCGTGCGTAATACCTCACGGGCAACATTGATTCGATCGAAGGCCCAGTGAGCCTGCCGCACCTGCCCCCACCTTGCACCCTAATTTGGATCTGACCTTGGAAACTGAAGTCCCTTTCCTTACGTTCGGTGCTCCTCAGATCGGGGAAGCGGAGATCGCCGAAGTGGAAGCCTGCCTGCGTTCCGGATGGCTGGGGACAGGTCCGCGTGTCGCGCAATTTGAACGGGACTTTGCGGACTTTCGCGGAGTGAGACCCTCGCAGGTCGCGGCAGTCAATTCTTGTACGGCTGCGCTGCATGTAAGCATGCTTGCGGCTTGGCTCGAGCCAGGCTCGGAAGTGATCACTACGCCGTTGACCTTTTGCGCAACCGTCAATGCAATCATCCATGCCGGCTTGGTGCCAGTGCTGGCTGATGTAGATCCGGTTACGCAAAACATCGATCCTGCAGCGATAGAGGCCGCTATTACCTCACGCACGCGTGCGATACTTCCGGTGCATTTTGCCGGCCGGCCATGCGACATGAATCAAATCATGGCGATCGCGGCTCGGCATGACCTGGTGGTTATCGAGGATTGCGCACACGCAGTCGAAGCCGAGTATCGTGGGCGGCCATTGGGTACATTCGGCGACTTTGGTTGCTTCAGCTTCTATGTGACCAAGAACGTGGCTACGGGTGAAGGAGGCATGATTCTCGGTCGGAATGAAGAGCAGGTGGCGCGAGCGCGCGTGCTTGCGTTGCACGGCATGAGTAAGGACGCCTGGCACCGCTTTGGCGACAAGGGTTACAGGCACTACCAGGTGTTGGAGTGCGGTTTCAAGTACAACATGATGGACGTGCAGGCGGCGATCGGGCTGCACCAGCTGGTACGCGTCAATCAGAACTGGCATCGTAGGGAGGAGATCTGGCGGCGCTATGATGAAGCCTTCTCGACGATGCCGATTTCGCTGCCGGCGCCGGCAGACCCGCAAACCCGCCATGGCCGGCATCTTTATATCGTGCTGATTGATAGAGAGCGCGCCGGTATGACACGCGACGAATTCCTGGATCGCATGAATGCCATGCGGATCGGCACCGGTGTGCATTACCAGTCCATTCCGGAACATCCCTACTACCAGCAGCGTTTCGGTTGGTTACCGGAGCGATGGCCGCATGCCATGCGGATTGGACGCGAGACTGTCAGCTTGCCGCTCTCGCCGGCTATGTCCGATGGTGATGTAAATCGTGTAATCGACGCGGTACGCGCCATCATCCGAACATAAAAAAAGCGGCACATGCGTGCCGCTTTTCTGGTTTGCAGAGCAGTTAGGGTTTAGCCGATTGCCTGCTCAAGCTCCGGTAACAGCTTGAACAGATCGCCGACGAGGCCGATGTCTGCGATCTCAAAAATAGGCGCTTCGCCATCCTTGTTGATCGCCACGATGATGCCGGCGTCCTTGATGCCGGTCAGGTGCTGGATGGCGCCAGAAATGCCGATGGCGATGTAGAGCTCCGGCGCGATGATCTTGCCAGTCTGACCAACCTGCAGCTCGTTCGGCACGTAACCGGCGTCGACTGCGGCACGGGAAGCGCCGACGGCGGCGCCGATCTTATCGGCAAACTTGTAGATGATCTCGAAGTTTTCCTTCGAGCCCACGCCGCGGCCACCGGAAACAACTTTGTTTGCGCTCTGCAGGTCCGGGCGATCGCTCTTGCCCTGTTTGAGCTCGACGAAGCGTGTATGCGTCGGCAGCGTTGCATCCAGGCTCAATGATTCGATTGGGGCACTGCTCTCTCCGTTTGCCGCTACCGGCCAGGAGGCGGTGCGAATGGTCGCGACGACCGCATGCGCAGGATCGGCTTCCACCGTGATGATCGCATTGCCGGCGTAGATCGGTCGCTTGAAGGTGTGGCTGCCATTGACGCTCATCACATCGCTGACCTGCGCCACACCGAGCAGGGCGGCGACGCGGGGCGCGACGTCCTTGCCGAACGTGGTGGAGGGAACGAATACGTGGCTGTAGCCGGCGGCTACCTTGGCAATCTGCGGTGCCAGCACGGCGGCAAGCGGATGGGCATTTTCCGTACGCTCGGCTGTCAACACGCGGCTCACGCCCTGGATCTTGGCGGCCTCCGTGGCGAGGCTGTCGGCCTTGTCGCTCAGCACCAATACGTCGATGACCTCGGGCTCGACGGCCGCTGCAGCACTTACGGCGCGTGCGGTGGAAGGGTTCAGCTTGCCGTCCAGATGTTCGGCGATAACCAAGATCTTGCTCATGGATGTCTCCTCAATACTGGCCGGCTGCTTACAGCAGCCCTTTTTGCTTCAGAACGGACACCAGTTCGGCGGCGTCCTTCACCATCACGCCCTTGCTGCGCTTAGCCGGCGCGGTGTAGTGCGTGGTCTTGAGCTGATCGTGCGCGTCCACGCCCAGAGATGCGAACTCGATGGTATCGATCGGCTTGGACTTGGCCTTCATGATGTCCGGCAACTTGATGAAACGAGGTTCGTTCAAGCGCAGATCGGTGGTGATCACGGCGGGCAGATCGGCTTCGATGACTTCCAGGCCGGCGTCGACTTCGCGCGTCACCGTGGCTTTGCCTTCGGCAATCTCGACTTTGCTGGCGAAGGTCGCCTGCGGACGGTCCCACAACGCGGCCAGCATCTGGCCGGTCTGGTTGGCGTCATCGTCAATCGCTTGCTTGCCTAGGATGATCAGTCCCGGCTGTTCCTTTTCGACCAGCTTCAGGAACACGCGGGCGGCAGTAAGCGGCTGTACGGCGTTCGGCGTCACCACGTGGATGGCGCGATTGGCGCCCATCGCCAGTCCATTGCGCAAATGTGCGGTCAGATCGGCCGGACCGATGCCGACCACCACCACTTCTTCGGCCACGCCTTTTTCACGCAGGCGAAGCGCCTCTTCCAGGGCGATGTCGTCAAAGGGATTGGCGGAGAGTTTTACTCCGTCAGTCACCACGCCGGTGCCATCGGGTTTGACCTGGATGCGGACGTTATAGTCCACCACACGCTTGTAGCCGACCAGAATTTTCATCTGTGTTTCCTTCTACCGGAGCCAACGACGCCAAGGGGTGACCAACAAACGGTTATTGTAGCGAGATTTAACGAACCATGCGTCTGCGAATGGATGTTGCCCTCCCTGTTGTGTACCTCTGGCTGGGAATCGCATATCAGAGTCGCAGAATAGAGCGTCAAGCTCTCGATATCCGGCGGCTTCACTTTGCGCTGGTAACCCTTTGGTCTTTCGATACTGCCGGCTCGATAGACAGATGATTGAGTCCGATACCAAGCATGCGCGAATCGGTATTCATTCCAATCTCTTTTGGTGAAATAGGATGAGGTACCGTGATGATCACGGCTCGTGTGTGCGCGGGAATGTTGCGGTAACTCAGTGTGGCTGAGCTCAAATCCTTGCTTAGCTCAAACTGCCTGGCTTGATTACCAATTTGGATGCTGGCGGATTGCCCAATATTAGGTCCAAAGCCAAAGGCCTTGATTTCGACAAAAATATCGGCGGGAATGTCTCTGGCGAAGTTAATGGTGACGGACTTGCCATCAGACCAACGGCCAAACCATTCGGGACCGAAGACTCCTTTAATCGAGTCCACTTCAGGCCAAGTTGTTCCAGTGAAATCGACGTCGTAACCACTGGTGCCGACGTGCCAAATTTTATATCCAGGCATCTCGTATGCAAGATAACCCCGAAGTGAAGGAGCGAGTGGATTGTCGTTAAGAGCGATGATCCAACGAACATCGGGCGCAATCATCTGTGCAGTCAACATCTGGGTAGGTGAAGTAAGAACCTTCCTTATGTCCTTGGCGCTAAGGTGAAATATCACACGTGTTGCGTTCGAGTCGTCGTCCGTGACAATCGCGACCGGATCATGGTTGCCTATGGTCATCTCGTAAAAGACGCCAGCTTTGTCAGCGGTGCTTTGCACCCTATAATACGAAAAGAAAACTGGCAGGGTGAGTGCGGCATTAACTGCCAATGAAGGAAGTATTAGATAGACAAAGAATTTCGAGGCCTTGGAAGGCTTTATGATAAGCAGCAGCAGGGCGAACGCCTGTAATAGTGCAAATACGTGCAACACCTTGGGGTGATATGCAATTGTCCACAGATCGGGCGAGTCCACGGCAGAGGGAGTGTACGGCTTGAGCCCTCTGAAGCCGGCATAAAGAGTGACGACAAGTACAAGCGCAGCAATTGTTTTTTGCCAGGCTGCGAGATTGAGTTCCGTCTCTTTGAAAAAGAATGCGGCAATAATGGAAAAAATCGGAAATATGAAAAAATAATAACGCATATGAAGCCGATTAAGGCTTTCATACTGGTTCATTCCGTTAACTCGCGCCGTGTAGGCGATTGTGACAGCGAGCATGCATATCAGCACGGCGATCGAAAAAAAAATGATTTTTTTCTGCTCGCGGTTATCATCAGTGATCTTGTTGCAAAGTATAACGAAGCCCGCCGTCAACGGAAATCCCAGCAGTACCAGGAGCCCATATGCGTGACCTTTTGCAACATAAAAAAGGGATAAAAGCATTTGAGAACTGAAGAGTCCGCCACTCTTATCTGCAACTCCGCTATAGGTACTTCCGAACAGGCTGAGCGCAGCATGGCCAGCTATCAGGTAACCCACAGAAAGGCGGACGACAAAAAGTAAAATAACGGATAAACCAATAGAGCAGGCAAGTTTAAACAGGCTGTGCGGGCGCTTGTTCAGGACGTGAGCGTAAACGCGGAACGCAGCGTACGCCGGTACTAAAAACAGCGCGTGAGGCTTGATCAGGGACAATATTCCAAGTGTTATTCCTGAGGCGCTGTCAAATAACGTCTGGTTGCGATAGTTTTCTTCATTCAGAGTGATCCATGTCAATGTCAGAAAAATAAGATAATAAAGTATTTCTGGCATATAATACGTTACGTAGCTCCCCCAAGGAGCCAGTAGCGTAACAATTGCAATAAATGCCGAAATCCTTTTTGATAAGTATTTCATACAAAGAATATAAAGTAGAACGCTGGCCAATCCGAGCTGAAGAAGATTCAATAATCTTCCACATTCCAGAAAGCCTGCTCCGCATTGATTGGTTATATGATATATAAAGTAAAATAGATAAGACGGAACGTCAGCTTGTGCGGGATCGAGGATTCGCGAGTATGTACTGAAGCGCTGTTCATCCGACATTACGACCGGTTGAACGCCCGTGAATCGAAATGCCAGGTAAGTGATGATTGCTAAAACGATAACGCCAAGGATTATCAATTGTTTTTTTGACCAACTAAATTGGGATTGTTTATCTGTAGTATCGAAAGTGATCGGCATGATGGATTACCAGGAAAGGTTAAAAAAACGTATTGTTCAACGTATGGACGCAATGTCTCGGGCGCTAGCATCACGTGGGATAGCTGGTATGGCCAGATAAGAAAGACGCTTGAATTCTCGTCTGCTCAGCGTTGTGGCCTGCAAAATAAGTCCTGCAACGAAAGAGGTTACTCCGCTGAGCAGCAACCCCGTGGACAATATGGCAGTAGGAATGCGTGGAACCAGTCCAGTCTCAAAGTAGGTGACGGCTAGCGGAATTGATAGTGCGGTGCCCGCGACCGCGAAGACAAGGCCGACGATACTGTAAAAGAGTAAGGGGCGTTCCGTTGCATAGAGCTTGATGATGGTTTTCAAAATCCGCAGGCCGTCCTTGTAGGTGCTCAATTTACTGACAGAACCTTCTGGTCGTACGCCATATGGAGTAATCAATTCGCCATATGGCATACGGAGCTCCAGAGCATGTACGGTTAATTCCGTTTCCGTTTCAAAACCATGAGCCAACGCAGGGAACGACTTCACATATCGCCGTGAAAAGACGCGATATCCCGACAGCATGTCGGTGAATTTGCCGCCAAAAATACTGCTCACACATCCGGTCAATAGTCTGTTGCCGAATTCATGGCCTGGGCGATAGGCATTTTTCTCTTCGTGTTGACGTACCCCAACAACCATGTCCAGCTGTTCATCGATCAGCTTTTGGATGAGCATTGTGACACTGGGTGCATGGTAGGTCGCGTCGCCATCAACCAATACGAAAATGTCGGCCTCGATATCGGCGAACATTCTGCGCACGACATTTCCTTTGCCGCGAAACGGTACGTGTGAAACGTTGGCGCCTGCTGCGAGCGCCAAGGCAACGGTCTGATCAGTTGAGTTATTGTCGAATACGTAAATGTCAGCGGATGGTAGCGCGGCTTTGAAATCCTTGACTACCTGCGTAATTGCAGCCTCTTCGTTGAAACAAGGAATAAGAACGGCGACTTGCAAATAGTTCCTTGATGTTTGATCTACGGTCGATGGCGCCACGTCTTAATCCTAAACGAGTTGGAGAACGGATTGGCTTTCAATTTGAGCGGTCTACTGTACGGCCTGGCTCGCTACTAACTAGCTCTGCGTTCCGCAACAGTCATTCTCGTGGTGGGATTGAAAGCACCCTTTGAGATTCATAGTTATATCGAAAATTTGAAAAAGGGGCGAGTATGCCTTGAAGGCAAGGCAGACAAGTGGGCCTAGCCTGAGGTAGACGGGGGCATCGGTTCATAGGTGCATTCCTAGGCAGACTCATCCGAAATCAGATTCTTGATCACACTGGAGAGCGAGGCTGCGCTCTCCTGCCAAGTGGGAAACGATTTGACGGGTGATGGTACATCCTCAAGCGAAAGTAGGTTCCGCAATACGTCCGCTAACTCTGATGGCTGTTGCGCCTTGAAATATTGAGCCTGTTCGCCCATGACTTCGCGAAACACCGGCAGATCGCGGGCAATGACAGGAATATTACGCAGCGTCGCTTCGATAAGTGGCAGGCCGTAGCCTTCGCCCCAAGATGCGGCGAGCAACCAGGTGCTGGCACGATAGATGGCGTCCAGTTCGTCATCATTGGCATCGTGGATCCAATACAAGCGCCGATTATATTGAGCATGTGCTTCAAGGCGCGCTCGAAATGGCTCCATGAGCCAGCCATAGTGACCCACGACGACCAGATTGACGTCGATGCCGTCATTCCACAATTGTTCCAGGGCTTCCAACGCCTGGTCGTATCCTTTGCGCGGCTCGATCGTTCCTACCATCAGGAAGGTCGGCCGCGAGCGTAGAGCGACGGCTAGGAGCGGACGAAGAACGGGCTCTGCGCTGCTGAAGGAGGGATCGACCCCGGGAGGGGAGTGAGTTACTTCAGGGGCGCGCCCGAATTGATAACGGATGGAAGTGGTCGCTAACCATAGATTCAAGTCGTCTGCCGTGGCCCGTGAGACGCAAATCAAGTTGTCGGAAACGGTTGCAGCGCAGCGCAGCCAGCGTGCGAACCGGTCGCGAGCGTAGGGATGGAACGCATTTGGCAGCATGATGGGCAACAGGTCGTGGATGAGAAACTGAACACTTGCCCCACGGCGATGCCATTGGCGCAGTTGAGGTTCTGCAGCATCAATGGCGTCGACCGCCCAATCGAGGCCGAAGAAAACATCGCCGTTTACCGCTTCAATCGCGTCTTCCGGCAAGGGATTTTTCTCGCGGCCAAGCAGTTCGAACGCGTATTGCCGCGCGTGGCGGTAACGGCCGCGCGCGAAACGTATGGGAACGATCTGCACGCCTTCAGGTGGAGAGATGAGCCAATGCGTAAGAATATTACGCACGACTCGCTGGACGCCGGTACGGATGTCCTTTTCTGCAATGCTGCTCACGTCTACCAGCCAACGTTGCACTGCCTCAGGTTTGCGTGTGGATATCACCATGCTGGCGATGCTGGCGAGATCCTCGTCGCTTGGCTTGCCGTCCATGCGCGAAATATCGGCGATCAGTTGCTCTTCTCGTGCGAGCGGGTTGCCGTGGATTGCTACGTTGGGCCGGCGGTTCTGACGGTGAGCAAGCTCCTGCAGCGCATCCAGAGCGCGGTTGGCGACGCTGTTCCAGCTGAACATCGGGGCACGTTCGCACCCGTATTTCCGCAGTTCATCAGCATAGTGCGCGTTACCGAGTGCTTGGGACATGCATGCGGTGATGTCATCGACACGATGTGGATTGAATAGCGCGTCGCGTTTGTCTATCACTTCCGGCAGGCTGGCCGCATGGCTGGCGATGACGGGAGCTCCGCAGGCCATGGCCTCGAGCGGCGGCAGACCGAAACCTTCCAGTAGGGAAGGAAATACGAACAGGGCACATTCGGCATAGAGGCGGATCAGTTCTTCATCCGGTGCAAACCCGGTATAGATCACGCTGTCCGCGGGCAATCGCGCTTTGCGCGTTGCTTCGTGCAGTTGAGCGGCCTCCTCTTGGCCGGCACGCCCGACGATGACGAGTTGATG
The DNA here is from genome assembly GCF_051954575.1 of Dyella sp. Lineage (GTDB taxonomy): Bacteria > Pseudomonadota > Gammaproteobacteria > Xanthomonadales > Rhodanobacteraceae > Dyella_B. Next base: position 27,128 of record NZ_JBQCHP010000096.1, on the reverse strand, counting down.
CGCCGCGCGCATTGCTTCAGGTAATGCGGCGAATGCGCGGACCAACGATGGTACGTTTTTGCGCGCGTCGAAGCCGCCGTTGTAGAGCACGTAAGGGCGAGTAATGCCGTAACGCGAGCGCAGCGCCGCACTGGCAGCCGGGTCTGGGGTGGGAGGAGCAAACCAGTCATCCACTGCCGCTCCGATGTTGACGACACGCTCGGGAGGCAACTGCAAACGCTGGATAGCATCCTGGCGCACCCATTCGGAAATGGCGAGCAGCATGTCGCATTGCTTCAACATGTCCACGCTTTGCCCATACCACTGGCGTATGCGTGGGTGACCGAGATACGCATCCTGATCATGCAAGGGAATCAGGTCATACAGCGTCGCTACGCTGGCGATTCCAACGGGCGATGTTTCCGGTACCACAGCGTCGTCGTTATAGCCTTCCAATATGCTGCTGTACCAAACGATATCGGCGCCCGAGCTCTCTATGGCATGACGCATGACACGGGCCGAAGTCCGGCGCAACCAGGCGTTTCCGCCGGGTTGCGCACGAATTCCTTCGGGTACTTCCACGACGAGGCGGTGCGCCGGCCGCGCATGCTCACCCAGCGTTGCAATCAGTGCATCGACCTGATCGCCGAAACGCGCGTTGAGCAGTAATCGGACATCATGCTCGGACGCGGCTCGGTCAAGAAAAGCGCGCGTGAGAGCCAGAGTGTAGCGCCCGATACCACGATGCCTGCTCTGGCTCTGCGCTCCTTGAAGATCCAGCAGCAGCTTCATGAGCGCTTCATCCGGTGGCGAAGTTTTTCGTAGACCTCTCGCGTATCGTCCGGCAGGTCATTGGCATCGACGCGTCGCCAGGCCAGATCTTCGCGTTGATCCAGGACTGCGCGCAATCGCATATCGAGCGCCGGAATGCGATAAATGGCGTTGACGATCTTGCGCCGCAGGCCAGGGCGCCTGGCCAGAAATTGCTTGGCGATGTAGAGCAGGCTTTTCATTGAGATGCCTGCTTTGCGGGCAGGATTCTACGCAACGTGCGTAACGCGAGTTCCGGTGAAAAATACCGCTGCACGTTGGCGATGCCTCCGTCGGACAGCTGCATCCACAGATGTTCGTCGCAGTACGCGCGCCAGACTGCTTCGGCAAAATCGGTCGCGGTATCGGCGATCAAGGCGTCATGTCCATCGGATAGATGCATGCCCTCCGCGGCGATGGACGTGACGACAACAGGCAGGCCATAGCTCATCGCCATGTTCACTTTACCCTTGACGCCCGCGCCAAACCGCAGCGGTGCGATCGAAACCCTGCAATGGTCCATCAGTTCGGACAGATCGTCCACGCGGCCATGCATCTCGACGCCGGGCCGGGATAGTGCGGTTCTTGCTTCGGGTGTGATGTCGCCGGCGACATGCAGGCATATGGAAGGGTCGCGCGTGCGCAGCAGTGGCAATATATCTGCCACGAACCAGCGTACGGCGTCTTCGTTGGGTGGATGCCCAAAGCCGCCGATGAAAAGCAAATCGCGTCTTTTGGAAAAGGGCGCACGCCGGCCGTGTATTTCGTGGATATTGCTCACCAGCTCTACCTTGCTGTCAGGCACTTCCTTCCGAAGCAACGCCAGTTCCACTTCGCTGACGACGAAACTTACGTCGCTGTCGCGTATCAAAGACAATTCCCTCCGACGTGAGGCGGCCGATTGGCGCAGCATGCTCTGGTTCCCCGATACTTCGGCCGCACGTTCCTCGCGCACAAAATGCAGGTCGACGGTGTCGAAGATGCACATGGCCTTGGGCGCCAAGCGTCGACTTGGTTTGAGGTAAGGCGCAGCCACAGCCAGGCGGCAAAGCAGGATCGCATCGAGTGATTCCCCGTGCTCACGCAGCCAAGCCATTACGTTCCCGCCATGCACATGGACGCCGTATGCACTCAATCTCGCCACGTCGCCGGAGGTAACTCGGCCATCGTCTGGCAGCAAGCTGATGTGCCAACCGTCCCGATGCAGAAGTTGCAGCATCATGCATAAGCGCAACGAACCAGAATCGCGTGCGGGATTGGGCACCATGGTGTCGATCACCAGCATATGCCGACACCCGCGCGCACTTGCAGGGACACTCAAGGCTAAGTTCTTAGCCTCTTCGCCTTGCTCTGAGCGAAATTGCTCGACGGCTCTCCTGAGCGTGGCTTTCCATCCGCGCAGAACCAAGCTACCCCAGATGCGGCGTATGAGTTGATGCAAGCGCGCAAAGCGCCAAGCCAGATCGAGGTTCACAGATTCTGATAATTCGGCCCCGACCCACCCTCAGGCGGAACCCAGTTGATGATTTCGTAAGGATCTTTGATGTCACACGTCTTGCAATGCACACAGTTCGCGGCATTGATCTGCAGCCGCTTGCCCGCCTCGTCATTGACGATCTCATAGACATTCGCCGGACAGAAACGTGTGCAGGGGTTGCCGTATTCCTCCGCGCAGCGGGTGACGCACACGGAGGTGTCCTTGACGTGCAGGTGTACGGGCTGGTCCTCGTCGTGTTCGGTGGCGGCGAAGTAGACGCCGGCCAGGCGGTCGCGCGGGGGCAGCTCGCGTTGCACGTAGTCGCGCTTGGGTTCTTCCTGCTGGCCTAGCTTGTGCAGCGAGCTCCAGTCGGGCTTGTTCTTCAGCGTCCACGGGGATTTGCCGCCGATGGCGGTTTCCCAGGCGGCGTTGAACATGCCGAACCACAGGCCTTTCTTGAAGCCGGGTTTGATGTTGCGCACTTTTTTGAGTTCAGCCATCACGTCCGAGTCGCGCAGTTTGGCGTCGAAGCCTTCAGGCTTGAGCTCGGTCGCGGCGAGGTGCTCGGCGGCGAGCATGCCGCTCTTGATCGCCTGGTGGGTGCCTTTGATCTTGGGCACGTTGAGCAGGCCGGCAGTGTCGCCGATCAGCAGGGCGCCGGGCAGTTCCACCTTGGGCAGGGATTGGCAGCCGCCGGTGACGATGGCGCGCGCGCCGGCGGAAAGAATGCTGCCGCCTTCGAGCAGGGATTTGATCATGGGGTGGTTCTTCCATTGCTGGAAGGCTTCCCAAGGCTGGTAGTTGGGGTCGCTGTAGTCGAGGCCGCTGACGTAGCCGAGCGCGATGCGGTCCTTGTCCAGGTGATAAAGGAATGCGCCACCGTAGGTGTGGTTGTCGGCCGGCCAACCAAAGCTGTGGAAGATCTTGCCGGGCGTGACGCGTCCGGCCGGCACCTGCCACAGTTCCTTGATGCCGATCGAATAGCCTTGCGGGTCGCTGTGCTGGTCGAGCTGGTAGCGCTTGATCAGTTGCTTGGTGAGGCTGCCGCGCGCGCCTTCGGCCAACACGGTGACCTTGGCCTTGATGTCGATGCCTTGGGTGTAGCCGCTCTTGTGCGAACCGTCTTTCGCCACGCCCATGTCGCCGATGCGCACGCCGGCGACGGAGCCGTCCTCGTTATAGATGGTGTCGGCGGCGGCGAAGCCGGGGAACACGTCCACGCCGAGCGCCTCGGCCTGCGGCGCCAGCCAGGCGCACATCGCGCCGAGCGACACGATGAAGTTGCCGTGGTTGTTCATCGTCGACGGCACCGGCAGCTTGCGGCCGCCGGTCTTGGTGAGCAGCCAGAACTCGTCCTCGGTGGCGGGCACGCAGATCGGCGGCGGGTTGTCGCGCCAGCCGGGCAGCAGGGCGTCCAGCGGCTGCGGTTCGATCACTGCCCCGGAGAGGATGTGCGCGCCGATGGTGGAGGCCTTTTCGATCACGCACACCGTTAGGTCCGGCTTGAGCTGCTTGAGGCGGATCGCGAACGAGAGCCCGGCCGGCCCCGCGCCGACGACGATCACGTCGTATTCCATCGTCTCGCGTTCGGTCATGGTGGACTGGGCTCCGGCGTGGCAGGGTGGCAGAGAGTAGCCGCACGGAGGGTTTCCGTGGCGGTCCGGACGGGTATTCTCCGGATTCGCCTACTGCGCGGCAAACCGGGGGCTGCTTGCGGGTGCGTCGCAATGGTTGGACATAATCGCGTTTCACCTGTGCAGGAGCGTGCATGAGTTCCCTACCGCCGATCGCCGATATCGACCTGCGCCGCGCCACGCTGTGCCAGCTTCTGCACTGGCTCGCCTCCGGCCGGGTACAGGCGGGCCGATTGGCCGAGGTGCATCTGCAGGCCATCGAGCGCATCAATCCCGGGCTCAATGCCTATGTGGGCCTGAGCCCGGCGCTAACGCTGGAGCAGGCGCGCAGTGCGGAGCTGCGGCGTCGCGATGGCGTGATCGGCCGGCTGGATGGCGTCCCCATCGCGCTCAAGGACAACTTCGACATCGCCGGCTGGCCCACGCGCGCCGGCCTGCCGGGGCCGGGCGTGCCGGCCACGCACGACTCGCATGTGGTGGCGCGGCTGCGCGCCTCGGGCGCCGTGTTGATCGGCAAGACAAATATGGACGAAGGCGCGCTCGGCGCCGTCACCGATAATCCGCATTACGGCGCCACCCATCATCCACAACGGCACGGCTACACCGCGGGCGGTTCGTCCGGCGGTGCTGCCGCGGCGGTGGCGGCAGGCTTGGCCGTGGCGGCGATCGGTTCCGACAGCTTGGGCTCTGTGCGCATTCCCGCCAGCTATTGCGGCGTGTTCGCGCTCAAGCCCACGCAAGGCGAAATTTCTGCGCGCGGCATGACGCCCGCGGCGCGGCGGCTGGACACGGTCGGCCTGCTCGCGCGCGGCGTGGATGACCTCACCGTGCTGCTGCAGGTGCTTGCCGGTTACGACGCGGACGATCCGCGCTCGCGCCGCCGCCGCGTGGCCTTGTCGCCGCCGGACTGGGAACCCGGCAAACTGCGCTGCGGCGTGTTGCCGGATCTTTCCGCGCTCGGCGTGCAGCAGGACGTGATCGACGTATTCGACGCGGCGCTAGCCAAGCTCGATCGCGAACTGGGCGAGTGCCGCAAGGTGGATTTCGACGACTGGCATGTCGCCCGCGCGCGCCGCGCCGGTTTTCTGTTGATGGAGGCGGAGATGCTCGGCACCTTCGCCACGCAGCTTGCCGATACCGAACATCCGGTCTCACCGCCGTTCCGCCAACTGCTCGGCTACGCCGCTGGCAAGAGCGCCGCCGATTACGCCGCCGCGGACCGCGTGCTCGATGCCGCCACGCTGAAAATGCGTCGCCTGTTCGCGCAGATCGACGTGCTGGTCACGCCCACCACGCCGCAGGGCGCCTTTCCGCTGGACGGCCCGGTACCGGTTACCCAGGCCGATCTCACCAGCTTCGCCAACCTGGCAGGTTGTCCGGCGGTGAGCATTCCCATGGGCACGCTGCCGAACGGCCTGCCGATCGGCATGCAGTTGATCGGCGCGCGCGGATCGGACCTGCGCCTGCTGGAGCTGGCGGCGGTGTGGTCGGCCACGCTCGATGCGGCGCCGGAATATCCTGCGATCGCCTGATGGCAGGTGACAACGTTTTGTTACACGGCGCCCGGTAAAGTGGCGCAAAGTCCCCAGGTTCCGCCCCATGTCCGCCTATAGCCAACAGCTCACGTTCTTCCGCGAGTGGATCAAGCATCCGCTGCAGATGGCTTCGGTGCTGCCGTCCGGCCGGCCGTTGGCGCGCATGATGGCGGCGGCCATGCCGACCCAGGCCGATTGCGTGATCGAGCTGGGCGCCGGCACTGGCGTTATCACCGAGGCGCTGTTGCAGCATGGCGTGTCGATGGCGCAACTGCTGGTGCTGGAAATGAACGAGACCCTGCATGCGGTGTTGCGCCGCCGTTTTCCCCAGGCGCATGTGCTGTGTGCCGACGCGCGGCAGGTCAACGAACTTGCCCGGCGCACCGGTGTGCTGGCGCCAGCTGGCGCGGATGCGATCTTGAGCAGTCTTGGATTGCTCGCCATGTCGCCACAGCTGCAGCACGACATTGTCTCCGCTGCGCTGGCGGTGCTGCGTCCTGGCGGCGTGTTCGTGCAATACACCTACGGTTGGCGCAGTCCCATGCATCCGGACGTGCAACGGCAACTGCGGCTGCGTTGCCACCGCTCTGGCATGGTGTGGCGCAACCTGCCGCCGGCGCAGGTGTACACCTATGTCAGAGCTGATGATTGAGCATACCGGCAGCCGTTGGGAACGGCTGCCCCTTGCCGATGCGGATGTGCGCTATGCCTCATGCTGGCTCGCCCGCGAAGCAGCCGACGAACTGCTCTGGCGCCTGCAGGACGAAATTCAGTGGGAGCGGCATCGCCTGCGCATGTTCGGACGCGAGGTCGAGGCGCCGCGCCTGAGCTGCTGGATCGGCGATCCCGGCGCTACTTATATGTACTCGCGCAGCCGCTTCGAGCCGCGGCCATGGACGCCGTCGCTGCAATCGCTGAGGGCACGCGTGGAGCAGGCCTGTGCGGTGCGCTTCAACAGCGTGCTCGCCAACCTCTATCGCGATGGTGACGACGCCATGGGCTGGCACAGCGACGACGAACCCGAGCTCGGTGCGCAGCCGGTCATCGCGTCGCTGAGCCTGGGCGCGGAGCGTCGTTTCCGGTTCCGCCGCCGCGTGCCGCGTGGCATGCGCGCATCGTCGCCGGTCGGCCTCACGCTGGCGCATGGCAGCCTGTTGCATATGGCGGGCGGCACGCAAGATCACTATCAGCACGATTTGCCCAAGAGCGGCGCAGTTGTCGGACCACGCATCAATCTCACCTTCCGTCTGATCGGCCCGCCATGACGCCCTGCAGCTTGGATTGACCCAGGCCGCTGGACATAATGTGTGATCCTCATGTCCCCATCTGCAGGCCCGCAATGACCCAGAAGACCGTACTCAATGCCCTCCATCGCGAACTTGGCGCGCGCATGGTCGACTTCGGCGGCTGGGACATGCCGATCAACTACGGCTCGCAGATCGAAGAACACCACGCCGTTCGTCGCGACGCCGGCATGTTCGATGTGTCGCACATGACCGTGGTCGATCTGCATGGCGCGCGTGCGCGCGACTTTTTGCGCCACCTGCTGGCCAACAGCATCGACAAGCTGAAAGTGCAGGGCAAGGCGCTGTACACCTGCATGCTCAACGAGCAGGGCGGGGTGATCGACGATCTGATCATCTACCTGCTGGGCGACGAACATTTCCGCCTGGTGGTCAATGCCGCCACGCGCGAAAAGGATCTGGCCTGGATCGAACGGCAGGCCAAGCCGTTCGGCGTCAGCGTCAAGGAACGTCCGGATTTCGCGATGATCGCCGTGCAAGGTCCCAACGCGCGCGCCAAGGTGATCGGCCTGTTGCACGAGGTGGATCGCCCGCGCATCGAGAAGCTCGGCCGCTTCGCCGCCGCCGCCGCGCAAGGTCCGCACGGCATGCCGCTGTTCATCGCGCGCACCGGCTACACCGGCGAGGATGGCTTCGAGATCATGCTGCCGGAAGAACACGCCGTCGCCTTGTGGAAGGAACTGGCCGCCGCTGGCGTCGCGGCCTGCGGGCTGGGGGCGCGCGACACGTTGCGCCTGGAAGCGGGCATGAATCTGTACGGCCAGGACATGGACGAAAACGTCACGCCGTGGGAAGCCGGCCTGGCCTGGACCATCGTGCTGGACGAAGGGCGCGACTTCATCGGCCGCAAGGCGCTGGAAGCACAAAAGGCCGCGGGCGTGCCGCGCAGCATGGTCGGCCTGGTGCTGGATGAAAAAGGCGTGCTGCGTCACGGACAGAAAGTGCTGACCCCGCAAGGTGAAGGCGAAATTCTTTCCGGCAGTTTTGCACCCACCTTGAACAAATCGGTGGCGTTCGCGCGCGTGCCGGCGGGCGCTGCGGACAACCTGCGGGTCGACATCCGCGGTCGCGAGGTGCCGGTGCGCGTGGTGAAATTCCCGTTCGTGCGCGACGGCAAAGCCTGCGAAGGCATCTAAAGGATTACGTCGCGGGCAGGTCCCATTCCCGCGATGCCAGCAGTTAGAATTTGCACCCTCCAACCCTGATCGAAACAACGACTGGACCCGACCATGAGCCAGAAAGAGATTCCCGGCGATCTGAAATTCCTCAAGTCCCACGAGTGGGCCCGTGTCCAAGACAATGGGCTGATCCGCGTGGGTATTTCCGACCACGCGCAGGAAGCGCTCGGCGACCTGGTGTACGTGGAGCTGCCGGAAGTCGGCGCCCAGGTGCAGGCCGGCAACAGCGTGGCGACGGTGGAGTCGGTCAAGGCCGCCTCCGACATCTATGCGCCGGTCTCTGGCGAGATCGTCGAGGTCAACGAAAGCCTGGCCGACAAGCCCGAAACCATCAACGAAGATGCCTACGGCGACGGCTGGCTGTTCGTGGTGAAGGCTTCCGATCGCGCCGAGCTGGATGATCTGCTCGACGCCGACGCCTACGCCGGGCAGATCGAGAACGAAGACCACTGACGCGCGCTTGGCATGATTCGAAAACGGCCGCCTAGGCGGCCGTTCTCATGTCGGCGGTCCGGTGCGCATCGGCCGCCGGAACAACGCAAGCGATGTCATGCGCGGCGTGAAGAAACGCACCGCCGAACATCGTCGACACCCGCGACCACCACCCATCGCATGCGCGCGACGGCATGTCGTCGCGGAGCGCATCGAGGGTGTTCGGGGCGCTTCGGGCCACTTTCGACACCCGATCGGACACCTCCCGGTCTAAATTCGTTCATGCTTCCGAATCGCCCTTTCGGGTACTCCGAACGGCGCGGGATGGCGCATGGCAATGGCGCTTGCATCGACGTTGCGCGTGTATCAGCGTCGATGAGAAAAATCACGCTTTTCAGCTTGTTTTTGGCTTTTTTCTAAAATTGCGCGAGGCGAGTTCTCTGGACGTTTGGATGGCTGTTCGTATTGCATCCAGTCATCGAAATTCGGTTTTCCCGACCATGCCGTCGACCGGCTGTCGGGGCGAAGGGATTGATTTCATGGCAAAAATCAATTGACAGTTGAAATGTTCGGGAATAGCTTTCGCACCATAAACGGGGAACGTTACCAATGGTGGCATCGAAATTCGTCCAACCTTACATAGAACACGGCGAAAAATCCGGCGCGGTGAGAAAGATCACTGTTTCGATACCCATGCATGTACTGCGACTGCTGTCGGATCTGCGTACCTACCGACAGGTCAACAATTTGCGGCACGCCACCAACAGCGATCTGCTGGTTGAGGCGTTCCTCCACGCTTTTACTGGGCAACCACTGCCAACTGATGAGGAGCTAAGACGTACTATGGCCACTGCCAAGAAAACTGCACGTAAGTCGGCGAAGAAAGCCGCCAAGAAAACCACCCGTAAAGCTGCTGCCAAGCGGCCGGTCGCCAAGAAGGCCACCGCCAAGAAGCGCACCGCGCGCAAGACCGCCAAGAAGGCGGGTGCCAAGCGCGTAGGCGCGAAGAAGGCCACCGCCAAGCGCGTTGGCGCAAAGAAGGCTGCCAAGAAGGCGACGCGTAAGCGCACCGCCAAGAAGGCTGCCGCTGCCAAAGTTGTGAAAGCCACCAAAGCTGCAAAGAAGTAAGCACAACAACTAGACGTTGCACTCGATTTGTCTCCCTGCGGTGCCCAGCGCAGGGAGGTAGTTCGAAAGCGTTTCGTCCCGGCCTCGTGCCGGGACGCTTCATTTTCGGCCCCCGAAAATGAAAATAGGCATGGAGAATCTCTCCGGCACTCGGATGTTCGAGCTTGCCCCAAGCCTCTGTCGGCTTCCCTCACAACCCGCATTTGCCCAGCCGCCACAATCGCGATACCTTTGACCCATCCGCGCCGCGGCCCTGGGGCGCCGCACCTGGATAACAGGGGGGAAGCGCGGGTATCTATTGCCACTGCAGCAGCGAAAATCATGGATACCCGAAACAATCGTCATGCGCGTTCGCGTGCGCGCGGGGCTACCAAGCCCGTCATCATTGCCGTTCTCGGCGTCGTTGCGTGCCTGGCAGTGGTTGCCTGGTTCCTCATCATCAAGCCGCATGAAGACTTGTTGAGCGCCGACTCCGGCGGCCATCCGTCCACACCCGTCAGCGTCGCCCAGCAGCAGGCGGCCGCGCCACCGGTGAACGTGGATGCGCTGAGCATCAACGACCTGCTCAACGAAGCGCGCAGCGCGATGAACCAGCAGCGTGTCGTCGCGCCGGCCGGCAATAACGCCTTCGAGTTCTACCTGAAGGTGCTGCAGAAGCAGCCCGGCAACCAGGTGGCGGCCGATGCCTTGCGCGAAACCTTTCCGTTCGCGGCCAGCAACGTGGAGCAGGTGATCAACCAGCGCCAGTTCGACGAAGCCGATCGCGAGATCAACCTGCTGGCGAAGGTCGACCCCACCAATTACACGCTGACCATCCTGCGTTCCAAGCTGGATGCGCAGCGCAAGACGCTCGACCAGGAACAACAGAAGCAGCTCGACCAGCAGCACCAGGCCGAACTGGCCGCGCAGAAGGCCGCTGCGGATAAAGCCGCGGCAGACAAGGCGCTTGCCGACAAGGCCGCTGCGGACAAGGCCGCGCAACAGCAGGCTGCATTGGCCGCGCAGCAGAAGGCGCAACAGGAAGAAGCCAGGAAACCGGCGTCGACCTCGGCCGGAAGCGAAGTGGCCAGCGCCGGCAATGCGTCGGCGGGTGGCGGCGAAACACGCGACGCCATTCCGATCTCGACCATCCGTCCGCGCTATCCGGCTACAGCCCTGCGCAACAACCAGGAAGGCTGGGTGGACGTGCAGTACACCGTCAATGCGGACGGCAGCGTCAGCAATATCCAGGTGACCGGCGCCGAGCCGCGCCACGTGTTCGACAACGCCGCCATCGATGCGCTGCGTCGCGCCAAGTTCTCGCCCGCCATGCGCGCCGGCACCGCGATCGCGTCGCAGCAGCAGAAGCGCATCGAGTTCAAGCTCAATTCGCCGCAGTAATCCCGCTTGGCTTATGAGCCGGGAAATCTCCCGGCTTATTGAGGGCTTGTAGCAATGTTGAATTGCACCGCAAGCTTGCTTCGCCCCGCCCGAACCCTCTCCCCGGATCAAGTCCGGGGCAGGCTCTACTACACGTAGGGAGGGGACGCATCCGGCAAGCTGGGATCAACCCCCGCGCCGACGCGTCTTGTGACGCGCCTTCACCGCCGTAGCCCGCGTCGCAGGCGGATCGCTTTCCACGCCTGCCCAGTCGACGTGCGGCAGGCCGAGCATCGCGTCGAACACCATCGGCATCAGATCGGTGCCGACCGCGCCCGGCGAATTCCACATCGATACGATGCCCACGCGGTATTTCGGAAAGAACGCGATCATCGTGCGATAGCCTTCCACCGCGCCGGCGTGGAACACCATGGTTTCGCCGCCGTAGGTGAACACGCGCCAGCCCAGCGCATAGCTGGCGGCGGTCACGCGGGCATGGCGCCACGGCGTGGCGTGCATTTCGCCCGGGGTGAGTACGCCCGGCGCGTGCAGTTGATCGAGCAGCGTTTGCGGAAGCACGTCCGGACGTCCGCCCATTTGCGCGATCAGCCATTGCTCCATGTCGCGCAGGCTCGCATTTACGCCAGCCGCCGGCGCCACGCGGTAATAGGCTTCCTTCGGATCGAACGATTCCCACGCGTGCGCACCGTGCGGACGATGCGGGCGTGCCCAGCTCTTGCTGCTCTCCAGCGCTTCGCGGCCATAGCTGGCCGTCGTCATGCCCAGCGGAAAGAAGATGCGCCGGTCGACCTGGTGATAGAAAAAGTCGCCGGTCTCGGCGTAGATCAGGTCGCCGATCAGGCTGAAGGCGACGTTCTGGTAGCCATAGCACTCCCCGACGTTGCAGGTGAGCGTCACTTCATCCAGCTTGCGCACCAGTTCCTCGTAGGGAACGTTGTCTTCCAGCATCTGATCGTAGGTGTTGTGCGGAAGCCCAAGGCGCTGGCCAAGAATGTCCCGCACCGTCACCTCGCCGGAGGCCTGCGCATCCTTCAACTGGAAGAACGGCAGCGCGTCGGCCAGCTTGGTGTTCCAGCTGAAGCGGCCTTCATCGATCAGCAGGCCGGTGACAGCGGTGGCGAAGGCCTTGGACAACGACGCGAGGCGGAACACGGTGGTGGGGGTGATTGGCTCCTGCGTGTTGGCGTCCGCGTAACCGAGCGTGCGCTCGAAGGCGACCTTGTTGTCCACCACCACCGCAGTGGCAAGCCCGGCCACTTCGTTACGCTGCGCCACGATATCCAGCCAATGCGAATAGGCATCCAGCGCTTCCTTCACCTGTGCCGGCGGAAGGGCGGCTGGCGCGCTCAAGCCGGGCGCATCGCGCCGAACCGGGCGGACATCGGCAGCAGGCTGCACGTCGGTGCTGCCGGCGCGCACGGGGAAGGCGGGAATCAAGCTTGCCGCGATGCCGAGCGAGGCGGTGATCAGCAGGGAAAGCTTACGGTACTGCATGCGGCTCGGCTTCTTCGGTCATGGGCTGGTTGAGCTCGTCCATGGGCATCGCTGGATTGTCCTGTACTTCGGACAAGGTCACAACGGCGTGAGGCGGTGCTGGCGGTCCGCGGTGCGTGAATATTCCGCATGGCCAGCGTCAGGCCAACATGAGGGCGGCGGCGCGTTCAGCGATCATGATGGTCGGCGCGTTGGTGTTGCCGCTGGGCAATGCGGGCATCACCGAAGCATCGACAACGCGCAGTCCGGCCACGCCCCGTACGCGTAGTTCGCTATCCACCACCGCGCGCTCGTCACGTCCCATGCGGCACGTGCCGACCGGGTGATACACGGATTCGGCTTTGCGGCGGATGAAGGCCTCCCATTGCGCGTCGCTGGCCGGTTCCGATTCCGGAAAGACCGGCCGGCCACGATAAGGATCGAAGGCCGGTTGCGCAAAAATGTCGCGCGACAGTTTCGCCGCTTCGATCATGCGCGCGAGATCGTGGCCTTCCGGATCGCTGAGATATCCCGCATGGATCGCCACCGGCATCGATGGATCGGCCGAACGCAAACGCAAGCTGCCCCGGCTGCGCGGATGCAGGTAGCACGCGTGCAGGGTGTAGCCCCAGCCGGGCAGGCGATGACGCCCGTGGTCGTCCAGCAAGGCCGGCACGAAATGGAACTGGATATCGCAACGCGCATCCGTCGCCAGGCGGCTGCGCACGAAACCACCCGCTTCGGCGATGTTGGAGCTGCCGGGCCCGTCGCGATGGCGCAGGTAACGCCAGCCCACCGCGAGCTCGTTGAGCTTGTCGTAGGTGATGTTCTGCGTGCAATGGATCAGCGTGCAGATGTCCAGGTGATCCTGCAATCCGGCGCCCACCCCCGACAGGTCGGCCACCGGTGCAATGCCGTGTTCGCGCAGATGATCCGCGGGACCCATGCCGGACAGCATCAGCAACTGCGGCGAATTGATGGTGCCGGCGGCCACGATGATTTCGCCAGCGCGAACGGTCTGCCGCTCACGCCCTTGACGCAGCTGCACGCCTGTTGCGCGGTCGTGTTCGAACACGATGCGTTCAACCATGGCATGCGTGCGTATGTGCAGATTGGTACGTGCGCGTGCGGGCCGCAGATAGGCCGACGCGGTGGAACACCGCGTGCCATCGCGTTGCGTGACTTGATAGAGACCGAATCCGGCCTGTTCGGGACCATTGAAATCCGGGTTGCGCGAGTACCCGGCGCTGGCGGCCGCATCGATCAATGCCGCCGAAAGGATGTTGTGATGACGCAGATCCGAAACGTACAGCGGCCCTTCCGCGCCGTGCAGCGCACTTGCGCCGCGACTGTTGTTCTCGCTGCGTACAAACCATGGCAGCACCTGCGGCCATGACCAACGCGCGTCGCCGGTCGCTTCGGCCCAGGCGTCGTAGTCGGCGGGCACGCCGCGGATGTAGCACATGGCGTTGATCGAACTGGAACCGCCCAGCATCTTGCCGCGCGGCCACCACAGGCGACGGTCAAGCAATTGCGATTCGGTTTCGGTTTCGTAGTTCCAGTTGAGCCGGCGGCGTTTGGGCAAGTGCGCCAGTCCGGCGGGCATATGGAGGAAGGGGTGCCAATCGGCGCCGCCGGCTTCCAGCAGCAATACGCGATTGCTTGGGATGGTGCTGAGCCGATTGGCCAGTACGCAGCCGGCCGAGCCGGCGCCGACGATCACATAGTCGTAATCCATACCCGCCCCCCACACGTGGCCGTGTGTCACCAGGTACATGCTAGTCTTGCGCGGCCTTCCGCTGGAACCCCACCCGGTGCGTTCGACGTCTTCCGATTCTCTGCGTCATGACGCCACTCCGGCGCTTTCGGCGCTGGCGTTTTTCTTCGTGCTGACCGCCTACTACATTATTCGCCCGGTGCGCGATCAGCTGGTCGGCGCGGTGGGTTCTACGCAATTGCCATTGTTCTATGTCGCCGTGTTCGTGGCCATGCTTGCGCTGACGCCGCTGTTCGGCATGCTGGTGGCGCGCTTCCCGCGGAGGCGCGTTCTGGTTTGGAGCTACAGTTTTTTCATCGCGGGCCTGCTGGCGTTCATTCCGGCCTTCATGGCGCAGGAGCGCATCGGCGCGCGCACGCTGGGTGTGGGGTTTTTCATCTGGGGCAGCGTGTTCAACCTGTTCGTGGTGTCGCTGTTCTGGAGCCTGATGGCGGATGTTTTCGACAGCCGTCGCGCGCGCGAAGTGTTTTCGTTGATCGCGCTGGGCGGCATGGCCGGTGCGATCGTCGGGCCCTCCGTGACCAGTCTGCTGGTCGTCTTGATCGGCGTGGCGCCGCTGTTGCTGGTATCGGCCGTGATGCTCGGCGCTGCGTTGGGGCTGCTGTTGCGCATATCTGCGCAGCGAGGACAAAACACCCATGCCGAGCAACCCATAGGCGGTTCGTTGTGGGCGGGCGTGCGCGAATTGTGGTCGCGCCCGTTCCTGCGCTCGATGGCCATTCTGATGTTCCTGGGCGATGGCGTGGGTACGCTGGCCTATGCGCTGGTGTCCGACTACGCCAAGGCGCATCTGGCTTCCGCCGGCGCGCGCACAGCGTTCTATGCGCATCTGGACCTGGCTACGAATCTGCTCGGCTCGCTGCTGCAATTGACCCTGACGCGCTGGTTGCTGGTACGGCGCGGCGTCGTTTGGGCGATGGTGCTGCCCCAGTTGGTCAATCTTGGCCTGCTGGTGATGGTGATGCTTGGCGGCCATGCGCAGTGGAACGTGTTCGGCTATGGCGTGCCGCTGTTGGCGATGATGATGGTGGGCACGCGCGGCTTCATGTACGGCATGACCAAACCCGCCAGCGATGCGCTGTATACGCGCGTGCCGCGTGAAACGCGCTACAAGGGCAAGAACTTCGTCGACACCGCGGTGTGGCGTTTCGGCGACGTGGTGATCACCAGCGCCATCAGCAGCCTGGTGAAGCTGGGCATGAGCGTGGGCAGCATCGCGCTGATCGGCGTGGGCGCGTCGTCTTTGGCGGCGTGGATCGCGCGCAAAGCGGCTACCTCGCCGGATCTGGCGCCCGAGAGCGTAAATCGGCAATCGGAAATCGAGAATCGTAACGGCGAGGGCGACAAGCTTGCAGGTGGTCGCCTTTAACGATTGACGATTCCCGATTTACGGCATCACGAAGTGATATACCGCTGCAACTGTTCGATCTGCTCGGCCTGCGCACTGATCACTTCCTTGACCAGGTCGCCGATCGAGATCACGCCGATCACGCGATGCCCTTCCACCACCGGCAAGTGGCGTACGCGGCTGTCGGTGCACAGGCGCATGCAGTCGAAAACGTCCGTATCGGGTGTCACGGTGAGCACCGGACTGCTCATCACCTCCGATACGGGCGTCTGCGCGGACGATCGACCCTGCAAAATGATCTTGCGCGCGTAATCGCGTTCGGAAACGATGCCGACCAGTTGCTCGCCGCGCATCACCAGCAATGCACCAACGCTCCGTTCGGCCATGTGCTTGATCGCTTCCAGCACCGGTGCTTCCGGTGCAATGGCGAAGATGTCGCTGCCCTTCCTGTCCAGCAAATGCTTGACCTGACGCATCCAGACCTCCCCGGCGGCCGTGGCGATGGCCGCGTGGCGACAGTTTAGCGCTGCGGCGTTGCCTGGGTGTGAACCGTTTTGCGTGCGACGGGCAGGTGTTCTTCCTCGATGAAATACAGCGGCCGTTGCTTGGTCTCGTTGTAGTTGCGGCCCAGGTATTCGCCGATCACGCCCAGGGCGAGCAACTGGATGCCGCCCAGGAACAGGATCACCACCATCAGGCTTGGATAGCCGGGTACCGGATCGCCATTCAGCAGCGCTTTGAGCAGCACCTTGAGACCAAACAAGAACGCCGCCACGGCAGCGGCCAGGCCGGTCCAGGTGGCGAGCTTCAGCGGCGCGCTGGAAAACGAGGTGATGCCTTCGATGGCAAGCTTGGTCAAACGCCAGTAATTCCACTTGGTCTGGCCGGCCAGGCGCGGGTCGCGCAGGTATGTCACCGCCGTCTGGCGGTAGCCGATCCATGCGAACAGGCCCTTCATGAAACGCTGCCGCTCGCGCAATTGCGAGAGCGCCGCCAAGGCACGCCGCGAAAGCAGCCGGAAGTCGCCGGTATCGCGCGGCACGGCGGTGTCCGACATCATTTCCATGGTGCGGTAGAACGCGGCGGCGGTGAAGCGCTTGAAACCGGTTTCGCCGGCGCGCGCGCTGCGGGTGGCGTACACCACGTCGTAGCCGGCCTGCCATTGCGCCACCAGTTGCGGGATCAGTTCCGGCGGGTCTTGCAGGTCCGCGTCGATCACCACGGCGGCATCCGCATCCACGTGATCGAGCCCGGCGGTCAGCGCCGCTTCCTTGCCGAAATTGCGCGAGAGCTTCAGCGCGCCCACGCACGGGTCGGCGGCGGCCAGCGCTTGCATGATCGCCCAGGTATCGTCGCGGCTGCCGTCGTCGACGTAGAGCACGTCGCAAGTCAGCGGCAGCTGGTCGAGCACCTTGGACAGGCGCTCGTGAAACGCAGCAAGCACGGCCGATTCGTTGTAGGCAGGAACGACAACCGTAAGACGCGGCATGCCGGAGGGGTCCATCAATAGGTGATGCGTAAAGTGTAAGTGCTGGGCGAACGTTCGTGTGCTTGGCGGTCAGCGCCGGCGAGCAGGGCGTGCATCGCGCGGCAGCTGGCGGCTCTGCAGGTAGGCCGGCCCGCCGAGCTGGCTGACCTGTTGCTCGATCCAGCGCGCGCGTTCCTGCACGTAGGCGCTCGGACGATCGACGTGGAAGCGGTCCGGATTGGGCAGCACTGCCGCCAGCCGGGCGGCCTGTGCGGGGCCGAGTTGCGCCGGCGCAGTATGAAAGAACATCTCGCTGGCCGCGCCCACGCCGTAGATGCCGTCGCCGAGCTGGGCGATGTTCATGTACACCTCCAGGATGCGCTGCTTGGGCCAGGTCAGCTCCAGCAGCACCGTGAAATATGCTTCCAGGCCCTTGCGCACGAAGCTGCGCCCGTTCCACAGAAACAGGTTCTTGGCGGTCTGCTGGCTGATGGTGCTGGCGCCGCGCAGGCGTTTGCCGTCGTCGGCGGCGTCGATCGCGTTTTCGATGGAATCGAAGTCGAAACCATGGTGAAACGGGAATTTCTGGTCCTCGCCGGCGACCATCGCGATCGGCACCCATGGCGAAATGCGCGACCACGGCACCCAGTGCTGGCGCAACTGGAAATCCTTCTCGCCATGGGCCAGGGCAGAGAGGCGGCGCTCCATCATCACGGCCGACGTCCACGGCGGCACGAAGCGCAACACCAGCACCACGAACCAGCTCAGGGCGATCCATGACAGGACCACGATACCGGCGTAACGCAACAGGCGGCGAAAAAGTGGAAGATGCAGCATGGCACCGATCAGCATGGGGAGCCCCGGCAGTATAAGTGGCGCGCACGCCTTGCCATTGTTCCTGCCGATGCGAGCCCCCATTTCTCGCATCTTGCCGTATATGTGAGGTAGTTCAACGTGGAAACCGTGCTTGCCGAGGATGTGCTCCATCGCTTCTTGCTGGAACGTGCCGGCGTCCGTGGCGTGATCGTGCGGCTGGGCGCGGCCTGGCGCGAAGTGGCCGGACGTGCCGAGTACCCCGCGCCGCTGCTGGACCTGCTGGGCCAGACTCTGGCCGCCAGCGCGCTGCTGACCGGCAACATCAAGTTCGATGGCGCGTTGTCAGTGGAACTGAAAAGCAAGGGCGCCCTGCGACTGCTGTTTGCCGAATGCACCGATGCCGGCCGTCTGCGCGGCCTGGCGCGCTGGGACGAGGCCTTGCCCGAGCCGCTTTCCTTGAGCGAACTGCCGCAAGCGATCATGGCCATCACCATCGGCCAGGCCGAACGCGGCCAGCGCTATCAGGGCCTGGTGGATCTGGGCCATCCAGAATTGGCGACGGCACTGGAGAATTACTTCCAGCAGTCGGAGCAATTGCCGGCGCGCTTCGTGCTGGCGGCGAACGGACAAAACGCCGTCGGGCTGATGCTGCAGAAACTGCCGGGCGAGGGCGGTCACGATACCGAGCACGACGAAGATGGCTGGCCGCGCGTTGAGCAGCTCACCGCCACGCTCGGCCGCGACGAACTGTTGAACACCTCGCCGGAAGAAGTGCTTTACCGCCTCTACCACGAAGAAGTGGTGCGCCTGTTCAAGCCACGCCCGCTGGTCTTCGGCTGCAGCTGTTCGCGCGAACGCGTGGAAGCGATGCTGCGTTCGCTAGGGCGCGAGGAGATCGAGGCGACCTTGGCCTCGCAGAACGGCATGATCGAAGTCACTTGCGAGTTCTGTGCACGCCAATACACCTTCGATCGCGTGGATGCGGAGCATCTGTTGAGCGGAGGCACGGCGGCCAGTTCGACGGTGCAGTAGTTGCGCGAAGCGTCAATCGGGAATCGGGAATCGTTAAAAGCGAATCGCGCGCATTGATCTTTTGACGATTCCTGGTTCACGTCTATCGACGATTACGCCTCCCGCCCATCAAGCCACACTTCAACCGGCTGCGCTTGCGCAAACAGGAATCCCTGTCCGAAGCGGCAGCCGATATGCCGCAGCATCTCGCGTTGCGCGTCGTCCTCGATGCCCTCGGCGATTACCTGCATCTGCAGCGAATCGGCCAGCACCTGGATCGCGCGCACCACCGGCACGCTGTGGCTGTTGGCCTTGGCCAGTTCGATGATGAAGCTGCGATCGATCTTCAGCGTTTCGATCGGGTACTGATGCAGGTAGCTGAGCGAGGAATAGCCAGTGCCGAAGTCGTCGAGCGCAATGCTCACGCCATGCTGGCGCAAGTTGTCGAGCATGCGTTTCACTTGCGCGGGATTTTCCAGCAGCGTGCGCTCGGTCACTTCGATGCGCAGGGAGCGCGGGTTGACGCGGTAGGTGCGCAGCAGATTGAGCAGGCGATCGTCCAGGTCCGGCTGGCGAAAATGCCTGCCCGATACGTTGAGGCTGACGAATCCATTTGCACCCGCCAGCGTACTGGCTTGCGAGGCGACCTGCTCGAAGATCTGCCAGTCGATGCTTTCGGCGCTGCCGTTTTCTTCCGCCACCGCGAGGAAATCGCCCGGGCATAGCAGTCCGCGCACCGGATGGCGCCAGCGCAGCAGCGCTTCGTAACCGACCGTGCGCCCGTTTTCGAGCGCCACGATCGGTTGGTAGAACGGCACGAACTCGTTGCGGCTCAGCGCGCGGCGCAGATCGCCCTCCATTTCCAGCAGCGACAGCACTTCGCGGCGCAGGCGATCATCGAACACGGCGGAGCGATGCCGGCCCTCGTCCTTGGCGCGATACATCGCCGCGTCGGCGTCGCGCAGCAGTTCTTCCGGTTGCTGGTAGTGCGGGCCGGGCAGGGCGATGCCGATCGAGGCAGAGGTGAAAATCTCCTTGACGCCCAGGCGAAACGGCACGTGCAGCTCGGCGATGATGCGCTCGGCCACCAGCCTGGCCTTGCCGACGTCGCTGATGCCTTCCAGCAACACGGCAAATTCGTCGCCGCCCAGGCGCGCGACCAGGTCACGCGTTTTCAGGCAGGCGCGGATGCGGCTGCCGGCCTGGAACAGCAGGTCGTCGCCGATCAGATGGCCGACCGAGTCGTTGATCACCTTGAAGCGATCCAGATCAATGAACAACACTGCGAACAAGGCGCTCGGATTGGCGTGGTAGGCCTGCAGCGCCTGCCCCAGCCGCTGCAGCAGCAGTGTGCGGTTGGGCAGGCCGGTGAGCGAGTCGTGCAGCGTTTCGTACATCAGCCGGCGTTCGACGCGTTCGCGCTCGGCGATCTGTTCGCGCAGGTCGCGATTGGCCAAGGCCAGCGCGCGGGTGCGTTCGGTGACGCGGCGCTCCAGGTTCACGTACGCCTGCTTCAGCGATTCACTGGTTTGCTTGCGTTGCAGCGCGTTGGCGATGTGGTAGCTGACGAACGTGAGCAGTTCCTGGTCGCGCGTGTCGTAGATGTGCTTGGGCGAGTAGCTTTGCACGGCCAGCACACCTTTGACGTGGTCGTCCCAGATCAGTGGCACGCCCAGCCAGCACACGGATTTGGCGCCCGTTTCGGTATACAGGCCGGCGGCGGCCAGGCGTTCGAAGGTCTGGCGATCGGCCAACAGCGGCTTGCCGTGCTTGAGCACGTACTCGGTTGCGCCGTTGCCCATCGGGCGCGGAGCGCGTTCGGTATCGATCTCATCCACCGAATAGGGAAACGTAATGTTCTGCCCGCTTTCGTCCAGCAATGCGATGTAGAAGTTTCGTGCGTAGAGCAGGCCGCCGACCACGCGATGCACGGCTGCGTAGAAGTTCTGCTGGCTCTCCGGCGCACTGGCCAGCTCTGCGATGCGGAACAGCGCCGATTGCAGGCGTTCTCCGCGCTGGCGCTGCAATACCTGCTGGCGCAGCACGCGATTGGTGGCGCGCAGCGCGGCCGTGCGATCGGCCACCCGGCGTTCCAGTTCGGCGTGCGCCTCGCGGCGCTCCAGCGCCGTTTGCATGTGTTGCGCCACGTAGTTGAGCAGGTCGCGGTCCTGGTGGGTGTAGTGCGTATCCGGCCGATAGCTTTGCACCACGATGCCGCCGACCGCCTTGTTGTTGTGCGTGAGCGGCACGCCCAGCCAGTGTTCGCAAGCCGGCCCGATCAGCGTGAAGCGACCTTCCAGCTGGCGCGCCAGTTCCTCCACCGAACCCATCATGGGCTGCGTGCCTTGCAGCAAATTCCAGGTGAGGCTGTAACGCATGTCCTGCAGCGGATAACTTTCGTCCGGCGCCGGCGGCTTCTGGTCGACCGTGTCCACGTAATAGGGAAAGCGGACACTGTCGCTGACCGAGTCGTACAGGAAAATGTAGAAGTTCTCCGCGTACATCAGCATGCCGACGATGGAATGCAGCGATTGCATCATCTCGGCCAGGTTGTGTGTGGTGCTGGCCAGTTCGGCGATGGCGTACAGCGCGCGCTGCAGGCGCTCGGCCATCGCCAGGCGCGAGATCGATTCGTAAAGGCGCCCGGTTTCGCTGAGCTGGCGCAAACGGACGCCGGCCAACCGACCCAGCCATGCCAATTCGGCGCTGCCCTGCGCGCTGGGCGAGCCGGTTTCGGCCTGCATGCCGAGAATGCGCTGGGTCTGCGGATCGGTGGCCAGGATCACCCGGCCAGGGTCCACCCCAACCTCGCCGGCCGGCGGAAGCCAATGGAGCGTCCCGCGCAGTCCCAGCTGGCCGAGCGCCGTCTCACAAATGCGTAAGACATCATCCGCATCCATGGCACGAAACAGCCGCTCCAATGCCTCACGCAGCGCCGCCGGTAGGGCATCGCCGGAGGCAGGCGCGAAATTGCGGCTATCGGGCATTGAACTCATGACCTATGAGCGGGTCCACGCGGTACGTCGGTTGACTATATATCGTGAAGATACCGTCATGTGGCCGGCGTCCATGGCTTTTTCCATAGGTGAAGAAGATGTCTTCCCCATGCATTCCCCATGCCACAGGGCGGTCGCCGGCTTACCTGTTTTTGGTCGACTGCGCCGCAGAAAAATGCGCTTTCCGGGTGTTAGTAAAAAGTAAAGTAAGGTATACTGGATTTAGGGAGTTCGTATCGTTTCTCGGTACGAGCGGGTCTGTAGAACGAGTCTGAATTTGCAATGCGCCGATCGCTGCTGACACTGTCGCTGCTCTGCGTGCCGCTGATGGCGGCAGGCCAGACGTTGTCCGGTGATCAGATCAGCAACACCGCGTGGATGCAGCAACAGCAGGCGCTGAAAACCGGCCAGCCGCAACCGGAGCAGGGCTCGCTGCTGGTGCAGTCGCAAAGCAGTACGACGGCGGACGTGCAGAACAATGCCTCGCTTTCGTTGAATCCGCTTGCCGGCGGCACGGTCAATTCCAGCACCGTGCAATATGGTGTCACACCGAACGTTTCCGCGCAGGCAGGTGTCACGCAGCGCTCATGGGTGACGCAACCGCGCATCATCAGCAGCGAAGTGGGCGCCACCTACAACGCGGGCCGCTACAGCGTCGGTGTCAGCGTGGCGCAGGATCAGGCGCCAAGCCCCACGCCGCTGCCGCGCATATTGCCGGGTGCGGCGCCTGGCGTTAACGGTCTTGCGGATTTCGATAGCAGCACGCAAGTCAATGCGCGCGGACGCTTCGCCTTGAACGGCAATAGCGGCGTGCTGCTCGGCGCAAGCATGGGGCGCATCCGCCTGCTACCGGGCAATCAATTGGGGCTCAGTACGCTGGATCAGAAAGCACTGAGTTTCGGTATCGAACACGGTCCGGTCAGCACCAGCATCGTCGGCCGCACCATGCAGCCCGAACCGGGCACCGCGGTGCCGGGCATGCTCAACGCTGAGCGCCGCTGGAACAGCATCGACCTGGGTGTGACGTGGCGCCTGCCGTGGCAGGGCTCGTTGAGCTTCGGTGCGCAGAATTTGTGGTCGTCCGGCAATGCGGTGAGCACGCCGGCCGGTCCGCCGGAGCCGGATCAGTCGCGCACGCCGTACGTGCAATATCACCAGGATCTCTGATCCAACCGATATAAATGAAAACGCCCCCGCATGTCGGGGGCGTTGTCGTTTGCGGCATCGGAAACGCCGCCGCGTCAATCGC
The DNA here is from genome assembly GCF_051954575.1 of Dyella sp. Classification (GTDB taxonomy): domain Bacteria; phylum Pseudomonadota; class Gammaproteobacteria; order Xanthomonadales; family Rhodanobacteraceae; genus Dyella_B. The sequence goes on along the minus strand of NZ_JBQCHP010000096.1, from coordinate 4,133 downwards.
TTTTCCTGATCTTCAGGTCGCCACTGAACGTTTCGATATGGATCTTGCCGCTGCCGCTGCCGGCCATCGTATCGAGCGTGTTGCCGGGGCCATGTTCGGGATGCGTCGGTGTGCCGAAATCGCTATGCAGATTGCCGCTGAAGGTGCTGGCATGGATGTTGGCGCTGAGCGGATGCTGGAATTGCAGGCTCACGTTGCCGCTCATGCTGTCGATGCTCATGTTGCCGCCGTCGGCCAGGCCGCCGGTGAGCTGCACGTCGCCCGATACCGTGCTCAGGTTGAGCTGCTGCCAGGGGCCTCCGCCGGATTGAATGCGACCGGACACCGTCTGCAGTTCCACTGTATGGCCCAGCGACGGCGCAAGAATGTCGCCGCTCACTGTCTGCAGCTTCGCCTGTTCCGCATGGCCGGAGAAGGCAAGGTTGCCGCTCACGGAGACGACGTGCAGCGCAGGCGTCTGCGCGTTGATGCGGATCGGGCCGCTGACCGAATTGGCTTCGATATCGCCGCCCTTGATGCCGTCGATGCTCAGCGGTGCGCTGACCACGCTGACCTTTACCGATGCGGCGCGCGGCACGCTGACGTCCAGCGTGGTGGGTTCCATCGCATTCTCGCCGCTCCAGTTGAACCAGCCTTCGTGACCCTTGGCCTGTACGTTGATGGTGAGGTTGTTGTCGCTGCCTTCGATGGCAAGTGGCGCGGCGCCGTCGCCGAGCTGGCCGCCGACGTGTACTTCGTTGCGGTCCCAGGCGACGATGTTGACCGCGCCTTTGACGTTGTTGATGGTGACGTGTGCGGTGGACGCTGCCGCGTGGTGGAGATCCAGCGGCGTATCGGCAAACGCCTGCTCTCCTGCCAGCAGGCATAGCAGCAAGGTTAGACAGCGGGCGGTTTTCATTGTTGTTGTCCTTAGCCGGCTTGTTTCTCGAGGTCGCGCAGCTGGTTCTGCTGCGCATGGGTCCGTTGCAGCAAACGCTGCAGGGCGGGTGAATCGGGAGCTTGCTGCATGGCCTGTTGCAATTCCATGCGCGCGGCGTCCAGTTCGAGCGCGGCGCCGGCCAGGCGCGGGTCGCTCGGCTTCCACGGCGCGCTTTCCAGGCTCGGATGATCGCTGGCGATGGACGCCGCGCCATGCATTACCTGCATGCGCCACACGAGGCCACCGGCCAGTACTGCTATCGCCGCAATGCTCGCCGCCAGCGCCCAGCTGCGGCGATGTCGCGCAGGGGCCGCGGGCGCCGCCACGGCGACGTTGTTCGATGCGTCGTCGAGTGCTGCATCGATACGCGCCCACAGATCGCTCCGTGGCGTCACCGGCCGGTTCAAGTCGCGCATCTGGCGCCGCCATTCGAATTCGTTCATCGCACTTCTCCAAGAACCTTGCGCAACAAGCCGCGTGCACGATGCAGTTGCGCTTTGGACGAGCCTACCGCCATCTCCAGTTCGCTGGCGATTTCCTCATGGCGCCAGCCTTCCACGTCGTGCAACACCAGAACTGCGCGCGCCCGTGGCGGTAGTTTGCCGATAGCGCGCTCGAGTTCTTCGCGCTCGGCCGCACAGAAGGGCGTTTCGCCATGCTCGGGAACGCTTTCCTCATCGACATAGCCGACCGGGTCTGCGCCACGCGCGCGGATGTCCATCAGTGCCACATTCACCGCCAGCCGGTAAAGCCAGGTGCCGAACGCGCTTTGCTCGCGAAAGCTGTCCAGCTTCTGCCAGGCGCGCACGAACGCATCCTGCGTAAGATCCTCGGCGCGCGCATGATCGTAACCGGACAGGCGCAACATCGCGCCATGCACGCGCCCCGCGTGCTGCCGATACAGGCGCTGGAACGCTTGACGGTCGCCTGCGGCGGCCGCGCGAACGTCATCCATCTCGTTGTTTTCCGCAGCGAGCGCAGAGGGCATGGCGCTTCCGGTGGCAATGCAAGCAGCAATCATCTTGCCAGCTTGGATGCGTGTGGCGGGCGATGGGTTTAGAGGAGGCGATCCTTCACCGCCTGGCTGACCCTCTCTCCGAAAGAGAGAGGGGGAACCGACGATTCAGGCGTTGGCCGCCTTCAGGGGTGCGTGCAGGGCCTGGGCGATGCGCTGCTGTTCCTGCCGCAGCGAGGCGGGCAGGCGCTGGCCGAAGCTGTCGAGGTACTCGCCGATGGCGTGCAGTTCGGTCTGCCAGCCGGCGTGGTCGATGTGGAGCAGCTCGGCCACCGTCTCGCGCGGCAGGTCCAGGCCGTCCAGCTTGAGTTCGCCGCTGGACGGCACGATGCCGAGGGGCGTGTCGATGCCGCGCGCCTTGCTCTCCACGCGGGCGATCATCCATTCCAGCACGCGCAGGTTTTCGCCGAAGCCCGGCCACAGGAACTTGCCGTCCTTGCCTTTGCGGAACCAGTTCACATGGAAGATCTTCGGCAGCCTGGCGCCCGGTTGGTCGAACGACAGCCAATGGGTGAAGTAGTCGCCATAGTGATAGCCGCAGAACGGTTTCATGGCCATCGAATCGCGGCGCAACACACCGACCGCGCCGGTGGCGGCGGCGGTGGTTTCCGAGCCCATCGCGGCGCCCATCAGCACGCCATGCGCCCAGTCGCGCGCTTCCATCACCAGCGGCAGCAGCGACGGACGGCGTCCGCCAAACACGATGGCGCTGATAGGCACGCCTTGCGCATCCTCGGCCTTGGCCGACCAGGTCGGGCACTGCTTGGCACTGACGGTGAAGCGCGAATTCGGATGCGCGGCCGGACCGTTGGCCGGGTCGTACGGCCGGCCTTGCCAATCGATCACAGGCGTGCCGGGCAGGCCTTCCCACCATGGCTGGTTGTCGGCGGTGAGCGCGACATTGGTAAAGATGGTGTCGTGCGAAATCGAAGTCAGCGCATTGGGGTTGCTGTTGGCGCTGGTGCCAGGCGCCACGCCGAAGAAGCCTGCTTCCGGATTGATCGCATACAGACGGCCATCCACGCCAGGACGCATCCAGCAGATGTCGTCGCCGATGGTCCATACGCGCCAGCCGTTCTGGCGATAGCCTTCCGGCGGAATCAGCATGGCGAGGTTGGTCTTGCCGCAGGCGGAAGGGAAGGCGGCGGCGATGTAGTGCGTCTGGCCTTGCGGGTTTTCGATGCCGACGATCAGCATGTGCTCGGCCAGCCAGCCTTCGCGCCGTGCCTGGAAGCTCGCGATGCGCAATGCATGGCACTTCTTGCCGAGCAAGGCATTGCCGCCATAGCCGGAGCCGTACGACTTGATCGTGAGTTCCTCCGGGAAATGCATGATGAAGCGGCGTTCCGGATCGAGTTCGCCGATCGAATGCAGGCCTTTGACGAAATGACCTTCGCGCTCGATGCGCGCAAGCGCCGCGGCGCCCATGCGCGTCATCGTGCGCATGTTGGCGACCACGTAAGGGCTATCGGTGATTTCCACGCCGCAGCGTGCCAGCGGCGAATCGATCGGCCCCATGCAATAAGGAATGACGTACATGGTGCGGCCTTCCATGCAGCCTTCGAACAGCGCATCGATCTTCGTGTGCGCTTCGGCGGGCGCCATCCAGTGATTGTTCGGGCCGGCATCTTCTTCGTGCTCGGTGCACACGAAGGTGAGGTGCTCCACGCGCGCCACGTCAGACGGATGGGAGCGATGCAGATAGCACCGCGGATGCGTCTGCTGATTGAGTTCGATCAGATCCCCGGTCTGCAGCATCTGCTGCACCAATGCCTGATATTCGGCGTCCGAACCATCGCACCAATGGATCTTCGCGGGGCGCGTTTGCGCCGCCACGTCGCTTACCCATTGCTCGAGCGCCACTAGCTTGCTCGTCATGCTTTCCTCACTTTGGTATGCCAAGAAAAGATAGGCGCGACGCTAAGTTACGCTAACTGGCCTTGCAAGGTGGGGTGCAGCATAAATACGACTAAAGCGGGAACCAAGCACAGTTGATCGCACGTGCAGCAGTGCCGCACTTGCGTGACCGGGTTTCGATTTACGCTTCCCCGCCGGGCTTTAAGGAATCAGCGTGGCGATCGTATGTTGGACGTAGGCGTCGAATTCTTCGTGCGTCAACCTTGGCAGGCCGAGCGTGAAATTGAGTTGCAGAAAACCGACGTAGGCGGCGTAGGTAAGCCGTGCGCGATTGAGCGCCGC
>NZ_JBQCHP010000095.1:0-7830 GCF_051954575.1 Dyella sp. | reverse complement strand
TCTGTCGAGACGGCGGACCGAAGGCATGCGGACAGACAGGGCTGGCCCAACTATTGAATTTAAAGGGACGGGTGATGCCGGGAAGGCCCGCAGGCTGCGCCGCGCGGCTTGGCAAGACGGCCAGTCTTCCCGGCGCCGCGCAACACACCCAGCGAGCCTTCCAGGCATCATGACGACGGCGATACTTATTCAGTGTTGCCTTAAAGTCCCCAGGCCACCCCGGAGCTTCGCCGCATGTCCGCCACGCATCGTCACCCGCACAAAGAACGCCACTTCGCCGCATCCGACACCGTGCGCGACATCGTGCTGGGCATGGCCGACGGCCTTACCGTGCCATTCGCACTCGCGGCCGGCCTTTCCGCCGCCAACGTCGCCAGCCGCGTGGTGGTCGTGGCTGGCGTGGCGGAAATCGCGGCGGGCGCCCTCGCCATGGGCCTGGGCGGTTATCTGGCCGCGCGCGGCGATATCGATCACTACCATTCCGAACGCAGCCGTGAATTTCGCGAAATCCGCGAACTGCAGCGCGAGGAAGAACGCGAGATCGTCGACATCTTCAAGCAGTACGGCCTGGACCGCGCCGCCTGCGAACCGATCCTGGCGCACTTCCGCAAGGATCACGACGCCTGGGTCGATTTCATGATGCGCTTCGAACTGGGGTTGGAAACGCCCGATCCCCGTCGGGCTTTGCGCAGCGCAGTAACCATCGGCGGCGCTTACATCGTTGGCGGCCTGGTGCCGCTCGCACCGTACATGCTGATTGCGCAATTGAAGCCTGCGTTGACGGTATCGATCATCTGCACGGGCATTGCATTGGCCGTGTTCGGCGCTGCAAAAAGCCGCTTCACCGGTGTAAGCGTGTGGCGCAGTGCGTTGCAGACAGTTTTGATTGGCGGCCTGGCATCGGCGACAGCCTTTCTTCTCGCGCACTGGATCGGCGCTTCGTAGGTTGGGGTGTCAACTCCAACATCGCGATCGATATAGGCATGGCAATGTTGGGGTTTGCACCCCAACTACACGCTGATTGGCGACCTCGCATCGGCGACCGCATTTTGCTTGCGCATTGGATTGGTGCAGGCTCGTCACGCGTCAAGCGTGCGAAAGACCCGCTCCCTCCCCTACGTGCAGTAGGGGAGGGTTGGGGTTGGGTGAAGCAGCCTCGCGACGAACTCAAACGTTGCGGCAAGCTCGTACGACCCCACCCCGACCCTCCCCTGCATGCAGGGGAGGGAGCAAAGCCCCGCATCGCTAACCAGCATCCTGCGCCCGATACCGCTTCGACTGCTTCGCCGACATCTTCAACGCCATGCGATCCGGCAGCAGCTTGAACAAGCCTTTGACCGTGCGATTGAACCGCCCCGTCACATGCACCGCATCCCCACGCTCCACCGCATCGATCCCTTCCTGCACCACATCTTCCGCACGCTGCCACATAAAGCTCGGCATCTTGCTCACCAGCGGACGCGTGCCCGTCACATCGTGAAACTCCGAATACGTAAACCCCGGACAAAGCGCACACACATTCACGCCCGTGCCCAGGTTTTCCAGCGCCAAGGATTGCGAAAACTTGATCATGTACGCCTTGCTCGCCGCATATAGCGTATGCCCCGCCGAACCCGGCACATGGCCCGCCAGCGACGCCACGTTCACGATGCGCCCATAACCCCGCGCGCGCATGCCGCGAACCAGCTGCCACGCCAACTCAGTCGGCGCCGTCACCAGCACGCGCAGAAAATCCGCATGCACCGGCCATTCGTTCTGATCGAACCTGCCGGGTACGCCGTACCCGGCATTGTTGATCAACCAATCCACCTGCAAGCCGCGTTGATCCAGCGCCGCGCAAAGCTGTTCCACCGCGTGCGGGTCGGCCAGATCGCAGGGCAGCACCGTGGCGTTGACGCCGTGTTGACCGTGCAGTTCGGCCGCCAGCGCATCCAGGCGATCGGTGCGCCGCGCGGTCAGCACCAGATCGTGTCCGCGTGCGGCAAGCGCACGGGCAAAGGCAGCGCCGATGCCGGCGGAGGCACCGGTGATCAGGCTGAGCGGGCGGGCTTTCGTCATAAAGAGTTTTTCCTGGATCGATATAAACGGCAAATCCCTCAGCACACGCGTTGCCGTGCCTGTGGACGGTGGTTAAGCTTGCCAGCTTTCATTTGTAACGGATGCGGGCATGCGTAAAAAACTCGTCGCCGGTAACTGGAAAATGCATGGCAGCCGTTCGATGGCCGAAGGTCTGATGGAAGAAATCATCAGCGGGGTGCCGCTCGACGATATCGATGTGCTGGTGCTGCCGCCGTATCCCTACCTCGCCCCGCTTACCGATAAATACGGCGCGTCCGGCATCGGTTTCGGCGCGCAGGACGTCAGCGAACACCAAGGGCAGGGCGCCTTCACCGGCGAAGTGTCCGCCACCATGGTCGCCGACCTCGGCTGCCGCTGGGCTCTGGTCGGCCATTCCGAGCGCCGCCACCATCACACCGAAAGCAACGAAAAGGTGGCGCGCAAGTTCGCCGCGGTACGCGCCGCCGGGCTCACCCCCATCCTGTGCGTGGGCGAGACCCTGCACCAGCGCGAAGCGGGGGAGACCATAGAGGTGATCCAGCAGCAGCTACACGCCGTGCTGGCGCTCAACGGCATCGGCAGCTTCGACACCGCCGTGATCTCCTACGAACCGGTCTGGGCCATCGGCACCGGCAAAACCGCCAGCCCCGAGCAGGCCCAGGAAGTGCACGCCTTCATCCGTAGCCAATTGTCGCGGGAGGATGCTATGATTGCCCGTCTGACCCGACTGCTTTACGGCGGCAGCGTCAAGGCAGCCAATGCAGCAGAGCTGTTTGCGCAGCCGGACGTGGATGGGGGGTTGATCGGCGGCGCCTCGCTCGTGGCACCCGAATTCCTCGCCATCTGCAACGCAGCCCGTTAAGCACACCGAACCCTACGCGAGACCTCATGTTCGTCATCTTCAGCGTGTTCTACATCCTGATCGCTGCAGCGATGATCGTGCTGATCCTCATGCAGCGCGGCGCAGGCGCCGATGCAGGTTCCGGCTTTGGCGCCGGCGCGTCGGCCACCGTGTTTGGTGCCCGTGGCTCGGCCAACTTCCTGTCGCGCTCCACCGCCGTGCTCGCCGCACTGTTCTTTGCGCTCAGCCTCGGCATGGGCATCTACCTGAAGGTCAACGGCGGCGCGATCCGCCAGCAGCAGGCCAACAACGATCTCGGCGTGATGGCAGGACTTGGCAACAAGCCCGCCAAACCGCAAAATGCGCAGCCCGCCGCCCCGGCCCAGCCGCAGGCAGCGGTGCCGGCCCCGGCCGGCAATGGCGAGGTCCCCGCGGCCCAGCCGGCACCGGCCAAGGCACAGCAGGGCGAAGTACCCGCCCCCACGGCCCCGGCAGCAGCATCCACGAGCAAGAAGTAACAATCGAAACACAAGCCCAGGTGGCGGAATTGGTAGACGCACTACCTTGAGGTGGTAGCGACGCAAGTCGTGGGGGTTCGAGTCCCCCCTTGGGCACCAATCGAAGGCTATCGAAGTTCTGGTCCAGGATTTCGGTAGCGGGAAGAAGAAACCCGCTTATGGCGGGTTTTTTTGTGGGCGCTGAAAATCAAGGACTAATGCGGAGACATGGACAATGGCCAAGCAGCTACGCCCTCTCATCCATCCCGGCGAAATGCTCCGCGAGGAATTCATGATGCCGCTCGGCTTGTCGTGCAGTGCGTTGGCCGCGGCGCTAGGTGTCACCACCGCGCGCATCAGGGCGATCGTGCAGGAGAAGCGCGGCATTCCCGCCGATATGGCGCTGCGACTTTCCCGCTATTTCGATAACTCTGCCGAGTTCTGGTTGAATCTTCAGCAGCATTACGAGTTGGAAAGTGCACGTCGTGAATTGGCGGATGCGCTAAAGCAGATCCGTCCGCGGGTGACATAGGCGTGAGAGATACGTCCTGGCGAGAGCCTACCGGCAGGCGTTTTTGTGTTTAAGTAATGGAGCTAGTATCTCCGCGATTGACCTGAAGGGGGCGAGGGGGATTAGGATTACGCAGCCGCCTCAGTCATCGTGCCAGTCGGTAGCTACCACGCCGCGCGTTTTGTTACACGTACAAACAATGCAGCATTAGCTGATGGGGTGCGTCGCTTTACCTCAGCCCCCGCATACAAAGGAGTGTTTGCATGGCAGAAACGACCGCTTTGAATCTCTACAGATCATGCCGTGTCGAGCAATTTCCCGATGGCGTGATGATTGATGATGAGCCCGCGCCTGGGGTACTGCACCCCGATTTCTACGACAGGCCACTACCCAATGGCGGCGTCCGCGAGGCCGATATCCAGGTCTATCTCGTGAAAGATGTCGAATGGGTAGGGACTGGGCAAGGCACGTCGTTATTCGATCGAGCTGGGGTATTCACCAGACCTGGGTGGTTATCTTTTCCCATCCCAGAAGGCACTCCGATACCCGATTCGCTCATCGTTGCAAATACGGGCTACAACAAACGACTCAAAGCGACGCATTATCAGATTGAGGCCAGAGCGCCGATGAGAAAGGATGCTATGGAAGGTGCGTTGGAGAATTTTGCCCGAAGCGCTGTGGCGCGATCGGTGGAGTTATCTCGTCGTGGCGTTAAAGCGTAAAGGGCATCGATATGGCTGAGATTGATGGTGTGACGCTCCGAATGGCTATCCAAGCGGTGGACGCGATGATCAATGACCTCGCGAAGCAGTTGGAAGCGGATAACAGTCCGGAAGCTGGCGAGCTTGAGCTTCGCTTAGTCAAATACGAAAAAGCGTTGGGGAAGCTCAAGGTGGGTTATGAGGAGGAACAGAAACACTCCAGTAATCTTCCGCCTTTTGAGGAGCTTATTAAGGATTGAGGATATTTTGTTTTGCACGCAAATGAACCGCCCCGGGCTTGCCGGAAGCTGTTTGGCCAAGATCGGCGGTGAATGACGGCCTTGCAGAGTCTATTGTGGTTTCGACTAGCCGTTGTCGTAGGAATCGCCCACGCTGCCGACCGTGCCCGAGATGTCAAGAAATTGTGATGATCTTATCGTTGCCTTCGCCGGACCGGCTTCACGGTTGACTGCTCGCTCATGAATAGCCGAAAAGGCACAAGCCTTCACATCTTTTACTGCTAAATTTAAGAGGGCAATCGTGCCGATTCAAAATAAGGGAAGGAGGTAGTTATGCGTTTTGGAATGACCCTGCGGTCTGTGCTGGCACTTGCATCGCTTGCTTTCGCTGGTGCGACGTTTGCGCAGACATCGCCATCTGCGCTGTCCAATGGTTTAGGACAAGCTTGGCCGAACGTGGCCGACCAATCCTTGAACGCCAATGTGCATGTCTTCGTATTTGTGCGCAATGGCATCAAATATGTGCAAGTCAACGACCTCAATGGCAAAGTGCTGGGCGCAGTTGGCACGGTTGGTGGCACGCGCTTCGCGCTGCCGATGGGTGCAAGCGCTCAAAATGTCGTCGCCAACGCATCAGCCGTTCCGACCGATGCTACTACGGTCTATCAAGATGCCGACATCACGATGCTCGCCGTGCCAACGTCTAATGGGGTCATGCTGGAAGCGACTTGTGGCTCAAGCGTCCAGTGCCAGGGTGGTCACTAAGCAGGGTTTGCTTAGCCAGCCCAAAGTCTGAAAGGAGAAGAGGGAGCCTTGTGCTCCCTTTCATTTTCACTGGCGTCCACCAAAAGTGCAGTCAGGCGGATCGCATTGGCTTTGGTTCGAACATGGAGTTCACCCGCAAAAATCTGGGCATTTTCGCGGAGCTGATGGAGGTCCAGGCCAACGGCGCCGAGCTTTTGAGCAAGCCTGCCATGCTGGCCTTTCAGCATGAAATCGTCGTTGTAGCTAGCATCCTCCTTGACACCTTCTACGCGAAGAACAACGACCCTGCGTTCATCGATATATGCACCGCGCAAAAGTAATTTCACGCTGGTGCATTGCAAATTTCCGCACACATACACGACTGATTCCCGCGCAAGACGGTAAATCATCGAGTGCAAACCTTGGCTTGCCTGGCTGAAGCCCCGTCCATTTACCGTGAATTGGTAAGCAATGCCTATCTCATCCAAAGCACGACCGATGTTTTCCTTCAAGGCGGCGCGCAGGCCGCGCCTGCGCCAAGCACTCGGATGCATCGCCTCGGCAAGTTGATAGACCTTTTCCTGGGTCGCAGTCACGTCCTTGGTCAAGCGTTGGGATTCGTTCGCGGGAAGCATCAGGCGGAAACGAGTCATCAGGCGGTTGTGGTTGAATTGCATCTCACCGCAGACCTGCTCCAAGGTCTCTGAGGCCTGCTTTAGACGCATCTCGCTGACAATCATTGACTGCCTGGCAAGGAGCGTAGCTTGGCGAGCGTTGGCCTTTTCAGTTTGATCAGCGACATGCATTGCCGTGATGCGTGCACCCATCAACAGCAAGCAGGTGATGCAGAAGGCAATGATGGATTGGACTTCCACCACATCCAGGTCAGGAATGTTTCCGCCCCACGAAAAGAGCAAGCAAATACTCGCAACCGTCAGCGTTCCACCAAAGACGGTTCCTCGCCAGCCGTGGCGAAGGGTGAGCCATACACAGGGGGCGAATTCGAACAGCGCCCAGATGGGTTTGCTCGCGTCACTTGAGCGGTAGGTGAGGAAGGACAGGATGAGGAGGGCTGGGACAACGATCAGACAACCATCAAAACAAAGGGGACTTCGAATGAAAGCCCAAAGACCTGACTTCAGCGTGCCAGCGCGATAACTGAGCTTTCCGAGAACTGCCCACGGGACCATAGTTAATACGGCAACAAACGAGCCCACAAACAGCGATCCAAACAAAGTAGCATCGATGTCATAGCCGCGGTTCGGAATCAACCAGAGGCCACCGATGTTGTAAACAGACCACACCGTGGAGCAAGCAAGAGCGCAAGCAATCAACGCGTTGAAGTTGACCAGGCGCTTCGTTGGAAAAAGCGACAGCTTCTCTTTGCAATACCAAACGACTGGCATCGCGATAGCAGTCAGCGGGAAGGGGTATTGCAGGCTCCAGACAAGCCCGAACTGCGGTTCACACTCAATGGCTTGGGGGAGGGAGTACAACCCATCACTCAGCGCGAGGGCGAACCAGTACCGATACGGAAGCAGAAGGAGCGCTGACAGGCGCAGACCAGAGGTCAAGGACCAGTGAGCGTCACTCAGTGGCCGAATGATTGAAAAGAGCGCGATATATCCAACGACAACTGCGACTTGCTTGAACCAAATCGATCCCAAAAACGACTTCTTCCCCATCCCACATTCCCCCTCTGGAATGCCTGAAACCCTTTCAAAATGCTGCACCTGATCAGCCAGGGAGCATTGGACAAATCCCATCCAATCTGATGGGTTACCTAATGATATCGGCTTCAGTGGCCTACTGCGTGAGGGCGTTCTTCACATCCTCCAGGCTGACCCGGCCTGAATGAGTTCGTTGATGGGCGAGAGCTCCCCTGGGAGCATCGTGAGGCCTTCAGGGATGTCAGGCGGTTGTCTATGGATGGAGAACCGCATTCCAGGGAGTTTGCTGCCAACGGATCATTTCTAATACTGCGCGCCATGCAGCCCCCGCGGCACAGCGCCAATCAAGGGACCCCATGTTCAGGAGGAGCAGCATGTTCAAGTGGTTCATTGATTGCCGTCTATTTGCCTTGCCTGTAGATGGGGCATGAACCGCCCCGGGTTTGCCGGAGGCTGTTTGATTTGAGTCACGCCGCTTCGGGCAGCACGCTCTGTGGTTGATAGTAATCGGCTTCGGCTTGCGCCGGTGTGCGGTAACCGATCGACGAAAGCAAACGTCGATGGTTATA
>NZ_JBQCHP010000094.1:0-14953 GCF_051954575.1 Dyella sp. | reverse complement strand
GGCGATGGATTACGTGGGCGAGCGGCCGGTGAGCGAGCTTACCGTGGACGTTTTTCCCGCCGGCCACGCCACGCACTTCGATTATTACGACGATGACGGCAGCACCTATGCCTACGAGCATGGCGCGTTCTATTCACAACGTCTGAGCACGCAGCGCCGCGATGATCGCATTGAATTCGGTATCGAAACGCCGCACGGCAGTTACAAGCCGGCGCTGAAGTACTACCTGGTGAAAGTGCACGGCGTGGCGGCTGCCGGCGCGGGGGCGCTCAAGGCGTATGCGGATGCCGATGCGCTACAGGCGGCGAAGGGCGAAGGCTGGGCGCTGGATCATGATCGCTACGGCAGCGTGACCTTGCTGCGCATCGCGGCCGGCCACGCCAGGCACATCGTGCTTCGTGCATCCGACGTACGTTGAGGCTACGTAGGTTGGGGTGCAAAGCCCAACATTGCCATCTTCCAAACATCGTGATGTTGGGGTTTGCAACCCAACCTACGAGACGACATCGGTGCGATCGGCCCGGCGGCATTGAATGCACCCCTCATCTGTAAGACACTTGCGACCTGCGTTAGTAAACGTTTACATGCCGGCAAAACCCGAGGAATCGCCATGCCCCTTTTACGCCGCACCGCATCAACGCTTGGTCTCGCCATCCTGCTTGTCTTTGGCGCCGTCCATGCTGCAACGCCGCCGTCGGCCGATATCGTCACCCTCAAGGTGGACGCCACGGCGAAGGGCACGGCCTTCCCTCATTTCTGGGAGCAGATGTTCGGCTCGGGCCGCGCATCGCTCGCGCTGCGCGACGATTACCGCAAGGACATCGAAGCCGTGCATGCGGCTACTGGCTTCGGCTACGTGCGCTTCCACGGCATCTTCGACCGCGACGTGGGCGTGGTCAGGCGCGACAAAGACGGCCGCATCGCCTACAACTTCTCCTACGTCGACCAGATCTATGACGGCCTGCTGGAGCGCGGCATCAAGCCGTTCGTCGAGCTGGGCTTCATGCCGCCGGAGCTGAGTTCCGATCCGTCGCGGCAGCATGACTTCTGGTATCACCCGAACGTGATGCCGCCGAAGGATTACGCCCAATGGGATGCGCTGATCCATGCCTTCGCCGAGCATCTGATTGCGCGCTACGGCATCGACGAAGTGGCCAGCTGGTATTTCGAGGTGTGGAACGAGCCCAACCTCGCATTCTGGGGCGGACACCCGGAGCAGGCCACGTATTACACGCTGTACGACCACACGGCGCGTGCGCTCAAGGCGGTCAATCCGCGCCTGCGCGTGGGCGGGCCGGCGACGGCGCAGGCGGCATGGGTGCCCGACTTCCTCAAGCACGTGCGCGATGCGCAGGTGCCGGCGGATTTCGTCAGCACGCACGTGTATGGCGACGACACCGCGCAGAGCGTGTTCAAGACCGGTGAAAACATTCCGCGCGCCGACATGGTCTGCCGTTCGGTGGACAAGGTGCATCGCGAGATCGCCGCTTCGCCGTATCCGAAGATGCCACTGATCTTCAGCGAGTACAACGCTTCCTATGCCAACCTGCCGAACGTGACCGACACCGTCTACATGGGCCCGTGGATGGCGAACACGATCCGCGAATGCGCCGGCAAGGTTGAGTTGATGAGCTACTGGAGCTTTTCCGATGTGTTCGAGGAACAGGGCGTGGTGCGTAATCCGTTCTACGGCGGCTTCGGCCTGATCGCGGCCGATCGCATCCCGAAGCCGGCGTTCAACGCCTTTTCGATGTTGCATCGCCTGGGCGACCAACGCCTGCCGGCATCTTCCGATAGCGCATTGGTCACGCGCCGCGCGGATGGCACGCTGGTGCTGGCGCTATGGAACTACGCACCGCCGGTGGGCGATACCGATACTTACACGAAGGGGGCGCCGCAGGGTTCGGTGAAGCACATCGACGTTGACGTGTCGCATTTGGCTGCAGGCGCGAAAGCGACGGTATGGCGTGTGGACGAAACGCACGGCAATGCGGTGGCGGCGTTCGATGCGATGGGGCGTCCGGATTTCCCATCGCGCGAGCAGATTGCGCAATTGCGTGAAGCGGGCAAATTGGCGCAGCCCGAGTCGCTGGCGCTGGAGCAGGGTCGTTTGCGGATCGATATTCCGCCGCAGGGTTTGGTGCTAGTCGAACTGCACTGAGCGTGTAGTTGGGGTGTAAACCCCAACTTCTGGCAGGGATGACGACGTTGGGGTTTGCACCCCAACCTACGGGTGCATTGCGCGCATGAATACGTATGCAAAAAACCGTCACCACGCTTCGCCTTGCCTACCATGCACGCTCGCCCGCGCGAACCGATAAGCGTCATGCTGCAGTCGCAGCATGTACATCGCGTCGCGTCATGACATAAACCGGGAACAGAATCAGGTGAATGACCCATCCGCGGAGTGCGCATGCTTAGCGTTGTGATGATGGCGGCCCTGGCCGCGAGTGCCCAAGGGGATGCCTGGCGTGATGAGGTGAGCTGGCGCGGCGCGCAGGCGCATATGAGCGCCAGCCAGGACGGACGCTTTACCCTGACCGGCCCGTTCGGCAAACGCGACATCGCCGCGCAGCGCATGCGCGCACAAACCGCCAGCCCGATGTTCGACGGCCTGTTCGCCATGGCGCAGGACGAGTTGACGCAGGATTCGGTCACCGCGATCCGCGACGGCGCCTTCGACCACGGCCAGCCGATTCCGTGCACGTGTTTCGAGACCGGCGCGAAATGGCCGTACGTATGGACGCGCGATCTTTCCTATTCGACCGACCTGGGCCTGTGGAAATTCGATCCGCAACGCTCGCGCAACGGCTTGAGCTTCAAGTTGTCGGACGTGCGCGATCCGGCGCAGCCGCAAGGCCTGTATGTGATGCAGGACACCGGCTCCGGCGGCAGCTGGCCGATCAGTACCGATCGCGTGGTGTGGTTCCTCGGCGCTCAGCATCTGCTGGACGACAAGGCCTTTGCCGGCAACGTGTACCGCGCCTTGAACGACACCCTGGCGCAGGATCGCCAATATGTGTTCGACGCGGACATGGGGCTGTATCGCGGCGAAACCTCGTTCCTCGACTGGCGCCAGCAGACTTATCCGGCGTGGACGGCCGACAACGTGGTGTTCATCGCGCAATCGTTCGCGTTGTCCACCAATGTGCTGCATTACCAAGCCTTGCAGCTGGCCGCGCGCTTGGCCAAGACGCATGGCGATACGGCCAAGGCAAAGCGTTATGAGGAACAGGCGAGCGCGCTCAAGGCCGCCATCAATGCACGTTTCTGGCGCAAGGATCGCGGCCTGTACATGAGCTACATCGGCGGTGACGGCACGCCGTACGACACTTACGACCTGCTCGGCACCGCCTTGGCGATCACCAGCGGCGTGGCCGAGGGCGAGGCGGCGCGCATCGCGCTGGCGAACTATCCGACCTGGCCGGCCGGCAGCCCGGTAATCTGGCCCGAGCGCGCCGACCAGCCGATCTACCACAACCGCGCGATCTGGCCGTTCGTCAGCGCCTATGCCCTGCGCGCGGCGCGCATGGTGAACGATCCGGCGCGCATCGCGCATGAGCTGCGCTCGATCATGCGCGGCGCGGCGATGAGCGGCTCCAACATGGAGAACTACGAACTCGTCACGCAGGCCACGCACGTCGATGAAGGCAAGCTCAGCGGTCCGGTGGTCGATTCGCCGCGCCAGCTATGGTCGGTGGCGGCGTACCTGGACATGGTCGGCGAAGGCGTATTCGGCCTGACCCAGGACGGCCGCATCGAGCCGAAGCTGCCCGTCTCGCTGGTGCCCATGCTGTTCGGCGGCAAGGACAGCATCAGCCTGACAATGCCGGACCGCACCATCACGCTGCGCCGTCCGCGCGCCTTGCAAGGCGATCTGCTGGTGGCCGATACCGTCAAGCAACGCGGCACGGAAACGGTCGTGACACTGAAGGCGATCGACGTATCGGCCATCCCCATGCGTACTGACGCTCCACTGTATGCGCCGGCCGCGCCCGATGCGCCATCGATCGAGAAGGACAACAAAGGCTGGCGTGTGCAGGCGGACGGCAAGGTGGTGCTGTACGCCGATGCGCAGCGCGTCGGCCGTATCGATGGCAGCACCTATATTGCGCAAGGCGCGCAGCCGCCGTGCGTAAGCGTGACGCGTGCGGACGAACATGGCCTCGAATCGCTGCACAGCCCGCTGGTGTGCGGCGGCGAGCCGGTGGCGATCGGCGATGGCTGGCCGCGCTCGTGGACCGCACCCGCTACCGGCCGCTATCGCGTCGCGCTGCGCTACGAAAACGACCACGGCACGATCGAGACCGGCGTTACCGCGGCGGTGAAATTCCTGGTGGCGCATTGTGGCGGCGATGCGGTGCAGCGCGTGCCGATCGTGATGCCGCATAGCGTGGGCGAACAATCGTCCACCTACGGCGTGATCACCGCGAAAGCCGGCGCGGTGTGTCGCTTCGAGCTGGAGCAGGGCTTCAACATGAGCGATCTGAAGCACTTCGCGCATTACACCGGCGGCAAAGGTGGCAGCGAAGGGCCGCTCAACGATGCGCGCATCGGCGATCTGATCATCACACCGACCACAGGCACGCCATGAATCGCAAACCGAGCCTGTCGTTCTGGCAGATCTGGAACATGTGCTTCGGCTTCCTGGGCATCCAGTTCGCCTTTGCGCTGCAGAACGCGAACGTCAGCCGCATCTTCCAGACGCTGGGCGCGAGCGTGGCGGACATCCCCATGCTGTGGATCGCCGCGCCGCTCACCGGGCTGATCGTGCAGCCGTTGATCGGCTATGCCTCCGATCGCACCTGGGGAAAGCTGGGGCGTCGCCGCCCGTATTTCCTCGCTGGCGCCGTGCTCGCCACGCTGGGATTGCTGTGGATGCCCAACTCGGGCGTGCTGTGGATCGCCGCGCTGCTGCTGTGGGTGATGGATGCATCGATCAACGTATCGATGGAGCCGTTCCGCGCCTTCGTCGGCGACCAGTTGCCGACTTCGCAGCGTCCGCTCGGCTATGCGATGCAGAGCTTTTTTATTGGCCTCGGCGCGGTGGTGGCGTCGTTGTTGCCGTATCTGCTGGCGCATCTGGGCATCAGCAATGTGGCCGGTCCCGGCGGCGTGCCCGACACGGTGCGCGATGCGTTCTATATCGGCGGCGCGGTGCTGCTCGGTTCGGTGCTGTGGACAGTGTTGTCCACGCGCGAATATCCACCGGATCAACTGCACGAATTCGACGATGCGGTGAAAACCGAGCCGGTGGAGGTGGAACGCGTCACCGCGCGCAAGCACGGGCTGGTGTGGTTGGCGTGCGGCGTGATCGGCATATGGCTGGTGCACGCCTATCGCCTGGAGCATGAGCTGTACCTGCTTACAGGCGGCCTGGCTGCGTTCGGATTGGCGCAGCTATGGCTGAGTGTGGCGCGCGGCGGCGGCATGTTCGTGCAAGTGATGACCGACGTGCATACGATGCCACCGGCGATGCGCAGGCTTGCGCTGGTGCAGTTCTTCTCGTGGTTCGCGATGTTCGCGATGTGGATCTACACCACCGCAGGCGTGGCGCAGGTGCACTTCGGCAGCAGCGATCCACAGTCGGCGGCGTACAACAATGGCGCCAACTGGGTGGGCGTGCTGTTCGCCGCCTACAACGGTTTTGCCGCCGTGGCCGCGCTGGTGATTCCGCTGATGGTGCGCCGCTGGGGCTTGCGCATCAGCCATCTGGTTAATCTTTGGCTAGGTGGCGCGGGATTGGTGTCGTTCCTGCTGATCCGCGATCCGGACTGGCTGCTGCTGCCGATGGCTGGCGTGGGCTTTGCGTGGGCGTCGATCCTGTCGCTGCCATACGCGCTGCTGTCGGACAACCTGCCGGCGGAGAAGATGGGCGTGTATATGGGCATCTTCAATTTCTTCGTAGTGATTCCGCAGTTGCTTGCCGCCAGCGTGCTGGGGGTGTTGCTGCGGGTGTTCTTTCACGGGCAGCCGATCTACGCGTTGCTGCTGGGTGGAGCGAGTTTGCTGGTGGCAGGCTTGAGCGTGTTGCGAGTGAAAGAGCCGGTGTTTGCCGCTTCTTTGTCTTCACCGCAATGACGAAAACTTGACCTTGCCTGGTCGTCATTCCGGCGAACGCCGGAATCCAGTTTTAATACGTGGTGCGAAGCACGCAAAACATATTTATGTTGGGTGCTTCGCACAGCATGTTTGGACTGGATTCCGGCGTTCGCCGGAATGACGGTGAGGTAGGTATGGTCAATTTCGCGTCCGCACACTCATTTACGGGTGGCTCGCGGCCTGGGCACTCGCCGCAGCACGTTGCTGCAGCAAAAGCTTCTCGCGCGCATTGCGCGCCATCGACGCGGCGCGTTCAAATTCCTCGCGCGCTTCGGTATGGCGTTCCAGGCGACTCAGCAAGTCGCCGCGCACGCTGGGCAGCAAGTGGTAATTGCGCAGCAAGGGTTCGTTCGCCAGTGCATCGACCAAGGCCAATCCAGCGGCAGGACCGGACGCCATCGCAACAGCCACCGCGCGATTGAGTTCCACCACCGGCGACTGCAGCACCTTCGCCAACTCGGCGTACAGCGCGGCGATACGGTTCCAGTCGGTCGCCTCCACGCTACGCGCACGCGCGTGGCAGGCGGCGATGGCCGCTTGCAATACGTAAGGGCCGCGCGCGGCGCGAAGTTTCTCCGCACGCTCCAGCGCGGCAAGACCGCGGCGGATAAGTAACGGATCCCAGCGGCTGCGGTCCTGGTCCGGCAGCAGGATCGGTTCGCCGCTGGCGGTAGTGCGTGCATGCAGGCGTGAGGCCTGGATCTCCATCAGGGCGAGCAGGCCGAACACTTCCGGTTCCTGCGGTGCGAGCCCGGCCAGCACGCGGCCCAGGCGCATCGCTTCGTTGCACAGTTCCGGGCGAATCCAGTCATCGCCCGAGGTTGCCGCATAACCTTCGTTGAAGATCAGGTAGATCACTTCCAGCACGGAGGCGAGCCGTTCGTCGCGTTCTTCGCCGCGCGGTACTTCGAACGGAATCTGTTTTTCCGATAGCGTGCGCTTGGCGCGCACGATGCGCTGCGACACGGTGGGCTCGGGCACCAGGAACGCGCGCGCGATCTCATCGGTGGTCAGCCCACCGAGCAGGCGCAAGGTGAGCGCAGCGCGTGCCTCGGCGGAAAGCACCGGGTGGCAGGCGGTGAAGATCAGCCTGAGCAGGTCGTCGCCGATATCGTCGTCGAGCATGGTTTCCAGCTCCGACTTGCCATCGGCCATCTCGCCTTCGGTTTCGTAGGCAATGGCTTCATGCTTGCGCTCGATCAGCTTGTTCCGCCGCAGCAGATCGATCGCGCGGTGCTTGGCCGCGGTCATCAGCCACGCGCCGGGGTTGTCCGGCACGCCGCTTTCGGGCCAGCGCTCCAGCGCGGTCATCAGCGCGTCCTGCGCCAGGTCCTCGGCCAAGCCCACGTCGCGCACCATGCGCGCGAGGCCGGCGATGAGCCGCGCCGATTCGATGCGCCATACCGCTTCGATCGTGCGATGGATGTCGGTGGCCGTCATGACCACCGATCACAGCACTTGCGGCGATTTCGCGCAACCGGGCCATACGTCATGCCGCCGAGTGGCGCGGATCCTCGAAGCCTTCGACCGCCTTGCGCAGTTCGGGCGGAAATTCGCTCAGCTCGAATACCTGGCGCACCTCGATCGTGTTGCCGGGCCCGATCGGGCAGCGCGTCGCCCAGGCGATCGCCTCGTCACGCGAACCGACGTCGATGATCCAATAGCCGCCTACCACTTCCTTGGCTTCGGCGAAGGGGCCATCGGTGACGGTCACCTTGCCGTCGACCACGCGCACGCGCGCGCCAGCCGCGGGCGGGTGAAGGCCATCCAGCGCCAGCAGCACGCCGGCTTCCTGCAGCGATTTGTTGAACCGCATCATCTGCTCCACCGCTTCGGCGCTGGGCAGTGCATCGGGCGCGGCATTGCACTGGTCGGCGGGCAACATCAGCATCATGAAACGCATGGCGGCTCTCCTTTAG
Source organism: Dyella sp. (assembly GCF_051954575.1). Lineage (GTDB taxonomy): Bacteria > Pseudomonadota > Gammaproteobacteria > Xanthomonadales > Rhodanobacteraceae > Dyella_B. The sequence continues at coordinate 6,932 of NZ_JBQCHP010000094.1, read as the reverse complement.
GCCTCGGGCGGGACCATGATCATCCAGCGGATGCCGAAGCGGTCGGCGAGCATGCCGAAGTAGGGCGAGAAGAAGGTCTGGCTGAGCGGCATGTGCACCTGGCCGCCATCGGCCAATGCATTGAACGCGCGATCGGCTTCGGTGTGGTTGTCCACGGTGAGCGAGAGCGAAAAGCCCTGGAAGGTAGTGTCCTTGTTGACGCAGTCATCGGAGGCCATCACCACGGTGTCGCCGATGGTGAGGTTGCTGTACATGATGTGCTCGCCATGGGCGTCGGCGCCGGGGCCGTCGCTGGGCGGCGCTTCCTTGTAGCGCATCTTGGCGTTGACCTTCGCGCCCAGGTACTTCTCGTAATAGTGGATGGCTTCTTCGCAGCGGCCGTTGAAGAACAGGTAGGGCTGGACGTACATGGTGTGCTTCCTCCGTGGTCTGGAAAGGGTGGCCGTTTGGTCGATTTTTAGGATCTTTCGAAATGAGGACGAAACAGGAGGAGTGAAATCGACATCATGCGTCGCGTTGATCAGCTCCCTCCCCTGCAGGCAGGTGAGGGTTGGGGTGGGGTTGCGTGAGCTTGCCGTGCAATATGAGTTCTACGCGAGCGTGCTTCACCCCGCCCCGGCCCTCTCCTAATGCACGTAGGGGAGGGAGCAAGGCCGTGGCTCTCGAAGGGCGTAAAGCGAAGCGGGCGGGTTACCGCGCCTTGTACTGGCTGGAGCGGCGCACGACCAGTTTCACCGGCAGCAGCCGGGTCTCCACCGGCTCGCGGCGGATCAGGCGCAACAGGTTGTCGACCAGCGTCTCGCCGGCCAGCTTGGTGTCCTGCAGCACGGTGGTCAGCGGCGGGTTGAGGAAGCGGGCCATCGGGATGTCGTCGAAGCCGGCCACCGCGATCTGCTCGGGCACCTTGATGTTGCGGTCGGCCAGGGCGCGCATGGCACCGATGGCGATCAAGTCGCTGGCGGCGAACACGGCGTCGAACGTGGTCTTGCGTTGCAATAGCGCCTGGGCCGCGTCGTAGCCGGCCTGCTCAGTGCTTTCGGCGGCGTCCACCTGCAGGGCAGGGTCGGCCTGGATGCCGGCTGCCTCGAGCGCCGCGACGTAACCGCGGTAGCGGTCGAAGAATTCGGGATAGTGGCTGGAGGCGTCGCCGAGAAAGGCGATGCGCCGGCAGCCCTGCGCCAGCAGGTGGGCGGCCACGGCCTGGCCGCCCTGGAAGTTGTCGCAGCCGATGGAGACGTCCGGCTGGTCCGGTAGCACCGCACCCCAGCGCACCGAGCGTGTGCCCTGGGCGGTCAGCTTCGAGAGCTTGTCGCGATAGGCCAGGTAATCGCCGTAGCCCAGGAGAATGATGCCGTCGGCCTTCTTGGTGTCGGCGTAGTCCGCGTGCCAGTCGTCGGAAAGCTGTTGGAACGAGATCAACAGGTCGTAGCCGCGCAAGGCACAGGCGCGGGTGATCGAGCCCAGCATCGACAGGAAGAACGGATTGATGTGCGAATCGTCCGCGGTGGGATCTTCGAACAGCAGCAGCGCCAGGGTGCCGGAGTGCTGTGAACGCAGGTTGGATGCGTTCTTGTCTACCTTGTAGTTGAGCTGGTCGGCCGCGGCCTTGACGCGCTGTCGCGTCTCCTCGCTCACCAGCGGACTGCCACGCAGGGCGCGCGAGACCGTGGACTGCGAGACCCCGGTCAGGTGGGCGATGTCGAAGGAAGTGGGTTTCCCCTTGATGTGCACTGCGGCTCGCTCTTGGATCGGACAGACGGACGGCGGCCGTGCCGTAACGGCATCCTAACGGTTGCACAGCCGTCTGTCCTGACGCAGGGCAAGAAAAAAGCTGAAATCAGGTAAGAAAAGGCCCCGCGAACTTTAGGGGGAAGTCCGCGGGGCCGGGTTGGAATCGGAGACCCAGGGGAGAGGTCCGACTCCGGGTGGCGACCCAGGGAGGTGGGTCGCCGGGGGATGCCGTTGCGTGCATCCGAAGGGTTAGAGCGGTGCCGAGGCGAAAAAGTTCACTGCGGGATGCATGAAAAAAAGATTAGTTGGCGAAAATTCATTCGCGCCGGTTCCCCTTCGTAAGAGGACGAGCACCATCAATGCGCCTCGTCCCAGTTCTTGCCGACGCCGACATCCACCACCAGCGGCACGTGCAGCTCGGCGGCGCCGGACATGTGCTGCCGGATCGCTTCGCGCACGGTATCGACGGCATCGGCGCGCACTTCGAACACCAGTTCATCGTGCACCTGCATCAGCATGTGCGCATCGTCGCGGTCTTTCAGCCAGGCGGCCACGGCGATCATGGCGCGCTTGATGATGTCGGCGGCGGTGCCCTGCATCGGTGCATTGACCGCGGCGCGCTCGGCGCCGGCGCGCAGGGCCTGGTTGCGTGAGCTCAGGTTTTCCAGATACAGACGCCGGCCGAACAGCGTTTCTACGTAACCATCACGATGCGCACGCTCGCGCGTGGCGTCCATGAAGGCGTGCACGCCGGGGTAGCGCGAAAAATAACGCGCCATGTAGTCGCTGGCTTCGCCGCGGTCGACGCCGAGCTGGCGCGCCAGGCCGAACGCGCTCATGCCGTACATCAGGCCGAAGTTGATCGCCTTGGCAGCGCGGCGCTGGTTGCTGGTGACCGCATCGGGTTCCAGCCCGAACACTTCTGCGGCGGTGGCGCGATGGATGTCGCCACCTTCGTGGAACGCACGCAGCAGGCCTTCGTCGCCGGAGAGGTGCGCCATGATACGCAGCTCGATCTGCGAATAATCCGCCGCCAGCACCCGCCAGCCTTCCGGCGCGATGAACGCCTGGCGGATGCGCCGGCCTTCCTCAGTGCGCACGGGGATGTTCTGCAGGTTCGGATCGGTGGAAGAAATACGCCCGGTCGCCACCGCACCCTGGTGATAGCTGGTGTGCACGCGGCCGGTGCGCGGGTTGACGATTTCGGCGAGCTTTTCCGTATAGGTGGAGCGCAATTTGGCCAGGCCGCGGTAGTCGAGAATCAGGCGCGGCAGCGCGTGTTCCTCGGTGATCGCTTCCAGCGCTTCCTCGTTGGTGGACGGTTGGCCGGTGGGTGTCTTCAGTTTCGCCGGCAGGCCGAGCTGGTCGAACAGGATCGCCTGCAATTGCTTGGGCGAGTCGAGGTTGAATTCGCGGCCGGCCGATTTCCAGGCGTCCTGCTGCAACTCGTGCATGCGCTTGCCGAGCTGCTGGCTCTGCTTGCGCAGTTCGTTGACATCGATCAGCACACCGCGTTGTTCCATGCTGGCGAGCACGGGCACCAGCGGTATTTCGATTTCTTCGTAGACCTTGCGCAGTTTCGGCTCGCTTTCCAGCAGCGGCCACAGTGCGTGATGCAGGCGCAGGGTGACGTCGGCGTCTTCGGCGGCGTAGTTGCAGGCAGTGTCCAGGTCCACTTGCGAGAAGGAAATCTGCTTGGCGCCCTTGCCGGCGACTTCCTCGTATTTCACCGTGTCGTAGCCAAGGTATTTCTTGGCCAGCGAATCCATGTCGTGGCGTGTGGCGGTGGCGTTCCACACATAGGATTCGAGCATGGTGTCGTGCGCCAGGCCGCGCACGACGATGCCGTAGTGCGACAGGATGTTCATGTCGTACTTGGCGTGCTGGCCGACTTTCGGACGGGCGGGATCTTCGAAGACCGGCTTGAGCGCGGCGAGCACCTGGTCGCGCGGCAGTTGCGCGGGCACGCCGGGATAATCGTGACCCAGCGGGATATAGCACGCATGGCCGGACTGCACCGAAAGGCTGATGCCGACCACGTCCGCCTGCATCGAATCGAGGCTGGTGGTTTCGGTGTCGAAGGCGATCAGGGGCGCATCGTGCAGGCGTGCGAGCCAGGCGTCGAACTGCGCCTGGGTGGTGACCAGTTCATACTGGCCCTGTGCCGCGAGTTGCTCCGCAACGGCGGCGGCCGTTTCGGTTACCGCCGCAGGCGCGGGCGAAGGCGTGGTGACGACTTCGGCCGTGGCGCTGTCGAGTTCTTTCAGCGCAGCCTTGAATTCATACCGCGTATACAACTCGCGCAACGCATCCACGTCGCGCTCGCGCAAGGCCAGCTGCTGCACGGTGAAATCCAGCGGCACATCGGTCTTGATCGTCACCAACTGGCGCGACAGCGGCAGCGCAGGCAGCGCCTCGCGCAGGTATTCGCCGATCTTGCCGCCGACCTTGTCCGCGTTGGCGATCACGCCATCGAGCGAGCCGTATTCGGCCAGCCATTTCGCAGCCGTCTTGGGACCGCATTTGGTGACGCCGGGAACATTGTCGACGGTGTCGCCGGTGAGGCTGAGGAAATCGATGATCTGTTCGGGCTTCACACCGAATTTTTCCACCACCGCGGCGCTGTCCATGGTGGTGTTGGTCATGGTGTTGATCAGCGTGATGCCGGGACGCACCAGTTGCGCAAGATCTTTGTCGCCGGTGGAGATCAGCACCTCGATGCCGTGTTCGTGCGCCTGGGTGGCGAGCGTGCCGATCACGTCGTCGGCCTCCACGCCGCTGACGCGCAGGATCGGAAAGCCGAGCGCGCCGACGATCTCCAGCATCGGCTCGACCTGCGCGCGCAGATCGTCCGGCATCGGCGGGCGGTGCGCCTTGTACTGCTCGTACAGCACGTTGCGGAAGGTGGGCCCGGAAGCATCGCTGACGAAGGCGACGTAATCGGGCTTCGCCTTGAGCGTGGTGCGCAGCATGTTCACTACGCCGAACAAGGCGCCAGTCGGCTCACCGTGCGCGTTGCTGAGTGGCGGCAGCGCGTGGAAGGCGCGGTAGAGGTACGACGAGCCGTCGATAAGCGTGAGTTTTGGCATGCCTTTGATTCTATCGGGAAACGTCAATCGGGAATCGTAAATAGTCGGGAGCGGCCATCCGCAAGGCTCGGCCCGCTTCCACGATTTCCGATTCACGATTTCCGATTTACGACATTGGTATGCTTGCCATCCCCGACGAGGTGCCTTCCATCATGAAACACGCAGCTTGCTTGCTCGCCCTTTCGCTACTGGCCGCCTCGTCGGCCTTCGCGCAGACGTCGTCGTCTTCTTCCGGTACGCCGCATTTCGCGCCGCCGCCGCCGCCGCCGGGCATGAACGATCCGGGGGTGAACCCGGCCCGCGAGCCGGCCGCGGCAAGCACCAGCAGCAAGCCGGTATCCAGCCCGGCGGAGCTCGAACCCAGCCATCTGCCCGGCAAGCCGATTCCGGCGCCGCGCGTCGCCGGTGCGCCGGCGGGGCATGACGCCAATGGACAGCCGCCACCGGATGTGTCGGTGCGGCAACAGGGCGAGAACACCATCCAGGAATACCGGCAGAACGGCCGCGTCTACATGGTGGTGGTCACGCCCAAGCACGGGCCGCAGCAGATCTACAACGTGGACAAGGATGGCCAGATGCTCAATCCGAACGGCCAGCCGCCGGTGAGGCCGGTGATGTACCAGATCATGCATTGGGGCGATACCAAGCCGGCATCCGCCTCGTCGACCGAAGACAACGGGCAGTGATCGTCCACGCATGAACCTGCGCGAAAGCTGGCTGCTGTTCGCGCTGGGCTCGGCGTTCTTCGCCGCGCTCACGGCGCTGTTCGGCAAGCTTGGCGTGGCGGGCATCAATTCCAATCTCGCCACCTTCATCCGCACGGTGGTGATCCTGCTGGTGACCGCGGGCATTCTCAGCCTGCGCTCCGAATGGGCGAAACCTTCCGGATTGCCGTGGCACAGCTGGGTATTCCTGGTGCTCTCGGCGATCGCCACGGGGCTTTCATGGCTGTGCTACTACCGCGCGCTGCAACTGGGGCCGATAAGCAAGGTCGCGCCGATCGACAAGCTCAGCGTGGCCATGGCGATCGTGCTTGGACTGGTGGTGCTCGGTGAAAAGCCCAGCTGGCCGGTGTTGATCGGCGGAGTGCTGATCGTGGCCGGCTCGTTGGTGATCGCATTGTTTTGACTGCCGTAGGCTGGGATGACCATCCCAGCATCCGCAGGACTTGCGCCTCAGCGTGCAGGATCCAGCTCGGCATAGTGACGGAAGATGCCTTCTTCATTGAACGCGATGCGTCGCGGTGAAGCGAGATACGCGGCGATGTTGGGCCGTTCCGCAACGCGTTGGGCCAGCGCGCGCAAGCGTGGAATACGCTTCTGCATGCGGCGCATCGTATTGGGAAATGCGTAGTCGAGCCCGCTGACGAGCTCAAACAGCGAGAGATCGACATAGGAGTGGCGCGAAAGCGCCTGCCGGCCATTGCCGCGGTCCAGCACCTGCTCGAAATAGCCGAGGAATTTCGGCAGCCGTTCCTCGCGAAACGCCTCGCTGCGTTTGCGTGCGGCGGGGCGTTGTTGTTCGTAGTACAGATCGACGGCAATCGGATGATGGGTGTCGTGAATCTCCACGACAAAATCGGCAATCGTCAGTTGCAACTGTTGCGCGTAGATTTCCGCGGACATGCCACCGGGAACCAGGCCAAGGCGTGGACCGAGATAAGCGAGGATGGTGGCCGTTTGCGCAATTACCAGGCGTCCGGCCTTGAGGAACGGCGGCGCGAACGGCAATGCGCCCGCTTGTTTGCCGCGCAAGAACGGCATGATGACTTTGTCGCCGCGTTCGCGCGCCACGTCGATGTAATCCGCGCCGGCGTCTTCGAGCGCCAGTCGCACGTATTCGCCGCGACCCTGGATGCCGGTCCAATAGTAGAGCTCGTAGCGCATGGGAACCCTCCAGCACGAGGTCTTAAGGCAACACTGAATAAGTATCGCCGTCGTCATGATGCCTGGAAGGCTCGCAGGGTGTGTAGCGCGGCGCCGGGAAGACTGGCCGTCTTGCCAAGCCGCGCGGCGCAGCCTGCGGGCCTTCCCGGCATCACCCGTCCCTTTAAATTCAATAGTTGGGCCAGCCCTGTCTGTCCGCATGCCTTCGGTCCGCCGTCTCGACAGA
>NZ_JBQCHP010000093.1:0-46004 GCF_051954575.1 Dyella sp. | reverse complement strand
AACCTGTGGGGGCGGCACTGTATGCGCGCCTCGCTGCCCCCCAGCTTCTCGACTATGCGCACGACTGCCTTCGCCACTGGAGCACAGCGAGGCGCGCATACAGTGCGGTGACGGGTACGTGGAATAGATCAGAGCATCCCTAGATGGTCGGATCGAGCGGCGCGATAAAACTCAGATGCGTACCGCTACCCGGTGGCGATGTGACGCATAGCGCCGCGCCCAAACGGGTAACGCGGGCGCGCAGGCTGGGCAAGCCGGCGCCTTGTGTCCCAGATGCGTTCGGAAGAAACCCTTGCCCATTGTCATGAACATCCACACTGAGTTTGTCGTCCTCGCAATGGATGCGTATCTGAACCAGTGAAGCTCGACTGTGCTTGAGTACGTTGGTCAAGGCCTCCTGCAAAAAGCGCAACAGCTCCAGTGCGCGCGCGGCGCCAAGGTTCAGGTGCTCAACACCTTCCACCGACCAACGACTATCGATGTCGGCTGCCTCAAGACGCTGGCTCCAGCGATGCCGCAGCGGAGCGATCTGGCTGCCCAGGTTGGTATCTTGCTCGTGCGTGGTGGTGTCGATGACTAGGCGAAGATCATCGCGAAGCTCTTTCAGCACGGCAACGACTTGCGCAGGTTCCTGCTGGCATCGTGGATCTTCCAGCGCGCTGATGGCGCCGAGCAGGCTGCCGCCGAAGCCGTCATGCAGATCGCGAACGAGGTTGAGTCGCTCGCCGATGCGGGTGTTGGCCAGCGCAAGCATGTGTTCGCGAGACAGGGTGTCAGACAGCCGACTGGTGGCGACATCCACCTCTTGTTGCAGTTCAACGTTGAAATTCTCCGCGCGGCGCATGGCAGCGGAAAATCGCCAGGCGACGGTGAAACTCATGCCGATCAGGGTCAGGGGCGAGGTCAGCGCTTGCAGCTCAGAGTTGGTGCCCGGAATGATCTGCAGGTAAACCAATAAGTCGATCAGCGATACCACCAGAGGTATCAGCAAGCACGCCGCCATGACACGCAGGTCGGCTCGTGGCGTGCGCACGGCGTGCCACAGGAAGATCAGCACGGCTACGTAAGACAGCGCGGCCGTGGGTAGCTCCCAGAGATTCCGCCACGGTCCCATGACGTGCGGCGCCAGCAGAGCCATTAGCAGGGCTGACGCTGCGGCCAGAAGCAGCACGGTTTCGGTACGCCGCCAGCGCTGCTCACAGAAACGCAGCAAAAACACGCAGAAAGTGACCGTCAGCGCCGTGTAGCACGCAACGATCATGGACTCCCAGGCATCGGTGCTGGCGAACGGTAGTGGATTGGATGGCACGAAATTCCAGGCATTTACGCATCCGAACAGGGATGAAAGCGCGTACCAGCCGAAGATCGATTCATTCCGGCGCAGCAACCAGAACATCAGGAACAGCAAACCGAGCACAGCTTCCATCGCGAAGTTGATCAGCTGGATGTTGACGCGAACGAACATCTTTTGCTGGTAGATGGCCTCGATCACTTCGGGCGTACCCACGCTGACCGTGCCCAGGCCTGGCTGATAGGCGGCCAGGCCCGAAACGCGCACCAGCAGGGTGTTGTCACCCGCGTGCAACGTGCGGCGGTCGAGCAGGATGCGCTGTGGCGCGGTGGAACTCCGCGATAGAGGTTCGACCAGGCTTGAATCGCGATGGACCAGACTGCCGTTGACCCAGACCTCGTCGGCAAGGCAGGCATAATCGAGCAGCAGGCCTACCGGCGCATTGGCGTCCGTTTGCTGCCAATGCAGCCGATACCACACCACGCCGTCGTGATGCGGCCAGCGGCTGTCCCACGAATCCCTCAAGGTCACATTGGTCCAGCCATCGGCCGGAGGGGTTTGCGAATCCCAACCGTCAGGCACGGCCTCGGCAGTGCGAAGATCGATGATCGCCGCATGGGTCGACAGTGTCTGCTCGGCCATGGCGGGATCGGCGAGGCATGCATATGCCATCAACAAGGCGGCCAGCCATGCGCGCATGCTCATGGCAGCCCGATGGACTTGGCTTCGAATACGGCAGCTGCGCACTCGTCATCCTCGACGATCAACAAGCGATCGAACCTAATACACCCCCCAGTAGAGGTCATATCCCTTAACTCGTGACTGTTCTGCGCCAATATTACTTAAGTTAAGGATGCTCTGATCTATTCCACGTACCCGTCACCGCGCATACAGTGCGGCCCCAACTGATTGAATTTAAATGACGGGTGACGTCCAGAAGGCCCGCAGGCTGCGCCCGGCTTTGAGGAGCGAGGAACAGACGGCCAGTCTGCCCTGCGCCGCGCAACACACCCTGCGAGCCGTCTGGACGTCATGCCGGGTGCGTGAAATAGATCAGGGCATCCTTAAATGGTGCCTAGTGGAGCTGTCTTGGGCGCGGCTGGCGACCTATCCGAACTCTGGCCCATGCTTCCAAAGTTCTCTTAGTGGCCTGCGCGCGGGTCCGCACACAAAAATATCCGGATGATCCTGGCTTTCCTCATTGGCCACGCCCCACGTATTGGTGTTGTGGCCAGCGAGGCGGCAATCGAAGAAAAGCCGATCGGCGCTCTCCTTGGAATTACCCAGCAAGATAACGGCGCTGGCTGGTGTTTGCGGATAGCCGCGTAGCCATCCGGAGTTGATGGTGGTGATTGGCATGGGCAAGTGATAGCGCGGGCCGAGCAGGGCGATAGCGCCATACTCGCCGTAGTTTCCCACGCCAATGAGGAGGTTGGCTTGCTGTTCCGCAGGCAGGGAATCGCGAATGGCTGCCACGCGTGCGACAAGTTCGTTCCAGCCGATTTCCTCGCGGAGGTCGCCATTGTTTTTGAGCGCATAGTCGCGCAATGGACCGCTTGCCGCGATAGGGACGATGCGAAGCACAGCATAGAAGCCGATGGCGAAGACGCCCATGAATAGCAATGCGGCAATCCCCGCGCGCCATGTGGGGCGCAGGGTGCGCAACCATTGTTCCCCCACCACCGACCCCATTGCCAACAGCATGGGATAAGCCCCGCAGGTGTAATAGCCACGCCCCTGCGCAAACAGGAACAGCAGCAGCGGCACCGCATACATCCAGGCAAGCATGCGATAGCGGCGGTTATTGAAGTAGGCGAACAAACCCGCCACCCAGACAGGTGCGGCAAACAGATTCGCATTCAACACGAACTGATCGCGCAGGAAGCCGTCCGTACGGCGTATACGTACGTCACGGGCATGGATGGCTTGCAGGAAATGGTAGGAAACGAAGTCGTGCCGGATGAGCCAGACAAGGTTAGGCACAAATAGAAGCAGCGCGATGACTCCGCCGGCCCAGAACCAACCATTCGCGAGATATCGCCGCGCATCGGTAAGCAGTACCCCCGCCAGTACGCCGGCGAGCTCGAATGCGATGGAATACTTGGTTTGCAAACCAAGGCCAGCGATTACGCCAATGGCCACCCACCAGCGTGGCTCATCGTCACGCAGCAAACGAATCACGCACCAGGCGATAAGTACCCACCACAGCAGATCGAAAGAGGAATACTGGAATTCCGTCGCCTCGAATATGGGCAGTGGCGATAGAGCGACCGCGACGGCCGTAAAAATCTGAGCCTGCCGGCCACCTCCCAAGTCGCGAGCCATGAGGCCGCTGGCCAGAACGACCAACACTTGTGCAAGCACCGAAAACAGCCGCAGCCCCATGAGCGACAAGCCAAACAGCTTAAGGCCCAGGTATTCCAGTGCAGCGGTCAGCGGCGGGTAAGGCACAAAGCCCCAATCCAGATGCTGGGCATCGCTCAGGAATTGCCACTCGTCCCGATGAAAACCGTATTGGCCGTTGGTCAGCATGTGGGCGATGCCGGACAGTACGGCGATGGCGAGCACCGGCGTGATATCTCCGAGATACGCCGGGGTAGCCCTTTGAGCGGTAACGTCCGAGTTATTCATGGGCGTTTCTTTAAACAGGTCGGTGATCGCCAACTTTATGACTTGCCTTTATTTCAATCGCGCACCCATCGCTAATGCAGCTTTTTGACCGGCCGCCGATCTTCCGTCAAGTGGACCACGGTGGGGTAGGTGCGCGACAGCAGGGGATATTTGTTCGCGACGATCGGGAGCCAGTGCCTGGACTCATCGGCAATCTTGAAGTTGAATGTTGGCATGCCGGCCGGTCGGTAGAAATTGTTCAGCATAATCAGCACGTCGCCGACGTAGTTGATTTTTCCGGGCTCGATCGTGAAGGGCAAACGATACGAGGTCGAACCTCCCGCAACGGTACCCAGCTCCAGATCGGTCCAACTGTATTCCCCTGCTGGCAGCGGAATCACGATGAGGTTGACCCGTTGGGGAAGGTTGAGCGTCGTCGCCGACGACAGGCCATGGACTTTGTCGACTTTGATGCTGACAGGTGGATAGGCCACGTTGCCTGCCGACCACACCATGACGTTGGCGACCATGATGCCGGTATCGGGTGGAAGCGCCGCGGTGTCTTTGAGGATCGGATCGGACTTGCAACTGGCAAGCAGCATGATCAGCGGCAGAAGCCAGAGTCTGCGTAATGACATGTTTTTTCCCCTGTATGAGCCTGGTTTCCGTAAGTTTGTCTCTTTCGCTTCCTGTGCGAGCCATGGCTTGTACAACCCAAGGCCACGACTCGTGCTTGGTTGCGCAGGCGAATCTTGTGCGAGATGGCGGGTTTTCGCAATCCTGTCAGGTATGCGACCTAACGTTTCGGCTCCCAGAGTTCGATCTTGTTTCCTTCAGGATCCAATATCCAGGCGAAGCGGCCGTTCGGGTCGTTGTCATCGCGCTTGAGAACGGTGACGCCCTTTGCATGCAGCCGAGCGAGCAAGGCGTCCATATCGTCGACTGCGTAGTTGATCATGAAACCAGCCGTCGATGGCGCAAAATACTTTGTCGACGCCGGAAATGCATTCCAGGCTATTACCGGAGGATGTTTCGGTGCATCGTAATGGAGCGCCGCGCCACCCCATGCTTCCACGGGCAGCCCAAGGACATCGCGATACCGCGCGGCAAGCGCCTTTGGATTTTTCGCCTTGAAAAAGATGCCGCCTACGCCGGTGATATGTCCGGCATCAGGGGCGGGAGCAGCTCTGCCGAGGTTGGCTAATAGCAGGAGGCCTAGGCACAACGTGGTAATCGACTTTGCTTTCATTGGTCCGCTCCGATTTTTTTGTCTGAATGCGAATATCAGATGATTCCCCTAAACCGTCCGCTTTTGGTTCGTAAGACGGAATGAGTTCCCCACGTAGCCCGCCTAATGTCACGGTGCCAGACGTTAATGCACCAATGAGGTGAGCGTGCATGCCCTCAGGTCAAAAGCGGGCAGATTAAAAGTGCCTCATTTCGGCCGCTAAGCATCTTAAGGATGCTCTGATCTGTTCCACGTACCCGTCACCGCACGGCATGCGCGCCACGCTGTGCTCCAGAGGCGAAGGAAGACTGGCCGTCTGTCGAGACGCTGGGGTGCAGCGAGGCGCGCATACCGTGCGGCCCCAACATGTTGAATTTAAATGACGGGGTGACGTCCAGAAGGCCCGCAGGCTGCGCCGCGCGGCTTGCACGCGGGGAGGGCACATGGATGTGCCCGGCTTTGAGGAGCGAGGAACAGACGGCCAGTCTGCCCTGCGCCGCGCAACACACCCTGCGGGCCTTCTGGACGTCATGCCGGGTGCGTGGAATAGATCAGAGCATCCTTAATGCCAGTACCTATCTTCCGGTTCGCCATAGCTTGCTTTTCATAAATCTACTTATGTAGACTTATGCGCATGCCACAGACTCGCACCCCTTCGGAACAAACCAGAAACCTCCTGGCTGCGCTGCTATTGCAGCGAGCTCATTGGCTGCATGGATACGACCTGTCGGATCAAACGGGATTGCCGTCGGGAACGCTCTACCCGATCCTGATGCGGCTGAGCGATAGAGGTTTGCTCGAGTCGAAATGGGAGCCATCGCCGCATCAAGGCCGGCCGCCTAGAAGGTTGTATAGGCTGACAGCTAATGGTGTGGCTTACGCAAAGGAGCATTCACGGCCCGGCCAGGCGAAATGGCAACCCTTGTCGCCGAGCAAAGCCTGATGGCGAGCAATGTCCTGGCGAAGATTCTGTCGATCGCAACTCGCTTTGCGACCTGGGTATTGCCGCCGAATCGTAAAGAGTGGGCCGCAGCCATGCTCAACGAAGTTGAGTACGTTGAATCGTCGCAGCACATGCTGCGGTGGATTGCTGGCTCCGTTCTGAGCGCCATGAAAGTGAGAGTTTCATACGAGATGGAGAGAACGTTTATGAGTCGCGGAATCCTCAAGACATTTCTTGCGCTGTGCACCGTCATGGTCGTAGCCATGGGCGGCGTGTACGCCATGCAAAAGCCCTATCAGCGCGAGCGCATCAAGCTCGTCATTCTTCAACACGTTGAAGGCTCGTCAATGCAGCCTGCTCGATCTGGCCGGTAATTCTGTTGACATCCGCTTTGGGTCCAGGCTGTGTGAAAACGCTAGCTGCCCAACAACGATGGGGCGACCGGTCAAGCTTTTTTGCAGTATTCGAGCGAAAGCGGGGCAGAGGTGGATAGAGATGTCTTTCGTCGAAATGAGGTGGCGATTGCTCACCACCTCGTGTGGACATTGACGCCAAATGGGGATCGCGACCTTGTATCGCCAAGTGACTAAAGATCCGCACCGCTGAAGGCAAACCAGCGGCCATCGTGGAACGTATAGCCGTCCACGAAGTGCACCTCCTTCGGATTGCCCGCCTTGTCGGTAGTCTTGAGAATGGAGTGGGCCGTTGCGGAATCTCCGTGGATCACCACAATGGTCTCGAGCTTGGGAACCTCGCGCGCGTCGTTGGCGACCTGCGGTACGCGATCGATCACGTCCTGGCGCGACCGAACCAGGCCGGATCGGCTGGAGGTCCGGTAATCAGGCTCCAAGAGGCAGGCCAGATATTCCCGGTGGCCGTGGTATTCCGCGGTCAACCATGCTTGCTCGATGCGCTGGATCGTCGCAGCGTCATGTTTCTGATCCGGCGTGGCGATTCGCGCGCATTCCGTTGCGGACGGATCAGTGGCGCGGGCGTGGAAAGGGAAAGCACAAAGCAGCATGGCGCCGACGAATACGCTGAGAGTCGACCGGCGAGGCAAGGGTAGGCAAAGCATCATGGGCTCCTTGGTGGATGACGTTGCGCAGGATCGGGCAGCGCTTCCGGTCCGATAAGTGAACGCTGTCATGCCCGTTGCCCGTGACAGGCGTCATGGGACAGGATCGCACCCGGGAGTTAAGGTGCGTCCATGCCCTGGCCGCGCACACCTCTAGCTCGCATACGTTTGCTCGTGCACGTCGCCTGCGGCCTGATGCTGGTCGCAGGCGGGGGACAGGCGCTTGTCACCCGTCTGCTACGGCCGGAAGCCTTTGTTGCCCATCCGCATTGGGACCTTCAATGGCCGGTTGTTTATGGGGTGTTGATCGCGACCTATATCGCGGCCGAGCTGGACGGGCGCCCAGGGCTGACGCGGCGCAGGGCCGTCCTGTTCTTCCTCGAGGGTTTCGCCGCTCAGTATCTGGTCTGGCTCTACCCGAGCTTCCTGGTGACGAGCATGATCGTGGTGATCGCGTGGCAGGTGGCCTGGATCGCCAATCTGCGCACGGCGCTATTGGCGGCGGCCGTCTTGACCGCAGCACTTGTCGCGCAGAAGTGCGCCATTGGCGGGCAAGGCATGTCGGCAGTGATCCTGGTCTCCAGCTGTGGCTTCCAACTCTTCGCCATCAGCGCCGCCCACCTTGCCCGCAGCGAGGCTTCAGCGCGCGAACGCCTGGCCCATGCGAACGCGGAGCTCCATGCCACCCAGGCCCTGCTTACCCAGAGCGCCCTGATGGGCGAGCGACTGCGCATTTCGCGCGATCTCCACGATGTCATGGGCCACCACTTGACCAGCTTGCACGTACACCTCGATGTGGCCGCACGTACCGCAGAGGGCCAGTCAGCATTCCATCTGACCCAAGCGCGCGACATCGCCGGCGAGCTGCTGGCCGAAGTGCGCACCGTCGTGAGGCAAGTGCGCGTCCTGCCCGTGGACTTGCACGCAACCCTGCTGGCGTTGGCCGAAGGAGCAGCCGACCTCGACGTTCGGCTCGTCCTGCCCGAGGCCATTGACGCATTGGACGCACCTCGGGCGGATGCCCTTTTACGGTGTGTCCAGGAGCTGATCACCAATACCCGTCGGCACGCAGGTGCACGTCAGCTCAGCATAGAACTCGCGCAGGCTCCAAACGGGGAGGTCCGGTTGATGGCCAAGGATGACGGCGTGGGAACAAACGCAGACGTCGCCGAAGGGCAGGGTCTGGCTGGCATGCGCGAGCGCTTTGAAGCTCTGGGCGGCTGGCTGGCGGTGTTCAGTCGCAGCGGCGAGGGCTTCCAGGTCAGCGGCGCGATTCCGCCAGTGGGCGTGCGACCATGATTCGTGTCTGCATCGCCGATGACCAGGCACTGATTCGCAGCGGCCTCAAAGCCCTGTTGAGCCTGTTCGAAGGTATTGTCGTCTGCACTGAGGCCGCCGATGGCGAAGCCGCAATCGCCGCGGTCACCAGCGATCGGCCGGACGTACTGCTACTGGACGTGCGCATGCCCAAGCTGACCGGCGTGGAGGTCATCGAGGCCCTCGCCGCGCGAGGTGAGCTTCCGCCCACGCTATTGCTCACGACCTTCGAAGACGATGCGGCCCTGGTCGCGGGCGTGCGCGCGGGCGCGCGCGGCTTCCTGCTCAAAGCCGTCACTGCAGAAACCCTCGTAGAGGCGATTCGCACCGTCGCCAGCGGCGGCGCCTATCTGTTCGCTCCGCTTGCGGAGAGTTTGGATACTGCGCGCATTGGCGCATGGCGCGATGATGCGTTCGAAACACCCGACGCGCTCACGCCGCGCGAGCGCGAGGTGCTCAAGCTGATGACCAGCGGCATCTCCAACGGCGAGATCGCCGAAGCGCTGCGCCTCAGCGAAGGTACGGTACGCAACCACGTCTCCAATATTCTGTCGAAGCTTGGCGTAAGCGATCGCACACGTGCGGTGCTTCGAGCGTTGGAGCGACGGCTGGTTTGATTGGCCGCTATCGATAACGGGCCCGAGGAAGTTAAGCGTGTCAGTGCGTGCCGCCGTTGCCTTAACTGCCTACGGCCCTTTTTCACGCAGACTCGAAGCACCCACAATGGTTATCCGCCGCACACCACGCTAAGGAATCAGACATGCCTCCACGTTGGTCCATCGGCCTCACCTTGGCCTGCTGTCTTGCACTTCCCCTTGCTCGCGCTGCCGACCGCTCCATGGAACCCGCGGTTTGGAACACGTCGCATTCGCCAGTCACAGATATCGAGATTCAGACCGAGGACGTCACGCGTTTCTACAAACTCTATGACGCGACGGGTGGCCACCCGACAATAGAGCAACTGCAACAGGACTATCTCGATCCTGGCACCGAGGGGCTGCACCATCTCATGAAAGCGCGCAACGTCACTGCCGCACGTATTGCGCAAAGTATCGCGATGCAGCCTGGGCTTTATACAGGGGCCAAGGCTTGTATGGCTGCCCTGCCGAGGGTGCGCGAGCGGCTCAACATCACCTTCAGGAGGCTTGTTGCCCTCTATCCTGAGTCCCAGAAACCTCCGGTAACGATCGTCGTCGGCCGTGGACGACCCTTGGCCATCTCCGGTCCCGGAGATGGCGTGCAGATCGGTCTTGAGGCCATTTGCTCGCCGGCCGGGCGCTTCCTCAATCCTGATATCGACGACCGTTTCGTGCATGTGATCGCACACGAGTACATTCACTCCCAGCAAAACCTGGCGCTCTCCAATGATGAACATCCCACCGTGCTGGAGCGGTCTTTACTTGAAGGCGTCGCCGAATTCATGAGCGAGATGACGTCTGGCGACGTCGCCTATGGGGCATTCAGGGCCTCAACCAAGGGGCGGGAGAAAGAGATTGAGAGCAGGTTCGTTACCGACATGGATAAGACTGATTTGTCCGCCTGGCTGGATAACACAACCGCCGACAAACTCGGCGATCTTGGCTACTGGGTGGGTTATCGCATCGTAAAGTCCTACTACCAGCATGCGGTCGATAAACACGTCGCGATCCGCGAAATTATCCAGATGAACGACCCGCACGCATTTCTGGCCAAGAGCGGCTGGTATCCGGGGATCGTGCTGAAGTAGCAGCTGGAGGTGGAGGCAATTCGTATTAGGCTCCGCGTACGTCCTGGTACATGCATCGCGGATTGAGTGCTAGAAGTCGGTAGCCCCGACCGAAACAGCCAATACAGTTTTGCGATGGGCCGTACCCTGAGGGAGTCTGCGCGCTCAAACCAGTATCGATTGCTGAGCGAAGGCATACCCCATGACTTCATACCCATGCACTAGTACGAACTTCGCACTACTGTTCCCTCCATCATAAGTGGAAGGACAGGGCAGCCGTGGAAGACATTGCGGCCCAGATCAAGAAGTTCCAGAAGGAGTTGTCCACGGGCACGGTGTCGCTGGTGTTGCTGGCGGTGCTGGGGCAGTCGCGGCAGCCGTTGTATGGCTATCAGATCGCCAAACGCCTGGAAGAGCTGGGGGATGAAGGGGCGCTGGCGGGAAAGCAGAGTGCGCTTTACCCGGTGCTGCGCAATCTGGAGGCGAGCGGTTTGTTGGCCAGCGAGGTGGAGCCCTCGGTAAGCGGGCCGCCGCGGCGTTATTACCGCATCACCAAATTTGGACGTGACGTGCTGCGTGAGTGGATGGCGGCGTGGGAGGCTACGCGCGAATCCGTCGATAAAGTTCTGCAAGGAGACTGGCGATGAATGCAGATGCACCGAAAATGCCAAGGACGATTGCCGAATATCTGGAGCAATTGCGGGCGGCGCTGCGTGGCGCGGACCCGGCGTTGATCCAGGATGCGTTGTACGACGCCGAAGAGCATCTTCGTGCGGAGCTGGCCGAGCAGCCCGGGCGTAGCGAAGCGCAGATGTTGGCGAAAGTGGTGGGCAGCTATGGCGCACCGGAAGAAGTGGCGGAGATCTACCGCGATCAAGAGGTGAAGATCCAGCGCGCGCTGCGCACGCCGCGGCCGGCGAAGCAGCGTTCCTTGGCCGGCCAGTTTTTTGGCGTCGCGGCGGACCCGCATACCTACGGCGCACTGTTCTACATGGTGCTGTCGCTGGCCACCGGCATTTTCTATTTCACCTGGGCCACGACGGGTATTTCGTTGTCGCTGGGTTTGGCGGTGCTGATCATCGGCATTCCGTTCGCGGTGTTGTTCCTGGGCTCCGTGCGCGTGCTGTCGCTGGTGGAAGGGCGCATCGTGGAGACCATGCTTGGAGTGCGCATGCCGCGCCGGCCGGCGTTTTCCACGCGCGGCATGTCGTTCTGGCAGCGGGTAGGCGCGATGTTCAGTGATCCTCGCACATGGAGCGCGCTGTTCTACATGTTCCTGATGCTGCCACTGGGCATTGTTTATTTCACGCTTGCGGTGACCTTGCTTACCACATCGATTGCCTTCGTTGCCGCGCCTCTGGTGAAGGTGATCCTCGAGGCCAACGATATTCCCTACGGTAGCTGCGATGGTCCTGCCGTGGTGTGCGGTTGGGTGCACTGGTGGTCGAGCTGGCCCGGCACGTTCTGCATGAGCGTGTGCGGCATCGCGATGTTGTTCGCCACGTTGCATATCGTACGTGGGCTTGGTTATTTGCATGGACAGATCGCCAAGCATTTGCTGGTAGCCGGTTCGGTCCGGGAGTGAATGGGCATGAATGTGTTGGATGCAAATGTACTGGCGTCCCTGGCAGGCGAATGGGTGGGCGAGGAGGCGATCGCGACCACGCGCTGGGGCCAGGGTGGTTCGGCAGTTGGGCGCGTGCACGCGCGCTTCGATCTGGGCGGGAAGGTGTTGTTGCTGGATTATCGCGAAGAACGGGACGGCAAAGCGTCGTTGCAGGCCCATGCCGTGTTCGCGATGGGGCAGGAGCCTGGCGAATATGCGATGTATTGGTTCGACAGTTACGGCTTCACGCCGTCGCAACCGGCAACCGGACACTGGGACGGCACGCGGCTGGTGTTTCTGCGTACGTCAGTGCGCGGGCAGACACGGCATATCTATGAATGGGTGGCGGATGGCCTTTATCGCCTGGTATTGGAAAGCTCCTTTGATGGTGGTGTGAATTGGGAGCGGGTGATGGAAGGGGAGTACCGGCGCGTTGGAGATGCCGCGTAGGTTGGGGTGCAAACCCCAACGTGACCATGTACGGGTAGATCGCGATGTTGGGGTTTGCACCCCAACCTACGCGAGAGCGGCAAAAAAACGTGCGGTTTATGGCTAGGTTGTCCCCTCACCCCGTCCCTCTCCACGTAGGGGAGAGGGAGTAGAAGCGGTTATTAGCGGTAATTGAGATCCGGTGACGAAAGCAGGAAGGTGTTCCATTCCTGTTGCGAGGTCGCCTTTGCCAACGCATCGCGCGTTGCCTGCGACAAATACGGATCGATGGTGTCGTAATACAGGCGCGTGGTCAGCATGGGAAAGCCTGCAGCGCGTGATGTGCTACCCAGCGGCGTGAATAGCTGGTTGTTGCCGGTGCCGATCGCGTGCGCGATGTCGAAGCGTTTGGCCATCTGGCCGGAACTGGACCAGGCGTCGCCATCGAGCGGCCAGCCGTCGGGGGTGATGCGGCCGAACAGCGGTTGATCCAACTGGTTGAGCCAGTTGACCAGCGGTTGTGCGTTGACGATAGGGGCATCCTCGTAGGCGAGGCGTACCGAGGAGATGATGAACTGGCTGGGATCCTTGAATTTCTTGCCGGTGCCGCCGAGCAGGTCGCGCGATTCGAACATCACGCGCACCACCTGCGCGATGTCTCCGTCGGTGCGCTGGAAGGTGTGCGCCATCTTGTTCACCAGCGCGGGTGGCGGATTGTCGGTAACGAAATATTGCGCCAATTTGCGTGAGACGAATTGTGCGCAAGCCGGCTGGCGCACTATCAGGTCGACGGCCTGCTTCACTTCGTCATAGCCGCTGCCTTTGATGGTTTTGCCAAGCAGCAGCTTGTCGCTGAAATCGTGTCGTTGCGGATTGAACTCGAACATGCCGTCGCGAACGACCAGCGGCGCCATCTTGGGATTGAAGTTCTGAGGCTTGCCGTCCACCGGGACGATGCCGACGCCAGTAAGGATCAAGGCAAGCTGCTGCACGTCCTGCTGGGTGTAGCCGGCATTGACGCCCAGCGTATGCAACTCCATCAGCTCGCGCGCGTAGTTTTCGTTGACGTGGCCCTTGGCGTTTTGCGCATTGTCGAGAAACTCCAGCATGGCGGGGCTTTGCAGCGTTGCCATCATCAGGTCGCGGAACTTGCCCAGCGCATGCGCGCGGATGGCGTTTTGTTCGTAATCGGCTAATTCCCAACGCACGCGCCCCTTGCCGGCGTAGACGCTGAAATGGTTGAGCCAGAACCAGACGAGTTGTTCCTTGAGCTGGTTCGGCCCATAGATGGCGTGCAGCAAGGCCGCTTGTTGCGCTTCCAGCCCTACCTGGTTGCCGTGCGCCTGGATGGCTTTGGTTGCGGCCTGTTTTTCCGGGCCGTCCGGCATAGTGCGCAGTTGCTGCTGTTCTTGTTGCAAGGAAGTGAGCAACTGGTCGAGCGGTGTGTGGAACGCTTCGTAGTTGTCGATTTGCGCGGCGATCGGCGCGGGCAGCGTGTCGCCGAGTTGGTCGTTGAGTTGCTTGGTGAGCAGTTGCTTGCGGCCGAGCAAGCGGTATTGCGCGACAGCGGCGGTGTTGAGACCGAAGCTGTCGCGGCGTAGCCAGGCGATGTCGTCGGGGGTGAATGGGGTGGCGGTGGCTGCCTGGGTGAGGGTGGGGGTGAGCAGCAAGCTTAGCGATAGCGAAAGGATGGCGATGGGGCGCATGCGGAGGCTCTCGCGGGGGCTCGTACACTCGTAGGTTGGGTTAGCGCAGCGTAACCCAACGTGTTCGCTTCGAGGCGCCATCGTTGGCTTACGCTGCGCTAACCCAATCTACGTGGAGCGTGAGGTTACATTAGACCAATTGCAAGTCGCGTGGCTTTGCCTGCGGGAAAATCGCCTGCAGCTGGTTGCCTTTCAAGCCCCATACGCGCGCCAGCAAGCCGCTGTATATATCGCGATAGTTATTGAGCACATGGTAATCGCGATTCTGCAAAAGATTCTGCTGCGTCACCGCCACCTGCTCGCCGGCGATGCGGCCACCATTGACCTTGCCGCCCAGCACCCAATGCACGGTGCCGTGGCCGTGGTCGGTGCCGCGGTCGCCGTTTTCGCGGAAGGTACGGCCGAATTCGGAGACCACCACCACCACGGTGTTGTCCCAATCCTTGCCGAGCGCCGCGGCATATGCGGCCAGGCCGTCGCTGAGGTTGCGCAGGTTATTGGCGAGGCCGCCGGTGACGTTGCCCTGGTTGACGTGCGTATCCCAGCCGCCGACATCGACAAAGCCAAGGCGGTATTGGTCGCGCATCAAGGTGGCGATGCGCTGCGTTTCCTGCGCGAAGCCGGATGCGTTGGGCGCGCCGCGGCTGGCGGCCGTCATCTCGTTTTGCAGATCCATCGATACGGTGGTGCGCAGGCTCAGGCCATCGGCCGCGGCGGAGGCGAGCGGCGTGTTCTTGTACATGCCGGCCAGGATCGCCGATTGGCGTTCGTCGAAATTCGCCTTGGTATTGCCCTTGAGCGAAATATTGGGAATGTCCTTGCTGGCGCCCTGGAAGCTGAGCGGCAGGCTGTTGGTGAAGGCGATGGCCGGCACGCCGGTGAGCTGGCTGGAAAGGCGAGCGAGAAAGCCGGAGCGGAAATTGCCGCTGGTATTCAAAGGCTCGCCGCGCTCGATGTTGTCCTGCGTTTCGAAATGGCTGCGCGAAAGATCGTCCGTGCCGGCGAATGGAATAAAGGCGATCTGTTTTTTCTGCCATAGCGGATAGATCGCATCGCGTACGACCGGGTTCAAGCCCCAGTTCGCATCCAATGGAATCACGGCGTCGGGATGGTTGGCGCCGGGCTTGGCGATGGCGAGGGTCGGACGCGATTCGTAATAGAAGTCGCTGCTGTAAGGCACCAGGAAATTGTTGCAATCGTAGCCGCCGCGTAGAAACACGAACAGGAAACGTGGCGAGTTGGCGGGTGCGGCAAAAAGGCGGCCGGAGAAGGACAGTGCAGGAAGCGCGGCGGCGCCGGCGGCGGCAAGCAGGAATTCGCGACGGTTCATAGGGTGAGCCTCTCGGTGACTCAGCGATAGTTGAAATCAGGGGAAGACAGCAGGAACGTGTTCCATTCCACTTGCGAGGTGGCCTTGGCCAGCGCATCGCGCGTAGCGTCGGATAGGCCCGGCGCCAGCGTCTGCTGGAACAGCGCGGAGTTCAACATGGGCGGATCGGCATGCGGCACGTCGCCATCCGTTGTCGCGAACAGCCGGTTGCGTCCGCTGCCGATGGCACGCGCTACATCAAAGCGTTTGGCCATTTGTCCGGAACTGGACCAGCTCGCGTTGTCGCTGGCGAAGCCATCTGGCGTGACGTGCCCGTACATCGGCTCGGCCATCTGGTTGAGCCAGTTCACCAGCGGATCGGCATTGGTGATCGGTTTGCCGTCATAGCTCAGGCGCATCGCCGAGACCAGGAACTGTGTTGGATCCTTGAATTTCTTGCCGTAGCCGGCGGCGATGGAGTTGGACAAGAACATGGTGCGCAGCACGGCGGCGATATCGCCATCGGTGCGCTGGAAGGTTTCGGCCATGGCGTTCACCAGGGCGGGCGGCGGATCGTCGGATACGAAATAGGCGGCCAGCTTGCGCGAGATGAATTGGGCGCATGCCGGTTGATGCACGATCAGATCCACGGCCTGTTCGATTTCGTCGAAACCGCTGCCTTTGATGGTGTGTCCCAGGAACTCTTTGGTGGAATAGTCGTGCCGCCCGGGCAGAAACGCGAACAGGCCGTTGCGCACCATGCCCGGGCGCTGGTTGAGAAAGCGCGCGTCGATGCCGTCGACCGCATTGCGACCGCGTTGGGGCAGGATGCCGGCACCGGTCAATATCAGCGCCAGTTGCTGCACGTCCTGCTGGGTGTAACCGGCGTTGACGCCCAGCGTGTGCAGTTCCATCAATTCGCGCGCGTAGTTCTCGTTGGTCTTGCCGCGCACGTTGTGGGCGTTGTCCAGGTAGAGCTGCATGGCCGGGCTTTCCAGCGTGGCCATCACCAGGTCCTTGAACTTGCCCAGCGCGTGCGGACGGATGGTGTTTTCTTCGTAGTCGGTGGCGAACAGGCCCACGCCGCCCTTGGCGGCATAGACGTTGAAGTGGTTGAGCCAGAACCACACCATCTGTTCCTTGAGCTGGTTGCGGCCGTAGATGGCGCGTAGCAGCTCCACTTCCGCGCTTTGCTTGTAGAGATCGCGGCGGTACATCTGGAAATCCTTCTTCGCCATCTCCTTGGCGTTGGTGTCGGCGGCATCGACCTCTTTTACTTTTTTCTGTTCGTCGCGGTACTCGGCGATCAGCTTTGCAGGCGAGGTGGTGTAGACCTCATAACTGTTGATCAGGGGCGCCACGACGGGAGGCAGGGGATCGTCGCCGCCGGCCAGTTGCTCATCCAGAAAGCGCGTGCGGCCCAATTCGCGGTAGCGCTCCACGGTGGCGCTGTCCAGGCCGAAGCTGGCGCGGCGCAGCCAGGCGATATCGCCGGCGCTCAGCGCTTGGCTGTCGGTGGCACGGGCAAGCGGGGTCACGGCGAGCAATAGCAAGGCCAGATAGGTCGAGCATCGAAATGGAGCAGTCGGCATGGGCGTGTCCCCTGTGGCACATAAGCCCTCAACGCCCAGTTGCCCTTGGCGCTGACCGGGCCATGGCGCAGCGTAAGGAATATTCGGCTGCGATTCACGAAATTGCGTTCAACTCGTTAAAGCCCGGTTACCATGCGCGCTTCCAGGGAGTTGAAGCATGCAGAAAACTTACGACCGGGCGTATTTCGACAAGTGGTACCGCGATCCCAGGCACGCGGTGAAATCCACCGCGGACCTGAAGCGCAAGGTGGCGATGGTGGTGGCGCTGGCCGAGCATTACCTGGGGCGGCCGATCCGCAGTGTGCTGGACGTGGGCTGCGGCGAGGGCGTGTGGCGGGCGCCGCTGCGGGCATTGCGTCCGTCGATCGAATATCGCGGCCTGGATGCCAGCGAATATGTGGTGCAGCGTTATGGACGCAGCCGCAATATCGGGCTGGCCCGATTTGGCCAGTTGGCACAGCTGCGCTTCGATACGCGTTTCGACGTGATCGTGTGCACGGACGTGCTGCATTACCTGAAACCCGCGGAGATACGCGCGGGCTTGATCGGCATTGGTGAAATGCTGGAGGGCTTGGCGTTTCTGGAGGTGTTTACCAGTCGCGATGATCTGGAGGGCGATTGGCATGATCTGCGCCTGCGCTCACCGGCGTGGTATCTGCGCGAGTTTCGCGAGGTAGGTTTGTTGCCGTGTGGATCGCAGTGTTATTTGGCGCCGCGGTTGGAGCGGCCGGTGGCGGCGTTAGAACGAGGTTGGATGGGCTGAGCGGCCCGGATGTACCTCATCGTCATTCCGGCGAACGCCGGAATCCAGTTAAGTACGTCGTGCGAAGCACACATCATTAAATTGTGTGCTGCGCACAGCGTATTTGTCCTGGATTCCGGCGTTCGCCGGAATGACGGTGGGGCAGGAAACGGGCTATATCAGTGCGGGATAGAGGTCGTCCCATTGCGGATTGGCTTCTTCGATCAGTTCGGCTTTCCACGCGCGCTTCCAGCCCTTTAATGATTTTTCTCGCGTAATGGCTGATTCCATGGTTGGATGAAGTTCATACCAGACCAATAGATGCACGTGATATTTGGCAGAAAAGCCATCAACAACCCCGTTCTTGTGTTGCCATACGCGTTTGATCAGATCGCTGGTGACGCCGACATACAGTGTCCCGTTTTTCTGACTTGCAAGCATGTAGACACAAGGTTGTCGCCGATCCATAGACGATAGGTTTCCCAGGCGTCATTCCGGCGAACGCCGGAATCCAGTTTAAATACATCGTGCGAAGCACTCATGCCCTATATATGTCGAGTGCTTCGCACAGCACGTTTGTACTGGATTCCGGCGTTCGCCGGAATGACGGCGAGGAGATGCTCGGCGTAGGGGTTATACCAGCATTACGTCTACACCGGCATCGCGTAGCGCTTCCACCATTTCATCCGACGCGCTGTGGTCGGTAATCACCGTATTCAAGGTCGATATCGGCGTAATCACCGAAAGGCTGCGCTGCCCCAGTTTGCTGGCATCGAACACGGCGATGGTTTCGCGGGAGACGCGGATCATCAGCGTATTGAGCGAGGCCTCGAGCGGATCGGGTGTGGTGACGCCAACCAATGGATCGAGGCCGTCGACGCCGAGAAAAAGCTTGTCGGCGGAAATGCGCGACAAGGCCTGTTCGGCATCCGGACCCACCAGCGAATAAGAGGTGGGACGCAGCAGGCCACCGAGCATCATCACGCGAATGTTCGGCAGGCCGGACAGCTCCAGTGCGATGTTGAGCGCATTGGTTACCACGGTCAGCGATTCGAATTTCAGTTGCCGGATCTGGCGCGCGATCTCCACCGTGGTGGAGCCGGAGTCGAGGATGATGGTTTCGCCGTCTTTGATGAGCTTGGCGGCGGCCAGGCCGATACGCAGCTTTTGCGGATGCGAGCGTGTCTCCTTGATATTCAGCGGCACGTCGTTGGTGACGGTTTGCGTGGAAGGCAAGGCACCACCGTGCGAGCGCGCGAGGGCGCCGCTGCGTGCCAGCGATTCGAGGTCGTTGCGGATGGTGACGGTGGAGGTGCCGAAGCGTGTGGCCAGTTCTTCCACGGTGGCGCGGCCGTTGCTTTCGACGTATTCGACGATCAGGCGTCGGCGTTCCTCGACCAGCAGACGCGGCGGCGGAACGGGGGCGGAGTCATTCATGGCGGAAGCTTGAGCAGTCGAGCGGCGTTGTCATGGTATATCTTGCGCAGCACGCTGTCTGTCAAACCCAGGCCGTAGATGGACCAGCGGCCCTGCGGGGGCGTTTCGGCCGGGGCGTAGTCGAAGTATTCGTCCTCGGTTTCGAGGAAGCGATAGTAGATTTCATAGAGTTCGTCACCGAACAATTGCTGGGGTACATCGTCGCCATGCGGGGAGGGTACCGCGTCGGTGCCGAACAGGATGCGGTCCTGGTAGCGGTCGAAGAACTGCCGCGCCGTACGCGGCTGGCGCCCAAGCTCGCCGATGCGCGCGCTGATGTCCACCAGGGTATTGGGGAAGCGATCGAGACAATCGGCCACGGCCTGGAGATTCTCGGCCCAGTTGCCCACGTGCATCAGCGCAAACGTCGTGTTGGGATGGCGCGCGATAACGCGATCGCGCGCAGCGAGCAGTTCCTCGTTGCTGGGAAATTCCGGACCGTAGAACGACCAGTCCGGATGCTTGCTCAGTTCTTCGTAACGCTCGTTGTGTTCGTCGGTGGGCAGAAAGAACGCTTCCGGATCGGAAACATGCATGAACACCGGCATGTCGTAGGCCGCACAGGCTTCCCACATGGGATCGAAACGTTTGTCGTCGATCGCCACCAGCGGGCCGCTGTCGAGTTGTTCGCGCAGATAAAGGCCCAGCGTCTTGAGCAATTTCAAACCGCGCGCGCCGACGCGATGCGCATGCGCAATGGCGTTGGCTTGAAGCTGCGGATAGTTGGCGGAAGGGAAATGTTCGTATGACGGTTCGGTAAGCGTGATGAAACGCCCGGGCGCCGTCTTGTCGAACAGTTCGATGGTTTTTTCCAGGCCTTTGCCGACACCGCCGGTGAGATTGACCAGCGTGCGTACGCCTTTGCGATCCATCACGGGGAGGAGATCATCGGGCGTAGCGAATACGGTGATGTCTTCGCCGACGGACACGCCGTTGCGTACCTGGGTGGACCAGGTGAGATGCGTGTGCGCGTCGATCACCGGAAAGCGTGGGCGTTCGATGCGGCTTTTCGGTACACGCAGCATGCTGCGCGGTTTGAAGTCTTTAAGGCGAAGCTCGCTTTTGCTTTGATCGGGCGCGGTTTGCAGCGGATTCTTGCTGCTGGCGTGAATGACACCCGCGCCGCTCGGTGGCGCGCAACAGAAGCACCCGGCGCGGGTTTGCGCGCGAAAGGACCAAGCTGGTTTGCGCTGTTTATTCGGCATGGTTGACCAGGGAAATTGAGAGCTGCCGCGCACCACCCGTAGGTTGGGTTAGCGCAGCGTAACCCAACAATGCCGCACGAACATGGGGTTATGTCACCGCAGAAATGGCTAGCGAAAACGCCTCACCCCGCTCCCCGGTGGAATGAAGCAATGCGGGGGGAGCATTCCACCGGGGAGCGAGGGGCGCCGCGCAAGGCTGCCGGAAGCAGGGTGTGGGAGAGATTCCGGCAGCAGCACGGAAACTCACCGCGGATACTTCACCATGATCCGATGCACCTCCCGCACCAGCGCCAGCGCCTGATCGAGCGGACGCAACCACATGTTGCGGCCGAACATCACGCCGGTAGCGCCGGAGGCCATGTAGAACTCCACCTTGCGCAGCACGGCCGTATCGTCGTCATTCTTCTCGCCGCCGGAGAACAGCACCATGGTGCGCCCGGCCGAACGCACTACGCGCTGCGTGCGTGCGGAAGCGTCTTCCCGCAACGTGTCATACGGCTTGGGTATATTGGCGGTGCTGTCGTCAGGCTCGTGCAGTTTCACGATGTCCGCACCCAATTCCAGCGCGACGCGCGCGGCGTAATCCTGCGCATACAGGCTGCCTTTGCCGCCCTTGGCGTCGATCGCTGCGCCGCGCGGATACGACCACAGCACCAGCGGCATGCCGAAGCGTTCGCAGTCCTGGCGCACTTTTTCGAACTGGCGAAACTCGTCGTGCTGGCGCGGCGAGCCGACATACATGGTGTAGCCCACCGCATCCGCGCCGAGGCGCACGGCATCTTCCACAGATGCGAACAACGGTGAGGTCGCTTCCACATCGCTGGGGATATTGGTCTTGCCGTTGAGCTTGAGGATCAGCGGAATACGCCCGCACCACTGGCCCATGTACTTTTCGGCCAACCCGACGCCCAATGCGATGGCCGAAAAGTTGCCCTCCACGGCCAGCCGGAACTGATACTCCGGATCGATCGCCGGCGGATGGGGGAAGAAATCGGTGGGTCCGTGTTCCAGGCCCTGGTCCAGCGGCAACACCAGCAAGCTGCCATTGCGCGGACCGTGCCCATACATCAGGCGCCACAGGCGGGTTCGCTTGCCGTGGGAAAGAGAAAGGTGGGAAAACTTTTCGGAAGGTTTCGAAAGGTCTTGTAACAGGTCTTTCATTTCGAATACTCTGGAGGCGTCAGCGAATGGTTTCACATTCGGGCGAATTGGACCAAATGTCAAGCTTTCATAAGAAAACGAAAACAAAGGCTGCCCTGAGTGAGCTTCGTGCTGCACCGCTGGAAACGCAGCAGGCTGCAGGCTACGCCGATACCTTGCGCGAGATCCTGCAGCAGCCTGCCGCCTGGCAGGACACCCTGGACCTGCTGCACGGCACGGTAGCGCAACAGCGGCTGGCGAAAGCGATGGAGCCGCGCCCGGTGCATATCGTGCTGACCGGTTCGGGCAGTTCCATCTATATCGGCGAATGCCTGGCGCCGTTGCTGCAATCGGGCCTGGGCATCCCGGTGCAGGCGATTGCCGCGGGCACCTTGCTCACCCATTGGCGCAGCGTATTGCCGCCAGGGCCAGGTTTGCTGATATCGCTGGCGCGTTCGGGCGACAGCCCGGAAAGCGCCGCGGTGGTGAACATGTTGCTGGCCGAAGCGCCGGCGTGGCGGCACCTGGCGATCACCTGCAATGCCGAAGGCAAGCTCGCCACCCAATACCGCAATGAGCCGCGCATGACGGCGCTGGTGCTGGACGAGCGCACCAACGACCGCAGCCTGGTCATGACCAGCAGCTTCACCAATCTGTTGCTGGGTGGACTGGGCTTGTTGTTGCGTACACATAGCGGATTGGAAACACGCACAGTCGAGATTGCCGCGGCGAATGCACAGGCGATGTTCGATACGCATGCCGACGCCATCGCGGCGCTGGCGGAGCGCGACATGCATTCGGCCGTCTATCTGGGCAGTGGCCCTGCCTTCGGCGCCGCGCGCGAAGGTGCATTGAAGATGCTGGAGATGACCGGCGGCAAGGTCATCACCTTGGCCGAAACGTTTCTTGGCTTGCGGCATGGGCCGATGTCCTTCATCCATCCGCATACGGTGATCGTTGCGATGCTGTCGGCCGATCCGTCCGTGCATGCCTATGAATGCGATCTGCTGCGCGAGTTGTCGCGCAAGCAGCTGGGCATGGCGAAAGTGGTCGTGGGGCATAGCATCCCAGAGGATGTACTTGCGCCGGGCGATGTCGCCGTCCAAACCTTGGCGTCCGCATCGAATCCAGATGTGCCGGTAGTGCTGGCGGGCGTGGTGGTGGCGCAACTGTTGGCGTTCTTCCGCTGTCTGCAGCTTGGCGGCAGGCCCGATGCGCCATCCGAAGGCGTGCTCACGCGCGTGGTCGAAGATTTTGCCCTGCACGGAGCTGCGCCGTGACCTCGCGCGAGCATCCGGTACGCATCCTGATCGTCGGCGAGATCAACGTCGATTTCGTCTTCAACGGTTGCCATGCCTTGCCTGCGCCAGGCAAGGAAGTGCTGGCCGACGATTTCGTGATGACACCCGGCAGCTCATCGATGATCTGCGCGATGGGCTTGGCGCGGCTGGGCAACCAGGTGACGTTTCATGGCCATCTGGGCGCGGATGCATCTGGCACGTTTTGCTTGGAGGCGATGCGTGATGCGGGCATCGATGTGTCGTCGTTACGTCCCAGTTCTGCATTGCGCACCGGCGTGACAGCTTCGCTTTCCACGCCACAGGATCGTGCGCTGGTGACGTTTCCTGGTGCGATGGCGCAGTTGCGCGCCGAGGATGTCGGCGATGCGCTATTGGAAGGCGCATCGCATCTGCATGTTTCCTCGTATTACCTGCAAAAAGCCTTGCGCCCGGGTTGCCGCGCATTGTTTGCGCGCGCGAAGGCGGCCGGGCTCACTACGTCGCTCGATCCGGGTTTCGATCCCGCGCAGCAATGGGGCGGCGATCTGCTGGAAACGCTGGCCGAAGTGGATCTGTTCCTGCCCAACGAACAGGAACTGCTGGCGATCACCGCTTGCAACGACCTGCACGCGGCCTTTCGCTTCGTACACAACGGGCGCACGCACACGGTGGTGAAACGCGGTCGTCAGGGTTGCACCAGCCTGTACGACGAGCAGTGGTTGAACGTGCCGGCATACCCGGTAGAAGCGGTCGACACCACCGGCGCCGGCGATTCCTTCGACGCCGGTTTTCTGCACGCATGGCTGCGCCGGCTGCCATGGTCCGAGGCCATGCGCTGGGGCAGCGCGTGCGGAAGCCTGTCCACGCGCGGCGTGGGCGGCACCACCCGGCAAGCCACCGCGAGCGAAGCGGCGGCGTTGATCGAACAGGCGCCATGATTACCGTCGCCGGCTTCAATACCGCTATCGACCGCTTTATCCAGGTCGATGCCTTGACGCCCGGCGAAGTGCATCGCGTAAGGGAAGAGAAAATCTATCCTGGCGGCAAGGGCGTGCACGTGGCGCAGACCATTGCCGAACTGGGCGAGCGCGTGCGCCTGATCGGTCTGGTCGATCAGGCGCATGAAGCGTTCATCACGCGCCAGTTGAATGCGCGCGGCGCGCTGTTCCATGGCGTGGCGATCGAAGGCCAGTTGCGCCAGTGTCTGGCGCTGCAGGAGCCGGATGGCCGCATCACCGAGATCTTGGCGCAGGGGCCGCAGCTCAACCCGATCGAGCAGGACGCTTTGCTGCGCGAATTCGGCCGCGGTGTTGAAGACAGCGAACTGATGATTCTCTCCGGCAGCCTGCCGCGCGGGTTTGCCGACAGCCTGTATGCCGGACTGGTCGAATACGCGCACGGCCTGGGCAAGCGCTGCCTGGTCGACGCCAGCGGCGAAGCGTTGCGCCATGCCGTGGACGCCAAGCCTTTGCTGGTGAAACCGAATCGTGACGAGATCAGCCGGCTGGTCGGCTATCCGGTGATCGATCTGCACGCGGCCGAAAAGGCGGTGACAGCATTGCGCGAGCGCGGCGTGACGATGCCGGTGGTGAGCCTGGGCGAGCAGGGTGCGGTCGCGGCGGACGAAACCGGTATGTGGCATGCGCAACTTGCATCCACGCAGGTGCGCAACGCGGTCGGTTCCGGCGATTGCTTTCTCGCCGGCATGGCGGTGGCGATCCTGCGCAAGCTGCCGCTCGATGAGGCGCTGCGCCTGGCTGTCGCCTGCGGTGTCGCCAATGCGGAATCGGAAGAAACAGGCTTTGCAAAACGCGGCCACGTAGATGCGTTGCTGCCGCGCGTAACAGTTCGACGTCTGTAAGCCTTCGCTCGAAGGTATGCATGCTGGCAAGACATTCGAAGTAACGGAGCTGTTGCACTGACAAAAAAGTCCGGCGCGCAAGGGGAGCTTTCGCCCGGACACCGACACCGCACGCGACCCCACACACGTCTCGCGCTGCGGCATGACAAAACGGGAGGATGGTTCTGATGTTTGCGAACAACACGAGATGCCGCGTAGCGATGCGCGGCACAACGGGCTCGGCTTGCCGCAAGAAACACCTGGCGCTGCAGGTGGCCCTGGTTTTGGCCGGCGTTTCCTGCACGGGATATGCCATGGCGCAAAGCACGACCGACAGCAGTACCCAAACCCATGACGGCAACCAGGCGTCCCGCAAGAAGGCCGTCAACCTGCAGGCGATCACGGTGACCGGTTCCAACATCCGCAGCGTGGATGTGGAAAACGCACAGCCGGTGGTGACGATCAGTTCCGAAGATATCCAGAAGCAGGGCTTCGCCACCGTCGGCCAGTTGCTGCAGAACGTTTCGTCGATGTCGCCGCCGGATCTCAGCCGCTCAGCGCCGGGCGACCTGGGCCCTAACCAGGGCGGCGCCTTTATCGACCTGCGCGGCCTGGGCGCGATGCGCACGCTGGTGCTGGTGGATGGCCAGCGTATCGGCGCGGCACATGGCGGGTACACCAACATCAACGTGATTCCCACCGCAATCGTGGATCATATCGACGTGCTCGCCACCGGCGCCTCGGCGGTGTACGGTTCGGACGCGATCGCTGGCGTGATCAACATCATCACCAAGAAGAACTTCAACGGGGTGCAGCTCGATACCTATAACGGCCAGTACATGCCGCACAGCGATGGTCGCCAGACGCAAAGCAGCGTGACGTTCGGCAAAAGCACCGACCGGTTCGGCATTGTTTTCAGCGTTTCCTACCAGAACCAGAGCCCGGTGTGGGCGAACAACCGGCCGTTCTCCGCCTATCCGTACACGGCGCAGCATCCGTATTACGGCTTGAGCCAGTACGGCACGCAGCCGCAGATCCGCAACGCGCCCAGTTCATTCGCGGGAGGAGGGCGGCTGGTGCTCAATCCAGGCGGTGATCCGATGAATCCGGCCGATTACCACGCCTTCGTGCATCCCACGTACGGCCCCGATGGCGACATCGTCAACCCCGGCGACCAGACCTACAACAACAATGCCGACCGCCGCACGATGGTGCTGACTGCCGACCGCACCAAGAACCTGTACCTGGATACGCACTACAAAATTACCGACAACATCACCTTCAAGTTCAACTACGGCTACAACGCGGACTACGAATACGCCAAGTCCGGCGCGCCGCTGTTCTACTCCGGCATGGGCGGGCACAGCGCGTTCCCGTCGCTGCTTTCCAGGTACAGCTATTACAACCCGGTGTATGGCGTGAAGGACCTGAGCATCGCCCAGCGCATCACCGAGGACAGCTACCGCAGCTACAACAATCCCAAGAATTACCGCTACAGCTTCGGCGTGGATGGCGTGTTCAGCCTGGGCGAGCACCAGTTCAACTGGGACGTCTACATGTACGACAGCAAGATCAGTGGCGTGAACGTGCGCACCGGTTACTTCAATCTCGTTAATGTCGCCAATGCGCTGGGGCCGTCTTTCCTGCAGAACGGCAGCGTGGTGTGCGGTACGCCGGGCAACGTGATTGCCGGCTGCGTGCCGATCAATCCGCTGGCGCCCCTTACGCCGCAAATGCTCAACTACATCGCGATCGACAGCGTAGAGCATTACGGCAGCAACGAGCGCGCGTGGGTGGCGGATTTCGGCGGCGATCTGTTCGCCTTGCCGGGCGGCGACCTGACCTTTTCCACCGGCGTGCAGCATCGTGACGAATCCGGCTACGACAGCCCCGATCCGTTCGCCTATACCGGCAGTTCCACCGATGGCGGCGTCGCGCCGAACAGTGGCGCCTACAACCTCAACGAGGCGTACGCGGAAATCAACGCGCCATTGCTGAAAGACCTGCCCGGTGCGCAAAGCGTGAGCATCGACGTGGCCACGCGCTATTCGCACTACAGCAACTTCGGCAGCACCACCAACAGCTCGTTCAAGCTCACCTGGAAGCCGATCGACGACCTGCTGGTGCGCGCCAGTTATGGCACGGGCTTCCGTGCGCCGACCGTCAACGACCTGTATCAGGGCCGCTATCCGGCGGGCACGTTCACCGATCCGTGCGATGCGGTGTACGGTCCTTCCGCTTATGGACAAAGCCCGATCGTGGCGCAGCGTTGCCTTACCGGCTACGGCGGCCTACCTGGCGTGCCGGCCAATTTCCGCCAGACCGACAACACCGGCGTACCGATCAACGCGCCCAGCGGATCGGGCTACATGCCGAGCACCAACTGGACCGGCGGCAACCCCAAGCTGCGGCCGGAGACCTCGTACAACGGCGACATCGGCCTGGTCTACAGTCCTTCATGGCTGCCCGGTTTCGACGCTACCGTCGACTGGTGGAGCTACAACATCCGCAACCTGATCACCGGCATCAGCAACGACCAGCTCATCGCCGATTGCTATCAGTACAGTATTCAATCCGCTTGCGGGCAGTTCCAGCGCGATCCGGCTACCGGGCAGATCATCAACTTGTTGAACCTGGAAACCAATGCCGGCTGGATGAAGGAGCGCGGTTACGACTTCTCCGTCAACTATCGTTTTCCGGAAACGCGCATCGGCAAGTTCAAGCTGGGCATGAACGGCACCTACCTCACCTCGTTCAACATGCTGCCGACGGTCGGCTCCAACATCGTCTACATGGCCGGCAACACGCAGAACTTCTACAGCGCATGGCGCCTGCGCGGGAACGTCACCTTGAACTGGAGCTGGCATGATTTCGGTGCCAGCTGGACGGCGCGGTATTTTTCACCCTACAAGTCCAACTGCGCGTTCGATCCGTCGCTGGGCGTCACCGCCTTTCCGTGTACCTTGCCGAACTATTACGCACCGGGCGTGGGCGTGATGCCGCAGACGCAGGTTCCATCGGTAACGTTCAACGACGTGCAGGTGTACTGGAACGCGCCGTGGAATGCGACGATCTCGCTGGGAGCGAACGATATCTTCAATCGCGTAAGCCCGAATGTGTATGGTGGCTATGCAAGCGGCGATACACCGTTCGACTTCAACTCCTCGTATGACTTGGGAAGGTTTGTGTATATGCGGTATCAGCAGCGGTTTTGATGTTTTTTGCTCCCTCCCCTGCATGCAGGGGAGGGTTGGGTGGGGTGAAGCAACCTCGCTGCAATATTTGCTATGACCTCACCGTCATTCCGGCGAACGCCGGAATCCAGTTTTAATACGTCGTGCGCAGCACTCGAAATAAATGTTGTGTCCTTCGGACGGCATATTTGCACTGGATTCCGGCTTTCGCCGGAATGACGGTGAGGCTTGACATGAGGCTTTTGCATGTATCGAAAACACTATAAAAAAGCATTGGCTACGAGCCTGCTATCCACATGGCTAGGCCTGGCGCACGCCAATGACACCGTCGTTCTCAACCCAGGCGCGCCCACCTACACACTTGCCCAAGGTGAGGCGAATTTCGGCAATGCCGCCATCGTTGCCCACTGGATCGTCGCCGACGGCAAGCTTTCCAGTATCACCATCACCGATCGCGACGATGGCCAGTTGCTGAAGGTGGACGACCTCTTCGCCCTGCAACTACCCAACAAGCAATCCATCAAGGCGAGCGACATGCACCTGCTGTCGCAGTCAATGGAGCGCACGCTTCCTGTCGATCCGAAAGCATCCAAGCTCGCCGATCGCCTGCCGGGCAAGGCCATCAGCGCCATGTTCGGCGATGCGGACAACCGCTTGCGCATCGACTGGCAGCTGCTGCAGCGCGAAGGTTCGCCGTACCTGCGCGAAATCGTGACCATTACCGCCTTGAAGCAGGACGAACCGCTCACCAGCGTCTCGCTGCTGCCTTCGAGCATCGACCACGCCGAAGTGGAAGGCGTGGTGAAAGGTTCGCCGGTGGTGGCGGGCAATGTCTATCTGGGGCTGGAAAATCCGCTTTCCGATAGCGAAGCGCGTGGCAAACATGTGGTGCTGTCGATGCCGCGCACGCTGCCGTTGCGCAAAGGCCAGTCGATCACATATTCGGCCGTTGTCGGTGTGGTGCGAGAGGGGCAACTGCGCCGCGATTTCGCCACCTACGTAGAACGCGAGCGGGCGCATCCGTATCGACCGTTTCTGCACTACAACTCGTGGTACGACATCGGCTACTTCACGCCCTATACCGAGGCCCAGGCGCTGGATCGCATCCATGCGTTCGGCGAGGAGCTGAGCGTGAAGCGCGGCGTGAAGCTCGATTCCTTCCTGTTCGACGATGGCTGGGACGATCGCTCCGGCAGTTGGAACTTCAGCAAGGATTTCCCGCGCGGATTCGTGCCGTTGCGCGAGGCTGCGGCGAAATATGGCGCAGCGCCAGGCATGTGGTTGTCGCCTTGGGGCGGTTACAGCAAGCCCAAGGAAGAGCGTGTAAGGAGCGGCAAGGCCGCTGGCTACGAGATCGTCAACGACGGCCTGGCGCTGTCGGGACCGAAATATTACCAGCGCTTTCACGACGTAGTGATCGGCCTGCTGAACCACGACGGCATCAATCAGTTCAAGTTCGACGGTACCGGCAATGCGGACAGCGTGTTTCCGGGCAGCCGCTTCGACAGCGATTTCGCCGCGGCAATCGAACTGATCAAGGACATCCGTACCGACAAGCCCGACACCTTCATCAACCTCACCACCGGGACCTGGGCCTCGCCGTTCTGGCTGCGTTACGCCGATTCGATCTGGCGCGGCGGCGAGGATGACTGGCATGCCGGCGTCGGCACCGAACGCGAACAGTGGATCACCTACCGCGACCAGCAGACTTACGAAAACGTGGTGATCCAGGGGCCGCTGTATCCGCTCAACTCGCTGATGCTCCACGGCATCATCTACGCGCAGATGAACAAGCGGCTAAATACCGATCCGGGCCATGATTTCGCCAATGAGGTGCGCTCCTACTTCGCCACCGGCACGCAGTTGCAGGAGCTGTACATCACGCCCTCGCTGCTCGGCAAAGACGATTGGGACGTATTGGCCGAGGCTGCGAAATGGTCGCGCGCGAATGCTGAGGTGCTGCGCGATACGCATTGGATCGGCGGCGATCCGGGAAGGCTGGATGTCTATGGCTGGGCCGCATGGTCGCCAGGCAAATCGATCATCACCTTGCGCAATCCGGATGCACGTGCGCAGGCCGCCGTGATCGATCTGCAGCGGCAGCTGGAGTTGCCCAAGGGGGCGGCACGTCGCTTCATGGTGCGCGACGTATGGCATCGCGGTGGCGACGTGCCGACGCAACTGGATGCCGACCGCGTGAGCACGATCACGCTGGCGCCGTTCGAGGTATTGACCCTGGAACTGACGCCTTGAGGTACGCTCATACGCTTGTCGCTTGCGCAATCTGCTCCCTCACCTACGTGTAGTAGGGGAGGGAGCCAAGCGTCGCAGCGCGCATTCGCCATTTTCAGGTGAGGAGTTCATGCAACGACGCGATTTTCTTCGATTCACTCTGCTGACGCCGTTCGCGACAGCGCGCCCGGTGCTCGCCGCCGAAACGCTCGGCAAGCCTGCCATCGAAGTGTTACCGGATGGCAAGCCGCATCGCTTCGAACTGGGCCGCAAGCAATTCCTGCTCGACGGCGCGCCGTTCCAGATCCGCAGCGGCGAGATGCACCCCGCGCGCATCCCCAACGACTACTGGCGACACCGTATCCACATGGCCAAGGCGATGGGCCTCAACACCATCGCGATCTGCCTGATGTGGAACTACTTCGAAAGCGAACCGGGCGTGTTCGACTTCAGCACCGAGAATCGCGATTTCGTGCGCTTCATCAAGCTGTGCCAGGCGGAAGGGATGTGGGTGTATCTGCGCCCGGGCCCTTACGTTTGCGCCGAATGGGATCTGGGCGGTTTGCCGGCCTATCTGTTGCGTGATCCTTCCATTCGCGTGCGCAGCAAGGATGATGCGCGCTATATGCAGGCCGTGCAGCGTTATATGGATGCGGTAGGGCCAAAGATCGCGCCGTTGATGGCGAGCCGTGGCGGTCCGATTCTGATGGTGCAGATCGAGAACGAGTACGCCTCCTTTGGCCATGACCTGCCCTATCTTTTGCGCTTGCGCACGATGTGGCAAGCGCATGGGATCGACGGTCCATTTTCGATTGCCGATGGCCTGGGCGAGTTGCAGAAGGCCGGCACCTATGTGCCCGGCGCCGCGCTGGGGCTGGATGGTGATACGGATTTCGTCGCCGCGCAGACCATGGCCGGCGATGCGCCGGTGTGGATGAGCGAAGGCTATCCCGGCTGGCTTACGCACTGGGGAGATCTGACGTTCCAGCGCGGAAACTATCTGCCGACGTTGCGCAAGCTGATGGAAGAGGGCCGCTCTTTCAATATGTATATGGTGCACGGCGGCACCAATTTCGGCTTCAACGCTGGCGCCAATGCGCGCAATGACTATGCCGATTTCGAGCCGGTGATCACCAGCTACGACTACGGCGCGCCGATCAATGAACGCGGCGAGCCCACGCGCGATTACCATGCCTTCCGTAAAGCCATTGCCGAGCATTTACCGCATGCTCCGGCCCAGTTGCCGCCACCGGTGCCGCTTGCGCATTTTCCTGAATTGATCGCGCAGCCCTACGCATCGATCTGGGACAACCTGCCGTTGCCGTCGCGGCTGGTGAAGAAGCCCGACCCGAACGAAATCCTGTTCGCGCAGAACCAGGGCATGGTGGTGTATCGCAAGACGCTGTTGAACGGCGGCATGCTCAATATGGAAGGCCTGCGCGACTACGGCACAGTGTTCAGCGACAGCAAGTATCTGGACTACGTCTCGCGCATCACCAAGCCCGGTTTGCACGTGAAGCACTACGTGGATATTCCACCGCCGGCTAACGGCGCGGGCACGACGGTGGAGATCCTGGTCGACAGTTTCGGCCACGTGGGTTACGGCCAGGCGATGTACGACTTCAAGGGCATCGTCGGCGCGGTAACGCTGGATGGCGAGGAGTTGCAAGGCTGGCAGGCGCATAGCTTGCCGCTGGACGATGCGTATATCGCGGGCCTGCCGCCGATGCGGGCCGATTCACCCTCGCGCTTGCGCCCCGGCATGTTCTTCAAGGCGGTTTTTATGCTCGACAAGGCGGGCGATTGTTATATCGACATGAGCGACTGGGACAAAGGCTACGTGTGGATCAATGGCCATCTGTTGGGACGTTACTGGCGCATCGGCCCGCAGCAGCGCTTGTATTGCCCGGCGCCATGGCTGTCGCGCGGACGCAATGAGCTGCTGGTGTTCGACATGCACAAGGTGATGCCCACGGCGATACGCTGCAGCGACAGATTGGCGTAGGTTGGGGTGCCAACCCTGATATATCCCCACGTTTTTTCGTTTGGTGCATATGTGCCCGAAATGCCGTCATTCCCGCGAAAGCGGGAATCTATCTTTGCTTTTGCATCAGAGCAGATGGATTGACCAGCATTCGCTGTTGAAAAGCGCCTCCGCTTTCGCGGGAATGACGGCCCAGTAATCTGGAAGATCATGTGCAAGGTGTATAGCTCGCTGATTTTATTGAAATCATCGAGCAAAAAAACGTGGGGATACGTCAGGGTTTGCACCCCAACCTACTTATTCCTTGCTGACACGCAACGGCAATTCGCCGTCCGCCAATTTCGCCTTCAACGGCGTATCCACCGCCACGCCATGCGCCGAACGCAACACCTTGCCCTGGGCATCGAACAGGATCGCGTAACCACGCTCCAACGTGGCCAGCGGGCTCACCGCATGCATCGCGCGCGCCGTCTGCTGCAAATTCAAGCGCTCGCGCTCCAGCTTGTGCAGCGTCATGCGGCGCAAATGTGAAGCATGTTGTTCAAGCTGTTGCTTGAGCATCGCCAGGCGTTGGCGCGGATGCTGCGCCAGCAATCGCGCATAAACGCGATCGAGGTGCACCGTCTTGCGCGTGACTTGCGCAAGACGGCAGGCGAGCAACTGGCGATGCAGGCGCTGCAGGCGATCACGGTCGCGCGCGAGCCGCGCCTGCGGGCGCTGCGCCTGCAGGCGCACCAGCAAATGATCGATGCGCTGGATGCGCGCCTGCAGGCGCCGCTCGTGATTGGCGGCGACGCGGCGATGCAACTGCTCCAACTGCCGGCGCAACGCGAGGATATCCGGCACCAGCAGTTCGGCCGCGGCCGAGGGCGTGGGCGCGCGCAAGTCGGCCACGAAATCGGCAATGCTGAAATCGATCTCATGCCCCACCGCGCTGACCACCGGTGTCGTGCTGGCGTGGATGGCGCGCGCGACCTGCTCGTCGTTGAAGGCCCCTAGGTCTTCCAGCGAGCCGCCGCCGCGCGTCAGCAGCAGCACGTCGTAGCGGCCGCAGGCGGCGGCTTTGCGCAACATCGCCACGATCGCCGGCGGCGCCTCGCGGCCTTGCACCGGCACCGGCAGCACGTCCACCTCGACCAGCGGCCAGCGCCGCGCCATCACGCTCAGCACGTCGCGTATGGCCGCGCCGGTCGCCGAGGTGATAACGCCGATGCGGCGCGCGAAACGGGGCAGGGGGCGCTTGCGTTCCTGCGCAAACAAACCTTCCGCATCCAGTTGCGCCTTCAGCCGTTCGAACTCGCGTTGCAGCGCGCCTTCGCCGGCCGGTTCCATATGCTCGGCCACCAACTGGAATTCGCCACGCGGTTCGTACAGGCCCACTCGCGCGCGCACCAGCACGTGCATGCCATCGGTGGGCTTGAAACGCAGCCATCCGCTCTTGGGCTTGAACATCGCGCAGCGCACCTGCGCCGCGCTGTCCTTCAGCGTGAAATAAAGATGACCGGAAGCAGGACGCGCCACGTTCGACAGTTCGCCCTCGATCCACACCAGCGGCAGCGCATCTTCCAGCAAGCCGCGCACCAGCCGGTTGAGCGTGCTGGGCGTGAGAATGTGCCGGGGCGGCTGGCCGGCACCTTCGCGGAAGTCGTCGGGCGCATGCATGGGGGCGGGAGACTAGCACGAAAGGCGCAATGGGCCTCGTGCAGTATCCGAACGCATCACGCGTACGGGCAGCTCGTAGGTTGGGGTGCAAATCCCAACATCGCGATGCATGGGAGACGGCAATGTTGGGGTTCGCCCCAACCTACATTCACTCGTCCGATTCGCGCATCTCGCGCAAGCGCTGCGCACGCCGCCTGCGCAATCGCCACGCGCGAATGCCGGTATTGATCGCAAACCATGCCGCGATCACGGCCAAGGGCCACGCCACCACAGCAGGCCAAAGCACGGCGGCGATCGCAAGCACCGTCAGCAGCAAGGTCACGCCCATCATCGCGCCGGTTTCGGTATCGCCCAGCACACGGCGATCGGTCAGCGCCGCGCCCATGGTATTGGCGATGCGCAGGGCGCCGGCGGCGGCGCGGCCGGAGCTGCCGCCGACGTGCTTGGGTTGCGGTGGCCGCGCTTCGCTGCTGCGCACGCGTTCGCCGCGGCGATAGCGGCGTGGCGCCAGTACGATCTCGGTGGCGTTTTCCAGGTCTTTTTCGTATTGCCGGGCCAGTTGCGAGGCGAAGCCCGCGTCTTCGATCGCCACGTCGATCTCGCGGTTGTTCAACCAGCTGGCGAGGTTGAGATTGGACGAACCGACGCGTGCCCATTGCCCATCCGCCACTGCAGTCTTGGCGTGCAGCATCGAGCCGTTCCATTCGAATACGCGGATGCCGGCCTTGAGCAGCGGCCGGTAGCCGGCGCGGGACATGCCGGCCACCAGCGGAATGTCGCTGGCGCCGGGCACCAGCAGGCGCACGTCCACGCCATCGCGTGCGGCGGCCGACAGCGCCTGCACATACGGAGCGACGCCGACGAAATACGCATCGGTCAGCCACAGCGTGCGGCGCGCCATCGCCGCGATCAGCTGATCGAGTCGATACATGCCGGCGGTGGCCGGTTGGGTGGCGATGACGCGCAAGGAAACGCTGCCTGCTTCGATGTGTTCGGGCACCGGCGCGTAGATGGGATGCGAACCCCCTGCGGCGATCCAGCTGTCGGCGAAGGCGGCTTCCAGTTCCAGCACGGCCGGGCCGCGCAAGGCCAGCCCGGTATCGCGCCACGGCGGCACCTTGCGCGCGGCATCGCCCAGCCACTTGGCGCTGATGCATACGCCGGAAAGAAATCCCAGCGTTCCATCTACCACCAACTGCTTGCGATGGTCACGGCTCATCCAGCCCAACGCCTGCCCAAGCTGCGGCGGATTGAACACGCACACTTTACCGCCGGCTTCACGCAAGGGTTTCCAGAGCGCGGAACGGGATTGCCCGAGGCAACCGAGCCAGTCGACGATCACGGCCACCTGCACGCCGCTGCGCGCGCGTTCGACCAGGGCGTCACGGAATGCGCGGCCCACCTCGTCGTCGCGGACGATGTAGTTCTCCAGCAATACGCGGTGCCGTGCCGCGCGGATCGCGGCCAGCCAGGCATCGAAGTGCTGCTGCGCGTCGATCAGCAGATCCACCCGGTTGCCGCCGAGCAAGGGCGCACCGGCAGCCCGGCTCAATGCCTGCTCGGCGAGTACGCGATTGGCGGTGGGCGGTGGCGTAGCCATGCAAAGAAACAGGGAATGGTGCGTAGGCGCGTAGGTTGGGTTAGCGCAGCGTAACCCAACGATCCGTCAAACATGATGGGATTCGGGTTGCGCGCGCCAACCCAGCCCACGCACTTCCCCGTCTCCCGCTTTCTGGCATGATCGCCCCATGTTGCCAGAGCAGCGTTTTACGGACACCGATGCCTGTGCGCAGCTGGTCGTCGAGCGGCTGGGAGCCGACCTGCGCGTCGCGGCGCCTTTGGGTTTAGGCAAGCCGCATGGATTGCTCAATGCGTTGTATGGCCTGATGCAGGCCGACACCTGGCGATCGATGACCTTGTATACCGCCTTGTCGCTGACCCGGCCGCGGCCCAAGAACAGCCTGGAAGCGCGCTTTCTCGATCCGTTCGTGGAACGGCATTTCGGCGCCGACTATGTCGATCCGCAGTACGCGCTCGACCAGATCCAGGGCAAGCTGCCGCCTAACGTGGCGGTGCACGAGTTCTACATGCAATCGGGTGCGTTGCTGCATTCGGGCAGTGCGCAGCGCAATTACATCAGCCAGAACTATACGCACGTGGCGCGTGATCTGGTCGTGCAGGACATCAACCTGCTGGTGCAGCTCGTCGCACGCCGCGAAACGCCTGCCGGCGTGCGCTACAGCCTGTCGTGCAATCCGGATCTCACGCTGGATTTTCTCGATCGCGTCAAGGCGGCCGGCAAGGCGCGTCCGCTGTGCGTGGCGGTGGTGCATCCGGCCTTGCCGTATATCGGCGGCGATGCGGAAGTGCCACAGGAATACTTCGATATCGAGCTCACACCGCCGTCGTCGCCTGCGCTGTTCGCCGTGCCCCGCTTGCCGGTGGATACTGCCGAATACGCGCTCGGCCTGCATGCCAGTGCGCTGGTGAAAGATGGCGGCTGCCTGCAGATCGGCATCGGCGCCTTGTCCGACGCCCTGGTCAAAGGGCTGCTATGGCGGCATCAGGATAACGTCGCCTGGCGCAAGACCTTGCTTGCGCTCGATCAAGGCGGCAACACGCACACCGTGGCGGGCCGCGTGGGTGGCCTGGGCAGTTTCAAGACCGGTTTGTACGGCTGCAGCGAAATGATCATGGATGGCCTGATGCACCTGGCCAAGGCCGGCGTGCTCAAACGCCGCAGCTGGGACAACCTGGCGCTGGAGCGCGCCGCCGCCGCGGGACGCCTGCCCGGCGACGTGCCCGGTGGCCATTACCTGCGCGGCGCGTTCTTCCTGGGTTCGCGCGATCTGTACGGCTGGCTGGAAACCGTCGCCGGCAGCGATGCGGATGCGATCGACATGTGCCCGGTTTCCAACGTCAACCAGCTCTATGGCGATCATCAGGCGCTGGCGAGCTTGCAGCGCCGCGGCGCGCGTTTCTTCAACACCTGCATGATGTCCACGCTGCTCGGCGCCGCGGTATCGGAGACGCTGGATGACGGGCACGTCGTCAGCGGCGTGGGTGGGCAATACAACTTCGTCGCCATGGCGCACGAACTGCCTGACGGACGATCCGTGCTGCTGCAGCGTGCGACTCGCCAGGGCAAGAACGGCGTGGAAACCAATATCCGCTGGCAATACGGGCAAGTCACCATTCCCCGTCACCTGCGCGACATCGTGGTGAGCGAATACGGCGTGGCCGACCTGCGCGGCAAAAGCGATAGCGAATGCATCGAGGCGATGCTGGCGATCTGCGATGCGCGCTTTATCGATGCGCTGGCGGCCGAAGCGAAATCGCACGGCAAGCTTGCTGCGGACTTCAAGCTTCCGGAAGTTTGGCGCAAGCATCGGCCCGAACTGTTGCACGAAGCCCTGGACAAGCCGATGCGCAAAGGGCTGTTGCCGAAGTTTCCGTTCGGCAGCGACTTCACCGAAACCGAACTGCGTCTGTTGCCGGCACTGGAATGGCTGCAATCATCCAGCGCCAATTGGAAGGGCAGGTGGAAATTGCTCAAGGCGTTGTGCCGTCCGGGCGAAGCGACCACCGAAGAGATCGTCGCGCTGGAACGAATGGGACTGTCGACAGCGACAAGACTGGGCGATC
Source organism: Dyella sp. (assembly GCF_051954575.1). Taxonomy (GTDB): domain Bacteria; phylum Pseudomonadota; class Gammaproteobacteria; order Xanthomonadales; family Rhodanobacteraceae; genus Dyella_B. The sequence continues at coordinate 8,793 of NZ_JBQCHP010000093.1, read as the reverse complement.
GTTTGCAACGCAGGCTATTGCAAGCGGCATTGCGTCGATCGTCACCGTAGGCTGGGTTAGCGCAGCGTAACCCAGCGTCACCGCTTCGAACGGCCGTACAGTCAAACCACATGATGAATTGCGCAAACCCGCACACCATGCTTCACTGCGGCAATGGCAGAATGCCTATTCGACGACACCACAGGGGGAAGCAAGGTCGTGGCCTTGGCAACAATTCATGACAGCATTTGCTCCCATGCAATGACATGGCAGGGCCTGCGGTTCGCGACGTGCGAATGGATCTCTTTTCGCTTGCGGGGCGTGTTTGCCTAGCGTGCGCCAACCGTGAAAAGACTCAGCCCGCAATTGCGCACCGCCGGCACCTATGTGCTGGTCTCGGCGATCTACATATGGGTGTCCGGCCATGTGCTGGGCAGTCTGGTGCATGATCCGCGCCGCATCGTGCTCTATCAGATCCTCAAAGGTTGGCTGTTCGTGCTGGGCACCGGCCTGTTGCTGTACTGGATGATCGGCCGCACCGTGCACCGCCTGGCCGACGCCAACCAACGCTTGCTCGACAGCCACGAGCAAGCTTTGCGCGTGCTGGTGGGCGCCATGGACATCCGCCACAAGGAAACCAGCGACCACTCCGAGCGTGTGGTGCGCATGGCGCTGGGCCTGGCGAAACTGGCCGGGCTGGAAGGCGATGCCTTGCGCGATGTGAAGTTCGGCGCACTGCTGCACGACATCGGCAAGCTGGCCTTGCCCGATGTCATCCTGATCAAGCCGGGCAAGCTGGACGAGGACGAAACCCTGGTGATGCGCACGCATCCCCGCCTGGGTTACGAGATGTTGCAACGGATCGATTTTTTGCACGGCGCCAGCGCCATTCCCTACAGCCATCACGAGCGCTGGGACGGCACCGGTTATCCGCAGGGGTTGAAAGGCGAAGACATTCCGATCGCTGCGCGCATCTTCAGCGTGGTGGACGTATGGGATGCGCTGAGCTTTCCGCGCGTCTACAAACCCGCATGGCCCGAACCGGACGTGCTGCATTATCTGCGCGAGGCCGCCGGCGGGCAGCTCGATCCGCATCTGGTGAAGTTGTTTCTGGACAACTATGCCGAGCTGAAAGGGCTGGCGCTGAACCCGTGACGCACGAGGTAGGCTGGAACGTCAATCCCAGCTTTCCGGCATGATGCTGGGATTTTCATCCCAGCCTACGGTTGAGCCGATGCGAAGGGATGGTCGTTTTCAAGGATGCATTGCGCCGACATCGGCGCAACGTTTTTCCAACACCGCACATCGAACGGCGCAGCCACCAGCATCGAAACCTGCTGCAAGAACACCTCACGCGGTATTTCCACCGCACCCAGCCCCAGCAAATGCGGATTGCTCACTTGCGCATCGATCAGCGGGCATTCCCACTCGCGCAGCAGCGCGGCCAGTGCGCAAAGCGCCAGCTTCGAGCCACCGCTGCGCGCGCTGAACATCGATTCCCCGCAGAACAATCGGCCGATGGAAACGCCGTACACGCCGCCGACCAGACGCTCTTGCTCCCACACTTCCACGCTGTGCGCATGGCCCATGTCGTGCAGGGTGCCATACGCCTCGATCATGGCCGGACTGATCCAGGTGCCGACCTGGCCGGCGCGCGGTGCTGCGCAGGCCCGCATTACCTGCCGAAACGCGCGATCCACGCTTACGTGCCAATCTTTGCCTTTCAATGCTCGACGCAGGCTGCGATTCGGGCGCAGTTCGTCGGTGAGGAACGCACAGCGCGGATCGGGTGACCACCACAGGGCCGGCTCGCCTTCGTTGAACCACGGAAAGATGCCTTGCGCATACGCCGCCAGCAGCCGCTGCGGTGAAAGATCGCCACCGAAGGCGAGCAAGCCATTGGGTTCGGCGAGCGCCTGTCGCGGATCGGGGAAGCGGTCCGGAAGCTGATCGTCGAGCCGGGGCAGGCGGATCATGGCCGGGTGGCGTAAGGGCTGTGGTCGAGCAATTCTTCGGCATAAGCGTCCATGCTCTGGCACTCGTGCGCAAGTGCGCGACGCACGGCGCTGCGAAAACCCTCATGCACCAGATAATGCCGCGAATGCGTGCGCACCGGCAAAAAGCCGCGCGCCAGTTTGTGCTCGCCTTGCGCACCCGGTTCGAAGCGCTGCAAACCTTGCGCGATCGCGTATTCGATGCCCTGGTAATAGCACAGCTCGAAATGCAGGTCCGGCACATCCACGCTGGCGCCCCAGTAGCGGCCGTAAAGCGTGGTAGCGCTGCGCAACATCAAGGCCATCGCAACGATCTCTTCGTCGTGCCAGGCCAGGGCAAGTTGCACGATGTTGCCGAACTCCTTGCGCAGGTATTGGAAGAACGCTTCGGTCAGTGCGGCGTGATTGCCTTTGGCGTCAAACGTGGATGCATATAGCGCATGCACGCGCCGCCATTCGCGCATGCCTAGTTCCGCGCCTCCGGCCATGGCGATGCGCAAGCCACGCTGCGCGACATGTTTGCGCTCATGTCGGATGTTCTTGCGTTTCTTGTGATTGAGTGCGGCAAGGAAGGCATCGAAATCGGCATAGCCGTGGTTATGCCAATGGAACTGCACGTCGTTGCGCGCCATCCAGTCCGCGCCGAATGCGGCCAGGTCTTCTTCGACAAGAAAGTTCGCATGCACGGACGATAGCTGCAGCCGCTGCGCCTGCTGTTGCATCGCTTCCACCAGCAATTCGCGCAATGCGGGATCGTTGCCGACCAGCAGGCGCGGCCCGGTCACGGGCGAGTAGGGCACGGCGTTGAGCAGCTTGGGGTAATACTCGCCGCCGGCCTGCTCCCACGCGCTGGCCCAGCTCCAGTCGAACACGAATTCGCCGTGCGAATTGCCTTTGAGGTACAGCGGCGCCGCAGCGATCAACACGCCTTTGCGATACAGCCCAAGGTGATGCGCTTGCCAGCCCCATTCCGGGCGAATGCAGCCGGTGCGTTCGAGGCCGGCGAGAAAGGCGTGCGAGAGGAAGGGATTGTCGTCCGGACGCAGCGCGTCCCACGCCGTGACGGCGATGTCGTCGATGCTTTCGTGGAAGCGGGCTTCGATCACTTTTTCGTCACCCAAAACATCGGGATCTACCTAATCCAGGTAGAGCTTGGCCTTGCCTCGGCGTCATTCCGGCGAAGGCCGGCATCCAGGTCAAACAAGCATCCGAAGGACACAAAACCGCTTTTGAGTGCTTCGCACAGCGCATCTAAACTGGATTCCGGCTTTCGCCGGAATGACGGTGAGGCACATCAGGTATTTCGATAGGTTATATCGATGTGCGTGTTCTTGAGCAGAAGGAGCATCAACCTCAAACCTTCACGCTCTGATCCAACCAACGCTCCGCATCCAGCGCCGCCATGCAGCCGAAGCCGGCCGAAGTCACCGCCTGGCGATACACATGGTCCGCCACGTCGCCCGCCGCGAACACGCCTGACACCGAGGTCATCGTCGCCATGCCTTCCAGGCCGCTCCTGATCTTGAGGTAACCGTCGTGCATGTCGAGCTGGCCTTCGAAGATGCCGGTGTTGGGCGTATGGCCGATCGCCACGAAGAAACCGGTGGCGGCGATGTCGCGCGTGGCGCCGCTGTTGATGTCCTTCACGCGTACGCCGGTCACGCCGGTGTTGTCGCCCAGCACTTCGGCGATGGTGTGGTTCCATACCAGTTCGATCTTGCCGGCGGCGGCTTTCTCGAACAGCTTATCCTGCATGATCTTCTCCGCGCGCAGCTTGTCGCGGCGATGTACCAGGTACACCTTGCGGCCGATGTTGGCCAGGTACAGCGCCTCTTCCACGGCGGTGTTGCCGCCGCCGACCACGACGACATCCTGGTCGCGGAAGAAGAAGCCATCGCAGGTGGCGCAAGCCGACACGCCCTTGCCCTTGAAGTGTTCCTCGCTGGGAATGCCAAGGTACTTGGCGGTGGCGCCGGTGGCGATGATCAGCGCGTCGCAGGTGTATTCGCCCGAGTCGCCTTTCAGGCGGAACGGACGCTGCTTGAGGTCGACCGAGTGGATGTGGTCGAACACCATCTGCGTTTCGAAGCGCTCGGCGTGTTCGGCCATGCGCTGCATCAGTTCGGGACCTTGCACACCGTTGACATCGCCAGGCCAGTTGTCGACTTCGGTGGTGGTCATCAGCTGTCCACCTTGTTGCAAGCCGGTGATCATGGTCGGCTTGAGGTTGGCGCGCGCCGCGTACACCGCAGCGGTGTAGCCGGCGGGACCGGAGCCGAGGATCAGCAGGCGGCTATGCTTGGGGGTGGTCATTGCTATAATCCTTAAGGGTTTGCTGGCAATTTGTAAGGTGGTTCTTGGGTTTGCGGAAACGTCCTGGCGGGCGCTCCGGGGAGTCCGCAAGGATGGGGAAGTCGCACAGCCTATTCAAGGTTGACGTGCGGGTACCGTTTCTGAACCTGACCTATGAACGACATCCGCCGCGCTCTCGCTATGTGGCCGGCACGCCTTGTTACACTGCATCGCGCATATCCATACATACCTTGAAGGAAACACACCCCGGTGGCGGCGCGTAGCGCAAACGTACGAAAAGCAAAGGAAAGGCCGGCCCTAAGCGAGGAGGTCAAGCGCCGCCTGCGCGAAGCCGGCGCGCTGCTGCTGCTGCCGTTGGCGCTATACCTGCTGGTATGCCTGCTCGGCTACGACCCGGCCGATCCGGGCTGGTCGCACGCCGACACCAGCGGCCACGTGCACAACCTCGGCGGCACCGTCGGCGCCTATTTCGCCGACTTGCTGCGCTATCTGTTCGGCGCAGTGGCGTATTGCTTCCCCTTGTTGTTGCTGTTCCTGGGCGTGCAGGTGCTGCGCAACCATGGCGTGCGCAGCGTGCAGCCGTGGGAGCCTTCGCTGCGCCTGATCGGCTCGGTGTTTTTCTTCATCACCGCGCCGGGGCTGTGCTGGATCATCTTCCGCGACAGCACCATGGCGCCCGAAGGGCCGGGCGGCGTGATCGGCCGCGGCGTCGGCCATGGCCTGCTCAGCGCGTTTGGCGACAAGGGCGCGCCGCTGTTCCTGCTGGCGATTTTCCTGGTCGCCATCACTTTCGCCACCGGGCTGTCCTGGTTCAAGTTGATGGACCTGATCGGACAGGGCGTGCTGAAACTCGCCGGCTGGTTCGGCGGCAAGCTGCGCAAGGCGCCCGAAGTGATCGCCGCGCACCAGGCGCGCGTCGAGCGCGAAGTGGTGAAGAAAACCGAGGCGATCAAGCAGGCCAAGCGCGAGCCGGTACGCATCGAGGCGCCCGCCGCGCCGGTGGTGAAAAGCGAGCGCGCGCGCGTGGAAACGCAGATTCCGCTGTTCGTCGGCGCCGCCCAGCCGGGCGAACTGCCGCCGCTGTCGCTGCTGGACGAAGCGCCGGAGCAGGGTCCCGGCTATTCCGAAGAAACGCTGGAAGTGCTCTCGCGCCAGGTCGAGCTGAAGCTGAAAGACTTCAAGATCGAAGCCAAGGTGGTGGGCGTGTATCCCGGCCCGGTGATCACGCGCTTCGAGCTGGAGCCCGCAGCGGGCGTGCGCGGCAGCCAGGTGTCGAGCCTGGACAAGGACATCGCGCGCGGCCTGTCGGTGGTCAGCGTGCGCGTGGTCGACGTGATTCCGGGCAAGAACGTGATCGGCCTGGAAATCCCCAACGCCAAGAAGCAGATCGTGTACCTGTCGGAGATTTTGCGCTCCGACAAATACGATCAGATGAAATCGCCGCTCACGCTGGCGCTGGGCAAGGACATCGGCGGCCGCGCGATGGTGGCCGATCTGGCCAAGATGCCGCATTTGCTGGTGGCCGGTACCACCGGTTCGGGTAAATCGGTGGCGGTGAACGCGATGGTGCTGAGCCTTCTGTACAAGGCCAGCGCCAAAGACGTGCGCATGATCATGATCGATCCGAAGATGCTGGAACTCTCGGTGTACGAGGGCATTCCGCACCTGCTTGCGCCGGTCGTCACCGACATGAAGGAAGCCGCCAACGCGCTGCGCTGGTGCGTGGCCGAGATGGAACGCCGCTACAAGCTGATGGCCGCGGTGGGCGTGCGTAACCTGGCCGGCTTCAACAAGAAAGTGAAGGACGCCGAGAACAACGGGCAGCCGATCCTGGACCCGCTGTTCAAGGCCAATCCCGACCTGCCCAACCAGGTGGCCGAGCCGCTGGAAACGCTGCCGTACATCGTGGTGATCATCGACGAATTCGCCGACATGATGATGATCGTCGGCAAGAAGGTCGAAGAACTCATCGCGCGCCTGGCGCAGAAGGCGCGTGCCGCCGGCGTACATCTGGTACTGGCCACGCAGCGCCCGTCGGTGGACGTGATCACCGGCCTGATCAAGGCGAACATCCCCACGCGCATCGCGTTCCAGGTGTCGAGCAAGATCGACTCGCGCACCATTCTTGACCAGTCCGGCGCCGAGACCCTGCTCGGCCACGGCGACATGCTCTACCTGCCGCCCGGCACCGCCACGCCCGAACGCGTGCACGGCGCCTTCGTCGACGACCACGAAGTGCACAACGTGGTGAACTGGCTGCGTGCGCAGGGCGCGCCGCAATACATCGAGGGCGTGCTGGAAGAAGTGCAGGCCACCGGCGACGGCAAGTTCATCAACGAATCGGGCCTGCCGCAGGATGGCGAAGAAGGCGGCGACGCCGAAGCGCAGCTCTACGACAAGGCCGTGCGCATCGTTACTGAAACCCGTCGTGCGTCGATCTCCGGCGTGCAGCGTCATCTGCGCATCGGCTACAACCGCGCCGCGCGCCTGATCGAGCAGATGGAGCAGGACGGCGTGGTGAGCGCACCGCTGCACAACGGCAACCGCGAGGTGCTGGCGCCGCCGCCGCCGAAACACTAAACCATACTACCGATGCCCGCCCCCTCCCCTACGTGTAGTAGGGGAGGGTCGGGGTGGGGTGAAGCAACCTCGCGGTGAACTCAAACAGTGCGGCGAGCTCGGACAACCCCACCCCAACCCTCCCCTGCTTGCAGGGGAGGGAGCAAGGCGTTGCATATGCACCATTGTGTTGGGGTTCGGCTTCGCCTGGGCCCAACCTACTATGCTTCGCATATCAGGCTTACCAGGAACGGGAATCCATGAAACGCCTTCACCTCGTCGCTTTTCTTTCCGCGCTTTTTCTGCTCGCCAGCAGCGTCGCCCAGGCGGCCGCCGGTCCGGCGCGCGCGCGGCTCAACGCCTTCGCACAAGGCCTGCATGCACTCTCCGGCAACTTCAGCCAAACCCTCATCGACCCCAACGGCAAGACCAGCAAGACCAGCAGCGGCACCCTGGTGCTGGAAGCACCACACCAGTTCCGCTGGGACACGCTGGCGCCGTACAAGCAGACCATCGTCGCCGACGGCAGCCGCGTGTGGCTGTACGATCCGGATCTGGAACAGGTCACCGTGCGCCGGCAGGACACCGAGGAAGCGCACAGCCCGCTGACCGTGCTCACCGATCTCTCGCAACTGGACAAGGCCTTTCACGTCACCGAACAGGGCGAGCACGACGGCCTGGTGTGGTTGCGGCTGACCTCTGCCGCGAAGGATCCGCAGTTCAGCTACGCCGACCTCGGTTTCGACGCAAACGGCCTGGCGCGCATGCAATTCAAGGACCAGCTCGGCGCCACCACCGATATCCGCTTTTCCAACTGGCAGCGCAATCCGCAAATTCCACCGCAGGATTTCAACTTCACGCCGCCCAAGGGCGCGGACGTGATCGGCGATTTGCCGGAACTGACCACGCAACCGCTGAAAAACTGATTTGGGGATGCTCCGATCCATTTGCGTAGGCGGCATGATGCCCAGTAGGCCCGCAGGGTGTGTTGCGCGGCGTAGGGAAGACTGGCCGTCTTGCCAAGCCGCGCGTCGCAGCCTGCGGGCCTACTGGACATCACCCTTCGGGCCGGTCCTGTTTGTCCGCATGCCTTCGGCCCATCGTCTCGACAGACGGCCAGTCTGCCTTCGCCAATGGTCCTGTGGCCTGCGAACAAACAGGACCGGTGACGCCCACGCAAAATGGATCGGAGCATCCCTAGCGTGATCCGCCAGTTGCCACGTTGGGCGTGGATCGGCGGCGGCCTGCTCGCCTTGGCCGCCGGGTGCATCAATGCGGTCGGTTATCTGTGTTTTCGTCATCAGCCGGTGACCCATCTCACCGGCACAAGCACCATGCTGGGCATCGCATTGGCGCATGGTGACAGGATGGAGTTGCTGCACTGGGCAGGAACCATCGCATCCTTCGTGCTCGGCGCGATGCTAAGCGGATTCATCGTGCAGCAGCGCACCTTGCAGCTCGGCCGCCGCTACGGCGTGGTGCTCACGATCGAATCGTTGCTGCTGTTTGCGGCCACGCCACTGATTCACGATGCGAAGGATCTGGGGCTTTATCTCGCCTCGGCCGCGTGCGGATTGCAGAACGCAATGGTCAGTACGTATAGCGGCGCAACGCTGCGCACCACGCATCTATCGGGCATCTTTACCGATCTGGGCATGTACCTCGGCCAACGCCTGCACGGCGAGAAAGTGGATACGCTGCGCATCCACGTCTGCCTGCTGGTGGCGAGCGCTTTCATTGCCGGTGCGACGCTGGGTGCGTTGGGTTTTACCTATGTCCAGGAGCGAGTGCTGCTCATACCCGCGGCGCTTACCGGCGTAGTGGGCCTGGGCTACGCCATCTATCGTCATTTCATCCTGCCGCGCCCCACGTAGGTTTGGGTGGAAAACCCCACAACTCCCACTCCATAAGGGAGGTACGTTGGGTTTTGACCCCCACCCACCAAGCA
>NZ_JBQCHP010000092.1:0-8498 GCF_051954575.1 Dyella sp. | reverse complement strand
TGCGTGCCGGTTTCCACCACCTTGCCCTTGTCCAGCACCACCAGCCGATCCATGCGCGCGATGGTGGAAAGGCGGTGCGCGATGGCGATCACCGTCTTGCCTTCCATCAGCACTTCCAGGCTTTCCTGGATCGCGGCTTCCACTTCCGAATCGAGCGCGGAGGTGGCTTCGTCGAGCACGAGAATCGGTGCGTCCTTCAACAACACGCGCGCGATGGCGATGCGCTGGCGCTGACCGCCGGACAATTTCACGCCGCGTTCGCCCACGTGCGCGTCCAGGCCGGTGCGGCCTTCGCCATCGACCAGGGTGGGAATGAATTCGTCGGCACGCGCCTTGCGGATCGCCTCGGCCAGTTGCGCTTCGGAAGCGTCGGGGCGGCCATACAGCAGGTTGTCGCGCACGGAGCGGTGCAGCAGCGAGGTGTCCTGCGTCACCATGCCGATCTGTGAGCGCAGGCTTTCCTGCGTCACGTGCGAGATATCCGTGCCGTCGATCAGGATGCGCCCGCCTTCGAGGTCGTACAGGCGCAGCATCACGTTCACCAGCGTGGACTTGCCCGCGCCGGAAGGGCCGACCAGGCCGATCTTTTCGCCGGGGCGCACCACCAGGTTCAAACCGGCAATCACCCCGCCCTGCTTGCCGTAGTGGAAATGCACGTCCTCGAAGCGCACTTCGCCGGCCACCACTTCCAGCGGCATCGCGCCCTCGCGGTCCTGCACGGCGCGCGGCTGCGAAATGGTGGTGATGCCGTCCTGCACGGTGCCGACGTTCTCGAAGATGCCGTTGACCACCCACATGATCCAGCCGGACATGTTGTTGATACGGATCACCAGGCCGGTGGAAAGCGCGATCGCGCCCACCGTCACCCTGCCCTCGCTCCACAGCCATAACGCCAACGCCGAGGTGCCGACGATCAGGAAACCGTTGAGCGTGGTGATGGTGGTATCCATCGCGGTGGTCTGGCGGGTCATGGCGCGCAGCTTGTCGGTCTGTTCGCGCATCGCATCGGCCACGTATTTCTCTTCGCGCTGCGTGTGCGCGAACAGCTTGAGCGTAAGCACATTGCTGTAGCCGTCCACGATGCGGCCCATCAGTTTCGAGCGCGCTTCGGAGGCCAGCCAGGAACGCTGGCGCGTGCGCGGGATGAAGAAGTACAGCGTGCCCACGTAGAAAAACAGCCACGCCACCAGCGGCGCGGCCAGCCACAGGTCCGCCTTGGCGAACATCACGATGGCGCTGCCGGTATAGATCGCCACGTACCAGATCGCATCAACGATCTGTGCGGCCGACTCGCGCAGCGATGCACCCGTCTGCATGATGCGGTTGGCGATGCGTCCGGCGTAGTCGTTCTGGAAGAAACCCAGGCTCTGGCGGATCACGTAGCGATGGTTCTGCCAGCGGATGCGATTGGTGAGGCTGGGCACCACCGCCTGGTTGATCAGCAGGTCGTGCAGGCCGATGAACACCGGCCGCAGCACCAGCGCGACGAACCCCATCCACAAGAGTTCGCGCCCGTGCACGGTGAAGAAATCCTTGCCCGGCACACCCTTGGCCATATCCACGATGCGGCCGATGAAGCCGAACAGCGACACCTCCACCAGCGCCACCGCAAAGCCCACCACGATCGCCACCGCGAACACCGGCCACACCTGGCGCAGGTAGAACACGTAGAAGCGCCCGACCGACTTGGGCGGCATCGTGTCGACCGGGTCCTTGAAGGCGTCGATCAGGGATTCGAACCAACGGAAGATCATGGCGCGGGGTCCATTTGGGCCATCAGGAACGACGGGAGGGGCACTATACAGGGTTGGGCGGCGCAGCCACCGTCCCGAAGGGCATGACATGCGGCGGAACGAGCATGCGGCGGAACGAGGATGCCGCGTCTCATCGCCTGAATGCTAACCATGCATGAAGAAGCTCGCCGTGAAGGAACAATTGACCATCGGCGGCGCCCTTCGGATCATGCCCGGCATGCCTACCCTCGCCCGTACGTTCCTTATTGCTTCGCTGCTGCTCGGTTCGCTGCTCGGCGGTGCGCCCGCCGCCCTTGCGCAGAACACGCCCGGCAGCATCGACGCGCCCGCCAGCGCCACCAGCGCGCCCGATCCGGCGCAGACGCTGACCCGCCTGAGCAAGCAACTGGACGATCTGAAGACCACCTTCAACAGCAAGTCGTCCAACGCCTCGCTGACCGATCTGCGCAGCCAGGCCGGCGAGGTGCAGCAGCAGGCCGACCAACTGGTGCAGACGCTGACACCGGAACTGGAAAGCCTGCAGACGCGCCTGACCGTGCTCGGCCCGCCCCCGGCGACCGGTGCGCCACAGGAGACGCCCGCGGTAAGCCAGCAGCGTCGGCAGCTCGATCATGACAAGGCCAAGCTCGACAGCCAGATCAAGCAAGCGCAATTGCTGAGCCAGGATGCGATCAAGCTCGCTTCGCAGATCGTCGCCGCGCACAATGCGCAGTTCCAGGCGCAACTGGGTTCGCGCACGGATTCGCCGTTGGGCATCGGCTTCTGGCGCAACCTGAAAAAATCCTTCCCCGACGACCTCGCCCGCGTGCAGCACGTGAAAGCGTTGCTGTTCGAAGAAGCCGGCATCGCATGGGAGCCCGACAATCGCTGGCCGCTGCTGCTGTGCCTGATCGGCGCGGTGCTGTTGATCGTGCCCGGCCGCGCGCTGTGCGAACGCATCGCGCTTGCGCTCGCCAGCCGCTACATGCCCGATGGGCACCTGCGGCGCAGCGCGATAGCGGTGACTTTCACGCTGAGCGTTACCCTGTCGATCGGCCTGGCCGCCTGGCTGGTGTACCTGGGCTTCAACTGGAACGACACGCTGGACGAAGACGTGGAGAGCTTCGCGCAGGCGATCGTGCGCACTGTGTTCTTCGCCGCTTTCACCGCCGGGCTGGGGCGTGCGCTGCTTTCGGTGCGCCATCCCTCGTGGCGCCTGCCGGCACTGACCAAGTTCACCGCGCGCAGCCTGCGCTGGTTTCCATGGCTGCTGGGCGGCGCGTTCCTGCTGTTGGGCTTTCTCGAACGGCTCAACACCTTTGCCGGCGCCAGCCTGCCCGCCACCGTGTGCACGCGCGCGTTTCTCGCCTTGCTCATCACCGGCCTGGTCGGCGCCGCACTGCTGCGCGCCAAGCGCGCGCGCACCACGCAACGGCAGGAAGGCGAGAAGCCGCCGCAGCACGCGATCTGGGTGGGCGCGCTATTCGGCTTCGCCGCACTGGGCGTGATCGTGGCATGGCTGGCCGTGCTGACCGGCTATGTCGCGCTCGGCTTTTTCCTTTCCTGGCAGACGCTGTGGATCGGCATGATCGTGGCCTCGCTGTATCTGCTGTCGCACCTGCAGCGCGATCTGTTCGACGTGCTGCTGGCGCCGCGCGGACGCAGCGGCCAGCGTCTGCAATCCACCTTCAACGTGCAGCCGGCGACATTGGAGCAAGCCTCGACAGTGTTCTCGGCGGCAGCGCAGATTTTGTTGCTGCTGGTGGCGGTGGGCACGCTGCTGGTGCCGTTCGGCGGCGGACCGCAGGACATCTTCTCGCACATCGGCAACGTGTTCAGCGCACTGCAAGTGGGCCGGCTCACCATCAAACCGGGCGCGATCTTCAATGCAGTGCTGGTGTTCGCGCTGGGCATGGTCGCGGTGCGCATCGTGCGCAAGTGGCTGGCCGAGCAGTTCCTGCCCAAGACCACCATGGACGCGGGCATGCAGAACTCGCTGGTGACCCTGCTCAACTACATCGCGGTGGTGATCGTGTTCGCGCTGGCGCTGCGCACCGCCGACGTCAGCCTGGAAAGCCTCACCTGGATCGCCAGCGCGTTGTCGGTGGGCATCGGCTTCGGCCTGCAGGCGATCGTGTCGAACTTCATCTCCGGCCTGATCCTGCTCGCCGAGCGGCCGGTGAAAGTGGGCGACTGGGTAAGCATGCCCGGCGTGGAAGGCGACATCCGCCGCATCAACGTGCGCGCCACCGAAATCCAGCTGAGCGACCGCTCCACCATGATCGTGCCGAACTCGCAATTCATCACGCAGAACCTGCGCAACGTCACGCACGGCAATGCGCTCGGCCGCGTCAAGCTGAGCCTGCCGATGCCGCTGGATACCGACGCTTCGAAAGTGCGCGAGATCATGCTGGAAGCCTTGAACGCGAACGAAGCGACCCTGGATACACCCGCGCCGGTGGTGACGCTGGATGACATCACCACCTCGGCCATGACCTTTACCGGTGTTGCCTATGTACGCAGCCCGCGTGAGGCGTCGGCGGTGAAAAGCGCGCTGCTGTTCGACATCCTGTCGCGGCTGGCCAAATCGCAATTGCCGCTGTCGACGCCGCAGAGCATGATCGTGCGCAATCTCGGCCCATTGGGCGAAGACAGCCCCGCGGCGCCGATGTAGGTTGGGGTGCAAACCCCAACGTCGCCATGCATGTATCCGGACGTTGGGGTTTTCACCCTAATACCCCGCGTTTTTCCTTTACGTGCACACCTGCCCAGATGCCGTCGCTCCCGCGAAAGCGGGAATGACGGCCGGAAAGATCCGGATTGCTGATTAGTCTTTGATCTTGTTGGGGCCGCTGCCTAAAAAACGTGGGGATACCTCAGGGTTTGCATCCCCACTACGCATGAGCCGCTCACCAAACGCATGTAAAGCGCGTACCATGCCGTGGTCCACGCACTGAAGAAACCACGCCATGGGCCTTCTGCGCATCATCCCTGCCGCACCGCTCGCCGCCGTGATCGAGGCGATCTGGGACTGGGACATGCCCGCCGGCGCGTTCCGCTACGAACGCATCCTGCCCGGCCCGGGCGCCGGGCTGATCATCAACCTGCTCGAGGACGAAACACGCGTCTACCAGGACAGCGAAACACGCCACTGCCTGCGCGCCTCGGGCAGCGTGATCGGCGGGCCGTATCGGCAGAGCTGGATCATCGATACCGCCGAACAGGTGCGCGTGATGGGTGTCAACTTCCGCCCCGGCGGCGTGCATGCGCTGATCGGCTTGAGTGCGGAGGAGCTGGGCAGATGCGACGTCAACCTGGAAGACCTGTTCGGCATCGATGCGCGCCGATTGCGCCAGCGTTTGCTGGAAACGACGGAGGCTGCGCAACGGGTGGCGTTGCTGGAGCAATGGCTGCGCTCGCTATGCGATGAACCGACCTGGGATGCGACGATCCTGCACGCGGTGGCGGCGTTGTCGCGCGCACCGGACGTACCGTGCATCGGCCAGCTTCAGCGCGCCAGCGGCTATTCCGTGCACCGCTTCGGGCTGCTGTTTCGCCGCCACGTCGGCATGACCGCCAAACAGTACGCGCGGCTGATGCGTTTTCGCGCCGTGGTGGACATGGCGCACCCTGCACGGGAACTCGACTGGGCGCGCATTGCCGCCGATGGCGGCTATTGCGACCAGGCGCATATGAGCCACGAATTCCGCCGTTTTGCGGGTATCACGCCTTCCGAATTTGCCGCCGCGCGCGGGCCTTATCCCAATCACGTGCCGCTTTGAGCCCACCCGAAAAAATCTACAAGACGCGTGCCGGGTAGCGGATTAGCCTGCATCCGCCTTCCAACTGGACATTACGGCCATGCACGACAAATCCATCCACGGCAGCACCATCATTCCCTGCCTGCGTTACCGCGACGCCCACGCCGCCATCGACTGGCTGTGCAAGGCGTTCGGATTCGAAAAACATGCCGTCTACGAGAACGAACACGGCCGCGTGATGCACGCGCAGCTGGTGCACGAGGGCGGCATGCTGATGCTGGGCGACATCAATCCCGGCAGTTTCAGTGACCGCATCGTGCAGCCGGATGAAATCGATGGCCGCGAAACGCAATGTGCGTACCTGGTCGTCAGCGACTGCAAGGCGCATTACGAGCGCGCGAAAGCGGCGGGTGCGCAAATCGTCGAGGACTATGCGGAAAAGGATTATGGCGGTGCAGGTTATGCATGCCGCGATCCGCAGGGGCATCTGTGGTCGGTCGGTAGCTACGATCCATGGCAGGCGGAGTAACGCTTTCTCTTGCGCGTCGCTTGCGGCGTCATTTGCATGCGGCGAGGTTGCTTCACCCCACCCCAACCCTCCCCTACTGCACGTAGGGGAGGGAGCAGATCATGGCGAGTATGCAGGTACCCGTATTACTGGCACTTCTCGTTCTTCGCCGCGTGATAGCCGGCTGCCTGCGCATCGGCCACGCTCATGTACTTGCCTGCCTTGGTCTTGCCGTACCACTTGCTGCCTTCGCAGTGATAGGTCTTGGTCTTGGAACCGGTGTTCACCCATACCTGGCCCGCACCACCGCCTGCCGCCGGCGTGGCGGCGGGTTCGGCCTTGGTGGTCGCTGCCGGCTTGCTGGCTGCGGCCGGTGCAGCGGCGGGCGTGGCAGCCGGTTCGGCGGCCGGCGCCTTGCTGTTGCTGGCCGACTTGTCGATGCCCTTGTGCCCGTGGCAAGCGCCCTTGGTGGTGGTTACCGTCTGAGACGTACCGTCTTTGCATTGCACCGTCATGCTGCCCGCGGCGGCGGGAGCCTGCTGGGCGTACGCGCCCGAAGCCATCAAGGCGGCGGCCAGTACTGCGATCAATCCGAACGATTTCATGTTTCCCTCCAGCGTTGCTTGCCCTAAGGAAGCACGCCGCGCGTGTGGCGCGGCGTTCCCCTGACGTGTCGAATCGCTTTGAAACGACATCCCCAAGCGCCCGTTACCTGCAGCGCCTGCGGCGGCAACTATGCCTGAAAACAAGTCAGCCAACATGACAGCCCGGTAGCATCACCGGGCCTGGTTTACCTTCGGTTTCACCTTGTCCTGCGGGCGCGCCACGGCATACATCGCCCAGCTGATGTCCTTGAACAGGCCGAAGCGATCGTCGCCCACCTTGTACAGATCGAAGTGCGTGCGATCCGGGATGAAACGGAACTCGGCATGCGCGCCCAGGCCATCCAGCACGGCCTTCAACCTATGCGCCGCACCATCCAGATAGAACGTATCGGCGGTGCCGACGTAGAGATGGATCTTGCCGTCGAGGTCCGGCTTGAGCGCCGGCCAGTTCGCCTGCAGGCGACGGGCGATGTCGTAGTGCTCGCCCCAATACGCCACCACCTGCGGATTCACGTCGCCGGTATCGCGATCGAACATCGGCTCGGGCCGGCCATCCTTGCCGCGCGGCGAGAACACCCATTCGAACGAGGCGAGCTGCCCGCCGTAGGGTCCAAGCACGCGTTCCATTTTTGCGAACTGCTCGAAGGTGCCCATCACCTTGCCCTTGTCACGCACCAGCGGCCACGGCGTGCCGTCCGGCTTGCGATAGACGTTCGCATGGTCGGCATACAAATCCGGACCAGTGAAATCGTGGAAATCGCTCGGATCGGGCGACGTCGACCAGGTGCCGCCGAACACTTTCGGATAACGCGTCTGCAACCACAGCGTGGCCCATCCACCGGAAGAATGGCCGTTGAGGAACCGGCCATTGGCATCGCCGTCCATGTGGTATTTCGATTCCAGGTATGGAATCAGTTCGGTGGTCAGCGCCTGTCCCCAAGGACCGTTGTTCACCGAATCGGCGAACTCGTGCGTGCCGGTGGCGCTGGACTCGTCCAGGAACACCCAGATCATCGGCGGCATCTGTCCGCTGGCCATGCCCGCCTGCACGTAGGCCATCGGGCGCGCCAGGCGATCCTTGTTGCCGGTGAAGCCATGCGTGAAGTACACGGTGGGATAACGCTGCGAGGACGATGCGTCGTAGCCCGGCGGCAGCACCACGTAGCCGTACATGTGGATGTCGCGTCCCCAGAACTGCGTGAGCGCGGGGCTGACGAAGTCGATCGGTTGCGCCTGTTCGCGCAATGCTTTTGCCGCGTCGCGAAGATTGGCGGGGGCCGAATCCGGCAAGGCCCACGGATCTTTCGCGGCCACGGTTTCTTCCAGCTTGATCGTCGGCACATCGGCGGCGGGCCAATGCACCGGCACGACCTGGCTCACGACGTCGCCTGCATCGCGCCCCAGATAGTTGTAATCGTGATGCACGTCCAGCACGGCCTGCACCAGATAGTCACCGGCCGGAAGCTTGGACCATGCATCGGGAAACGCACGCATGTCCGCGTCTACATCGATCGTCTGGCCCGGTACGAGCCGATCGATTTCCTGCGCGGCGATCGCCGTCTGCGTGGGATGGAATGGATTGGCGTCGATTTCCGTCACCTTGCCGTCCTTTGTATCGGCTTTAGCGGCATTGGTTTCTTCGGCGAACAGCAGCAAGCGCCCGGATACCGGTTGCGTTTCGCTGCCGGCCAGCTGGATGTGGAAGAAGCGGTGGGTGGAAGCGGTAGATGCAGTGGTGTGTGGTGTTTGCTGGGTGCAGGCGGTGAGCAGGCTGACGCTCAATAACGCGCCGAAAACATAGTGACGTGAACGCATGATTCCTCCGGGCATGGCTGATGCATTTATCCCCTGCAAACCGCTGATGCCTGCGGTCTTACCTCACCGTCATTCC
>NZ_JBQCHP010000091.1:0-60629 GCF_051954575.1 Dyella sp. | reverse complement strand
CGCTCGCAGTTCAGCGACTTGGCGAAGATGCGCGCGATGGTGGTCTTGCCGACGCCGCGCGTACCGGTGAAGAGATAGGCATGATGCATGCGCCCGCTGTCGAGCGCGTTGGTGAGCGCACGTACGACATGCTCCTGACCGACGAGTTCGGCGAACTTGCGGGGGCGCCATTTGCGCGCGAGTACCTGATAGGACATGCGAAAGGGTGCTTGGGCCTAAAGACCGATTGTGCCAAGTCCAGGATGGCAAGTCATGCGAGACAGGCTAACACCCGCTCAAAAGGCGGCGGCCCCGCCAGCCACACCCCGGCACCCGAATCATCCGCTACCGTTGCTTCCTTCCGGACCTGGCGGGGTTTGCGAACTATCGTCGCGGGGGGACCGACGGGGCCACCATAGGGTGGGCATCGAAGCCCTGAAACTGGTGCTGGACCTGTCTGTTTACAAGTTGTCGCCAGCTTCGTCGTTTGAACTGGCGGAGAGGGCGGGATTCGAACCCGCGATACGGGGATAAGCCGTATACACACTTTCCAGGCGTGCTCCTTCAACCACTCGGACACCTCTCCGGGATAAAACTCTAGTTGTACGTGCATGATCGGGCGGGATGGTTCGGCCCGTCCTGGGCCTCACCCCTGCGCGCTACGCGCTCCGGGGCCAGCCTGCGGCTGTCCAAAATTCGTTCCCGACGAATTTTGTCGAACCCGCGATACGGGGATAAGCCGTATACACACTTTCCAGGCGTGCTCCTTCAACCACTCGGACACCTCTCCGCACGCAAAAACCACTCTGCTGGTGGATGGCCAGCAAAGAAGCGGAAGGATAGCCGCTGGCCGGATTGCAGACAAGATGCGTGAGGTGCCTGGCTCCCGGAACTGGCGTAGGTTGGGGTGCAAACCCCAACACCCGGAACGCTCCGTCAGGGTGACGTTGGGGTTTGCCCCCCAACCTACCCCGCGTTCGCTCCCGGCGGCAGCGGCGCCGCCAACGCCACGCGCTCGCCCGCGCGCGCAATGCGATATCCGCGCGCCGCCAGCGCCTCGCCATCGGCCTTGCTGCCGTAGTGATACAGCACCAATCGGGCACGCAGCCCTTCCTCGTACTCACGCTCGATATCGTCGATGCCCGTATGCGACGGATTGCCCACCAAGCCGCAATCGTGCGCAATCCATTCCTGCCCGCCCTCGTACTGCGCCAGCACTTCGGGAATCGGCCGCGTGTCGCCGGTGAACACAAAACTGCCCGGCAGCGCCACGCCGAACGAGGTGCCCGGACGGTGATGTCTGGTAGCGAACACATCGAACCACCAGCCGTCCAGCCAGAAACCGCGCGAACACGGCACCAGCCGGAACGCTTCCCAATAATTCACGCCGCCTTCGGCCAGCACGCCGGGATAGTCGGCCACACGCGTCTGCAACCATGGCACCAGCGCCGCGTGCGCGAACACACGCGTTTTTCCACGCAAGGCTTCATCGAACCACACGCGGGTGAACAGGCGTTCCAGGCCGCCGACGTGATCCATATGCGTGTGCGTGATGTAGATATTGCGCGGCAGCTCGCCGTACGCAGCGTAGTAGCGATCCAGCGTATCCGGACCGCAATCGATCAACAGCATCGGTTTGCCGCTGCGTTCCAGCACCGCGGACGACGAACCCAATTCCACCGCGTGCGCGGCGCCGGTGCCGAGAAAATGCAGATGCCAAGTCATGCGCTCATTGTCCGCTCGTAACCGTGCATCAGCGGTGTCCAGATCGTTTGATCGAACACCGTCTCGCCCTGCACCGCGGCGCCTATCTTGAACAGCGACCGACGCAGCCGCTGCAGGTTGGCCATGCGCCAGCTCAGCGCCGGCGCACGCAGGCGGCCGCGATCGAAATCCACCAGATAAAGCCCCGATGGCGCGACCAGCACATTGTGCGCGTTGAGATCGGCATGCCATACGGCTGCGCGATGGAACCGCGCCACCAACGCACCCACCTCGTCGGCCAGTTCGGTATCCAGGCGATTCTGCGCTACGCATTGCGTCAATGTCTGCGTTTCCGGCAAACGCTGCATGATGAGATCCGCCCGGTAATAAGGCCCGCTGCGCCGATAACAGGCCGCTACCACCTGCGGCACCGGCAATTGCAACCGAGCCATAGCCTGCAACAAGCGAAACTCGCGAAAACTGCGCGTGCGGTCCGCGCCGGTCCACAGGTATCGATCGCCCATCAGCGAGGCCACCATGCCGCCGCGGCGATAGTGCCGCAGCACGCATTCGCCAGCGGGCGTGCGAATCACCGCCACGCCGCCGCGTCCACCGGGCTGCGTGCTGAGCGCTCCCTGCTGCCGCCAATGCTCGACGTCGAACCAGGCGCCATCGACTTGTGGCGACACGGTGGCGTCGAACAGAATCGCACCCTTGGCGTCTTGGCGCAGTTGCTCGTGCATCGGTGCTGCAGCTCGGTCTCTCATTGCCTAAGGGATGCTCGGATTCATTTTGCGTAGGTGGCATGATGTCCAGAAGGCCCGCAGGGTGTGTGCGTGGCGCTGGGAAGACTGGCCGTCTTGCCAAGCCGCGCGGCACATTCTGCGGGCCTTCTGGACATCACCCTTCGGGCCGGCTCTGTCTGTCCGCATGCCTTCGGCCCATCGTCTTGGCAGACGGCCAGTCTGCCTTCGCCGACGGTCCTATGGCCTGCGAACAGACAAAGCCGGTGACGCCCACGCAAAAAATGAATCCGAGCATCCCTCAATTCTACATGTCCCATCCCGCTTCCATCTGCCTGCTGCGCACCTCGGCCATCGGCGACGTCACCCACGTGGTGCCGCTGGTCCACACGCTGCAGCGCGCCTGGCCGCAGGCGGCGCTGACCTGGATCGTCGGCAAGCTGGAACGCAAGCTGGTCGGCGACCTGCCCGGGGTGGAATTCGTCACTTTCGACAAAGGCGCCGGCTGGGCCGGCATGCGCGAAGTGCACGCCGCGCTGCGTGGGCGGCGTTTCGATGCGCTGCTGCAGATGCAGGTGGCCTTGCGCTCCAACCTGTTGAGCCTGGGCATCAAGGCCGAGCGCCGCATCGGTTATGACCGGGCGCGTTCCAAGGATCTGCATGGCCTGGTGATCAACGAACGCATCCCCGCCCGCAGCGGCGAGCACGTGCTGCAGGCGATCGGCAGCTTCTGCGAGCCGCTCGGCCTGAAGCAGACCGAGGTGCGCTGGGACATTCCGATTCCCGACGAAGCCCGGGTATGGGCGGCCGGACAATGGCCGGACGATCGTCCCGTGCTGCTGATCAGCCCCACTTCCAGCCATGCCTTGCGCAACTGGCGCGCGGAACGCTATGCCGCGGTGATGGATCATGCCGCCGCACGCGGCTGGCGCGGGGTGTTGATCGGCGGCCCCTCCCCGGCCGAACGCAGCATGGCCGATGCCATCCTGGCGCTCTGCAAACACGCGCCGCTCGACCTCACCGGCAAAGACACGCTGAAGAAACTGATGGCGATGTTCTGCCGCGCGCAGCTATTGCTCACACCCGATTCGGGACCGATGCACATGGCCAACACCGTGGGGCTGAAAGTGCTCGGCCTGCACGCCGCCAGCAACCCCGCGCGCTCCGGCCCCTATTCCGACCGGCGCTGGTGCGTCGACAAATACGACGCCGCCTCGCGCCATTATTTCGGCAAGCCGGCAAGCGAGATTCCCTGGGGCACGAAAATCGAAAAGCCGGGCGTCATGGATCTGATCGACGTCGACGACGTCATCGAGCGTTTCGAAGCCGCCGCAGCTTCGCTGTAGATACTGTTATCAACCCAACATCGTCATGCCTGTGGGACAACGATGTTGGGTTACAACCCAACCTACAACTACAACAGCGCCGCCGCCTCGATTAGGGGGATGTGTTCGGTGCATCCGATAACTGCGGCCTGACAGGCTTGCGCTCACGCTTCTTCCAATAACCGCCCTTGGTCCACGCATCGAAACCCCAGCGCAACCATCCGATCAGCGCATTGGCCAGCCATAATGCCCACGCGAGCATGGCGATCTTGTAGAACCATAGCGACACGGTGAACACGCCGGCCTGCGGCAATACATCCTTGGCTTGATCGGCAAACCAATTCAAATCCCATGCGGTGGAACCGTTGCCGGCAACATGCATATCCGGCAAACCCAGCAGGCCTTTGGGCACGGCCGATACCAGCATTGCCAAGGCCAGCACGGTGACCGCGGCAAGCAGCGCCTGCAGCAGATTGAAGCGTGCATCTCCAAGCTTGGTCATCATCGCGTCATGCCGCGCGCGCAGGCCCAGCAAGATCAGCCAGATCACCACGAATGCATAGGCGCTCCAGGCGAATGCCGAGAAGCCCAGCCCCAGCAGCAACCACTGGTAGAACCGCAACGGCGTCGGCGCATAACGCGCGAGCAGCCACGCCGCCACCAGCAACACGATCAGTTGCGACCAGTAGAGCACCGCCGGTCCAACCTGCGGCCCCCACGTCCACAACACCCAACGATCCTCCGGCAACCTCAGGTTCAGGCCGATATTCGCCGACGGCGCACCCAGGGCAAACGCAGGCGTACCGGCATGCATGCCGATGCCGCGCGGTTCGCGCAGGCGCAACGTGTAGTGATGTTTGCCAGGCAACAGCGGCAGGCTCAGCTTGCCATCCTTCACGGCGAGGCTGAGCGGCTCGTCGTCGCGCGTAGCACCAAGCAATTCGGTACCGGCCGGCAACGCGATGGCATGCTCGCCACCGCGCGTGCTGCGCGCAAGCAGGGTCAGTTCCGTCTCGGTGGCGCGGTCGCCCACGCTGCTGCCTGCACTCACGCTGTCGAAGGCGAGGCTGTCGCCGTCGATGGCCTTGGGCCGGCTCACGCTCAACTGCAGCGTTTCGTTCGGCAACGGTTGAAAGCGAAGGCCATCGCTGCTGTCGCTGACCGGTACGCCATCGGCCTGAACGTGCCAGATCGGCGCCGCATGCACTTCCCAAACCTCGGCATGCTCGCCAAGCGGTGGCGCCGTGATCTTCAAATGATCCACGCGATCGAGCCGACTGGTCCATGTAACCGTATTCTCATCGGCATTGAAGGTGACGCCGATGCGCCCGTCGCTCACCCGCACCCCATCGCCCAAGGGGTGTTCACCAGGCAGCAAGGGCAATTGGAGACTGAAGCCGCCTTCGCTGGGCGCCACGCGCTCCACCGTGTTGACCACCGTCCAATCCACGCCCAGCACGATATCGCGCGTGATGCGCACGTAGGGTGGAAATGCCTGTTGAGGAAGCGGCGCCTGCTTGCCATCGGCGGCCGCGCGAATGCGATTGAGGGTGACGCTATCGCCAAGCAGGCGTCCGCCATCGATGCCATCGAGTGACCAGCCTTGTCCGTTGAACGTCATCCATTGCGGACGTAATGCGAAGTTCAAAGTGATGCTGTCAGTGGGTTGGGCGCGATAGTTCAAATCAATGCGATGCACGCCAGGCTCCAGCCTGGCCAGTACCTGCGCGTCGCGTTTGCCGATCGTCGCGTTACCGTGGCCATCCACCGTTACGCCGATAAGCTGCACGCCCGCGCCGACCTGCGGCAACGGCAATGCAACCGGCGCGCCGACATGCGCTTCCAGTTGCAGGGTGATTTGCGCATCTTTCGCCTGCATGGTGGCCGCGGCGATCACCGCGCAATCGGGTGCGCACTTGGGTGCTTCCAGCAACCGACGGTGCAATTGCTGCAACATGTCCGGGCTGGGCGTCGCCTGGGCGCGAGCGGCATGCGGCAGGGCCGCCAACAGCAGGCATGCTGCCGCCGTGGCGTTCATGCGCGGCATGCGCCACGATGCATCCGATGGCTTGATGACGTTGCGCGCGAAACGTCCCAGCAGCATCAGCAGCAAGCCCAGCATTGCCACGCGCAGCAGTCGCACAAGCCATGCGGGCGCAATCACCAGCCGCATGCGTTGCTCAGGCGCGACCGGCCCGGACCACCCCAATTGATAGTTGTTGCCGACATCCCAACCGGGCACGCCGGCACCCGCTTGAATGATGCTGTGGCTGTCCGTCTGGTACATGGCGGACACGCCAGGCGAGTATCCGCCCAGCACTCTGACGTTGAGAGGTTTGGGCACCACGTCGATTCCCGCCGGGGGAGCGGGTGGCGCGGGCGCCGGTGGCGCGCTCATTTCAGCCAGCTCGGGCACAGGTTGCCGCTTTTTCGCTTTCTGTTCGGCTTCGCCATAACCAGCCGCTTGCATGCGCTCTGCCAACGCCATGTAGCCCCCGTTGCCTTCCAATTGCGGGTGCAATGCGTATTCCAGTTGCATCTTTGCGAACGGCAATGTCCACAACACCGCCAAGGCAAGCGCCAACGTGCTGGCAATCTGCGCGCTCCAGCGCAAGCGTCCGACCGGCAGCGCACGCATCAACAAGGCCAATGCCAGCGCCAAACCGAGCGTCCAACGCGGCGCACCCGCTTCGTGCTGCGACAGAACCAGGAAAAGCGCCGCAAGCACAGCCCAGCGCCAACCCAGCAGTCGCCCCGCCAGCAGGGCGATCAGCGCGACGACGAACAGGTCCAACAAGCTCCATTTCCCTATCCATGAATCAGGCGAACGGTCCACACCGCTCGCGCCGATCAAGCGATAGCCAAACGGCAGATGCAACACGGCGTCGATGTTTTCCAGGGGAACGAGCCATCCCGCGCCGGGCAGCGAGCCGCTGCGATCGGCCACGCGCAAACCTGCCTGCAGATCCAAATTCGAATCACGCAATTCGACGCCCGTCCGCCCCTGGCCGGCGTCGGTAACCAGCAAAGGGGTGCGTTCGTGCGACGACGCCTGCAGCAGTTGCCATGGTGCGCCGACATCCAGGCGTTGTGCGCGCTGCAATGTTCCAGTGAGGTGATCGCTGACGTTGAAACCGCGGCCGTCGAAATCGAGCCATATTTCGCGCTGAAGGTGGATCTGGTCGCCCGCTTCGCCCTCGCCGCCACGCGCGCCCTGTTCGATCACCAAGCCGTTGCCTTGATCGAGCGCGTAGGCCGGCAGCTCACGCCAATCCGCCGGCACGCCCGCTTGTGCTGCATCGGTGGCGCGGCCTTCGACACGCGTGCTGCGCAATCCGGGATCGTCGCTATAGCTCCACACTTCCTGCTTTGGCCATGGCTCAGCTGGCGAAGTGATGGTCACTGCGTGCAAGGTATCGACCGCGCGGGCAGACACATGCACAGTCCACTGGCCCGGCCGCAATTGCAGGCGCAGCCGGCCGTCAGGTTCCCACTGTGCAGGTACGTCGCTCTCCAACGAAGTAGCGATAAAGCCCTTCGGCAACGCGGGCCCCAATAGCTGTTCGCGTGCACTGCCCGTCACGTTCAACTGCAACTGTGTGTCCAGCAGTGCTGGCATGCCATCGGTCAGATGGCGATAGACGCGTACCGAAAGCGCATCCGCCTGGCGCTGTGCCGCTGCGGCTTCGCCAAGCGTCAGCTGATCGCCGTTGCGCTCGATGCGATCGACCGCGCCGCCGTCCACGTTCAACGAAACCAAGCCGATCGACAGCGGTACACGCAGGCGTGCGGGACGCGCCTCCCACGGCAGATTTCCCTGGATAGCGTATTCGCCCGCCTCCAGCCGCAGCGCCGGCTGGCCGTCGCGATTCAGCACCGGCCACGGCTTGTTGTTAACCGTCACCTGCTGCGGCCAACTGTGCTCATCACCCGGAAGAGCCACCCAGCTCGCGGCGTCCACGCGTACGTCGAGCTTGAAACGGCCGCCGTTCTTGCCCGCATCGATGCTCAGGCGGCCCGGCCAGATGCACTGATAACTATCAGTATCCGGGCTACTGGTGGCCAGAAAGGGGCAGTCGTGCTCGGGAACGTCGTGCAGGACCCAGCCCTCCCAATCGCGCAATGCAGGAGGGACGTCCTGTGCCAGCAAGGGTGAAACCACGAACAGCAGTCCCAGCAAACCATTCCATCGGCGCATACGGTGAACTCCCCTGTGGTGTTTCACCTAGCATATTCGATGCGGCATCGCTGGGTTACGCTGCGCTAACCCAACCCATGTTGGACATCATGGCTAAGAGTTACTTCGCCCGATAATCCTGATACGACTTCTCTTCCACCAGCTGCGAGCCCAGCTTGACATTGATCTCGCGCTTCACTGCCGCGCGCTCGTCGTTCTTGAAATACACCGAGCGGGCCAGTTCGATGAACTCTGCATCGAACGCCTGCGCTTTTTCCTTCAGGCGGATGCGGTCTTCGATATCCCACAGCGCCTCGTTCACGGCGAGCAGGTGCGCGCGTTCCTTGCTGATGTCGGTTTGCGAGGCGTGGTCGTTGGCCCAGGTGGCGTTGAGCAGGTTGAGCTCGTTGTGCACGTTGACCAGCTTGGCGGGATCGGAAATCTGGCGCGCCTTGATCTCCAGGATGGTGATCTTGTCGATCAGCTCGCCGAAGGAAACCGGTACCTGGATCAGGCTCATGCAAAACCTCGCGCAAAAGTGCCGGCATGGCGCCGGAAATGGCGCCTATGATACCGCCATCGCCTACGGCCGTGCTTTGGCCGCAAGCCGCGCGAGCAAGGCCCGATGGAAACTCGCCGGCAATTGGGCCTTGACCGGTACGCTCCACCAATGCGGTTGGGCGAATGCCCAGCATTTCACCGCATCCTTTTCGGTCATCAGCACGGGCAGTTCGTCGCGGAAAGTAAGATCGGCCGGCAT
This sequence comes from Dyella sp., assembly GCF_051954575.1. GTDB lineage: Bacteria > Pseudomonadota > Gammaproteobacteria > Xanthomonadales > Rhodanobacteraceae > Dyella_B. The sequence continues at coordinate 51,941 of NZ_JBQCHP010000091.1, read as the reverse complement.
GAAGGCGTGGTGGTCGGGAAATGGATGCGTAATCACGTCCAGCCCCTGTTCGGCCAGGCTCGCAAAGAAGCGCTGCGGATGGCCGATGGCCGCCACTGCATGCACTCGCCGGCCGGCAAAATGGGCGATGGGCAGTTCGCGTTCATCCACCAGCGCGCGCACCGAACCGCCATGCAGGCGCATGGGCACTTCGCCTTCCTGTGCATCGCCGCCGTTGCAGATACGAAAATCCACCCGCGCCAGGCGGTGCATGGATTCGCGCAACGGTCCGGCCGGCAACAGGCGCGCGTTGCCGAAACGCCGCGCACCGTCGATCACGCAGATCTCGATATCGCGCGCCAGGCGGTAGTGCTGCAGGCCATCGTCGGCGATCACCACATTGCAACCGGCATCGAGCAGCAATTGCGCCGCGGCGGGACGATCCCGGCCAATCGCCACCGGTACGCCGCTGGCGCGTATCACGCAAGGTTCGTCGCCGGCCTCGACGGGGTCGGGCGAATCGCCCAGCAGCATCGGCTCGCGGCTGGTCCCGCCGTAACCGCGGCTTACCACGCCGGGACGATAGCCGTGCTCGCGCAATGTTTCGGCCAGCGCCAAGGTGAGCGGCGTTTTCCCCGCGCCGCCCGCGGTGAGATTGCCGACCACGATCACCGGGCAAGCCAGCCGCACCGTGCGCAACCAGCCGAGCCGATACAGCGCCCGGCGCATCGCCACCACAACGGCGTAAAGTTTCGACAGCGGATAACACCACCACGGCAGTGGCTTTCCCTCGTACCAACCTGCCTGGAGCGTGTCGGCCAGGCGCATCGTCAGTCGGCGGCAACCGCGGCGGGATGTTCGTTGAACTGCATGCGGTGCAGCGCCGCGTAATGACCGCCCAATGCCATCAGCTCGGCATGCGTGCCGCGTTCGATGATGCGACCCTGGTCCATCACGGCGATCTGGTCGGCATGTTCGATGGTGGACAGGCGATGGGCGATCACCAGCGTGGTGCGGTCGCGCATCAGGCGCTGCAGCGCTTGCTGGATCAGACGTTCGGATTCGGTATCCAGCGCGCTGGTCGCTTCGTCCAGCACCAGGATCGGTGCGTTCTTGAGAATCGCGCGGGCGATGGCGATGCGCTGGCGCTGGCCGCCGGAAAGCATGCTGCCGCCCTCGCCGATGGGGCTGTGGATGCCTTGCGGCAGGCGCTGGATGAATTCCATCGCGTTGGCCGCTTCGGCGGCGGCGATGATGTCCTGTTCGCTGGCGCCGGCCAACTCGCCATAGGCGATGTTCTCGGCCACCGTTCCGTCGAACAGCACCACGCTTTGCCCCACCCAGGCGATCTGCTTGCGCAGCGAGGACAGGGTGTAATGCTCGTAGTCCTCACCATCCAGCAGGATGCGTCCGCTGGTTGGCGCATTGAAGCGCGGCAACAGGCTGACCAGGCTGCTCTTGCCGCTGCCGGAACGGCCCACCAGCGCAGTAACCGTACCGGGCATGCAGTGCAGGCTCACACCGGCGAGCGCTTCCAATTCGCCGCTGGAATAAACCAGGCGTACGTCTTCGAAACGCAGATCGCCGTTGGTGCGTTGCAGAACCTTGCTGCCCTGATCCACTTCCGGCGGCAGGTCCAGTACCGCGAACAGATTCTCCGCGGCCGCAATGCCGGTCTGCATGGTGGATTGCACGTTGGTCAGCCGCTTCAATGACGAGAGCATGCCACCCATGGCCGTGAGCACCGCGATGAACACACCCGGCGAGATGTGATCGATCTGCGAGGGACGCGAAGCCAGGAACACCATGCCCGCCAGCGCCAGCGAGGCCACCGTCTGGATGGACGATCCCGAAAGCGCGCTGGTCGCCACAATCTTGAGATTGAGATAACGGGCGCGATCGGAAACCTGCTTGAAGCGCGCGTCCGCCTGCTCCTGCCCGCCATAGATGCGCACTTCGCGATGCGCCCGCACGGTTTCATCCACGGTGCCGGTAACCGATCCCATCATGCCCTGGATACGCCGGCTCACGACGCGATACCGGCGACTTACCGCGGAAGCGATCAGGACGATGGCGGGCACCAGGATCAACAATGCCGTCGTGAGATAGAGACTCTTGTAGAGCATCACGATGAACATGCCGAGCACGGTGATGCTCTCGGTCACCGACACCTTCAGCGCATCCGTCGCTGCGCCGGCGATTTGCTCACTGGTGTAGGTGATGCGCGAGATCTGGTGCCCTGAATGCTCTTTACCAAAAAAAGCAGCGGGCAAGCGCAAATAAGCCGCAAACACGTCACGTTGCATGCGCTGCACCACGTGGCGCGAGATGTAGCCCATGCCATAGTTACTGACGAGGATGGCCACACCGCGTACCAGGAAGATGCCGATGATCCAGATCGGCATCCAGCGAATGAGATACGGGTCTTTCTGTTGCAGCAGCTTGTCCATGATCGGCTGCAGCTTGCTGGTGAAAAAAGCCAGGGCCCCACCATCCACCGCAAAGCCGATGACCGATACCAGGATCACCGGCCAGTAGCGGCCCGAATAGCCGAGCAGACGTTTGTACGTGCGCCTGCTCTCTGCGTCCCAGAGCGAAACCTTCTTTTTGCCTTCGCTCATTTGCCCGTTTCCGCCTGCGACGGCGTCGTGGCGATGGAAAGATGAGTAAAGCCCAGCTGGCCCAGCGCGTCCATCGCGGTAACCACGTTCTGGTGCGCCGTCATGGCGTCGGCGCGGATGGTGACGGTCTGGTTGCGATCGTCGCCGGCCACGCGTGCGATGGCCTGTTTCACGGCATCCACGCCGCTGCCGGCGACTTCATCGCTGCCGACGTAGAAATGGCCTTCGCGATCCACCATCACGGTGATTGCCGGCGGCTGCATGTCGCGATCTTCCGCGCTGGCTTGCGGCAGGTTCACTTTCAGGCGCGAGTGCTGCACGAAGGTGGTGGTGAGCACGAAGAACATCAACAAGGTCAGCAGCACGTCGATCAGCGAGACCACGTTGATCTCGAAATCGTCGTTGCGGCGATCGTTACCAATGCGCATGGCTTAGACCGACGCCTTGTCGCCGGACAGCGGCGCGCGGCGCGTACGCGGCGCGGCCGGTTGCGTGGAAAGCGTGAGATCGTCTAGCAGCAGCGTCGCCTGCTTTTCCATCTCCACCACGTAGCCGGCCACCTTGGAACGGAAATAGCGATGCAGCACATACGCCGGAATCGCCACCGTAAGACCCGCCGCGGTGCAGATCAGCGCTTCGCCGATGCCACCGGCCATCTTGGTGGGATCGGCCATGCCGCCGACCATCACCTGCATGAACATGCGGATCAGGCCGATCACGGTGCCGAACAGGCCCAGCAGCGGGCCGATCAGCGCAATGGTGCCTAGCGTGTTGAGGTAACGCTCCATGCGATGCACGACGTGGCGGCCGGTGTCCTCGATGCGTTCCTTGATCAGGTCGCGCGAGTGCTGGCGCACGGCCAAGGCGGCGGCCAGCAATTCGCCCAGCGGCGAGCCGGTGGCGAGCTTTTCCAGATGCGCCGGATCGAGCTGATCGGAGCGCGCCCATTCGCGCACTTCCTGCGACAACCCCGGCGGCAGCACCGAATTGCGCCGCAAGGTCCACCACCGCTCCAGCACGATCGCCAATGCCACCGCCGAACAGATCAGGATGGGCGCCATGGCCCAGCCGCCTGCCATCAGAATCTGACCCAAATCACCCACAACGAACTCCCGGCCCTGGCCGTCTGCGGAAGCGGCCATCATAACAGCGTCGTTAGGGATGCTCTGAGTAATTCCGCACAGGCGGCATGGCGCCCAGAAGGCTCGCAGGGGTGCACCGTGCGGTTTTGGGCAATTCACTCCCGCCAGTAGCGCCGCTCAAGCAAGCGCCATCGCGCGCCCACGTACGCCGGCGCGGTGGTGGGGAAATCAAGCTGAACGGCGCCGTCCACCGCGGTATTCAACACCGCTACGCCTGCCGTGGCATAACGCTGCATGACATCCGCCCGCGGATGGCCAAAACGGTTGCGCCAGCCCGCGGAAACCACTGCCAGTTCAGGCTGGACCGCAGCAATGAACTCCGTGCTGGACGAGCTTTTGCTGCCGTGATGCGGCACCTGCAGGATCGGCCGCGGGCCGGGTTCCAGCGCTGCGGCTACCTGCGGTTCGGTGCCCATTGCGATGTCGCCGGTCAGCAACAGACGCCCTGCTCGTCCCTCCACCAGCAGCACGCAGGAAAGATCGTTGGCCTTGGTTTTCGTCGACGCCGTGGCGGGGCTCAGTACGCGAAAGCGCACGCCATCCCATTCCCATTGCTGCCCGGCCAGGCATTGCGCCATCGGAAGGCGCATGCGCGCCGGTTCGCCCGAATAGCGTTGCGCCATCGGAAACGCCGCCGCCACGGCGGGCGCGCCGCCAGCATGATCATTGTCGGCGTGGCTGATCATCAGCATGTCCAGTCGATCGACGCCGAGCGCATGCAGCGATGGAATCACCACCGCCGTGCCGAGATCGAATTGCGAGGGATAGCGCGCGCCTGCGTCATAAACCAGGGCATGCCCATGCGTGCGCACCACCACCGAAAGCCCCTGACCCACATCCAGCACCCACGCCTGGAAGGCGCCAGCTTCCGGCAGATGCCGCGTCGGCCACAGCAACGGCAAAAACAGCAACGCGCCGAACGCGCGCATCGGCATGCCCCGCGGCATGAACAGCCAGATTGCGCCCAAGGTGGCCAGCAACAACGCCCACGGCGTCACCGCTGGCAAATACCACTGCGCGCCCGGCCAAGTAGCGGTCTGCTCGAGCAACCACCACTGCGCATGCGTCAACCATTCGGCCACGCGCAGCACCGGTGTCGCCAACGGTGGACACAGCATCAACAGCAGCATGCCGAGCAATGCGCACGGCACGATCACGAAGCTGACGAATGGCACCGCAAACAGGTTGGACAAAGCGCCGACCAGCGAGGCTTCGCCGAAAAACCACAGCGTCAGCGGCAACAGCGCAATCGTCATCACCAATTGCCCCAGCGTCAGTTCGCGCAGGAAGGCACGCAGCCCGCGTCCTTTCGCGTCCATGCACAAGATCAGGAACGTCACGCCGACGAAGGACAACCAGAAACCCGCCTCCAGCACCGCCGTGGGATTCACCAGCAGGATGGCGATCATCGCAACGGCCAGCGCGTGCCCGGACCCTGCCGCGCGCCGGCCGCAGCGCGCCAGCGCGAAGGCGGCGATCATGATCATCGTGCGCACCGTGGGCATGCCCAGGCCGGCCAGCGCACCGTACGCGGATGCAGACGCCAAGGCGAACAATGCCTGCGCCTGTGCGTGCGGGCAGCGCAAGGCAAGTGCAGGCCAAAGCCAATAGAGCGCCGTGCACAGCCACGCACCGAAAACCGCCGCCACGCCCACGTGGAAACCCGAAATGGCCAGCAGGTGCGAAATGCCGTTTGCGCGCGCGACATTCCAATCGTGCTGTTCCAATCCGCGCGTATCGCCCACGGTGAAAGCGCGCAGCAAGGCGGCATCGTGCGGATCATGCACGCGCGCCTGGATGCCTTCGGCGAGCGAGCCGCGTAAGCGATCCAGGCAGAACGTACTCACGCTCAGGCGTTGGTTGCCTGGATCACTGCGCACATAACCCATGGCTGCGATACCGCGTGCCAGCGCGCTGCGTTCGCTGTCCGCGCCACCGGGGTTGACCATGCCGCGTGGCCTGCGCAGGCGCAGCAGCAATTGCCATTGCGAGCAGGGTTCCGGATCCGCCGTCGGCGTGTCGTACCAACTGATGCGCGCAAGTCCGCGCCAAGGCACTACATGTCCATCGCGCGTAGCCTGCTCGATGCGAAACAGCGCGCTGGTCGCATCGGCACCGGCCTGCGCCAGCCCGACGATGCGGCCGGTAACCAGGAAATCCTGGCCTTCCCAGGCTTTGGGCAAGCGCGCTTCCATCGCCACACTGCCACGCCATGCTGCCCATGCGAAGCCGAGCACTACGATGGCGAACCAACGGGCACGCGGGAAAAACCATGCGGCGGCCAAGGCGCACGCCGCGATCGTTCCCATCGCCCAGCGCGGTGGCAACGACGGCAACCATTGCACTGCGGACATGCCTATCAACAACGCAAGTGCGCACGCAATGGCGCCCGGATACGTCAATTGCTTCACCATACCTGCGACGCTAGCGCAGGCGCACAAGCAACCTTGTAAGGGGCTGGCTCAACGCGCTGACGGGTTGATGCCTTGAACTTCACGTAGGTTGGGCTGAGGCGTAGCCGAACCCCAACGTCGGGATATGCATGGCATGTTGGGTTTTCGGCTGCGCCTCAACCCAACCTACCGGAGATTACGCTTTTTCGCGCAGCTCGCCGTTGTGCAGTTCGAGTGTGCGATCCATGCGCGCTGCCAGCCGGCTGTCGTGCGTCACCAGGATGAAGCTGGTACCGATCTCGCGATTCAACTCCAGCATCAGCTCGTACACGTGCGCGGCGTTGTCTTCGTCGAGATTGCCGGTGGGCTCGTCGCCCAGCACGCAGGAAGGGCGCGTCACCAATGCGCGCGCCACTGCGCAGCGCTGGCGCTCGCCGCCGGAAAGTTCGGAAGGCTTGTGTTCCAGGCGTTTGCCCAGCCCGACGCGCTCCAGCAACGCCGCCGCCTGCTTCTGCGCCTCAGGAATGCCCACACCACGGATAAGCAAGGGCATGCACACGTTTTCCAGTGCGGTGAATTCCGGCAGCAGGTGGTGGAACTGGTAGATGAAGCCGAGCGAACGATTGCGCACGCGGCCGCGCTCGGCGTCGGACAACTTGGAAAGCGTTTGCCCTTCCACCTCCACTTCGCCGCCGGAGAGCGTATCCAGTCCGCCGATGATGTGCAGCAGCGTGCTCTTGCCGGAACCGGAAGCGCCGACGATCGCCAGCGTTTCGCCGCGCTTGAGCGTAAAGCTCGCATTGGTCAGCACCGTGGTGTGCAGATCGCCTTCCTCGTAGGTCTTGGCGACGTGGCTGGCACGCAGCACGATGGGGTTGGCAGCCTTCGTCATCGGATTACTCATAGCGCAGCGCCTGGGCCGGTTGCGTACGCGAGGCGCGCCACGCGGGATACAGCGTCGCCAGCAAGGAGAACAGGAAGGTCACCAGCGACACCGACACTACGTCGTGCCAATCGAGGCGGCTGGGTACCTCGCTGATGTAATAGACGTCCGGCGAGAGGAAGGTGACGCCGGTGACATGCTCGATCCATTTCACGATGCCGGGCAGCCGCCACGACAGCAGCGAGCCCAGTCCAACACCGAAACCGATACCGACAAATCCCACCAGCACGCCTTGCACCATGAACATGCCCATGATGCTGCGCGGCGTGGAACCCAGGGTGCGCAGGATGGCGATATCGGCCTGCTTGTCGGTAACCAGCATCATCAGCATGGAGATCAGGTTGATCACCGCCACCAGGATGATCAGCGAGAGAATGATGAACATCACTTTCTTCTCCATCGAGATGGCGGAGAAGAAGTTCGCGTGGCTGTCCATCCAGGTGGTCACGCTGTAGATCTGCCCTAGCGTATCGGCTAGTTCGCGTGCGACGGGAGCGGCGTTGTAGAGATTGTCGAGCTTCAAGCGGATGCCGGTGGGGCCGTCGATGCTTTTGAGCGCCTCGGCATCCTTGATGTTGATCAGACCGAGGCCTGAGTCGAACTCCTCCATACCCATTTCAAAAATGCCGCTTACGGTAAACCCGCGCACGCGGGGCATGGCGCCGAGCAGCGACGTGCGCAGTTCCGGCACCACCATCGTGACCTTGTCCCCAACATTCACCCCAAGCTGCAAGGCAAGGTCTTTACCGAGGACGATGTTCCAACTGCGGGGCGTCAGCGAATCGAACGAACCGGCGATCATATGCTTGTTGATATCCGACACATTCGGCTCCTGCACCGTGTCGATACCGCGCACCATCGCGCCACTGGAACGCTGCCCCTGCAGAAACGACTGGATCTCCACGTACGGAGCTGCGCCGCGCACATGCGGGTTGGCCTTTACCTGCTGCACGGCATATTGCCAGTTCTGCACCGTCTCGCCCGGCAGGCCGGACACCGTGGCATCGGAAATGGCGCCGAGGATGCGCGAGCGCAGCTGGTAGTCGAAGCCGTTCATCACCGACATTACCGTGATCAGCGCCATCACGCTGATGGTGATGCACACGATGGACACGGTGGAGATGAAGGAGATGAACTGATTGCGCCGCTTGGCGCGGACGTAGCGCAGGCCGATGAAAAGCTCGAGCGGTCGGAACATGGGGGCTTCGCTTCAGGGACGTAGGCGGCGGGACTTAAGGACTCCATAAGACCGTGCCGCGCGCGCAGAGTGCCCGAAGTGGGCGTGGCGGGCAATGGCGGACGCCCGTAGGTTGGGGTGCAAACCCCAACATCGCCATCCGCATAGATCCCAATGTTGGGGTTCGCACCCCAACCTACGGTTTGCCGTCCCCCGCCACCACGGCCAGGCGCATGCGCAAGCGCCGCCGGATATCGGCATCGGTGTTGTCCGGCATCAGCCACAGCGTGAGCTTGCCGTAGCGTCCGCTGACCAGGCGCAGCAGAACCGCCTGACCCACGATGCGAAACGACAGCAGCGCCGCCGCATCGTCCGCGCCATCCAGGCCGCGCAACGTCCAGCCGCTGCGGCCGGCCCAGCCCACCGCGGAGATCGGCAGCTGCAGGCAGCGGATCGCCTGAGCGCAAGCGGCAACCAAAGCCGATGCCAATACGACACGCATGAGCAGCGGAGCGCCCGAGAGCATGACGGCAACCACGGTCAGGCAGGTAACGGCCACGAACAGGCGCGGCACCCAGCGCGACGGCCGGTATTCAAAGCCGATGGCGGGCGCGGATGTCATCAATGATCGCCTGCCAATCGGCGCGCGGCGGCCTGGCGTGGCCCATCACCCAGTCCCAAAGGTCCGGGTCCTGCACGCCGAGCAGTTCGTCGAAGGCTTGTTGAAGCGCCGGCTCGGCGGTGGGAAAAGAGGTTTCCAGCCAGCCGCCGAACAGGGCGTCCAGTTCGCGCGTGCCGCGGCGGGTGCGCCAGTGGAGGCGTTTTAGGCGGGCTTCGTCCATAAATGCTCGAGGGCCAATCTTGCGTTGCCGTCATCCCGGCGAAAGCCGGGATCCAGTTCAAATGCGTCGCGCGAAGCACTCAATCTAGATTTTGTGTGCTTCGCGCGGTTTACCTAACTGGCCGGTTCCGGCCTTCGCCAAGGCGCTTTACTACGGCGAAGTCGGTCAATAACGAACCTTAAGCCGACCGCCGCGCCACCAGCAACTTCTTGATCTCCGCAATCGCCTTCGCCGGATTCAAACCCTTCGGGCAAGTGCGTGCGCAGTTCATGATGGTGTGGCAACGATACAGCTTGAACGGATCTTCCAGATCGTCCAGGCGCGCGCCGGTGTCTTCGTCGCGCGAGTCGACGATCCAGCGATAGGCCTGCAGCAGGATCGCCGGACCCAGGTAACGATCGCCGTTCCACCAGTAGCTCGGACAGCTGGTGGAGCAGCAGGCGCACAGGATGCACTCGTACAGGCCGTCGAGCTTCTTGCGATCTTCCGGCGACTGCAGGCGCTCGCGGTCCGGCGTGGCGCTCTGCGTGCGCAACCACGGCTTGATCGAGGCGAACTGTGCATAGAAGTGCGTGAGATCGGGCACCAGATCCTTCACCACCGGCATGTGCGGCAGCGGATAAATCTTCACATCGCCCGACGCGCATTCCTCGATCGACTTGGTGCAAGCCAGCGTGTTGGTGCCGTCGATGTTCATCGCGCACGAACCGCAGATGCCTTCGCGGCAGGAGCGGCGCAGCGTGAGAGTGGGATCGATCTCGTTCTTGATCTTCAGGAGCGCGTCCAGAACCATCGGGCCACAGCTGGCCATATCGACTTCGTACGTGTCGATGCGCGGGTTCTGGCCATCGTCCGGCGACCAGCGGTAGATGCGGAACGTACGCGGTTTCTTCGCGTCTTTCGCCGGATAGTGCTTGCCCGGCTGGATCTTGGAATTCTTCGGTAGCGTGAACTCGGCCACGATTGCCTCTCCAGAATTAATAGACGCGCTTTTTGGGCGGCACGACTTCGACTTCGCCGGTGAGCGTATACATGTGCACCGGACGGAAATCGAAGCTTGTCTTGCCGGCTTCGTCGACCTTCACCAGGGTGTGTTTCATCCAGTTGTGATCGTCGCGCTCGGGGAAGTCTTCACGCGCATGCGCGCCGCGGCTTTCCGGACGCTGCTCGGCCGAGTGCATGGTGGCGACAGCCTGGCCCAGCAGGTTGGACAGTTCCAGCGTTTCGATCAGGTCGGAATTCCACACCAGCGAACGGTCGCTGACGCGCACGTCCTTGAAGGAGTCGTACACCTCGGAGATCTTCTTGGAGCCCGCCTTGAGCGTTTCGCCAGTGCGAAACACCGCGGCGTCATCCTGCATGGTGCGCTGCATGTTCAGGCGGATCTTCGCCGTCGGCGTGCCGCCGTTGGCGTTGCGCAGGCCATCGAAGCGACCCAAGGCTTTATCCAGCGCGCTGGCGGGAAGATCCTTGTGTGCCATGCCCGGCTTGATGATCTCGGCGCAGCGATGCGAGACCGCGCGACCGAACACCACCAGGTCGAGCAGCGAGTTGGAGCCCAGGCGATTGGCGCCGTGCACCGACACGCAGGCCGCCTCGCCAATGGCGAACAGGCCGGGCACCACGGCGTCAACGTCATCGCCCTTCTTCTGCACCACTTCGCCGTGATAGTTGGTGGGAATGCCGCCCATGTTGTAGTGCACGGTCGGCAACACCGGGATCGGCTCCTTGGTGACGTCCACGCCGGCGAAGATGCGCGCCGATTCGGCGATGCCGGGCAGGCGTTCGTGGATCACTTCCGGACCCAGGTGCATCAGGTTCAGATGCACGTGATCCTTGTGCTCGCCCACGCCACGGCCTTCGCGGATTTCCACCGTCATCGCGCGGCTGACCACGTCACGCGAAGCGAGATCCTTCGCGCTCGGCGCATAGCGCTCCATGAAGCGCTCGCCCTTGGAATTGGTGAGATAACCACCCTCGCCGCGCACGCCTTCGGTGATCAGGCAGCCGGCGCCGTAGATGCCAGTGGGATGGAACTGCACGAATTCCATGTCCTGCAGCGCGAGGCCTGCGCGCAGCACCATGCCGCCGCCATCGCCGGTGCAGGTATGCGCGGAAGTGGCGCTGAAATACGCGCGACCGTAGCCGCCGGTGGCAAGCACCACCGCCTGGCCACGGAACAGGTGCAGCGTGCCCTCGTTCATGTCGAGCGCCAGCACGCCGCGGCACACGCCTTCGTCGTCGAAGATCAGGTCGATGGCGAAGTATTCGATAAAGAACGTAGCGTCATGCGCCAGCGCCTGCTGGTACAGCGTGTGCAAAATGGCGTGACCGGTGCGATCCGCCGCGGCGCAGGTGCGCTGCGCGGTGCCCTTGCCGTAATGCGTGGTCATGCCGCCGAACGGACGCTGGTAGATGCGGCCATCGTCGGTGCGCGAGAACGGCACACCGTAGTGTTCCAGCTCCAGGATCGACGGAATCGCCTCGCGGCACATGTATTCGATCGCGTCCTGGTCGCCCAGCCAGTCCGAACCCTTGATGGTGTCGTAGAAGTGGAAGCGCCAGTCGTCTTCGCCCATGTTGCCGAGCGCCGCGGCGATGCCGCCCTGCGCGGCCACGGTGTGCGAGCGGGTCGGGAACACCTTGGTGATGCACGCGGCCTTCAGGCCTTTTTCGGCCAGGCCAAACGTGGCGCGCAGGCCCGCGCCGCCGGCGCCGACCACCACCACGTCGTACTTGTGCTGCTGAACTTTGTAGGCTTCCATCGACCTCAGGCTCCCAGTGCGATGCGCAGCACCGCCAGCGTGCCGGCCAGCACGCACAGCACGGCGATAAACTTGATGGCCACCAGAAGCGTGACTTCCTTCCAGTGGGTGTGTACGTAATCCTCGATGACCACCTGCATGCCCAGCACCGCATGCCAGAACATGCTGACCAGGAAGGCGATCAGCAGCACCGCGTTCCACGGCTTGGCCACCGCGGCGCGCGCGGCGGCGTAATCGCCGTGCACCAGGCCCAGCACCAGGATCACGAACCAGATGCCCAGCGCGATCAGCGCGACGGCGGTAGTGCGCTGGGTCCACCAGTGGCCTACGCCGAACTGGGCCGAACCCAGGCCGCGTGCGCGCTTCAGCGGATGTCGCAGGTCTTTTGAGTTGGCGCTCATGCGGCACCTCCGGCGGAGAGCACGTAGCCCCAGACAATCAAGGTGAGTACCAGGCTGCCGATCACGGTCAGCCAGCTCGAACGCACGAACTGGGTGATGGCGTAGCCGGCGCCGGCGTCCTGGATCAGGTGACGGATGCCGTTACACAGGTGGTAGAACAGCGACCAGGTCCAGCCGATCATCAGGATCATGCCGAGCGGGCTGCCCATGCAGATCTTGAACTGGTTGAACGCATCTTCGCCGGCGGCCAGGGCGACCAGGCCCCATACGACGATCAAGGTGCCCACGGTGAGGGCGATGCCGGTGGCGCGATGCAGGATGGACGTCACCATCTGCACTTGCCACTTATATATCTGTAGGTGCGGTGAAAGCGGTCGTTGCGTCTGTGCCATGGCGGCTATCCTGGGTGGAATCGCTGATACCCGTGCACCGCCAACCGCTTCCGCGCACCCGCCGCTTCGCCACCCTACCGTGGCGCGCTGACGCGACGGATCAGAAGTCGATGCAGCGTCCGTTCTTTTCCCAATCGCCGTAGCGCGTGGGGTCCGGCGCCGGCCGCTCGTTGTGTTCCTTGCCCGGCACGGGCAAAACGGGCGTTACGGCCCGCTCTTGCTTGGCGGGTTCGTTCGGCGTTGCGGGTTTGGAGGACGTGTCGGGCATGTTCGTATCGCCAAAAGCGTAATACTTGCGGCATAGCGGCACAACCAGTTGACGCCGGGCGCCGGGCGTTGCAGGCAAGCCCGGAGCTACTTGCAGCAAGCCCCTCCCGCCCCAATCCTGCGCGCATGCCGACATCTATCATCGCCCACGCCGTTTTCATGGAAGGCCCGGACGCCCTCGCGTTCGCGCAAAGCCAGTTCGCCAGCCAGGTTACCGCACTGGCGAACCATCGCTGGCAATTCAGCAGCTGGCTCGACGCACAAGGACGCGTGCGCAACCTGTTTCATCTTGCACGCCTGGATGACGAACGTCTGCTGCTGATCCTGCGCGGCGGCGATGCAGAAACGGTCATCGAAGCATTGCGTCGCTTCGTGTTTCGCTCACGCGTCAAGCTAAGCGTTGCAAATGGTTCGCTTGCGGGAGACGCCGCATTGCCGTTGCACGACGTCGATGTGCATGATGACATCGTTCGACTCGGCTGCGGATCGCACACGATGATGTTCGGTGCGAATGTCAGCGGCGACGATGCGTGGCAACGCGAACAACTGCGCGAAGGATGGCCGTGGCTTCCAGACGCTGCGTTGAACGAGTTGCTTCCTCCTGCACTTTCGCTGCATCGCTTGGGTGCCGTCGCAATCGACAAAGGTTGCTATCCAGGACAGGAGATCGTTGCGCGCTTGCATTATCGCGGCGGCAACAAACGCCATCTGCATCATGTCGCGTTGTCGAAGCGTGTCGACGATGGTGCATTGCTGCAACGCGAGAACAGCGAATTCGTGCGGTTGCTCAATGTCGTTGCATACGATGAGCGCATCGAAGCGCTTGCTGTCATAAGCGACGATATAACTGGCCGCCTCGGACAACACGGCGAAAAAATTGTTAGTGATGACGGCACTGACGTACAACTGCTAAACACTTGGCCTGCTTGACGTTTACATCATGCGCGGCGTGCGATGATGTGAGCGGATTGTGAATCGAGCATGGCGGGCACTTGCAAAGACGAGCGAGCCCCACTAGATTCCGCCAAACTTTTTCCGGCATCCACCTGACCGCAGGGTGCCGACATACGCGACGAACCGGAGGGGTCCGGATCGGCGCGACCCGGCAAGAAGACGCCGGAGTACAACTCGCCGTATGCGCGAACACGCTGCACTCAAACGAGTTAGTGCACGCCGTGTAGAGCCGAAGCTTTCCCAGTCGACATCGGACATGTCGATTGATTCCGCCGTGTTATAGCGGCCAATCCTGCTTGCGCCACAAGTTTCGACGCAGGCAAAAGATCCAGGTGGAACGGTCTGCCCGCCCGTCCATCGCAACGGCGTTATGGCACGCATGTGTGCCAGCACGTACAGCAAGCTGGAGGCAGATATGAAACTTTCCATGTTGTTGTGGCTGATGTCCGTACTGCCCCAACCGCTCGCAGACCAGACTTGTCTGGCGACCACCGTGTACCTGGAAGCACGTAGCCAGTCCACGGTCGGCCAGATGGCCGTGGCGGAAGTCGCCATGCGTCGGCGCGAACGCGGCCAATGGGGCGATACCGTATGCGAAGTCGTGAAGGCGCCGCATCAATTCGCCTTGTCCACCACGCCGCAGAATCAGGAAATCGACAACCTCGTGGCGTTCCAGAAAGCCTGGGATATCGCAGGCAAATCGATGACCAACTGGCAGCTACCGGTCGACGAACGTCGTTTCTTTGTTCCGCACGCGGACCACTTCGCCACCGTTTCGGTTTCACCGGCATGGTCGCGCAACCAGCGCGCAATCACCATCGGCGACCACAAGTTCTACACCATCAACTGATACGCGCATTTCAATAAAAAGGCCCTCAAATGAGGGCCTTTTTCATTTGGACGTCCAGACGTCCATTTACATCAACGCGGATAGACCTGGTTGTTGCTGATCACTACGTAATCGCCGGGACGCACGCCCGGATTGGGAACTTGCGTTACGGTGGCGTACTGGCCGTTGTCCATGCGCACCACGATCTGCCATGCAGGCGTGGTGTTGGCAGGCTGACTGTTGGCCTGGCCGACCTTGTTACCCACCACGCCGCCGACTACTGCACCACCGACGATCGCCGCCGTATTGCCGCGACCGTGGCCGATGGTGCTACCCAGCAAGCCGCCGGCTACCGCGCCAATCACCGTACCCAGACCGCTGTGGTTGCTGCCCTGCTGCTGGATATAGATCTGCTGCACCTGCTGCACCACGCCGCAATTCTGGCAGCCGCGGTAGCCGTATTGCGTCTGATAGGTCGTCGGCTGCGTCTGGCAACCCGACAGAGCCGCAACGGCAACCAGCACCGCCGCCACCGCACCGAATTTGAACGATCTGATTTTCACGACGACCTCCTGTGTTTTGATGTGCAAACGAACGCCGCCCGGCGCCCTGCTGTGGCGCATTGAAGCGCTCACACGCTGAATGATGCTAGACCGGGTACACAGTTATCACAATCGACCCGCAAGAAGGCATCATGACAACCATGCTTACGCTTGCCGACAGTCACGTGCACCTGGACGACGCCGCATTCGATGCCGATCGCCAGGCGGTCGTCGAACGCGCCCGCGCGGCGGGCGTGACGCTGCAAGTCATACCCGGCGTCGACGCCGCAAGCTGGCCGCGCATCCAGGCACTGTGCAAGCCGGGCAGCGGCCTGTATCCGGCCTACGGCATGCACCCGATGTTCCTCGACCAGCATCGCCCGGAACATCTTGCGGAACTGTCGCAATGGCTGAAGACACACCGCCCCGTCGCGGTCGGCGAGATCGGCCTGGATTTCCACGTCGAAGGACTGGATGCGGAAGACCAGCGCGAGTATTTCCGCCAGCAGCTTGCGCTGGCGCGCGAATTCGACCTGCCGGTGATCGTGCACGCACGCGCCGCCCTGGATGAAGTCACCGCCCACTTGCGTCGCATCGGCAAGCTGCGCGGCGTGGTGCACAGTTTTGCCGGCAGCCAACAGCAAGCCGAGCAACTATGGAAGCTGGGCTTTCATCTTGGCATTGGCGGACCGGTCACCTACGAACGCGCACAACGGTTGCGCCGCATCGTGGCGAACATGCCGATCGAATACCTGCTGCTGGAAAGCGATGCGCCGGACCAACCCTTGTCCACGCATCGTGGCGAGCGCAACGAACCTTCTTATGTGGCAGAAGTGTTGCAACACGTTGCAGCATTGCGCCGGGAAACGCCCGAGAGCGTCGCTGCGGCGACCACGGCCAACGTGCGGCGCCTGCTCGCCATCGCCGGATGATCCGTAGGCTGGGGTGCGAACCCTAACATTGCCATCTCCAGACATGGTGACGTTGGGGTTTGCACCCCAACCTACAGCACTTCCGGAAATCCGTGGGCACTTGCAAAGCTGCCACGACGCGGCGCATCATTTTATTTCACCAGTGAAATATGCATTGATGGAATGTCTCTGCTCGACCAGATAAAAATGCTCGACGATGGGGTTGCGGGCGTCCGCAAACTCATTCCCGAGCTACCCGCGGGCGTAGAGATGTGCCGGATGCTGGTGCTGATCAGCGAAAGCCTGCAGGCCGAGCTCGAGCACAAACTGCGCCCACACAAGCTCAACGACAGCGAATTTCGCACCCTGATCACCTTGTTCTCGCGTCCGGACGGCACCTCTACACCAGGCGAGGTGTGCCTGTTCACGTCCTTGGGCGTCACCAACATGACGCGCATCGCCGACGCGCTGGTCAAGCGCGGACTGATCACGCGCGGCCCCAGCGCGGAGGACCGGCGCCGCGTGGTGATGCAGATCACGCCCGCAGGCAGACGCTTCGTACGGAAGATGCTACCGGCCATGTTTCCGCGCTTGAAGCACGTCTTCGCCGGCTTCACCAACACCGACCGCAGCCATTTGAACCGGCTGCTGCGCAAGCTCGCCTACAACCTCAATCAACTCGAACACGCCGCGGGTGATCCGCCATGAATGCCGTTCCCTTCCCCACTGTTGCGCGGCTGCGTCCCCTCGCCTTGCTTGCCGCACTGAGCCTTAGCGGCTGCATGATTCCTGCCAAGGTGCAGCACCCCACACTGCGCGACGACGTGCCGCTCGCCGGATTGCCGAGCCAGGCCGGCGCAGCGTGGCCGGCCACCGACTGGTGGCTCAAGTACAACGATCCGCAACTGGATCAGGTGATGGCGCTGGTCATGAAGCAGTCGCCCGATCTGGCACAGGCCCGTTCGCGCGTGCAGACGGCCGAGCAATCGGTGCGTGTGACCGCCGCGCAGGCCGGCCTCACCATCAAGGGCAACGCGCAGCTCGCGCGCCAGCGCATCAGCGATCACGGCCTGATGCCACCTTCGCTGCTCGGCTTCAACTGGTACAACCAGGGCGACCTGGGCGTGCAGCTCGAATACGATTTCGATTTCTGGGGCAAGAAACGCTCGTCGATCGAAGCGGCGCTGGATCAGGCGCACGCCGCCGAAGCGGAGCGCAGCGCCGCAGTGCTCACCATCCAGAACGCCGTCGCCGATGCGTATTTCAGCCTGCTGGCCGACGAAAACCGGCTGCAGCTCACCGGACAGGCTGTGGGAGTACAGCAGCGCTTGCTGCGCATCGCCGAACTGCGCGTGCGGCAAGGCGTGGACTTGCCCGACACCGTGCAACAGGTACGCGCGCAACTGGCCAATGTGCAGCAGATGCAGGCGACGCTGGATGGCTCCATTGAGCTGCGCAAGGTTGTGCTGGCGGCGCTGGTGAACGTATCGCCCGCGCAATTGCCGCCGCTGGAGCCGCGCGCGTTGCCCGAGCTCGAAGGCGGCCTGCCCGACGATGCGCGCCTGGACCTGATCGCCCGCCGTCCGGATATCGCCGCGAGCCGCTGGCAGGTGGAAGCCGCGCTCAAGCAGACCGATGTGGCGCGCGCCGATTTCTTCCCCGATTTCAGCATCAACGCGATGGCCGGCCTTTCCAGTACCGACCAGGGTGCGCCGCGTATTGCTGGCTTTTCTTCCGGCAGCAAGGGCGACCTCGGCAATCTGTTCACCATGGGCAGCCGCGTGTTCGGTATCACGCCCGCCGTGCATCTGCCGATCTTCGAAGGCGGACGCCTGAAGGCCGGTTACGGCGCCAGCCGCGCGCAGCTCGATGCCGCCATCGCCGATTACAACGTGGCGGTGACGAATGCCGCGCGCGATGTGGCGACGCAAGCGGTCACCGCACAGCAGATCGCCGCGCGCCGCGAAAAACAGGACGCACAGGTGAAAGCCAACGAAGCATTATTCGCCTCCGCCCAGGCGCGCGCGGCGCATGGCACGCAGGACGCACGCGAAAGCCTCAACGCCCAGGCGCAGCTGCTGCAACAACGCGATCAGGCGATCAGCCTGCAGGCGCAGGCGCTCAGCACCGATCTGGCGCTGATCAAGGCGCTGGGCGGCGGCTATCGCTCGGATATCGCGCGCACGGCGTCATCCACCTCTTCCTCCCCCACTTCGAATCCTGCTGGAGCCCCCTGACATGAGCACCACTCCCAAGGACGCCAACGACAGCGGACTGGCCGCGAAGGATCCCGCCAAGCGCAGCCGCGCGCTGCTGATCGTGGCCGCGATCTTCGTGCTGGCTGGGGTCACCTGGTTTTTGCTGTGGATGTTCGTGTTTTCCACGCGCGAGAAGACCGACAACGCCTATGTCGGCGGCAACCAGGTTGCGCTTTCCTCGCAGGTGCCCGGCACCGTGGTGGCGATCCTCACCGATGACACCCAGCACGTCACTGCCGGCCAGGTGCTGGTGAAGCTGGATTCGACCGACGCCGACGTGCGCCTGCGCCAAACCAGCAGCGCGCTTGCCCAGGCCGTGCGCCAGGTGCGCCAGCAGGATGCATCGGTCAGCGAAGCCGACGCCACCGTGGTCGCGCGCGAGGTCGACCTGCGCAAGGCCCAGGCCGATCTGAAGCGTCACATTCCGCTGGTCGCCGCACAGGCCGAATCGCCGGAAACCGTGCAGCACATGCGCGACAGCGTGGCGCAGGCACAAGCGGCGCTCAACGCCGCGAAAGCGCAAGCGCAGTCCGCGCGTGCGGCCGTAGAAGGCACGGATGTCGCCAACAATCCGGCCGTGATGCAGGCTCGCGCAAACTTCCGTTCGGCCTGGATCGCCGCGCAACGCAATACCATCGTGGCGCCGGTCAGCGGCTACGTCGCGCAGCGCAGCGTGCAGCTCGGCGCCAGCATCACGCCTGGACAGCAATTGATGACGATCGTGCCGCTGCACGATTTGTGGATCGATGCGAACTTCAAGGAAAACCAGCTGCGCCACATCCGCATCGGCCAGCCGGTGAAGATCGGCACCGACCTGTACGGCGGCAGCGTGGAATACCACGGCAAGGTGATCGGCCTGGGCGCCGGCACCGGCAGCGTGTTCTCGCTGTTGCCGGCGCAGAACGCCACCGGCAACTGGATCAAGGTGGTGCAGCGCGTGCCGGTGCGCATCGCGCTGGACAACAACGAGCTGGATCAGCATCCGCTGCGCGTGGGGCTTTCCGCCGACGTCACGGTCGACATCACCAACGACAAGGGCCCGGCGCTGGCGTCCGCGCCTTCGCAACCGCCAGCGCAAACCTCGGTGTACGACCAGGTGGCGGCGCAGGCCGATGCCGAGGCGGAGAAGATCATTCGCGCCAATCTGGGCGAGTGATTGCCGCCATCTTTTTTCCGGCCGCCATTTCCGCGAATGGAAATGACGACCGGCAGGGTTAGATCGAGAGACCGTCATGGCCGCCACCCCCGAAAACGCCGAACCGCTCAAACCCCTGCACGGCATGCCGCTGGTGCTGCTGACGGTCGCCGTCGCGTTCAGCACCTTCATGGAAGTGCTGGACATGACCATCGTCAACGTGGCCGTGCCGCATATCGCCGGCAGCCTGGCGGTGAGTCCCAACGAAGGCACCTGGACGATCAGCTCCTACTCGCTGGCCAGCGCGATCATGCAGCCGCTCACTGGCTGGATCGCGCGCCGCTTCGGCGAAGTGCGTACGTTCGTGGTGTCAGTGTTTCTGTTCGTGCTGTTCTCGATGTTCTGCGGCCTGGCCACCACCATGCCGATGCTGGTGTTCGGCCGCCTGATGCAGGGCGCTGGTTCCGGTCCGATGGTGGCGCTGTCGCTGACCTTGCTGCTGTCCAGTTATCCGAAGGAAAAACAAGGCATCGCGCTGGCGATGTGGGCGATGACGGTGGTGATCGCGCCGATCTTCGGCCCGATCCTCGGCGGCTGGCTGACCGACAATTTCTCCTGGCCGTGGATTTTCTACATCAACCTGCCGGTAGGCATCCTGGCCGCGATCATCACCTGGAGCCTGCTGCACAAGCGCGAAACCAAGACGGTGAAGGCGCCGATCGACGTGGTCGGCCTGGTGCTGCTGGTGGCGGGCGTGGGCTGCCTGCAGTTCATGCTGGACAACGGCAACGATCACGACTGGTTCGCTTCGCCGCTGATCCTCACGCTGGGCCTGATCGCGCTGGTGTGCCTCACCTTCCTGGTGGTATGGGAGATCCACGCCAAGCATCCGGTGATTGATCTGACGCTATTCAAGGAACGCAACTTCACCGTCGGCGTGATCAGCCTGTCGCTGGGCATGTTCGCCTTCTTCGGCATCAACGTGGTGTTCCCGCTGTGGCTGCAGACCACGCTCGGCTACACCGCCACCTGGGCGGGCCTGGCGGCGGCGCCGGTGGGCGTGCTGGCGTTCCTGCTCTCGCCGATCGTCGGGCGCAGCATGCACAAGGTGGACCTGCGTTTACTGGTGAGCTGGGCGTTCATCGTGTTCGCCCTCACCTCGTACTGGTTTTCCACCTTCGACAGCGCCGCTTCGTTCGGCACGCTGGTGGTGCCGCGCTTCGTGATGG
Source organism: Dyella sp. (assembly GCF_051954575.1). GTDB lineage: Bacteria > Pseudomonadota > Gammaproteobacteria > Xanthomonadales > Rhodanobacteraceae > Dyella_B. The sequence continues at coordinate 31,161 of NZ_JBQCHP010000091.1, read as the reverse complement.
GACTGGCCATTCCGTGCTTTTTCATTCCGCTGAACCAGATTTACCTCTCCGGCCTGCCGGCTTCGGAGATCGCCAGCGCCTCGGGGCTGTCCAACTTCTTCCGCACGCTGGGTTCGAGCGTATCCACTGCGGTAATGGTGACCTTGTGGCAACACCGCGCCATTGCCCACCATGCCAACCTGACCGAGTACGTCAACCCGGCCCAAACCGGCGCCACGCAGTACATCCAGCAGCTTTCCCACATGGGAGTCGGCGCCACGCAACGTCTGGGTTATATCGATCAAATCATCAATCGCGAGGGCTATACGCTGGCTGTTAACGACATTTTCTATGCCTGCGCGATTCTGTTCATCGTGCTGCTGCCGGTGCTCTGGTTCGCCCGCCCGCCGTTCGGCAGTGCCGGCGGGGGTGCCATGGGTCATTAGGATGCTCCGATCCATTCTGCGTAGGCGGCCGGACAGAACCGGTGACGCCCACGCAGAATGGATCGGAGCATCCTCAATTGCTGCACCCTGTCGTGCAGCATAAAAAACTGAACGCCGACTGGTGCGCCGCAATACCTTCTGCTAGCTTGTGTCGCATGGCACAAACGACTCGCATCATCAAGAAGTACCCGAACCGTCGGCTCTACGACACGGAGATCTCCAGCTACATCACGCTGGAAGAAGTCCGTCAGCTGGTTCTGGATGGCGAAACCTTCGAGGTCCGCGACGCCAAGAGCGGCGAGGACCTGACCCGCTCCGTGCTGCTGCAGATCATTTCCGAGCACGAAGAGAAGGGCCAGCCGATGCTTTCGCCCCAGCTCTTGAGCCAGATCATCCGTTTCTACGGCGATTCCCTGCAGGGATTCATGGGGCCGTACCTGGAGCGCAGCCTGCAGGTGTTCCTCGACCAGCAGCAGCAGTTCCGCACCCAGCTCAACAGCATGATGGGCCAGACGCCCTGGGCGCTGCTGAACGAGCTGACGGAACGCAACCTGGATGCGTGGAAGAACATGCAGCGCGGCTTCATGGACGCCGCCGCCACGCAGACGGCCACGCCGCCCGGCACCGCCAGCCGCGGCCCCACGACCAAGAAACCTTAAAATCTTTTCGGACAGGCCGGCGCTGCAGCACAGCACGTGCTGCCGCGCGGCATGCGCTGAAGGAATTCCGTCATGAGCTTGTCAAAGTCCGCATCCCGCGTGGCGCTGGTCACCGGCGGCATCGGCGGCATCGGCACCGAAATCTGCCTGCAGCTGGCCAGCGCAGGGCGCAGCGTGATCGCCGTGGATCTGGCCACGCGCCACGACCGCATCGAAGCCTTCCGCGAACACATCGCTGGCTGCCAGGGAACCATCCGCTTCGAGCCCTGCGACGTCAGCGATTTCAAAGCCTGCGGAGCGCTGGTCGAACATATCGAGCGCAACATCGGTGCCATCGACATCCTGGTCAACGCCGCCGGCATCACGCGCGACACCAGCCTGCGCAAGATGGATCCGCAGCAATGGCACGAGCTGATGCGCGTGAACCTCGATGGCGTGTTCAACACTTGCCGGCACGTGGTCGAAGGCATGACGGCGCGCGGTTTCGGGCGCATCGTCAACCTGAGTTCGGTGAACGGGCAGACCGGCCAGTTCGGTCAAACCAACTACTCCGCCGCCAAAGCCGGCGTGCATGGTTTCAGCATGGCGCTGGCGCGCGAAACGGCGCGCAAGGGCGTCACCGTGAACACCGTATCGCCCGGCTATTGCGATACGCCGATGGTGGCGGCGGTGCCGCAGGAAATCCGACAGCAGATCATTTCCGATATTCCCGTGGGCCGGCTCGGCACGCCCAGTGATATCGCGCGCGCGGTGGTGTTTCTTACCGCCGACGATGCCGGCTATATCACCGGCGCGAACCTGCCGGTGAATGGCGGCTACTTCATGAGTTTCTAAAGCAACGAGCAAGTCACCACTTGCAATGATCACCCCCCCTGCGCAGTAGGGGAGGGCTGGGGTGGGGTTGCACGAGCTTGCGCATCATTTGAATTTACCGCGAGACGGCTTCACCCCACCCCGACCCTCCCCTACTGCACGTAGGGGAGGGAACCACTTCCCGCAGCACCCTTGCAGTCGACGCCCACTTGCGGAACAGTGATGCGCTCCCTTCCACGGCACGCAGCATGACGCAGCAAACAATCACCCTGATCGGCGGCGGCCTGGTGGGCGCGTTGCTCGCGCAACTGCTGGCACGGCGCGGCTTTCGCGTCGACGTATTCGAAAAGCGTCCCGATCCGCGCCGTGCCGGTTTCGTGGGCGGACGTTCGATCAATCTCGCGCTGGCCGAGCGCGGCTTGCAGGCGTTGCGCACGGCAAGCCTGGCGGACGACGTGCTGCAGCACGCAGTGATGATGCGCGGTCGCATGGTGCACCCGGTCGACGGCGTGTCCGGCTTGCAGCGTTATGGTGTGGACGACAGCGAAGTGATCTGGTCGGTGTCGCGCGGCGGCCTCAACATGCTGTTGCTGGATGCGGCGGAAGCCGCGGGCGTGACGTTCCATTTCGGGCAAGGCCTCGCCACGGCCGATCTCGATGCGCGACGCATGACGTTGATCGACCAGCATGGCGCGCAACGCCAGCACGATGCGGCCGTGTTGATCGGTGCCGATGGCGCGGGCTCCGCGCTGCGCGCCACGATGAACGATTACCACCCGCTCGGCCAGCACATCGAACCGCTCGGCCACGGCTACAAGGAGCTGGAAATTCCGCCCGCAACCGGCGCGCAGCGTTTCGCCATCGAACCGCATGCGCTGCATATCTGGCCGCGCGGCGGCTACATGTGCATCGCCTTGCCGAATACCGAAGGCAGCTTCACGGTAACGCTGTTCCTGCCCGCGCACGGACCGCACCCCAGCTTCGACACCTTGCCCGATGCTGCGGCAGCAAGCGCGTTCTTCCGGCGCGATTTCCCTGATCTGCTGCCATTGATCCCTGGTTTCGCCGAAGACTACGACAGTCATCCGGTCGGCAGCCTGTCCACGCTCTACCTCGATCGCTGGCATATCGACGGCCGCGCCTTGCTGATCGGCGACGCGGCGCACGCCATCGTGCCGTTCCACGGCCAGGGCATGAACTGCGGCTTCGAAGATACCGTCGTGCTGGCCGACCTGCTCGCCGAAGCCGGCAGCGATACCGCCGATGCGTTCGCCGAATTCCAGCGCATCCGCAAGCCCAACGCCGACGCGATCGCTGCGATGGCGCTGGAAAACTACATCGAGATGCGCGACTCGGTCGCCGACCCGCGCTACCTCGCCAAGCGCGAACTGGGCGCGCGGCTGGCGCAGCAAGCGCCGCAGCATTTCATGGCGCGCTATCGCATGGTCACCTTCACCCACCTGCCCTACGCCTACGCCTACGAACGCGGCCGCGCGCAGGACGTGTTGCTGGAGCAATTGCTGCGCGGCACGACCAACGTCGACGACATCCCGCTGGATGCCGCCATCACCGCACTGCAAGCTACCCTACCCCCGCTGCCGCCGCTGCGCCATGGATAGCGCACTGATCGAGGCGTATCGCCGCACCGATTACCGTGTGCGCCTGCCGCAGGGCGGCTGGGCTTCGATCCGCGTCGATGCACCGCTGCCCGCGATGCTGCGCGGGTGGGTCGGTTCCGACTGCTGGGCCTTCCTCTCCGCCTGGAACCCGTTCTCGCAACCGCGCCCGCGCGAGCAGAACCATGCTGCGCAGCATGCCCTGTTGGCGGCCTTGCGCGGGCTGACGGCAACCCGCACGCTGCGGCCGGCCATCGGCGTGGGCGGCGGCTGGCGAGAACCGAGCCTGTTCGTGGTCGGCCCGGCCCTGGCGGACACTGACGCGCTAGCGCAGCAATTCCAGCAGGCCGCCTACGTGCATGGACTGGCCGACGGCTATGCGCGCCTGCGCTTGACCGGCGACCAGCCGCCGCGTGGACAAGCCGGATAGGCATTACCCACAATGCCGGCGATGACCGACACCCCTGCCGCTGCCTTCCTGCTCGAAGCCCGCGCCCTGGCCTTCCACCGCCAGGACGAAGCCGTGTTCGGTCCGCTGGATTTCGCTCTTTCGCCCGGCGAGCTGATGCTGATCGAAGGCGACAACGGCAGCGGCAAGACCACCCTGATGCGCATCCTCACCGGTTTGTTGCACCCGGAAGAAGGCGAGTTGCTGTGGCGCGGCGAGCCGCTCACCTGGGATCGCTGCAGCGGTGAGGTGGTATTTCTCGGCCATCAACTGGGCTTGAAAGCGGAGCTGAGCCCACGCGAAAACCTCGCCTTCACCATCGGCCTGCACGGCCACCGCAACCAAAGCGGCATCGACGACGCACTTACCCAGGTTGGATTGACCGGATACGACGATGAGCCAGTGCGCAAACTTTCCGCGGGCCAGAAAAAACGCGTGGCGCTGGCGCGCCTGCTGCTGATTCCCGCTGCACTATGGCTGCTGGACGAACCCTACGCGAATCTGGACCGCTCCGGCATCGAGCTGGTGGATGCGCTGCTGGAAGCGCATATCGCGCACGGCGGTGCCGCGCTGGTGACCAGCCACGGCGCGGTGCAGTTTCACGGCGGCGAGCCGCAGCGGATTCGCCTGCATGGCTGATACCGCTCGCCCCGGCCTCCTCCACGCGTGCATCGCGGTATTGCGCCGCGATCTCACCTTGGCGTGGCGCCAGCGCGGCGACATGCTGCTGCCGGTGTTGTACGCCTTGATCGTTACCTCGCTGTTCCCCTTCGCGCTCGGTCCGGAAAGCGCCTTACTCAAGCGCATCGCCGGCGGCGTGGTGCTGGTGACGGTATTGCTGGCGATGCTATTGGCGCTGGATGCGATGTTCCGCAGCGACATCGAAGACGGTTCGCTGGAACAGCTGATGCTGGCGCCGCAGCCGCTGGGCCTGATGCTGGGCATGAAGATCCTCGCGCACTGGCTGGCCACCGCCTTGCCGCTGATCGTGATCGCGCCGCTGCTGGCCGGCATGCTGCATCTGCCCGCTGCGGTGATGCCGGTGCTGCTCGCCGCGCTGCTGCTGGCCACGCCGCTGCTGAGCCTGCTGGGCGGCATCCTGGTGGCGCTGACGGCCGGCACGCGACGCTCTGGTATGCTGCTGGCCTTGATGCTGCTACCGCTGTGCGTGCCGGTGGTGATCTTCGCCGCCGGGGCGCTGGCAGCCGCCCAGGAAGGGTTGCCATGGATCGCCCCGATCGCGTGGTTGGGCGCAGCGCTCGTCCTGGCCGTGGTGCTGGCTCCGCTGGCTTGCGCCGCCGCTCTTCGCATCGCACTGGATTCATGAGGAACCTTCCCCCCTGCCGCTGCGTGGCCCGTGCTGAATCTGTTTGCACGCAAGATTAAAGTGATGGGTGAACCATATCTCTATGCATGAGCGAGCAATGACGCAAGCACGTGGGCAAACAGATCCAGCCCTTCGGGTTGCGCATCGACAGAGGGTAGGTTCCTGATGGCCAACTGGATCCCCTTGTGGTTGCACAAGCTGAGTTCGCCGCCGGTGTTCTACCGCTTCGCCGGCGCACTGCGGCCATGGGCGATCTCGCTTGCGCTGGTGCTCGGCCTCATCGCGCTGTATGGCGGCCTGGTGCTGGCGCCATCGGATTACCAGCAGGGCGATGACTACCGCATCATCTTCATCCACGTGCCCAGCGCCTGGATGAGTCTGTTCATCTACGGTGTGATGGGTATCGCCGCCTTCATTGCGCTGGTGTGGCGCATCAAGCTGGCGGAAGTGGTGGCGATGGCGTCCGCGCCGATCGGCGCCGCGTTTACCTTCATCACGCTGGTCACCGGTTCGCTGTGGGGCGTGCGCATGTGGGGCACGTGGTGGACGTGGGATGCGCGGCTCACATCCGAACTGGTGCTGCTGTTCCTGTACCTGGGCGTGATCGCGTTGTACCACTCGTTCGAGGATCGCCGGCAAGGCGCACGCACGGCGGCGTTTCTCGCGCTGATCGGCATCGTTAACGTGCCGATCGTGCATTTTTCGGTGAATTGGTGGAACACCCTGCATCAAGGCTCCACCATCAAGCTGCTCGGTCCGTCCACCATTGCGCCGGCGATGGTGTGGCCGCTGCTGACGATGATGGTCGCCACCAAGCTTTACTACATCGCCAGCCTGTGCGGTCGCGCGCGCGCCGACTTGCTCGCCCTGGAAAGCGGCAAGGATTGGGTGCGGCAGATCGCCCAGAACGAGGTGCGCGGATGAACGCCTTGCAATCTTTCTTTGCCATGGGCGGCTACGCGATCTACGTGTGGCCAGCGTATGGCGTGTTCTTCATCGTGCTGCTGATCGATTGGCTGGCGCCGCAGTTCCGGCGCCGCCGGTTGTTGCGTCAATTGCATTCGCGCATGGCGCGGCAGGAAGCGCGCAAGGAGCGCGCGAATCGGCCTTCCGCTGCGTGATGTGAACGGCCGATAGCGTCAAATGGCACCTTCAAGGGGAGCAGTCAGTCGACGCGCTAAGGCGCGTCGACCGCTGGAAAGGTCACTGCGCCCTGCCAGTCAGGCCATGCGTCAACGTTTCCCACAGATAGTGGAAATATCCCACTGTGGGGCGCGTCCGCTCCAGGAACTTGTTGGTCTCCGGCAGCGACATGCCTTCCCTTACGGCGTATTGGTTGTAACCAATCTCGAAGGTGCCTTTTGCGTCGAGCAAATTAAGCGTTCCGCCGCATAGCCATTGAGGGATCGGCTCGCCATTGCGGAACTTGGTGTTGAATTCCATTGCATCGGTAATGCGACGGCGCTGCTCGTCATAGAGATCTACCCCTTGGAGCCTTGCCGTCTCAGCCGCATTGATGATGGCGGCCAGGCCGTAATCGGTATGCCCAAGATCGCGGCAGGTTTCCTGCACCAGCCCGTTGACGAACGTCGTCTGCCCATGCCACCGCCGGATCATTTGCTCGGGCGTCCGGTGACATCCCGGAATATCGCGTGGCAATGGACCATCCGTTTCTTCGTAAATATAGGCGGGCACCAGTTCTCGCCATTTTTGCACGGCACGATTGAACAGGTTTCGGTTATTCGTAAATATCGCGATGTTCATCATCGCCTCGATGCCACTGGCGTGCCAATTGTTGGCGTAGCATTGATAGCCTGCCTCGGTGAACATCTTTTCCACGTCGGGCAGATATTGCTCCGTGAACATCCGCCTGACTGCGCTTTTTTCCGATTGCGGCCACCCGTCATAGGTGTATTCGAGAATTTCCGCCGCCCGCGTGAATTGCTCCGCCGCCCAGGACGCCTGCAATGGCGCATTGAAGTTGGTGTGCCCGCCGCGGAGGGTATCGGCCCACGCATTGAGGATGCGCCGGGTCGATTCGGCATAACGCTCGTCCCGCGTGTAGACCCAGAGCAATGCCTGCGTATAAGCCGCTTTTGCGTCATCGGTCTCATCGTTGCAGCCGTGGTTGGGATTGGAGTAGGCACCGCACTCCACCGTTTGCCACGGATGAGGAGCCCGGGTCGCGAGCCTATCGCTCAGAGTGCGCTCGAAAGCCGATTTCCACGGCTCTTGATCGGCCCGGATCTTGGCCCTGACGTAGATCAGCTGCTCTCTGGTGACCAGGATGCCAGGCCGCGTAAAGCCGGACTTCTTAACCTCCTGCGCGCCCGCAGGCATTGCATACAAGGCCGACAGCAAAAAAAGCACCGCACCAAGCGCGCTGGCGAACCGGCCGCATAACGCGGTGAAACAGCTGCATCCTCTCAAGCGCCCAATTTTCATGATGCCACCTCCTTGAATGGGTAAGCGGCTGCGGCGCAACGCCACAGCCAACCTGGAGCCCCCTGCTCCTCACATGCAAATGTGCTTTTTAAACCTTTGGCGTCCCACTGCGGACAGACAGAACCCGCGCTGCGTGCGTAAAATGCCCTACAAAGCACCTGAAGCTACCTCATGAATCCCACGCGCCAACGCCGGCTCACTATCGTCATCGCCCTGCTCGTCGCCGGGGTCATAGCCGCAGCCCTGGTAGTCTACGCCCTACAGCAAAACATGAATTACCTGTTCACGCCCAGCCAGATACAGGCCGGTGAAGCGACGTCCTACAAAACGTTCCGCCTGGGCGGCATGGTGAAGGCCGGTTCGATCCAGCGCAGCAGCGATTCGCTGAAAGTCACCTTCACGGTGGTCGATGCGAGCGGTGCGATGCCGGTGGAATACAACGGCATCCTGCCTGACCTGTTCCGCGAGAACCAATCGGTGATCGCCACCGGCCACATGGACGGCGCGCGCTTCGTCGCCACCGAAGTGCTAGCCAAGCACGACGAGACCTACATGCCGAAAGAGCTGAAGGATGCGATGGCCAAGGCGCATGCCGGCAAACGCATCGATGAAGCCGCCAATCAGGACAAGCCACAGCCATGACGCCCGAACTCGGTCAACTTGCGCTGATCCTCGCGCTGTTTCTCGCAGTCGCGCAAAGCGTGCTGCCCCTGATCGGCGCATGGCGCGGCAACCGCGCCTTGATGGCCATCGCGCGGCCGGCCGCTACCGGTCAGGCCGTGTTCGTCGGTTTGGCGTTCGCCATCCTGGTGTGGGCGTTTGTGCATTTCGATTTTTCGGTGCTGTATGTCGCCACCAACTCGAACCTGCAATTGCCCTGGTATTACCGCGTTGCCGCGGTATGGGGCGCACACGAAGGTTCGATGCTGTTATGGGTGTTGATTCTCAATGTGTGGACGCTGGCGCTGGTGTTGCTCAGCCGCCGCCTGCCGGAAGCCTTCCTGGCGCGTGTGCTGGCGGTGCTCGGCATCATTTCGACCGGTTTCCTGTGTTTCATTCTTTTCACCTCCAATCCGTTTGCACGATTGCTGCCGATGCCGGCCGATGGCGGCGATCTCAATCCGGTTCTGCAAGATCCCGGCATGACCTTTCATCCGCCCGTGCTGTACATGGGCTATGTGGGCTTCTCGGTGGCGTTCGCATTTTCCATCGCGGCGTTGCTTGGCGGGTCGATGGAGCAGGCCTGGGTGCGCTGGGCGCGGCCGTGGACGAATGCGGCGTGGGGCTTTCTTTCCTGCGGCATCGTCGCCGGCAGCTGGTGGGCGTATGCGGAACTGGGCTGGGGCGGCTGGTGGTTCTGGGATCCGGTGGAGAACGCCAGCTTCATGCCGTGGCTGGTGGGTGTTGCGTTGATTCACGCGCAGGCAGTGACGGAGAAGCGCGGCTCGCTGCGCGCGTGGACGATCCTGCTTTCGCTGTTCGCCTTCTCGCTGTCGCTGCTCGGTACGTTCCTGGTGCGCTCGGGCATTCTTACTTCGGTGCACGCGTTCGCGTCCGATCCGCGCCGCGGCACTTACATCCTGTGTTTTCTGGCGGTGGTCGTCGGCGGCTCGCTGTTGTTGTACGCATTGCGCGCACCCAAGGTGGCTGGCGGCAAGGCCTTCGCGCTGATCTCGCGCGAAAGCGCCATCCTGGTCGGCAACCTGATGTTCACCGTGGCCGCGGCGATGGTGCTGCTCGGCACGCTGTTCCCGTTGCTGGGCGATGCGTTGAACCTGGGCAAGATATCGGTCGGTCCGCCCTACTTCGGCCTGCTGTTTCCGTTACTGATGTTGCCGGTGGTGCTGTTGCTGCCGTTCGGCCCTTATTTGCGCTGGGGCAGGAGCGAACTGCCCGTGCTCAAGCAGGTGCTTGTTCGGGTAGCTGTCGCAGCGGTGGCCTGTGCGCTTATTGCCGCGTTTTTCGTGCAAGGCCAGCTCAAGGCGATAGCCGGCGTGGGCAGTGCGGTATGGGTGGGCGTGGGTGTGGCGCTGTACGTGATCAAGCGCTGGCGCGAAATGCCGGCAGGCCGCCGCTATCCCGCCGAAATGACCGGCATGCTGCTGGCGCACGTGGGCGTGGCAGTGTTCCTGATCGGCGTGATGCTGTCCGAATCGCTCAGCGTCACGCGCGACGTGCGCCTGTCCCCGGGACAGGTGGCAACGATCGGCGGCTACGAATTCCGCTTCGATGGCGTCACCGAAGCCACCGGTCCGAATTGGACGGCCGAACAAGGTGTCGTCACGGTGACGCGCAACGGCTCACCCGTGGCGGTGATGCATCCGCAGAAACGCACGTATGCGCGCGAACAGGTGCAGACCACCTCGGCGATCGATCCGGGCGTCACGCGCGATATCTACGTCGCGCTGGGCGAGCCGATGGATCCAAACCATGTCGAAGGCGCGTGGGCGTTGCGCCTCTATACCAAACCATTTATCCGTTGGATCTGGGGCGGCGGCTTGTTGATGATGCTGGGTGGTTTTGTCAGCGCCGCCGATCGCCGCTTCCGCCTGAAGCGAGAAGTCGAAGCAGCACAACCGTCCACCGCTGCACTAAAGGAGTCGCGGGCATGAGCCGCCTGCTGCCCTTCTTCGCATTCGTGCTGCTGGCCGCATTGCTCGGCTTCGGCATCTGGTGGAACAGCGCGCACGACCCCACCGCCGTGCCCTCGCCGCTGATCAACAAACCCGCACCCGCCTATGCATTGCCCAAGCTGGACGAACCCGCGCAGACGGTGAGCAAGGCGTCGATGCTGGGCAAGATTTATCTGGTGAACGTATTCGCCAGCTGGTGCATTGCCTGCGGTGAAGAACATCCGGTGCTAATGCTGGAATCGAAAAACCTCGGGGCGCCACTGATCGGCTACAACTACAAGGACGATCCCAACGATGCCAAGGCGTGGCTGGCGCAGCACGGCAATCCGTACGACACAGTGATCGCTGATACCAATGGCCATACCGCGATCGACTTCGGCGTGTACGGCGCGCCAGAAACCTTCCTGATCGATGCGCAGGGCGTGATCCGCTACAAGCACATCGGGCCGCTGACGCCTGAGGTGATTGCGCAGCAGGTGAAACCGGCGATCGAGGCATTACAGAAGGGGGCGCCATGATCGCCACCAGCCGAGGAAACAGCGCGGCGATGCATATTCTCGCCTTCTTGCTGTTTGCGCTTGCCTTTCTTGCAAACAACGCATCCGCCCAAGCCATCGACCCGCTCCCCTTCCGCGACCACGCCGAAGAACTGCGCTTTCAGCATCTCACCGGCGAACTGCGCTGCCTGGTCTGCCAGGACGAAAACCTCGCCGACTCCAACGCCAACTTCGCGCGCGACCTGCGCCACAAGGTGTTCGAGCTGATGCAACAGGGCAAGAGCGACACCGAGATCAAGCAGTACCTGGTGGACCGCTATTCCGATTTCGTGCTTTACGATCCACCGGTCAACCATCGCACCTGGCTGCTGTGGTTCGGCCCCTTGCTGATCCTGATCGGCGGCGGTGTCGTGGTCGTCAACACCATCCGCAAACGCAGCCACGCCGGGATTCCGGCCGCACCGACCGATAACGGGGACGATTGGTGAAACCGCTTTTCTATATCGCCGCCGCAGTGATGATTGCTGTGGCTTTGGCCTTGCTGTTGTTGCCGCTGCTGCGGCATGGCCGGCAAGCAGGACGGCCGCACAGCTTGTTCGTGCTGATGTTGGGCATTGCGCTGATGATTCCGGTGGGCGCCGCCTTGTTGTACTGGCAGGTGGGCACGCCGGCCGCGTTGAATGGCGTACCGCAGGAAGTGGACGTCAAGAAGGCGCTGGACGAATTGCGCGCGCATCTGGCTGCGCAACCGAACGATATCCAGGGCTGGTTGCTGCTTGCGCAGGCCGATATGGAAATGCAGCAGTTGCAGGACGCTCGCGGTGCCTATGGCCAGATACTGAAGCTAAGCCCCGACAACACCTCCGCGCTGGTCGGCTGGGCTCAGGCCGATTCGGCGGCCAGCGACGATCATCACATCAGCGATCGCGCGCGCGATCTGCTCGAGCGCGCGATCAAACTGGACCCCGACAACCAGCGCGGGCTGTGGCTGCTCGGCATCAGCGATTTCCAGCATGGCCATTTTGCGGAAGCGGCAGCCACCTGGCGCAAACTGCAACCCTTGCTGCAGCCGGGCAGCAATGTCGCGCAAGCAGTAGCTGAGCAGATCGCATTGGCCGATGCGCGCGCCGGCAGTGCGCCAGCCAGCGCTTCCAGCGTCGCGACTGCTACCGACCAAGGCGCTCAATTGCACGTGCAGGTTGCGCTATCTCCAAAGCTCGATGCCAAGCTGGCCAAGGGCGACACGCTGTTCGTCTACGCCCGCGCACCGGATGGCCCACCCATGCCGCTTGCGGTGGCGCGACTCAGCGCCGATCAGCTGAAGCAGGCACCGGCCAGCGTTACGCTGACCGACGCCATGAGCATGGTGCCATCGATGAAGCTTTCGTCGGTATCCCGCGTGGTGGTGGGCGCCCGTGTCAGCCACAGCGGCAACGCCATGGCGCAAAGCGGCGACCTGGAAGGCGACAGCGGCGTGATCGATGTCGGCAGCAAGGCAGCCGTGAAGGTGCTCATCGACAAGGTTCATGATTAGCAATTCAAGCATTTGGCATAGCCATATGATGTTTTGCGATGCTTGATGTTCCTCGCCGTCATTCCGGCGAAGGCCGAAATCCATTAAAACATGCCGTGCGAAGCACGCAATATAAAAACTTTCGCCGGCTTCGCCCATTTGTTTGATACTGGATTCCGGCTTTCGTCGGAATGACAACAAGGCAGACGCGGCCATGCTCGACAAGGCAAGACACCCCATTCAGCAAGAACCTGCCATGAGCGATGCACGCAAGTACTTTCCCCTGCCCTCCCCGTTCGCCATGAAACGCGGCGGCGCATTGGACGGCGCGCACGTCGCCTACGAAACCTGGGGCAGCCTGAATGCGGCACGCGACAACGCGGTATTGATCCTCACCGGCCTGTCGCCCAGCGCGCACGCGGCCTCCAACGCGGAAGATCCCTCGCCCGGCTGGTGGGAAGGCATGCTCGGTCCCGGCAAGGCGATCGATACGTCGCGCTGGTTCGTGATCTGCGTGAACTCACTGGGCAGCGACAAGGGTTCCACCTGCCCGGCATCGATCGATCCGGCTACCGGCGAACCGTATCGGCTGAATTTTCCGGACCTTTCCCTGGAAGACGTCGCCAATGCGGCGCACGCGCTGGTCAAGAGCCTGGGCATCGATCAGCTCGGCTGCCTGATCGGCTGTTCCATGGGCGGCATGAGCGCGCTGGGGTACATGGTGCTGCACCCTGGCAGCGTGCGCACGCACATCAGCGTGGATACCGCGCCGCAAGCGCAGCCGTTCGCCATCGCCATCCGCTCGCTGCAGCGCGAGGCGATCCGGCTCGATCCCAACTGGAACGGCGGCCAGTACAGCGACAAGCGCTATCCGGATACCGGCATGAGCATCGCGCGCAAGCTCGGCGTGATCACCTACCGTTCCGCGATGGAATGGAACGGCCGCTTCGCGCGCATCCGGCTGGATGCCGACCAGCGCGAAGAACAGCCGTTCGGCTTCGAATTCCAGGTGGAGTCGTATCTGGAAGGCCACGCGCGCCGCTTTGTGCGCACCTTCGATCCCAACAGTTACCTGTATCTGTCGCGCGCCAGCGACTGGTTCGACATTTCCGAATACGGCCACGGCAGCGTGATGGAAGGCTTGAAACGCATCCACATCGAACAGGCGCTGGTGATCGGCGTCAGCACCGATATCCTGTTTCCGCTGGAGCAGCAGGAACAGATCGCCGAAGGGTTGCGCGCGGCCGGCGCCAACGTGGAATTCGTGGCGCTGGATTCCCCGCAAGGCCACGATGCGTTTCTGGTGGATATCGAGAATTACAGCCGCGCGATTGGTGGGTTTCTCGCGCGTCTTTGACGATGCAGGGGTTTGCACCCCAACGTCATGATCTCTCTCCGTCCTGTATCGTTGCATCCGGCTCGCAAGCCCAATCCGGGGTAAGCATCCCCTGCCTGATATACCGATGAATCGACGAATACGGCCAATCGCTGGCACGCTCTACATATCCATGCTTGACCGGATTGACGTGCACGTAATCCACATGTCGCGCCAGGTCCTGTTCGCCCTTTATGCAATGCTCCCAGAATCGGCGCTGCCAGATTCCGCGCTCTCCCTTGCTGCGCCGCGAAGCACCGATCGCTTCATATCGCTCGATGGCCCATGAGAAGCGTTGCTTGATCAGCATCCACCGCTTCGAATAATCGGCATCATCGGTTGGCATTTCCCAGATGGCATGCATGTGCTCGGGAAGAACGACCCATGCCAGGATGCGAAACGGATAACGCTGTTTGACTGTCTTGACGGCTTCACGCAACACGTCGATGCGTTTTACCAACAGGTCGCTCGCGCGGCTGGCGAGATTGACGGTGAAGAAATAGGTGCCGCCGGGAACCGTTGTCCGCCGATATCGCATGGCGCTGTCGCTGAGGTGTGTTGGATTTGCATGCCAACGTACACAGCGTTGCAGGTTGCAGTCTGTCGGTGTTCCACGCTTTGTCGGGTTGGATAATGTTGGGGTTTGCACCCCAACCTACCGGCCCCCGTAGGCGGGGGTGAAAACCCCAACGCCCCCTAGAGCGGCCGGAACTCCGCGAACATCTTCTCCGCCTCTGGCAGCTCGCGCAGCGGCACGTAATCGCAGGCGCCGGCGAAGCGCTCCCATAGATCCACCACGCGCGAGCTTTTGTGGGCGTCTTCGATGGCGCCCTCCTTCCACTCGAACACCTCGACGATGATGCCATCCAGGCCACGCATGGCCTGCACCGGCCGATCCGTTATCAGGCCCAGCGCACGCAAGCACGGCACGTGCTCGCGAACCAGAGCCTCCAGCTCCTCCGCGCACCCCGCCTTCGGGCGGTACGCTACAATCACCATCACACCCATGGTTTCCCCCTGCAGGCCGATTCGGGCGCCGCTTGGGGAAGGCTAGCAGAGAAGCGTCGTTTCGGCGTCAACCGGCCAGCCTCCAGGGGTGGCAAAACCTTGAAGATCCACCGAGACTTTCGATGCTCACCACGCCATTCCCCGGCTGCGACAAGTTGATCCAGGCGATCGACACCGCCGTCACCAAGGGCTCCACGCCCGCCATCACCGACAGCCTGCGCAACAGCCTGTGCAAGCTGATCCAGGGCCAGGAAATCCGGCTGCCGGACTGCGTGTTCGAAACCGCCGAACACCGCTACGCCCGCCGCGAGCTGTACCACAGCGACGAATACGGCTACTGCGTGGTGGCCATGACCTGGGGCCCGGGCCAGGGCACCCCCATCCATGACCATTGCGGCATGTGGTGCGTGGAAGGCGTCTGGAGCGGCGCGCTGGAAGTGGTGCAGTACGAGCAACTGCCCGCCGCCGGCCAGGACGGGCTGTACCGATTCCAGCCCGTAGGCTCGATCCAGGCCGGCCCCGGCTCCGCCGGCAGCCTGATCCCGCCGCACGAATACCACACCATCCGCAACCCCAGCGACGACAAGGTCGCCGTGAGCCTGCACATCTACTCCGGCAACATGACCCACTGCGCCGTGTTCCAGCCCGCCGACGGCGACCGCTGCTACCAGCGCCAGGACCGCAAGCTGAGTCTCGACCCGGTCAATTGAAACCGGCATAATGGGCGTTCGCACTTGCCGGTGTGGCGGAATGGTAGACGCGGCGGACTCAAAATCCGCTTCTGGCGACAGAGTGTAGGTTCGAGTCCTATCACCGGTACCAAATTAAAAAAAGCCAAGGCTTCGAACAGCCTTGGCTTTTTTGTTGGCGATCAGTACCGCAACGCCATCGTCAGATGGTACGCAGCATCGTTGATCTTTTCGCCCGGATTGCGCTCGCAGTATTCGTCGAGGAAGCCTCTTACGTCGGCGCCGTTAGCCTGTTTGAGCCGCAAGCCGGCCATGCTGGCGGCGGTGATGAAGCCCTGTGTCCAGTCGACCAGGGGAGCGTAATTGAAGAAATCTCCTGCTCGTCTTGCTTCCATCCATTTGCCGCAGGATTGGTTGCCCGCTCCGTAAACAACTCCATCCTCATCGGCCTGTGCGGGCATCGATGAACAGGCGCCGCAGGCGGCCAGTAACAGCGCAGCTAAAGTCAGCTTCATATCCTCTCCCCTTTCCGAGTGATAGCAGCTTGTCGATTCATCGGCGGGTGTCAAAACTGCCGATCCAGCGGGCCCGCTCAATCCGAGTGGACGCCCGCGTCGAGAAACATCCATCCGTCCTGCGCGAAGTGCACCACCGAGCGCTTCCCCGCGCGCAGGCGTTGCGCCGTTTCCACGGACGCCGCCAATGCAGGTGCCATCTCCGCAATGTCCACGCTGCGATTGCCGCGGCGGCGCTGCTTGCCGGCAAAGCGCACGCGGTTGTATTGCGACCACGAGCCCATCATCAGCGCGCAGACGATCGCCACGCAAAGCACGATGCTCAAGTCGTTCGCCGCGTGCAGCGGATGCATCAGGCCCAGTTGCTGGAAGGCGTCTTCCAGGCCAAGCAGCCAGGCGATCAAGGTAAGCACGGGTAGCCATAGCGATATCCATAGCGTCCACGCCACCATCGTGATGAGGGTGAACACGGTGCGTTGCAGCGGCGGCTGGCGGTGCGGTCGGTTGATAATGAATTCGGCTTTCATTGTATTCCCCTGTCAGGACTGGTCCAGATCGCCAAAGTGCCGCGGCGCTTCAGAATGGCCTTGGGCAAGGCAACGATGGAGGTGGCGGTGGTCAGCATCCAGTAGACCAGCGGATACCAGATCATCCAGTAGTAATTGCGACCGACGCCTGTCTCGTAACGGCGATCGATCAGCAGGCTGATCAGGAACTGCAGCATGCAGATCATGCCGAGCACCACGCCGTTCCATTGTGGGATGAAGGTAGGCACGTGCAGCGAAGGCGGAAGCGTGATCACCAGGCTGGCAAGCCACAGCAACACGATCGTGGCCATGTCGAACGACCACACCAGGCTCACCAGGTATTCCAGCGCCACCATCCACATGCGCCTCTGGCGCCAGTGCAACAGCTTCAATCCATAGCGCAGCAGCACTTCGGATCCGCCCTGCGCCCAGCGCAGGCGCTGCCTCCACAACCCACGCAGCGTTTCAGGCATCAGAATCCAGCACAGCGCATTGGGTTCGTAGCGGATTTCCCAATGCCGCATCTGCAGGCGCCAGCTCACATCGATGTCTTCGGTCACCATGTCGGTGTTCCAGTAACCAACATCGTGCAAGGCGCTTTTGCGGAATGCCGAGATCACGCCCGAAACCGTGAAGATGCGCCCATACACGCGCTGCGCGCGCTTGATCAGGCCGATGATCGAGGAGAACTCGCCCACTTGCAGACGGCCAAGCAAGGTGGAGCGGTTGCGAATGCGCGGATTGCCGGTAACCGCACCTACGCGCGGGCTTTCCAGCATGTGCATCACCAGCCAGTGGGTGGCATAGCTGTCGAGCAACGCATCGCCATCGATGCAAACCAGGTAGTCGCCCTTGGCGGCGAGCGCCGCCGCGCGCAGGCCGGTCGCCTTGCCGCGGTTGGTCGCCAGGTGCAGCACGCGCAATTCGGGAATTTCCTTCATCAATTGATCGAGCTGCGCACCGGTGTCGTCGGTGGAACCATCGTTCACCGCGATGATCTCGAAGCACGGATAGGTCTGCTTCGCCAGCTGCATCAGCGTTTCGCGCACGTGCTCGCTTTCGTTATGGCACGGCACGATCAGCGACACCAGCGGATACGACGCCAGTGCCGGTGGTTTTACGCGCGAGGGTTCGCGACGTTCCCAGCGGAAGAAGTAGATCAATCCCCCGCTCATCCACATCAGCGACATCGCCAGCGGATAGAAGAACGCGAATTCGAGCAAGGCATGGAGCGCGTGACTGATCATCGTTATCGCTCCGGATAGGGATAGTCGGCGATGGAGACCGCCGGACGGACCGCTTCGAGCCGCGGGTGATCGTGAATGAAATCGTCCGGGTAGTAGCCCAGGTGACGCACGCCCTGCAGTTGCAGCAGCTGGACGCGCGCGTCGACGTCTTCGTCGGTAATCGGCTGGCCGGTGCGCCAATCGTGCGTCGCCAGCTCGAACAAGGTATGGTCCAGCGCGTGCGGGCTCGCGGCTGCCACGCGCGCCACCAGCGTGCGATACCAGTCGTCGCTGTCTGCTTGTTTATCCAATTGCGGCATCGCCATTACGGCGGTGATGTCGTAGCCGGCGAGGAAGGCGGGCAGGCTCTGCGCAAACCAGGTTTCGGATGACGGATCCAGGATCGCGCGCGCATAGATGTTGCGTGCGGTCTTTACCGAAGGCCGCCAGCGACGTACGCGTGCGGTGAGCTCATGCGTGAAGTCGATCAGCGCGGCGGTGCGCTGCGCGGGCGACTTGCTCGACCAGGGCCCAAGCTGGTCCGTATCGCGAAGATACGCATCGTCGGAGAACAGCAGGCCCGCCATGTCGCCATGCATGGCGAGGTCTTCATACATGTCGCCGATCCATTGCCGCACGCGCGGATCCCACGGCGCCAGGCGGTAATGATCGCCGCCCGGCTTCGGCTCGCCGGCGAGTGAAGGCAGGTCGGGCGCATCGGGAAAACGGAACGCCAGCACCGGCATCCACGCGTACACACGTACTTGCGCGCGCGTACGCAGTTGCCATGCCACACGCGAGTAGAGATCCGCGCGCATCGGCAGATGGCGATTGGGAAAATACACGGCCGAGGCCACGCCATCGCCGTTCGGGTCGGCATACGCCTGCAGCCACACTTGGTTGGGATGCATGCGCTTGATGCGATCGAGCAGGCGCGAGAGGTTCTTTTCCTGCTGCGCCGGATCGGGATCGTAGATGTAATCCAGGTCCACTTGCACCGCACGTACCGGTTCGATGCGCGAACGATGGCGGATCAGCCAGCCAAGCCGGTTGGCGCTGATGTTGCCGCTCACCAACAAGCGCGGCAGCGTGCGATCGTCCGGCGATGCGGGAACGGCATCGTCGAGACTGAAGGAGACGCCCATGCCTTCGCTTGCCGCCACTTGCAGCGCGCGCTGGTTGTAGGCGCCGTAGGGCCAGACGATGGCGCGCGGACGTTGACCGGTCGCGTGTTCGATCTCGTCGGCGCTATGGCGCAGATCCTCGCGCAGGCGTTCCGCATACGCCGCTTCGCTTTCATAACGCGCCGTGTGCGTGTCGTAGCGCAGGCTGACCACGGCCGGCAGCTGGTTGCTCTGCGGATTGGCCGGTATGCCGGTATGCATGTCCCAGGTATGCGAGGCGAATGCCACCAGGCCGGAGCGCTGCATCTGGCTCACTTGCGCCCAGGTGAGGAAGCAATCGCGTGTGCAGGGGCCGCCGTTGTAGGGCATCTGCTTGCCGGCCGGCATGTCCATCCACGAACCGACCAGCGCCGACACCGCCGGATAATCGTAGGCGCGCAGCAGTGGATACACGCGCGTGTAGAAACTTTCCAGACCGTCATCGAAGGTCAGCAGCACCGCATGCGGCGGCAGCGGCGTGCCACCCTGCCGCGCCTTGATCACGTCATCCAGGCTTACCACGTGATAGCCGTTGGCCTTCAGCCAATCGAAATGCGCGATCAAATGATCGGTGCTGGTGGCATCCGGATCGCGGTCGCCCTGCAGGCCGACGTCGTCGCGCACGTTGTGATAGGCGAGCACGATCAGCCCAGATGAATCGGGCACGAATTCATTGGCGCAAGCCAGCTGCGCCATCATCAGAAGAACCAGGGCGAGCAGGATCGGGCGCATCGCTACTCTCCCCAATGCAAGGACATGTCGAACACGACACGCGATTCGTGCCGGCCGTCGTAGGGTTGCCAGCGCCAGCTCACGCCCCAGCCCAGACGCAGGCCGGCATGTACCTGGAAAATTTGCCCGTAGCGCGCGCTGGCCATCCAGCCGGTGGCGTAATGGCGTTCGGCATAGCGGCCGGCGGCCACGTCCAAGCGTTCGCTCCAGGCGCGGTCGTCGTATTGATAAATCACGTTCTGCAATGCGCTGGTGAGCGCATAGGAGCGATCCCAGGATGGATTGAAATATGGCCGGTTCGTTTCGCTGTTGGTCGAACCGCCGATTTCCACGCCACCGTCCAGCGTGAGGCTCGGCGCGGTATGCAGGCGCTGCACGAAGTCGCCCAGCCAGCCCTTGCGCACGTTGCCGTCGCTGAAGCGATCGCGGTACAGCGCCAGGCGCGCGGAGGTGAGTTCACTGGCGCGCCACTGTACGGCGCTGCTGAACGTCTTGCCGGTGATGCCATAGCGTTCCGCACGCAGCGGAACGTCCGCGCCGGCGCTGGCCCAATCGGCGGCCACCGACCAATGATCATTGATCGCCCAGTTGGCGCCGGCCTCCACGTCCGTACGCCGTACGTAGTGATCCACCGCAGGCAGCGCTTGCAAATAGAACGACACATCCGGCAGGTAGCCGCGAATACCGAGGCCGGCGCGGTTTCTCGCCACGTGTCCTTCCGGCAAAGCGGCCGATGCCGCACGCGCCAGCGCAATGATACGCCAGTGATCGCCGAGCAACGGGCTGGCCAGGGTCGCTTCGGTTTCCTGGTCGCGATCGCCGTAGTCCGGACTGCTGCCCCAACCGTTATCGTGCGTAAGATCGAACTGCCAGCCGCGCTGGCGATCCCATGCTGCCCATGCGTCCTGTACACGGCCGCTGCGTCCGGCTTGCTGTTGCGCGCGGTCCAGCGCCGCTTGCGTGCCGGTGTAGTCGTGCATGGCGTTGGCTACGTCGGCATCGTCGAGGTTGGCGGAGGCGTCGTGCTCGTCTTCCAGCGTGGAGGCGATCTTCAAGGTTTGCGCGGCGCGATGCGGCCAGCCGCGCGCGAGTTCGGTCATCGCCAATTGCCTGCGCAGTTCCACGTTGCCGGGCGCTTCGGCGCACATGGCCATCAACTGCTGATACGCACCTTGCAATTGACCGGCGTCTGCGTGCAACTGGATGGCGGTGCTGTCGGCATCGACTTTGCGCGAATTCTGCTTGGCGCCACGGACGCCAGGCGTGCGCAGCCAGCGCGGCTCGTCCGCGGCCAGCTTGTCGACCATGGCGAGCGATTCGCGCGTGCGTCCCGCGTCAAAATACGCCGACGCCAGGCTGATGCGCGGATCGACCTCGCCCGGTGCATAGGGGCCCGGATCCTGCTTGATGCTGTCTTCGTACAGTGCAATGGCTTCGCGCGGCTGATGTTGCTGCATCAACGCGTCCGCGGCGGCGCGCTCGGCATAGGCCGGCAGGTGCACGCCTTGCTGTTTCAGTTGCGAGTAAGTGGCAGCCGCTTCCTGCGCACGATCGCCTTGATCGAGCGCAACCAGCGCGTCCCGTTGCGCGCGCTGGCGCACGTCCGCCGGTGCTGCGGAATCATCCGCGATGCGCTGGATATCGGCGATCGCCTTGTCATCGTCCGCATAAGGATGCGCGGCATCGGTCGGCACGCCCCTGGCCCAGCGCACTTCGTGCGAGGCGTAGTCGGCCTGCAGTTGTTCGCGTTCGGCCGCATCGAGCGGCGGAGAAAGTTTTGCGGCCAGTTCCCTCGCGCGCGCGGCGCCGCCCAATTCCGACAGCAACTGGATGGCGAGCCATTGCGCGTTGCGATCGTCCGGCCAGTGCGCCAGCACTTCCTGGCAATGTGCCAGGGCTTCCACGCGATGCCCCGCCGCCCGCTCGGTGCGGGCTTGCGCAAGCAAGGTATCGTGATCGGGGGCGCCTTCCGCCTTGCAGGTCGCGCACAGGATCAGCGTGATCACCACCGCCAACGTCGCACGCCGCAGCGTGGCCGCCCGCGTTGCCGAATTCACCCTCATCTTTTGCGCGCACTTCCCCATCGCCAGTGCCGCTCCTCGCGTCTGACGTAACCATCAACGAGTCCGGTGAAGCGCTACCCCTGCTCCGTCGAACACCCTTGTTGCAGGGGAAATAACGCAAGAATCAGGCCATGGGGCCGGGATTGCCCGTGATTTGGGCGGCGCGCCTGAAAGGCGCGCAGAACGCGCAAATGTGCCTTTTAACCGCTTTTGTATGAGCAATTAAGAAAGCTGCGACCGTGTTCGCGCGTGGAACCCTGGCATCTCATGTGACGTAAATCACATGTGCCGTGGCCCGGCAGCGACCGAATGGGTCACTTTGCCCGGGGCTACCGGGCCTGACCCGAGCGCAGCCCGAACAGGATCAGCAGCACCGCACCCACCGAGATGCCGCAATCGGCCACGTTGAAGGTGGGGTAGTACCAATCGTGGTAGTAGACCTGGATAAAGTCGGTGACCTGTGAGGCATGCAGGCGATCGATCAGGTTGCCCAGCGCCCCGCCGATCACCAGCGAGAGCGGCAAGGCCGTGCGCCATTCGCGCCGCGGCGTGCGTGTCAGCCATACCAGTAGCGCCGCGCTGATCACCACCGCCAACCCCACGAAGAACCAGCGCTGCCAGCCGTTGCCCTGCGCCAGGAAATTGAAGGCGGCGCCGGTGTTGAAGGCGAGGTTCCAGTTGAGAAAGCCAGGGATTACCGGGTGCGGCATGCCTGGCGGCTGCAGCGCGGTCAGCGCCCACCATTTGGTGAGTTGGTCGAGCACGATCAGCAGTGCGGAGAGCGACAGCCACGGGAGTGCGTTGGGTTTGGGATGCATGGGTTTCTCTGGGATCACATAACGATGCCGGATATTGCTCCCTCCCCTGCTCGGCAGGGGAGGGCTGGGGTGGGGTTGCACGCGCTTGCCGCCATGGTCGAGATCATCGCGAGATTGCTTGACCCCACCCCGCCCCTCCCCTACTTCGCAGGGGAGGGAGTTGATTCACGGCAAGATTAGAACCAGCGGCGATTCTCGCCCGGCCCTTCCACATTGCTCACGCAACGACCGCACAGTTCCGGATGCGCAGGATTGCTGCCCACATCCTCGCGCCGATGCCAGCAGCGCACGCACTTGGCCGCATCGCTGACGCTCGCCGACACATACACCTCACCGCCCCCTTCGAACTGCAACGCAACTGCATCGGCAGGACGCGGCTGCAACGGCGCAAAGCTCAACTCGGAGGTGATGAAGAAGAAGCGCAGCTCATCGGCGGTGGATGCATAGCGCTCGGTCGTGGCCGGATCGGCATGCAGCACCAGCTTCGCTTCCAGCGCCGCGCCGATCTTTTCCGCCTTGCGCATGTCTTCCAGCACGCGCGATGCGGTGTCGCGCATCGCCAGCAGATCGGCCCAGTAGCGGCGCTGCTCCGGCGAGCCTTGCGTATTGGCCAAACCGTCGTACCAGGTTTCGAACAGCACGCTTTCGCCGCGCTCACCCGGCATGTGCTGCCAGATTTCTTCCGCAGTGAACGAGAGCACCGGCGCCAGCCAGCGCACCAGCGCTTCCAGGATGCGGTACATCGCGCTCTGCGCACTGCGCCGGCCGAGGCTTTCGGTCGGCATGGTGTACAGGCGGTCCTTGGTGATGTCCAGATACAGCGCGCCCATTTCGGTGGTGCAGAAGTTCTGCACGCGCTGCACGATCTCGGGAAAGTCGTAGCGTTCGTAGGCGGCAACGACCGCCTGCTGCAGTTCGTACGCCCGGCCCACTGCCCATTGATCGAGTAGCAGGCTCTGTTCGACCGGCACCAAGTGCCTGGCCGGATCGAAACCATCCAGATTGCCGAGCAGGAAGCGCGCGGTGTTGCGGATGCGGCGATACATGTCCGACACGCGCTTCAGGATTTCCTCCGACAAGGACATCTCGTAGCGGTAATCGGTGGAGGCCACCCACAGGCGCAAAATATCCGCGCCCAGGCGATTCATGATGTCCTGCGGCTCGATGCCGTTGCCCAGCGACTTGGACATCTTGCGGCCCTGCGCATCGACCGTGAAGCCGTGCGTCAGCAACTGCTTGTACGGCGGCCTGCCGTCGAGCATGGCGGCGGTGAGCAGCGAGGAATGGAACCAGCCGCGATGCTGGTCGGAACCTTCCAGATAGAGATCGGCCGGGAAACCCTGCACGTCGGCGTGCGAACCACGCAGCACATGCCAGTGCGTGGTACCCGAATCGAACCATACATCCAGCGTGTCGCGGTTCTTTTCGTAATGTTCGGCATCGGCGCCCAGGAGTTCCGCCGGATCGAGACTCTGCCACGCTTCGATGCCGTGCTGTTCCACGCGCTTGGCCACTTCTTCCAGCAGCTCGGGCGTACGCGGATGCAGCTCACCGGTTTCGCGATGCACGAAGAACGCCATCGGCACGCCCCATTGGCGCTGGCGCGAGAGCGTCCAATCGGGACGATCGGCGATCATGTTGTGCAGGCGCTGCTTGCCCCAGGCGGGGAAAAACTGCGTGGCTTCCACGCCTTCCAGCGCGGTTTCGCGCAGCGTCTTGCCGCTGTCTTTCGGCGTGAGGTCCATGCCGGCGAACCACTGCGACGTGGCGCGATAGATGATCGGCGATTTGTGGCGCCAGCAATGCATGTAGCTGTGCGCGTACTTGTTCTGGTGCAGCAGCGAACCGGCCTGGTCCAGCGCCTCGACGATCTTGGGATTGGCCTTCCACAGGAACATGCCGCCGAACAGCGGCAGCCACGACGCGTAGACGCCGTTGCCCATTACCGGGTTCAGGATGTCGGCGTCCTTCATGCCGTACGCCTTGCACGACTGGAAGTCTTCCACGCCGTACGCAGGCGCGGAGTGCACGATGCCGGTGCCGCTGTCGAGCGTCACGTAATCAGCAAAGTAGATCGGCGCCAGGCGCGCATAACCGGGATCGACCGCGTAAAGCGGATGGCGGAATTTCAGGTCGCCCAGTTCGTGGCCTTCTACCGACGCGACGACGTGTCCTTCCAAGCCGTAGGTCTTCAGGCACTCTTCGACGCGATCGGTGGCGAGGATCAGCAAGCCCTTCGGCGTATCGACCAGGCTGTAGCTGAATTCCGGATGCAGGTTGAGCGCCTGGTTGGCGGGAATGGTCCACGGCGTGGTGGTCCAGATCACCAGCTGGCCGTTCGGCTTGGGCAGTTTTTCCAGGCCGAACGCTTTGGCTACCGCCGCTGGATCGTCGAAGGCAAAGCCGACGTCGATGGCGATATCGGTCTTGTCTTCGTATTCCACCTCCGCTTCGGCCAGCGCGGAGCCGCAATCGAAGCACCAGTTGACTGGTTTCAGGCCGCGATAGATGTAGCCCTTGCGTAGCAGTTCGGCCAGTGCGCGGATTTCGCCCGCCTCGTTCTGCGGCGCCATGGTGAGGTAGGGACGATCCCATTCGCCCAGCACGCCCAGGCGCTTGAAATCGGTCTTCTGCTTGGCGATCTGCTCGCTGGCATAGGCGCGCGCCTTGCTCATCACCTCGCTGGTGGGCAAGTTCTTGCCGAACTGCTTTTCGATCTGGATCTCGATCGGCATGCCGTGGCAATCCCAACCCGGCACGTAGGGCGCGTGGAAGCCGGCCAGCAGCTTGGACTTGACCACGACGTCCTTGAGGATCTTGTTGATCGCATGGCCCAGGTGGATGGTGCCGTTCGCGTACGGCGGGCCGTCGTGCAGCACGAACAGCGGGCGGCCATGGGTCTTGGCCTGGATCTGCGCGTAGCGATCCACCTTTTCCCATTCGGCCAGCCAGCCCGGTTCGCGCTTGGGCAGGTCACCGCGCATCGGGAAGATGGTTTGCGGCAGGTTGATGGTGCTCTTGTAATCCTGGGTCATCGCTCGGGTGCCGTGTTTACGGGGGTTCCGCTTCGATGCCGGGAGGGGAACCGAAGCCTCGTGCCTTACTTGCCGCGCGCGGCGGCAAGCGCACGCGCTTCGGCGGTGCTTCAAATAATAATGATCGTCGCGGCCAGGGCCGGCGGCGGGGTGTGCGTGCTGGACATGCTCTTCATGATGCGGCCTTGCTCGCGTCGATCAACGCCGGGTTCATCCCTAGGATCTCCCGGGCGGAACGCTCATCATGCCGCATTTGCTGTTTCAATGCGTCGAGGCCGTCGAATTTCATCTCGTCGCGCAGCTTGGCCACGAATTCCACCGCCATGCGCTGGCCGTAGAGATCGCCCTCGAAGTCGAACAGATGCACTTCCAGCAGGGGCTCGGCCACCTCGTTGACGGTGGGTCGCGTGCCCAGGCTGGCCACGCCCGGCCAGCTGCATTCGCCCTCGCCCAGGCCCACGCGTACCGCGAAGATGCCGTGCACCGGGGTCACGCGGTCGCACAGGTGGATGTTGGCGGTGGGATAGCCCAGGTCGCGCCCGAGCTGGTTGCCGTATTCCACTTTGCCCTCGATCACGAACGGCCGCCCGAGCAAGGGCGTGACCGCGCCGAAATTGCCGGCCGCGAGCAAGGCGCGCACGCGGCTGGCCGAGACGCGCTCGCCCTCCAGCAGCACGGCCGGCATGGTGCGCGCGCTGAAGCCGTGCTGCTGGCCCATGCGCTCCAGCAGCGCCACGTCGCCGGCGCGCTTGTGGCCGAAGCGGAAATCCGCCCCCACCCACACTTCACGCGCGCGCAGCCGTTCGATCAGCACGCGTTGCACGAAGTCTTCGGGCGACATTGCGGTCAGCGCCCGGTTGAAACGCAGCAGCAAGGTGCGGCCCATGCCGGTGGCAGCGAAGCCCAGCAGCTTTTCACGCACGCTGGACAGGCGCGGCACCGGTTCCTTCGAAAAATACGCACGCGGCAGCGGCTCGAAACTCACCACGACCGGCGTGCAGCCGAGCGCCTGCGCACGCTGGCGCACTTCGCTGAGCAAGGCTTGATGGCCGCGGTGCAGGCCATCGAAAGCGCCGACCGCAACCACACTGCCGCCGGGGGCCAGGCACGGCCCCGCGACGTCCCGGGACAGTTTCATCATGCGGACGAGTATAAAGGATGCTCCCGCCGCCACGGTCCATCTACTCACGTAGGTTGGGGTGCAAACCCCAACACCGCCATGGGCAAAACGCTCAATCGTGCTGCAAATCACGCAGCCGAAAGCCCACAGCAAACAGCACCGCAACGTAGACCGCACCACCACCACCAACCAGCAGCGCCAACCGCCAGATGCGCCCGAACGTCTGCAGTTGCGTCCAGTCCGGACAATACCAGCGCCCCAACAGCAACAACGCGACCATCGCCGCACAGGCCAGCGCCAGCCGCGTCAGGTAACGCCCCCATCCCGGCTGCTGCTGATAGATATCCGCCCGCCGCAGCCAGCGCCACAACAAGGCGAGGTTGATATAACTGGCCACCGCGCTGGCCATGCCGAGCGCGAGATGCAGGCCAGGCACCTTCGACAGGCCATCCAGCAGCGGCCCTGCTTTCAATGCCGATGGCGCCCACCAGGCATACAACGACAGCAGGAACACGCCGTTGAGCAGCATGTTGGACAGCAATGCCGCCACCCCGGCGCGCACCGGCGTGCGTGTGTCCTTGCGCGCGTAGAACGCCGGCAGCAGCACCTTCACCAGCGCATAGGCAGGCACGCCGAAGCTCAGCGCCGTCACCGAGAGCGTTGCCATGCGCGTATCGAACGGCCGGAACTGGCCGTTCTGGAACAAGGTAGCGACCAGCGGTTGCGCCAGCAGCATCAAACCGAACATGGCCGGCAGCGCGATCAGCAGCGTGGTGCGCAGGCCCCAATCCAGCGCCTTGGAAAACCCCTCGTGATCGGTCGCCACGTGATGGCGCGATAGCGACGGCAATATCACCGTACCCAGCGCCACGCCGAACACGCCCAGCGGCAACTCGAGAAAACGATCGGCCTGCGACAGCCAGGTCTGCGAACCGGAGATCAGCAGCGAGGCAATCACCGTGTCGAACAACAAATTGATCTGCGACACCGAAGAGCCGAACAGCGTCGGCAACATCTGGCGCATGATCCGCTGCACTTGCGGATGGCGCCAACCCCAGCGCGGCCAGGCCAGCAGATCGAGCTGGCGCAAGGCCGGCAACTGAAACAGCACTTGCAGCGCGCCTGCGGCCAGCACCGCCCAGCCCAGCGCCAGGATCGGCGTCTGCAGGCGCCGCGACAGCCACCACGCGCCGGCGATCATGCACAGATTGAGGATCACCGGCGTCAGCGCCGGCAGGCCGAAGCGGTGAAAACTGTTGAGCGCGCCGCCGGCCAGCGCGGTCAGCGACACGAACAGCAGAAACGGAAACGTGAGCCGCAGCAGCGCCACCGTCAGCGAAAACTTGTGAGGCTCGTCCACCGCGCCGGGCGTGAACACCGTCGCCACTTGCGGCGCGAACAGCACACACAGCGCCGCCACAATCAGCAACACGCCGCCGAGCGTGCCGGCCACGCGCGACATCAGCTCCTTCAGCTCGGCGTGCGTGCCCTTCTCCTTCACCTCCGTGAACACCGGCACGAAGGCGGTGGAGAACGCTCCTTCGGCGAACATGCGGCGCATGAAGTTGGGAATGCGAAACGCCACCCAGAACGCATCGGTCGCCACGTTGGCGCCGAACACATGGCTGATCGAAATATCCCGGAGCAGCCCCAGCACGCGCGACACCATGGTCATGCTGCTGAAGGAGAGCAGCCCGCGTAACATGCTGGGGGATTTCATGCGGTGGTGGTGTCCTTAGGCTCTTCCCCCTCTTCCCTCCGGGGAGAGGGCTGGGGTGAGGGGCGAATCTTGCGGGATAGCTACGATGGAAGCGAGCCTTGCTGCGGCTAATGGCAAGGTTGCCCCTCATCCGGCCCTTCGGGCCATCTTCTCCCCGGAGGGGGAAGGGATATCCCCAACCACTTGACCCATCGTCAAATTGACGCCATAATTGCCGCCTTTTTCCAGCCCCAGTATTCATTCCGGAGTTCTACCTTGGCAAACATCAAGTCCGCGAAGAAGCGCGCGCGCCAGTCCGAGCAGCGCCGCCTGCGCAACGTCAGCGCCCGTTCCATGGTCCGCAGCGCCCTGCGCAAGGTCGTCAAGGCCATCGAGGCCAAGGACAAGGCTGCCGCTGTGGAAGCCTTTGCCGTCGCCCAGCCGGTGATGGATCGCTACGCCGCCCGCGGCCTGATCCACAAGAACAAGGCCGCTCGCCACAAGAGCCGCCTGAACGCCAAGATCCACGAGCTGGCCTAAGGGCTCAGCGTAAGGGTTGGTGATGAAAAAGCCGGCGGAAACGCCGGCTTTTTTTGTTGCCTGATTTCACCTTCTCCCGAGGGAGAAGGCAGGCCGGCGAAAACGCCGGCTTTTTTTGTTGCCTGATTTCACCTTCTCCCGGGGGAGAAGGCAGGCCGGCGGAAACGCCGGCTTTTTCGTTGCCGTAGGTCGGGGTGCAAACCCCGACATCGCGATCCTCACGCATCAGAGCGTTGGGGTTTGCAACCCCAACCTACGGCGAGAGCGCGGCGAGGGCCGCCTTCATCGCCCGCACCTCATCCACACTGCTCTGCTCGATATCCGGCGCCAGGTCCAGCAAGGCCGGATTGAGATAGCGCATCGCCGAACGCAGCACCGCGCGCGCCGAGCCGTGGAAATCATGCGCCTGTGTCAGCTTCGCCACTTCGGCCAGATTGGCCGAGCGAATGCCCGCCCCGGCCATCACCACGATCCGCTCGCCGGCCTGTTTGGCCAACCCGGCAATGACCGAGGCCCCGGCCAGCGCATTGGCCGCGCCGCCCGAGGTGAGCACGCGTTCGCAGCCGAGCGCGATGATGGCTTCCAGCGAACGGCTCAAATCTGCGCTGGCATCGATCGCACGATGGAACGTCACGCCCAGCTTGCCGGCTGCGCTCACCAGTTCGCGGCAACGCGCATCGACATGGCCATCGGCGTCCAGCGCACCGATCACCACGCCGTCGCAGCCCACACGCACACAGGTTTCCACGTCACGCTGCATGATCTCGAACTCGGCATCGCCGTAGAGGAAATCGCCGCCGCGCGGACGAATCAGCACGTAGACCGGAATGCGCACCCGATCACGCACCAACGCCAGCGTGCCATACGAAGGCGTGATGCCGCCTTCGGCCAGGCTGCCGCACAGCTCCACGCGATCGGCGCCGCCTTCCTGCGCGGCAAGAGCCGAAGCGAGCGAGCCGGCGGCAATTTCAAGCAAGGGTTGTCGTGCCATCAGGAATACGTCGTCTGGTAAACGCTGGGCGAGGCGAGCAGGCGATCCTGCTGTTGGGCGTCGCACACTGCATAGGTGAAACCTTTCTGGATCGCATAAGCGCCGCATTCGCCATCGCGCCGCAGGGCAAGAAAGCCTACCTGCAATTCCTTCGCCGCATCGGGGCGCTTTTTCACGATACGCCGCACGGCTTCTTCGCAGGCTTCCTGCGGACTGCGGCCGTGACGCATCAATTCCACCACCAGGAAGCTGCCGGCGGTGCGGATCACTTCCTCGCCTACGCCGGTGGAGGTGGCACCACCCACTTCATTGTCGACATACAAGCCGGCACCGATGATCGGGCTGTCGCCGACGCGACCGTGCAGCTTCCACGCCATGCCACTGGTAGTGCACGCACCGGCCAGATGGCCGTTCGCATCCACCGCCAGCATGCCGATGGTGTCATGGTTGTGCTTGCCGCCCGGCAGGCCCAGGCTGCGGTGGTAATCGAGGTTCTCGCTGTTGGCCACCGGCTTGTACTTGGCCTGCTTCAACCACTCGTGCCACGCCTTTTCCGATTCGGGCGTGAGCAGGTCTTCCTTCTTGAAACCCTGCTGCAAGGCGAATTCCAGCGCACCGCCGCCAACCAGCAACACATGCGGCGTGTTCTCCATCACCTTGCGCGCCACGTTGATCGGATGGCCGATATGCTCCAGCGCCGCCACCGCGCCGCAGCGGCCATCGCCGTCCATGATGCTGGCATCCAGCGTGACATGGCCGTCGCGATCCGGATAACCCGCGCGCCCCACGCTGTGATTGTTGAGATCCGACTCGGGCACCATCACGCCCTTCTCCACCGCATCCAACGGCTTGCCGCCCTTGCCCAGAATCGCCCATGCCGCCTGATTGGCCGGCACGCCGAAATCCCAGGTGGAAACGACGCGCGCGCCGACATTGCCCGGCAGGGAACCGGCAAGCGTGGCGGTGCCACGTGAAAGGCGCGGCAGCGCCAGCGCGGAAGTGGCCAGCAGGGAGGCCTTGATGAAATTGCGACGATCGGACATGAGCAGCTCCGGCAGGACGACAGCGCATCATGAACGATTGATGGCCTGTTTGCATGCTTCGCAGGTCATCTTTTCAACCGTAAGCCACGTAGGTTGGGGTGCAAACCCCTGATATATCCCCACGTTTTTTCGTTTGGTGCATATGTGCCCGAAATGCCGTCATTCCCGCGAAAGCGGAGGCGCTTTTCAACAGCGAATGCTGGTCAATCCATCTTTGCTTTTGCATCAGAGCAGATGGATT
>NZ_JBQCHP010000090.1:0-52400 GCF_051954575.1 Dyella sp. | reverse complement strand
GGCCCACTCTGATGGATGGTCGGGCTGATGCTCGCGCACCATGCGCACGGCACGCTCGCGGACTTCTTTGGAATATTTTTGCTTCGTCATGGCTCCATCTTCTCAAGATTGGGAGCCTCCGATGAAGCCGGGGCGGTTCAGAGGGGCAAAGGGTGGCGGAGGGCGGCCGATTTAGGGCACCTGTTGCCTAACAAACTGGAGCCTGAATGTCGTGAGCTTTTTACCTTTGCCGTTTCAGTTTCAGAGCAAAGGAGCCGGAGTCACCCGACGCCTTTGCTTATGCACCCATAGACTGGCAGGCGTTGCCGTTAGAGCGTTACCGGCACTGCCCTCAGTGCGCGCTCGATTTCTGCGATTTCCAGAATGACCCAGGCTAGATGGTGACTGGTATCGAACATAATCCATTTGTTTGAGTTGCCGGGACCGACGTTCTTCTCGCGGATGGCTCGCCGGTAAAGTTCTGAATCTCCCCAGCTGAACGAAGGACCTTGGTAATGTTCAGAAGATGCAACGGTGTTTGCTAACCGATACATCTGGCTGCCGTCATCGTTCTTGACAGATTGGCCACGCGCAACGAAGAAGGCATTGCTGTAGGTGTAACGAATTTTGCCGTTGGTATGAGGGTTAGGAATGTCTGAACTTGTCGGTCCGCGGACCCCGTAGTCTCCATAGGCAATCGGGAGTGCAGGGTAGGCCGCGCGCAAGCGGCGCCACGCGGTCATTTCCTTCCGGATAACATCGCCTTGCGAGTTAGGTTGTTTCACCGCCAGATTGATAGTCGGCGGCATGGAGCAACCAATGAGCGAATAGAACCGATAACCATTCGGTCCAAGAAGATCTAGGACACGTCGCGCTTCGGCTTCGATTTGATCATCGGTCTTCCCCGTCACGTCTCCGAAGTCCAGCAGGACGCCAGTTTGGCTGGCTGTCAAACCGAGTTCCTGAAGCACTTCGTCCATCCGCTCAAGGAAATGCTCAGGGTCAGCAGCATCTTCGATGTCCGCCGTATCGAGGCGAACAGCCCAGGTTTCGAAGTCGTCTGCATTGAGCCCCTTGAGGGCCAGCCGATATGTTTCGTCTTCCCAGCGGTCTAGGCCGACGACTGGTACTACCTCGCGCTCGCGTTCCACAAGTGCATGTATGGCGAAGCTAACCGGGACTTCGCCAGTTTCTGTCAGTTCGGCAGGAAGCCACGAAAAGGTATCGACCATTACCGGCCCGGATGGAAAGGCATCACAGATGGAGTCAGCCACCCAGTTAAGGTACGCGCACATAGGCGTTTCGTCATTTTTGAAGCGCACCAGCTTACGTCGGCTTTCGGTGAAGCGACCAATTTCGAAGAGGGGCAAGGTGACGGCCCGCTGCTCCGCTTTCGAATGCTGTAATGCAGTGAACTCGCCGTCCTTGGCGTGAAAAAATGGGGTATAGGAGATGCGCATATTCAAACCTCTGCAACGGCAAGGGACGGGGAGAACAACGCTCGGACTTCATGCTGACCAACAAGGTCGCCCAACATCGTGTAGTTGCCCGTCTCCCTGCGAAGCCTGCCAGCGATAATTGCAGGATGAATGCGTAATTCATGGGATAGTTGCAACACGGTTTCCCGGCTTGGCGACTGATACGCCGGGCTCCTTTTCCAAATTAATCTGGGAATGAATGCTTCACGTGCAATACGATTGGCCTCTGCTTCGCGCCGGTCTTCCGAAGACGCATCGAGGTCATCCAAAAAAGCTTCATGCTCGTCCACGTGCTTCCATAGGTGGACCACTTCATGCAGCAGGGTGAACCAGAAATTATCAATACGGTCATGACGAAGCGTTAGCCCCACAATCGGAGTGCCATCGCTATCGCGCAGCGCAGCTCCGTCTAACTGCGTTCCTTTTAGGTGTTCTTCAATGACCACCACAATGCCGTGCTTATTTAGAAACTCCACTGCTAAAAGAGGCCCTCGCTCTGACCAACTCAGCTGAGCCAGTTCACGCAGAAACGAAGTGGAAAAAATGTCGTGGTTGTAGTGCGCGACTTTCTTTCTCAGGGTGCGGGCCTTCTGAACCACCCGGGCCAGCCATGCATAAAGTGAATAGCGTGTCGATGGTGATTGCGCCTCGCCCGATATAGTGCGGCGAAATGCTGCTGCTCCGAATTGTAGGCCGGCGTCCTGTATGAAATGCCGCACGGCATCCTCGGTGGAGACTGTCGACTTATTCATGAACTTTGTTAGCCAGCCGCGCCGATTCATCTCCTTGGCTGGAAATAACGACCAATCCAAGTCGTCTTTCTTGGGCTTGCTCGCCGCACCGATGCCGAGCAGCGTTTCAGCAGAAAGACCAAGACCAACTGCCAGTTCACGCATCATCGGCACTGTCAGCGGCCTTTTTCTATTGAGCACTTCAGAGACGCGGCTGCTTGTGCCGAAGTACTTAATTAGGTCGGCCTTTTTAAGGCCCCTCTCCGCCATCCGAAATAGGATGGCGTCGATGGGATCGGGTGGTTCTACAGGGTAGCGGCTGTTTTCGTAGGCCTCCACAAGAACAGACAGCACTTCTAACCGGTCGGCTTCGTGGCTTGATAGATCCGAGCCGCGGGCCATCAACGACATAATTTCGTGCAGGTACTGTCCGTATTGCTCCTGAGTTCGAATGATTTTGGGTGCTGGCAGGTTGTGATGGTGGGTTGTCATGCGTTTTCGCCCCAGCGGATTAGATGTGTAATGACGGCGATGCCCTGCGGGAACGCAATGCTAAGAACCACGGCTAAGCTCGACTCGGCGACTGGAAAGGTGAATAGGTTTGGGGAGTTCTCTAGAGCCCTCGGGAACTGGCGCCGGACGTCTGCGGCCTGCTTCCAAGTTGCGGCGCCGATTTCTGCCACCCAGCTCCGCGCCCAGGCGTGAGTGCTGGGCTGTTGACTCAGATTCATCAGAAAATGTTTACCGAGAAGGCGCAAAGTTCTTCCTCCCAATTTGGGTGGAAGTGTGAACCTCCCAAATGTGGAATTCAAGTGTATGAATGGTCGGCGACCAGGAATGTAGTTTCGAGTCTGCGGTCCTACAATTTGCGCCGGTATCTGGTTGCACCTTAGGCAAACTGCGTAGCATTTTGTGTAGTAAAAAATTTCTATAAGACAAAAAATATAACTAAATCAAATAGATAAATATGTTGTTGGAATCTTAGTCTCGGCCCGCCAATGGCGGGCCTTTGTGTGTCTGGCTGGGAGACTTCCCAGAAGCGAACCTCGTTGACTGAGCATGTCTCCTGCCTCGCCTTTCAGGCCATCGGCTAGGCCGATGTTTGCGACGGCATCCATGCCTTCGCAGTGACAAATTTGTCTGGAACAAATGTGGACCGCGCGCCGGCGCTGGCCCCCGGAGCGCGCAGCGCGGAGAGGTGAGCCCCATGGAACATCCTGGCCGCACGCACGGAGCGAACGGCCCGCAATCGTATGCGTGGAGGCCATGAAACCGTCCCATGGGAAGGCTGGCGTGTTCCTGCACTTGAAGCGCGCGCAGCCGGAACAGCGTATGGGCAAATTCGCGGGACTGAATCGAGTGCTATCTCCGTATCAATTGTCCATCCCCATTCGGGATTGGAACTTCCATGGAAGGTGGTCGCGAGAGAGATCGAATCTGCGTGGCGTTCGAAAGCACGTGAGCCGGTAGCCGATTCGAGCCTACGGGCGTGACTTCTCCATGTAATTGAAGAGGTCAACCTAGCTAAAACGGAAGATGCGAAGAAATCCCTACCTGCTTCTTCAAAAAAAATGGGCTCATTATTTGTAACCATAAAAAAGTGCATTTTGCGCGGACTTTTCCGCACTTTTATGACGTAAGCCATTTGCACAAGTTTTACATCTCTTGTAAACATGATGCAGTGCAAACCTGCTAGGGGACGCTTGCTGGCTTTGTACTAATTCAATCGCTGTTGTGAGCCTGCTTCGCATGAGGGGGCTGGACGTTTGCGGCGTGTCGGTTGCGGACTCGCCAGGGAAGGTGGTCGCGGAACACCTAAATAAGCAAGGGGAATTCAATGTTGAAGTCGAAACTTGCCGTAGCGGTCGTGGCTGCTTTGGCGTTCGGTTGTGCGAGTACTTATGCAGGTAACGTGCAAGCTGGTGATTCCACCAACGTGGCGCAGGATGCGCCGTCGACCAGTCAGTCCGCATCCGGCACATCGTCGGACGACACGAGCAAGAAAGTCAGGAAGCTGGAAACGGTCAGCGTCACCGGTTCGTTGATTCCGCAGACGCAGGTAGAAACCAGCAAGCCGATCATCACCATCACGGCCAAGCAGCTGAAGGACCGCGGCTTTACCAGCGTCGCCGATGCGTTGCAGGCCGGCACCTTCGCAACCGGCAGCGTGGTGGGGCCCAACTATTCGGGCGGCTTTACCCAGAGCGCAAAAACGCTCAGCTTCTTCGGCCTTGATCCGAGCTACACCAAGTACCTCATCGACGGCCTGCCAATGGGCGACTTCCCCGCGCTGTATAACGGCAGCGAAGCGTTCAACAACCTGGCCAGCATTCCGCTAGAGATGATCGACCACATCGACATTCTGCCGGGTGGCCAGTCGTCGATTTACGGTTCGGACGCGATCGCGGGCGTCGTCAACATCGTGCTCAAGAAGACGCTCGATGCGCCGGTCGTCGATGTGCGCTTTGGCTGGCATACGGGCGGCGGTGGTGCCGATCGGCGCGTCTATGCGGCCGACGGTTTTACCTGGGGCAAGCTCAACGTCGTCGCTGGCATCCAGTATGAAAGCATCGAGCCGATCTGGAATTTCGATCGCAGCCTGACTCGTCAGTACTTCACTCAGGGCACCTCGCCGGCGACGGCGTCGCGTGACTACCTTGTGCTGAGCGAAACGAAGCTGGCGAACGCCTACTACAGCCCCAACGACTTGAATCCAGGCGTTGGATGTTCGGCGGTCACCGGCCAGTTCGGCGGTACGGAACAGCTGCATAACCGTCGGGGTCGCGGCGAATACTGTGGTTCTCTGTATAGCCCGGGTTACGCCACCCAGGCCAACAAGCAGAACACCGTAAACTTCTATACGCACGCGACGTACGATCTGAACAGCAATGTGCAGTTCTACGAAACTTTGCTTTACACCTACGACCAGCAAAAGTATTCGCCAGGTGCCAACTTCCTGTTCTGGAACAGTCCCATTTTTTACGACCCCAAGCTGGATGATTACGTGCTGGCCCAGCACGCCTTCAGTCCGGAAGAGGCGGGCGGCTTCCAGCACATCATGAACAACAACGTCGAGAACTCGGTTTATTTGAGTTTGGGCGCAAAGGGTAACTTCGG
Source organism: Dyella sp. (assembly GCF_051954575.1). Taxonomy (GTDB): domain Bacteria; phylum Pseudomonadota; class Gammaproteobacteria; order Xanthomonadales; family Rhodanobacteraceae; genus Dyella_B. Next base: position 47,095 of record NZ_JBQCHP010000090.1, on the reverse strand, counting down.
CGAATCGAACTGGGGTTACGACGTTACCTTCAATCATTCCGAAGATCACTTGCAGGCGCGCGGCTTTCAGCGTTGGACCACTGCGATCAACAATTATTTCGGCAAGATCCTCGGCCCCAATCAGGGGCTTGATCCCTATGGCGGCGGTTTCCCAACTTACGAGCCGGACTATAAGGCCTTCTTTACGCCCATTTCGAGATCGGACTTCCGCAGTTTTACTGGCTTCACCGAGGCCTACTCCAAGACCTGGGACAACATGCTGCGTACCCAGGTGACCAATGCGTCACTGTTTTCCCTGCCTGGCGGTGACGCCGGTATTGCAGCAGTGATCGAAGGCGGCAACCAAGGTTGGAATTACTCGCCTGACGATCGCACCCTGAGTGGAGAAACGTACCAAGTGACCGATGTCGCGGGTGCGGGCCACCGCTCGCGCTATGCCGGCACCGTGGAATTCAATGCGCCGCTGTTCAAGATGCTTACGGCAGACGTGTCCGGTCGTTACGACGGCTATAACGTTGCGGGCGGCTCGATAGGTCATGCCACATACAACATCGGTCTGGAATTTCGCCCGTTTGGCGACCTGTTGTTGCTGCGCGGTTCGTACGGCACGGCTTTCAAAGCCCCGACCTTGCCGGATGAGTTCCAAGGTCCGAGTGGTTACTACAACAGCGTGACCGACTATTACAACTGCGCCAAGCTGGGATACACCGTCGGCAATATCGCCAACTGCCCTGGCCAGCTGAGCAGCGAGCAATTCTTTGGCCAGCAATCGGGAAATGCGAAGCTGCAACCGATCGTCGCCAAGACTTTCAGCTTGGGCTTCGTCTTGTCGCCATTCGAAGGTTTTAGCCTGAAGTCGGATTACTATCACTACAACATCCGCAACGAAGTCCAGGTGCAGAGCTTCGACTTCCTCGCCCAGACCGAAGCCAATTGCCGTTTGGGTGTTTTCGATGCCACTTCACCCAGCTGCCAGGAGGCCATGGCGAAGGTGATTCGTTCGGGCACGGCGCTTGGGCCGGGCCTACTGCCACCGATCACGCAGATCCTTACTCCGAAGGTCAACGTAGCGCGCGAGTATTTGAATGCGCTGCTCACCGAGGTCGATTACGTCCACGACATCGGTGCCTACGGCAGTATCAGCATGAAGACGTCCTGGAGCGACATCCTCACGCACAGACAGCAATTGCTGCCGGGCGATCCCTTCATCAACCTGCTGCGTTCGCCTTATTACAGTACGGAGTTCAAGAGCAGGGTTGATGGCTCGATCGGCTGGCTGTCGCCCACGCAAGCCTGGGGTGTAACGGTCTACGGTATTCGCGATGGCGCTTCGCCGAATTATCTGGCCACCATCGCCAATAACTACACCACTCCGGGTACGGGCACCTTGCCGCCGTGGATTCGCTACAACATTACGGCCAGCTACAGCCCCATCAAGAATTTGGCGATCACCTTCGAGATCGACAACGTCTTCAACAAGATGCCGCCGCTCGACCGCAGCTATCCCGGCACGGAAGGGGCGCCGTTCAACTCGTTGAACTACGACGTGAACGGTCGTGAGTTCCTTATCGAAGCGACGTACAAGTTCTCCAATAACAAGTAAGCTGAAATACACGCATGACGAAAAAGCCCCGCACATTCGGCGGGGCTTTTTTTATGGCGTGGCGCTATGGTGCTGGCTCAGTGCGCCGCCCAATACAAATAAGCAAGCGCTGCCGCCGTAGCCGCCAGCTTCAATGGCCATGGCAGCATGCGCATTACCTGATAAATGCCGGCGCGTTCCACATTGCGCGCGATATCGCGCGTCACATCATCTTTCTTCACTGCCTGCGTTCCTTAACGGTGCGGTTACATCACTTTATCGCCGATCAACACCACGTCTGCCGGACGCCGCGCGAACAAACCAACAGTGACGATACCGGGAATCTGGTTGAGCTCGGTTTCCAACGCAACAGGGTCGGCGATCTGCCAGCCATGCACGTCGATCACCCAGTTGCCATTGTCGGTGACGACGCCGTCGCGCCACACGGGGTTGCCGCCGCGCTTGACGATTTCGCGGCCGACCAGGCTGCGGGCCATGGGGATGACTTCGATCGGCAGCGGGAATTTGCCCAGCAGGTTGACGCGCTTGCTGGCATCGATGATGCATACGAATTTCTGCGCGGCCTCGGCAATGATTTTCTCGCGGGTGAGCGCGGCGCCGCCGCCCTTGATCAGGCGTTTGTGCGGATCGCATTCGTCGGCGCCGTCGACGTACAGCGCAAGCGGGCCGGTGGCGTTGAGGTCGAACACGGGGATGCCGTGTTTTTTCAGTTGCGCGGTGGATTGCTCGGAACTGGAGACAGCGCCCTGGATGCGATCCTTGATGTGCGCCAGCGCATCGATGAAGTAGGCGACGGTGGAGCCAGTGCCGACGCCGACGATGGCGCCGTCTTCGACATATTTGATCGCGGCTTCGCCGGCTAGGCGCTTTTCTTCATTGTTGCTCATGCGGGTGTCCTAAGAGGCCGAGGCGCAAATGATCGATGATTTGGAGGCTGCGTGCACCTTGCAGCGCTGCACGGTGGTACATGCTTTTATGCAAGTTGCGCGGGCTGGCTTTCTCGCTAGATTGACCCCTCACCCCAACCCTCTCCCCGGAGGGGAGAGGGGGCAGTCGAGAGTCACTCCAGACCGAGAATGTATTTCCACTCTGCCGTATCCACCGGCATCACCGACAGCCGATTGCCTTTGCGCAGCAGCGTCATGCCGGCGATCTTCGGGTGGTTCTTTAGTTCGTCCAGCGTGATCACGCGCGCGAGCTTCTTCACGAACTTTACGTCCACCAGCATCCAGCGCGGATTGTCGCGTGAGCTGCCCGGATCAAAATACTTGCTCTTGGGATCGAACTGGCTGGGATCGGGATAGGCATCGCTGGCCACTTCTGCCAAGCCAGCGATACCGGGCTCGGCGCAATTGGAGTGATAGAAGAACACGCCGTCGCCCACGCGCATGTCGTCGCGCATGAAATTTCGCGCCTGGTAATTGCGCACGCCATCCCACGCCTCGCGTTTCTTGCGCTTGAGGTCGTCGATGGAAAAGGTGTCCGGCTCGGATTTCATCAGCCAGTACTTCATGCGCTCACGTCTCCTGGCGTATTGGCACGGCAATCGATAAGTTCGCGATCGGTGGCGATGAAGTCCAGCGGCACGTCCCAGCGCTCGGGAGCGATTTCCGGCAATTCCTGGAAATCGTAGGCAATGCCCACCAGCAGCGGCTCGGTCGGGCGCAGATGGTCCCTCAGGAAGGCGAAGCTGCGGTCGTAGTAGCCGCCGCCGTAGCCCAGGCGGTTGCCCTGGCGGTCGAACGCGAGCAGGGGGACGAACACCAGGTCGAGCTGGAACGGGGCGAACCATTCGCGCGGCGTCACCGGTTCGGGAATGCCGAACCGGTTGGGTTGCACCGGGTCACCAGCCGACCACGGCGCGAAGCGCAGCAGGTTGTCCTGGCCGATCAGGGGTAGCAGGAACTGCTGGCCACGCGTGGCCAGCGGCGGAATCACCAGGTTCAGCGGCAGCTCGCCGTCGCAGGCCCAGTAGCCGGCGACACGCTGGTCCGTGTGATATTCGGGCAGCAACTCCAGGCTGCGCCGCAGGCCCTGGGCGGCGGCGATGCGCTGGGGAGGGGTGAGGGCGCGGCGGCGATCGGCCAGGCGCTGGCGTAGTTCACGACGTCGTGCGGCGGTATTCACGTCGCGCGTCTCCTCAGGATGGGCGACTTTTCCAGCGCCCCGTTGCCCCTAGGCCGCGCTGGGCGGCCTACGGGCTGGGAATGGGTGGCGTTAACCGCGATGCCGCTGCTCACCAAACGACCTTGATCCAATGGGATCAGGTGGGAGGGAGATTAAGGCCTCGAGGCTTTCCGCACATGGCGGACATGCGCAACAGCCTTAAGTAACCGTCCCGGGTCGTATATAGGAACAAGGCAATATGTAAGAGTGTGCTGGCGCACACCGCAGAAAACGCCGAGGACTATTTTAGTTGCGCATCCAGTGCAGCTTCAAGCTTGCGACGCAATGCCGCCAAGCCTTCCACAACATCAGGTTCAGCCGCGCTGTGATTTGGCGTGTTGGCACGCTTTTGCAATTGCAGGTATTCGTGCGTGATGCTGATCGCCGCCAGCACCGCCAGACGGTCGAAGCCCGGCGTCTTGGCATGCGTGCGCAGCTCGCGCATCTTGCGATCGAGAAAGCTCGCCGCCTCCAGCAGGCCGTCGCGTTCTTCCGGTGGGCAGGCGATGAGGAATTCGCGATCGATCAGCCGCAGCGAAACCGGCTCGTTGATGGGCGTGCTGATGACGTCAGCCATTGTTCTCGAGCGCCTTGAGTCGTTGGATCATGGCTTCAACCCGGCTCCGTGCCTGTTCATTGCGCGCCAGCAAGTTTGCGCGTTCGCTCGCCAGTTGTTCCTGGCTGTGACGCAGACTGCGATTTTCTTCGCTCAACCGGTGCACGTAATCGAGCAAGCGATCAAGCTGCTGATTCAAGGCGGCTAGTTCGTGCTGGGCGGCGTCGGGTGTCTTCATGCGCCAAACTATATCAGGACCTCGGACGAAATCTGCCAGCCGATCGCCCATGTACACCGCTGCATTAAACTTGCCCCGGAAAGGTTTAACGGAGACCGCGATGACCGCCCCCGAGCCCATCGGTTTTGACGAATTGGACGACGTCGTCGTGCACCTGCGATTGTCCATTCCCGCCAGTGAGTTACATGGTTCTTTGTGCGGCTTCCTGGCTGCCAGCGGCAGGCCGGGCAAGCAGTCGGTGCTGAACGCGCTGCATCTCGAAGCCGGCAGCGACAGCGTATCGGCGAAGGACCAGAACGTGCTGGATCAACTGGCTAGCCAGAGCGAGCAGGAGCTGGGCGACCCGGAACTTGGTTTCGAGCCGCTGCTGCCGGCGGACGATCGCCCCTTGCCGGAACGCGCCGACGCCCTGGTGGACTGGTGCCGCGGCTTTCTTGGCGGCTTCGGCCTGGGCGGGCCGGACGCGCACCAGCGGCTTTCCGACGAAGGCAAGGAAATTCTGGGTGACCTTGGCGCGATTGCCTCCTCAACGCTCGATTTCGGTAGCGAGGATGAAGACGAAGACGCCTTGATTGAAGTGCACGAATTCGTACGCATGGGCGCCATGCTGGTGTTCACCGAATGCCACCTGCCCAACCAGTCGTCCAGCGGCACCTTGCATTGAATATTGCGCCTGAAGAATTTGCGCGGCGGCGCCGCCAGTTGATGAAGATGGCCGGGGAAGACGCGGTGGTGCTGATCGCCGCCGCGCCCGAGCGCATGCGCAACGCCGACGCCGCGTGGCCGTATCGCCAGGATTCGGATTTCCATTACCTCAGCGGTTTTCCCGAGCCCGATGCCGTGCTCGCACTGCTGCCGGGCCGCCAGCACGGCGAAATGGTGCTGTTCTGCCGCGAGCGCGATCCGGAACGCGAGCGCTGGCATGGCGAGTTCACCGGTACCGAGCGGGCTGTGTCCGGCTATGGCATGGACGATGCGTTCCCCATCGAGGACATCGACGACATCCTGCCGGGCATGATCGAAGGGCGCGGGCGCGTCTACTGCCATTTCGGGCGGGAGCCGCAGTTCGATGCGCAATTGCTGGGCTGGATGCGCCGCTTGCGGCAATTGCGCGGCGGCGGCGTGGTGCCGAAGGAATTCGTCGCGCTCGGCCATCTGCTGCACGATCTGCGCCTGTACAAATCGCGCGCGGAAATGAAGGTGATGCGCGCCTCGGCCGCCGTCGCCGCCGAAGCGCACGTGGCGGCGATGGCGATGGCGCGCGCCGGCCGGCACGAATACGAAGTGGAAGCGGAGCTCTTGCGCGTCATGCGCAGCCATGGCGCGGTGCCGGCGTTTCCGCCGATCGTCGCCGGCGGCGTGAATGCGTGCACCATGCACTACCAGGCCAATCGTGCACCATTGAAACAGGGCGATCTGCTGCTGATCGATGCCGGTGCCGAAGTGGAATGCTACGCCTCCGACATCAGTCGCAGTTTTCCGGTCGACGGGCGCTTCAGCCGCGAACAGCGCGCGCTGTACGAGATCGTGCTGACCGCGCAGCAAGCCGCCATCGATGAAGTGCAGCCGGGCCGCTCCTACAGCACCGCGCACGATGTGGCGGTGCACGTGATCACCGAAGGCCTGTGCGCGCTCGGTTTGCTCAAGACCGATCCGGCCGACGCCATCGCACATGCCAGCTACAAGCGTTTCTTTCCGGCCAAGACCAGTCATTGGCTGGGTCTGGATGTGCATGACGTGGGCGATTACCGCGTCGATGGTGAACCGCGCATGCTGGAACCAGGCATGGTGTTGACGGTGGAGCCCGGCATCTACATTGCGCCGGACGACTTGTCGGTGCCCGAAGCGTGGCGCGGCATCGGCATCCGCATCGAAGACGACGTGGCGGTGACGCGCGATGGGAACGAGGTGTTGACGGCAGAGGTACCGAAGTTGCCGGAAGAACTCGAGGCGTTGCTGGCTGCGCGGTGATGCCTGGTCTCGCTCGTCATTCTGGCGAACGCCGGAATCCAGTTTGAACATGTCGTGCGAAGCACGCCACGTAGGTTTTTGTGTGCTTCGCACGGCTTATTTGACTGGATTCCGGCTTTCGCCGGAATGACGATAAGGCGATGTCGAATATTGCGGCTTCCTCCACGTCTTCGCCAACCAGACCCATAGATGTCGCACGCTTGCAACGTTCGCCCCGCAGCATCGCGCGGCGTCATCTACGCAAAAACAAAAGGGAACGCAGCATGACCTCGATGAGCCGCCGCCGCTTCCTGCAACTGCTGGGCAGCACCACGCTTGCCTCGGTGCTCCCCGCCAGCATCACGCGCGCATTGGAAATTCCCGCGCATCGGCGCACAGGCACCATCGAGGACGTCGAGCACATCGTCATCCTGATGCAGGAAAACCGCTCCTTCGATCACTACTTCGGGGCGTTGAAAGGCGTGCGCGGCTTCGGCGATCCGCGGCCGGTCAACCTCACTTCCGGCAAGCCGGTGTGGTACCAGCCGAACGGTTCGGGCTACGTGCTGCCGTTTCGTCCCACGGCGCCGGATCTCGGGTTGCAGTTCCTGGAAGATCTTGCGCACGACTGGACCAGCACGCATGCCGCATGGAACGCGGGCCAATACGATCAATGGGTGCCAAGCAAAGGCACCACCACCATGGCCTACCTGACGCGCGAGGATATTCCCTATCACTATGCGCTTGCCGACGCGTTCACCGTGTGCGATGCGTATCACTGCTCGGTGATGGGCCCGACCGATCCGAACCGCTACTACATGTGGTCCGGTTGGGTCGGCAATGATGGCGCCGGCGGCGGTCCGGTGATCGACAATGCGGAAGCCGGCTACGGCTGGTCCACCTATCCGGAAGTGCTGCAGAACGCCGGCGTTTCCTGGAAGATCTACCAGGACGCCGGTAACGGCCTGGATGCGAACGGCGCCTGGGGCTGGACCGACGATGCCTACATCGGCAACTACGGCGACAACTCCTTGCTGTACTTCAACCAGTACCGCAACGCGCAGCCCAACAGCCCGCTGTACCAGGGCGCGCGTACCGGCACGGCGATTTCTGCCGGCGGAGGTCTGTTCGATCAGCTGCGCAGCGACGTGGCGGCCAACAAACTGCCGCAGGTGTCGTGGATCGTTGCGCCCGAAGCCTATACCGAACATCCGAATTGGCCGGCGAACTACGGTGCCTGGTACATCTCGCAGGTGCTGGATGCGCTCACCAGCAATCCGGAGGTCTTCAGCAAGACGGTACTGTTCATCACCTATGATGAAAACGACGGCTTTTTCGATCACGCCGTGCCGCCCTGCGTGCCGCCGTCGGATGCGCAGGGCCAGTCCACCGTTTCCATTGCCAATGAAATTTTTCCGGGCAACGTCTATTACCCGGCCGGGCCGTATGGCTTGGGGCCGCGCGTGCCGATGATCGTGGTGTCGCCGTGGAGCAAGGGCGGTTGGGTGTGTTCGCAGGTGTTCGACCACACCTCGATCATTCAATTCATCGAACGGCGTTACGGATTACCGGAGCCGAACATCACCGCATGGCGTCGCGCGGTGTGTGGCGACCTCACCACGGCCTTCGATTTCGCCAAGCCCAACGGCGCACAAATATCGCTGCCGAGCACGCATGCGTATCTGCCGCCGGATGATTTGCGCCATCCCGATTATTCGCCCACGCCGCCAACGAACCAGGCGCTGCCGTTGCAGGAACCGGGTGTGAAACCTGCGCGCGCGCTGCCGTATGACCTGCAGGCGCTTGGCCGCTGGGAAGAGGGAAAGCTGCGCATCGATTTCCGCAATGAAGGCCGCGCTGGTGCGTGTTTTCACGTGCGTTCGGCCAGCAACGGCAGCGGCCCGTGGTTCTATACGGTCGAGGCGGAAAAGTCGCTGTCGGCCAGCTGGCCGATCCAGGGCGTCTACGAATGGCACGTCCATGCGCCGAACGGTTTTGCTCGCAGCTTCAAGGGCGATGCCAGCGCGCGCAAGACGATGCTGCAGATCGCCAGCCGTTACGAACGCGAACACGCCCGCATCGTGCTGCTGCTGGCGAACGAGGGCCACGACTTTTGCAATGTCTCGGTCGAGAACCTCTACAACGGCGAATCCATCAGCTATCTGCTGAAGCCCGGCGAGCATGCGGAAAAGCAGTGGCATCTGGGCGACAGCTACGGCTGGTACGACCTGATCGTGCACGCGGATGCCGAGGCCGGTTTCGTGCAACGCTTGGCCGGACATGTAGAAACGGGCGAGGCGAGCGTGACGGATCCGGCGATCGGCCAGGCGCGCTGGTTGAATGACCAAAAGCCATGACCTGCCACATCATGCGGCGATGACCTCGCACATCATTGCTTGCATGAAGCACTGCGTGAATGATGGGCGTCATTCATCGCATCGGGAATCGACATGCAACGCAGAGCTTTCCTGCAGCTCACGGCCGGCCTGGTCGTATCGAGCGTTTTGATCGGACGCGCGCCTGGCCTTCTGGCAAAAGGCCACGCAAAAGAAGTCCTGGACGAAAAGCGTTTCCACGCCAGCCGCCGCTTTGTGCAGACTTCGTTCGGCCGCATTGCCTATGTCGAACGCGGTAGCGGAGAAGCGGCGCTGTTCCTGCACGGTTTTCCATTGAACGGCTTCCAGTGGCGCGGCGCGCTCGATCGCCTGTCGCCATATCGCCGTTGCATCGCGCCGGACTTCATGGGATTGGGTTACACCGAAGTGGCACAAGGGCAGAGCGTTGCGCCCGATGCGCAAGTGACCATGCTGATTGCGTTGCTGGATGCACTCGGAATCGCCAGCGTGGATCTGGTCGGAAACGACAGCGGCGGTGCGGTCGCGCAACTTTTTGTAACGCGTCATCCGGAACGCGTCCGCACCTTGCTGCTCACTAATTGCGATACGGAACACGAAAGCCCGCCGGCGGCAATGCAGCCGGTGATCGCGCTGTCGCATAAAGGGAAGTTCGTGGATCAATGGTTGGCGCCATGGCTGGCCGACAAGACGCTGGCGCGTTCGCCGCAAGGTATCGGCGGCATGTGCTTCGCCAATCCGGCCGATCCTACGGACGAGGCGATCGATTGCTACTTCCGGCCGCTGCTGAGTTCGCCTCGCCGCAAGGCGTTGGTGCATGCCTATGCGATCGCGCTGGAACACAATCCGCTGCAGGATATCGGCCCGGCGCTGCGCCAGTGCAAAGTGCCTACGCGCATCGTGTGGGGCGTGGACGATACGATCTTCTCGCTCGCCGGAGCGGAATACCTGGACAAGACGCTGGGACATTCGCTGGGCGTGCGGCGCTTGGCGAATGCGAAGTTGTTTTATCCGGAGGAACGGCCGGAGGTGATCGCGGAAGAGGCGAGGAAGCTTTGGGGTATCGCCGCGTAAGGATCACCGCCATGCCGCTGCGGGGGCATGGCGGTTGGCGAGCTTACGCGTGCGCCGCAAATGCATCGCGCGTGAGGTTCTCCGGTTCGCCATCGGTACACACCACATCGTCCTCGATGCGGATGCCGCCGTAGGGACGGAACGCGTCCACCTTGTTCCAGTCGATGTCGTTGGCGACCGGCTTGGCGCGCAGTTCCTCCAGCAGCATGTCGATGAAATACAGGCCCGGCTCGATGGTGACCACCATGCCCGGTTCCAGTGCACGCGTCATGCGCAGATACGGATGCCCTTCCGGACGTGCAATAAAGCCGCCGCTCTCATTGGCCTGGAAGCCGGCGACATCGTGCACCTGCAAGCCGATCGGATGGCCCAGGCCGTGCGGGAAGAACGCGGAAGTCACGCCCGATTGCACCGCGCTTTCGGCGCTCAGGCGAATCAGGCCATGCTCGCGCAACACCTCGGCCAGTACGTGATGGGCATGGATGTGCAGCTCCGGATAACTCTGCCCGGCTTTGACCTTCGCACCGAAGCCCTGTTGTGCGCGCTCCATGCTATCGATCAATGCCTGGAACTCCTGGTGACCGTCCGCAGCGTAGGTACGCGTGATGTCGCTGGCGTAACCGGACGCGTTTGCGCCGGCGTCGATCAGGAACGTGCGGCGCTGTTTCGGCGGTATGCGATCGAAGTGCGTGTAATGCAGCACAGCAGCATGCTCATTGAGGCACACGATGTTGGAGTAAGGCAGTTCCTTTTCGGTCTGGCGGGCGGCGGCGAGGTAAGCCAGTTGAATACCGAATTCGCTCTCGCCGGCGCGGAACGCTTTTTCGGCAGCGCGATGGGCGCGCGTGCCGATGCGGCTGGCTTCGCGCATCAACGTAAGTTCGTAGGGTGTCTTGTAGCTGCGGTGCCAATGCAGGTAGTTGACGACGGCTTCGGGATTGTTCGCTTCCACGCCTTCGATGCTGGGGCATTCCGGCGCGATCACCGCGCGGCGGCCCTTGGGCAGCAGTGCCACTGCTTCGGCATAAGTGCGTACGATGGTGATGTCGAACTGACCCACCCAGTAACCGCTCGGTGCAGCGGGCACCACGTGCCAGTAGTCGCGCGGTTGCACAAAGATCAGCTTGGGCTTGTCGCCAGGCGTGTACACGACCCAGCTGCCTGGCGCATCGGTAAGCGGCAGCCAGTGGCGGAAATGCGGATTGGCGACGAAGGGATAATCCTGGTCGTCGAGGAAGATGCGCAGCGGCGTGCTGGCGGCAATCAGCAAATGATCGAAACCGCCCAGCGCCAGCGCCTGGTCTGCGCGCTGGCGCAAGGTGGCGACGTGTTGGGCATACAAGGGGGCAAGATCGTGGCTCATGCTGCGGTCCGGGCGTGGTGTCGATCCGGCCAGTTTAAGGCAACACTGAATAAGTATCGCCGTCGTCACCAGCCCTGTCTGTTCGCAGGCCACAGGGCCGTCGGCGAAGGCAGACTGGCCGTCTGTCGAGACGGGTACCTGCGGCATGCGGACAGACAGGGCTGGCCCCACGTATTGAATGTAAATGATGGGGTGATGCCTGGAAGGCCCGCAGGCTGCGCCGCGCGGCTTGGCAAGACGGCCAGTCTTCCCGGCGCCGCGCTACACACCCTGCGAGCCTTCCAGGCATCATGACGCCGGCGATACTTATTCAGTGTTGCCTTAACGCTGCGCGCAGCGGCATCGGCGTGAGCGGTGCAGGTGGAAGAAATTCGTCGGCGTGCACGCGGAAATCCGCACAGGCTCGGGTGTGATCACCCTTGCTGCAACCATCGCTCCAGTTGCGCGGCATCGTTGCTGCCGATGGCGATGATGCGAAAGCCCGACCAGATTTGCCCGGGCGTGGCTGCTGGCTCGTGCCATTGTTCCTGGATGCCGACTTCGATGGTCGGCATGCTGCCATCCAGCGCGGGCAGCGGCACGCTCACCTGATACACCGCTTCGCTGCGCGGCCGATGCGGACTGATCAGCAGCATGCCGTTGCTGGAGAGGTTGCCCAGCTGACCTAGCGATTGGCCGGAGATCGTATCGGTGACGGTCACGACATAGTTGGGACGTTTGCGCGGTGCGCGGCGCTGTTCGTTCATGGGCGTGCCTCCGGCAGCAGCGGCGCGGGGCGCAGCAAGTTGTTGGTCAGCGCGTGCCAGGCGCGATCGATCAGGTTCTCGTCATGCGCAGGCAATTCGCGCACGCGGCCATCCGCGATGGCGCGCGCCAGCTCCTGCAGGTTCATTACGTCGTTGCGCTGGCCGCGGCGATTCACGAACAAGCTGTTTCCCGATATGGGGGAGAACCAGGCCAGTTTTTGCTGCGCGGTCTTGCCGGTGGCCGGATCGGTGAATTCGAACCAAGTGCCGAACGGCAACTGCCGCAGATGATTGTGGATGCGCGCTTCGCGCAGGCCGAGCGGCGGCACCACGGCGGCCTGCGCCGATGGCGGCGCTGTTTCCTCGGCGCGATGTTCGCCCAGGCGCTGGCGCTGTTTGAGGCGGATCGCCAGATCCGTGGCGCTGGGCGGATCGGTCATACGCGGCGCAGGCGTTGCGGGCGCGGTGATCGGCGAAGGTTCGAGCTGCGGCACGGATGCGGGTTTTGGCGCCTCGGCGACCGGTGGCGCACCGTCGGGGGCGGCCGGCTTGGAAACGGCAGGCGATGGTGTGTCCACACTGATCAGGCGTTGCGCGACCTGATCGGCTTCATCCGCGTGCATGCCGATTTGCTGCAAGCCTGCTTCCACTTCCTGGCGCAAGGCGATCGGGTCGTTTACCGGGAATTGGCCGAGCAGCTGATCGGTGATGCGCAACTGATGCAGGAAGGCTTCACTGTGTTCGTCGTGACGCAGCAGCGTCAGCGCAAGCACGTCGGTCCATGCGCGTTCGAGCAGGGTACGCAACAGTCCGCGCGGCGACACGATGGCGAAGCGTTCGGCCATCAGCTCGTCCGCGCGCCGGCGTGCCTGCTCCAGCCGCTCGCGGCCTTGCATGGCTTCCACGTGGCGGCGCTCGGCTGCCTGCGCCTTGCGCACCAGTTGCATCAAGTGATGTTCGATATCCGCCAGCAGGCTGTTGTAGAGCCCGGCGGAGGGTGGTTCCTGTTGCGCGCGTTCGACCAGTTGACCGAGTTTGGCGAGCAGTTGTCGATCGGTTTCGCCGTTTGCACCGTCCACCCAGGTGTCGAGGGTTTCGGCCAGTTTGCCCAGCAACTGGCGCGCGGGATGTTCGCGCTGGTCGAAAAATTCGCGATCGGCGACGGCGAGCCGCAGCATCGGCAATTGCAGGTTGCCCAGCAATGCGCGCGCGTCCGGACCATGATGCAACTGCTGAGCGAGCTGCTCGAACAGCATTGCCACCAGTTCCACCGTATCGCCTTGCTCGGGCGTGAGCTGCGTGCGTGCGGCGCCGGGCGGCAAGCCCAGGTTGAGCTGGTACAGCAATTCTTCCTGCAGGCGTTGCGCACTGCGCAGTTCGCGGGTGGTGCGATCGGTGACTTGCGCCATGTGTTGCTGCAGGGCCGAGAGTGCCGTTTGCAACTCGTCCGGAGAAGCCATGCGTCCGGCGGGCGAGGCCGCTGCGGAAGGATGCGCGCGTTGGCGCGCCAGCAGGTCCCGCAGGGTTTCGAGCACCGCAATCGGCTCATCGCTGCGCGCGGCGGCAGGCGCCGCCGATGCCGACGCGGGCGTGGCATTCGGCGAACCGGTGTAAGCGGGGCCATGCGCGGGCCGCGTCACGGTGAACGCGCGCAACCTGGGAAGAATACCGTCGCCCAGCAATTTGGCGTTGATGCCTTCGTACAGCGATACCAGCGTGCGGCCGACACTGTTCTCGAATTCCTGCAGCAACAGCAGGCGATGCTCGATCGGCAGATTCATCGGCTCGCTGGTGGCGCGCAGGATGCGCGCCAGGTTCTGCGGCCCGACCGGCAGCTGCTTGCCTTCAAGAGGTGGAGCGGCGACGAGCACGGCCAGGCGATAGGAGAGTTCGGACAAGATCGCGCCGTTTTGCGCTTCGCCGCGCGCGGCGAGCTTGTCGAGGGCGGCGGTGAGTTCGTGTTCGGTGCGATCGAGCAGGGTCAGCGATTGCAAGCTCAATGCCTGCGAGGCTCGCTCGGCTTCGTCCTCTTCGCCCACGCGATCGAAGCTTTCCCGCAACTTCGCGCAGAACGATTGGACGAATGCGTTGCGATTTTGCTTTACCAGATGGCGGCTGTCGAAGCAGCGTTGTTGTTCCAGATGGTTGCGCGATTGTTCGGCGTATTCGTACAGGCGCTTGTCGAAGCGGTCCAGGCACAACCGCAGCGTGGGTTCGGCCCAGTGGTCGCACAAGATGCACGCCGTTTCGATCAGCTTGCGTGCGCGCAAGGACATCCTGCTGAGGTCGGCAATGCGACCGCCAGGCGCAGACGATGGATACACCGTTGGCTCGACGTCCATGACCTGAATTCCCCGTGAGTTCCCCGTGCGGCAAGTGTATGCCGGTTCCCGGGCCTCGTCATGGGTTTTGTGATCTGGTTCTCACTTTGCCTGGCCCAGGAAGCTGGCAATGACATCGTTGAGAAAGCGCTGCCCCAGCGGGGTGGTACGCAGGACGTGGGGGTCGTTTTCCAGCCAGCCCCTCTGACGGCCGGCGGCGAGGCGGGCGGCGATGTGTTCGGCCGGAAGGCCGGTGCGGACGGTGAAATCGTCCAGGGGGGCGCCGTCGATCAAGCGCAGGGCATTGAGCATGTATTCGAACGGCAGCTCGTCGGTCGGCACCGCGGCATGGCCACCGATGCGGGCCGGCATGCCGGCGGCTTCCAGGAACGCGTTGGGATGGCGGGTTTTCCAGCGGCGCAGCACCTCGCCGGCAGCGGCATCGGTGAGCTTGCCGTGGGCGCCGGCGCCGATGCCGAGGTAGTCGCCGAAGCGCCAGTAATTGAGGTTGTGCGCGCAGCGCCGGCCGGCTTGGGCGTAGGCGGAAATTTCGTATTGCGCGTAACCGCTTTCGGCGAGCTGCGCTTCGCAGGCTTCCTGCATGGCCCAGGCAGTGTCGTCATCCGGCAGCGGCGGCGGATGCGCGGCGAAGACGGTGTTGGGTTCCAGCGTAAGTTGGTAATGCGAGATGTGCGTGGGCTGCAGCGCCACCGCGCGATCCACGTCGTGCAAGGCGCCGGACACGTTTTGTTCCGGCAGCGCGTACATCAGGTCCAGATTGATGTTTTGCAGGCCCGCATCCTGCGCGGATTTCACCGCCGCCTCCGCTTCCGCAGAAGAATGAATACGGCCGAGGCGCTTGAGCTTGCTGTCATCGAAGCTCTGGATGCCGAAGGAAATGCGATTGACGCCAGCGGCCAGATAGCCATCGAAACGGCCATGCTCGACCGTGCCGGGATTGGTTTCCAGCGTGATTTCGCAATCTTCGGCAAAAGGCAGGCGGGCGCGGGCGCCAGCGAGAAAGCGAGCGATCAGATCCGGCGAGAACAGGCTGGGCGTGCCACCGCCGAAAAACACGCTGATGATCGGTCGGTCGTGCAACGCTTCGCCGAAATCGTTGCGGTCGGCATCCAGGTCGGCCAGCAGCGCATCCACATAGCCGGCATACGGCGGTTCGCCGCGCACGCCGTGCGAGTTGAAGTCGCAGTACGGGCATTTCTTTACGCACCACGGCATGTGGACGTACAGCGCGAGCGGTGGTGCGATCAGCTGCATCTCAGGCGTGCAGCTCGGCGATGCGCGCGTGCAGCTCGGCCATGGCCTGGCCGCGATGGCTGAGGCGGTTCTTTACCTCATGGTCGAGTTCGGCCGCGCTTTGCGATTGGCCGTGCGGCAGGAACAACGGGTCATAGCCGAAACCGCGTTCGCCACGCGGCGCGTCGAGTACGCGGCCATGCCAGCGCCCTTCGGCGATCAAGGGTGCCGGATCTTCCGCATGCCACAACAAGGCCAGCACGCAGATGAAAAAGGCGCCACGTCGTTCCTCCGGCACGCCCTCAAGTTCGCGCAGCAGGCGCGCATTGTTGGCGTCAGCATTGCCATGGCCGCCGCTGTAGCGGGCCGAGTACAGGCCAGGTGCGCCGTGCAGGTGCGGCACGCACAAGCCCGAATCGTCAGCGAGTGCCGGCAGTCCGGTCACCTGCGAAGCATGACGCGCCTTGAGTAGCGCATTTTCGACGAAGGTAAGGCCAGTTTCCTCGGCATCTTCTACACCGAGTTCGGCCTGCGCAATCACTTCGAACGGGCTATCGGCGAGCAGCTTGTTGAACTCGGCAAGCTTGCCGCGGTTGCTGCTGGCCAGGACGATGCGTTGCATGCGCACGCTCAACCAAGATCCAGCGCGGCGCGCTGCAGGCCGATCAACTCGGCGATGCCTTTGCCGGCCAGATCGAGCATGGCGTCCATTTCGCTGCGGCGGAACGCGTGACCTTCGGCCGTACCCTGTACTTCGATGATGCCGCCGCCGTCGTTCATCACCACGTTCATGTCGGTATCGCAGTGGGCGTCTTCGTCGTAGTCGAGGTCGAGCACCGGCATGCCCTGGTAGACGCCCACCGATACCGCCGCCACCGCGCCGATGATCGGATTGCGGCGCAGGTTTTCGCGTTTCATCAAGAGGTTCACCGCATCGGCCAGCGCCACATAGGCGCCGGTGATGGCAGCGGTGCGCGTGCCGCCATCGGCCTGGATCACGTCGCAATCGAGCGTGATCACGCGTTCGCCCAGCGCTTGGCGATCGACGCAGGCGCGCAGGCTGCGGCCGATCAGGCGCTGGATTTCCATGGTGCGGCCACCCTGACTGCCGCGCGTGGCTTCACGCTGCGTGCGGGTGGAAGTGGCGCGAGGCAGCATGCCGTATTCGGCGGTGACCCAGCCTTCGCCCTTGCCGCGCAGCCAGGGCGGCAGGCGGTCTTCGATGCTGGCGGTGCAAAGCACGCGCGTATCGCCAAAGGCGATCAGCACCGAACCCTCGGCGTGGCGGGTGTAGCGGCGCTCGATGGTAACGGTGCGCAACTGGTCGCTGGCGCGACCGCTCGGGCGGGACACTGGCATAGGATTCGTTGGGACAGTCGGGACGAGACAGTTTACCATTGCCCCCTTTGTTGCCCCTTTCCCTGCCGGAACCCGCATCTCCATGATTCGCAGCATGACCGCCTATGCCTCTGCCGAAGCGACCACGTCCGTGGGGGCGCTTACCTGCGAGCTGCGCACGGTCAATCACCGCTATCTGGAGCTCAGCCCGCGCCTGCCGGAAGAGCTGCGCGTGTTCGAATCGGCCTTGCGCGAGCGCATCGCCGGCCGGCTTTCGCGCGGCAAGGTGGATGTGACGGTGCGCCGCGGCGAATCGCGCGGCGAATCCCTGCAGGTCGACAATGCGATGGTGGGCCGCCTGTCCGAACTGGCGCTGGATCTGGAAGCGCGTTTCCCGCGCATGCGCATCGAACTCACCGAGCTGCTGCGTTTCCCCGGAGTACTGCAGCATGCACAAATCGATCAGGAAGCGCAGCAGGCCGCGCTGATCGACGTGCTCGATCGCGCGCTCGATGCACTGACCGCCACGCGCGAGCGCGAAGGCGCCAAGCTGGGCGAGATCCTGCGCGAGCGGCTGGATGCGATCGAACGCATCGTGACCGACGTGCGTGGCTGGATGCCGGAAATCCGCACCGCGCTGCGCGCCCGGCTGGAATCGCGCCTGGCTGATCTGAAACAACCGGTCGACCCCGGCCGGCTGGAACAGGAACTGGTGCTGCAAGTCACGCGCTCCGATGTGGACGAAGAGCTGGATCGCCTGAGCACGCACATCGTCGAAACGCGCCGCGTGCTCGGCTTGAAGGAACCGGTGGGGCGCCGCCTGGATTTCCTGATGCAGGAATTCAATCGCGAGGCCAACACGCTCGGCTCCAAATCAGTAGACGCGCGCACGACCAATGCGGCGGTGGAATTGAAAGTGCTGATCGAGCAGATGCGCGAACAGGTGCAGAACATCGAATGAGTGCGCATACGCCCCGCACCGACGTCACCGAAGGCACGCTTTTCATCGTCGCCGCGCCCTCCGGCGCCGGCAAATCCACGCTGGTGAACGCACTGCTCGAACGCGAGCCTGACATCTCGCTGTCGATTTCCCACACCACGCGCCCGCCGCGCCGGGGCGAGCAGTATGGTCGCCATTACTACTTCGTGGAGCGCGCCGAGTTCGAGCGCGAGGTGGCCGAGGGCATTTTTCTCGAGCACGCCGAAGTGCACGGCAATTTTTACGGAACTTCGCGCACGACCGTGCAGAATCTGCTGCAACAGGGGCGCGACGTGCTGCTGGAGATCGACTGGCAGGGTGCCGCGCAGATCCGCAAGGCCAAGCCCGACTGCGTGAGCGTGTTCATTCTGCCGCCGTCGCGGGCGGAACTGGAACGCCGCCTGCGCGGGCGTGGCTCGGACAGCGAGGACGTGATCGAGCGCCGCTTGGGCAATTCGCGTGGGGAGATCGCCCACGCCCATGAGTTCGACTACATCATCGTCAACGATCGCTTCGAGGATGCGCTCCAGAGCCTGCAGGCGATCGTGCGGGCGGTGCGCCAGCGCAGTGCTTTGCAATGCCAGCGGCACGAGGCCTTGATCCGGGAACTCCTCGGCACAACCTGAACACGAATTCGGACATTACTGTACCGGGTCGCATAGCATTAGGCGCCCAGTTCAGTTAACTTTTGCACTTTCCTCCGGCCCCCTTGCCATGACCGATACTGTCCAAGCCCAACCTGAGGATCGCGCCCTGGTGCGCATTCGTGGCCTGACCACGGTGCTCAACGGCAAGGTCGTGTTCGACAAGCTGGACCTGGATATCCCGCGCGGCAAGGTGACGGCCATCATGGGCCCCAGCGGCACCGGCAAGACCACCTTGCTCAAGCACATCACCGGCCAGATGCGCGCCAATTCCGGCGAGGTCTGGGTGGACGGATTGAACGTGGGTAAGCTTTCACGACAAGCCTTGTTCGATTTGCGCGAGCGCATCGGCTACCTGTTCCAGAACTCCGCGTTGCTCACCGACTTCGACGTGTTCGAAAACGTGGCGTTTCCGCTGCGCCAGCATACGCGGCTGCCGGAAGTGCTGATCCGCAACATCGTGCTCACCAAACTGCAGGCGGTCGGCCTGCGCGGCGCGGCGTCGCTCACGCCTGCGGAGCTGTCCGGCGGCATGGCGCGCCGCGTGGCGCTGGCGCGGGCGATCGTGTTCGACCCCATGCTGATTCTTTATGACGAGCCGTTCGTGGGCCTGGACCCGATCGCGCTCAACCAGGTGCTGAAGCTGATCCGTACGCTCAACGAGACGTTGGGCATCACCAGCGTGCTGGTGGCACACGAGCTGGAAGCGATCAAGCAGGTGGCCGACCACGTCTATCTGATCGCCAACGGCAAGGTGGTGGGGCAGGGCGATCCCAAGTCGATCGAGCACGACGGCTCGCCGTGGACGCGCCAGTTCTTCGGCGGCGAGGCGGACGGCCCGGTGCCATTCCAGTATCCGGCCGGCGATTACGCCGAGGCCCTCGGTTTCAGGCAAGGTGCGGTATGAGTGCGCAGATGCGGCGCGGCGAAAATGTCGTCATTGGTTCGCTGGCCCAGATCGGGCGCTGCGGCTTGTTCTTGCTGCGCATTCTGGCCGCGATCCCACGCAGCCTGCGCCACACGCGCGAAACGGTGCGGCAGTTGTGGTTCGTCGGCGCGATGAGCCTCACCATCATCATGACCTGCGGACTGTTCGTTGGCATGGTGCTGAGCTTGCAGCTCTATCACGTGCTGTCCATTTTCGGCGGTACCTCGGCGACGGGTTCGGTGGTGGCGCTGTCGGTGTATCGCGAGCTCGGGCCGGTGGTGACCGCACTGTTGTTCGCCGGCCGCGCAGGCACCTCGATCACCGCGGAAATCGGCCTGATGCGCGCGACCGACCAGATCGCGGCGATGGAAATGATGGCGGTCGATCCGATCGCCTATGTCGCCGTGCCGCGGTTTCTTTCCGGCCTGATCGCCATGCCGCTGCTGTGCTGCGTGTTCTGCGGGCTGAGCATTTTCGGCGGTCACCTGGTGGCGGTGGACTGGCTGGGGGTCGACAACGGCACGTTCTGGTCGAACATGACTTCCACGGTGAAAGTGTGGGACGACGTGGTCAACGGCGTGATCTGGAAAAGCCTGGCGTTCGGCGGCGTGGTTTCGCTGATCGCGGTATTCCAGGGCTATACCACCGCCCCCACCAGCGAAGGCGTGGCGTATGCCACCACGCGTACGGTGGTGGCTTCCTCGATCGCGATCCTCGCGCTCGACTTCGTGCTCACTGCCTTCTTGATGTGACCCCCATGAATCATCGCTTCTTTCTGAGGACTTCGTCGTGAGCCAGAGAAAATCCTATGCCGTCGGCACCGGCCTGTTCATCGTGTTCGGTTTCGCCGCACTGGCCTATCTCGCTACGCAGACGACCTCGGTCGTCAACAGTCATCAGGGCGCCAGCTACACGGTCGATGCGCAGTTCGCGAACGTCGGGCAGCTCAAGGAACGCGCGCCGGTGAAAGTGGCGGGCGTGCGCGTGGGCCAGGTGCAGTCGATCAACCTGGAGCCGGGCAAGGACGTGGCCGACGTCAAGCTTTCCATCGACAAGAAATTCGGTCAGATCCCCACCGACTCGACCGCGGTGATCTACACCAGCGGCCTGCTCGGCGACCAGTATGTGGGCCTGCAGTTCGGCACGGCCAAGAACTATCTTGCCGATGGCGGCCATCTGGTCTTCACCCGTTCGACCCAGCCGCTGGAAGAAATGCTCGGCAAATTCTTCGGTGCCGGTGGCGTAGCCGATGCGATCGGCGGCAGCTACAAGGTGACGGCGCACTTCACCAACGTCGGCACTTTGTCAGTGGGCGCGCCGGTAAAGATGTCGGGCGTGGCCATCGGCAGTGTGACTGACGTGAAGGCCGATCCGGTGAAGCTGGACGCCACCGTCACGTTGGCCATCGACAACAAATACAACCAGATTCCGGACGATTCGGCCGTCGCCATATTCACCAGTGGTTTGATCGGCAGCCAGTATGTTGCGATCCAGCCCGGTGGCTCGCCCAATTCGCTCAAGGACGGTGACCAGCTCGTGCTGACGCAGTCGGCGATGCAGCTGGAAGATCTGATCGGCAAGTTCCTGGTCAATGGTTCGTCCAGCGGCGGCAACAACGCCGGTGGCAACGGTTCGTCCAATCCGCCCGCCGGCAAACATTGAGCCGGCTTTACGAGGAGTCTTTCATGTTGCGTCATCTGGCTATTGCTACTGCCATTGCCCTGGGCAGCGTCGTTGTTGCCGGGCCGGCATTTGCGCAAGGTGCATCGAGCGCGCAAGCCACCAATGCATCGACCCCGCAGGCAGTGCTGCAGAATGTCATCGAGCAGCTCAATACGCAGATCGCCGATCACAAGGCGGAGCTGCAGAACAACCATTCCAAGCTGGTGTCGTTGATCAACCAGATCTTCCTGCCGCATTTCGACACCGATTGGGCTTCGATCCTGGTGCTCGGCATGCACGCGCGTGAAGCCTCGCCGGACCAGCGTTCGCGTTTCGCCAAGGCCTTCTCTTCGTCGCTGATCAATCGCTACGCGGAAGGCCTGCTGAGTTATTCCAAGGGCGCGATCAAGGTGCTGCCGTTCCAGGGCGAGCTCAACGACAAGTACACGGTGATCAAGACCGTCGCGACCACCGACGACAAGAAGCAGATCGCGGTGAACTTCGTGTTCCACAAGACCGCCGACGGGCAGTGGAAGGCCTATGACGTGATCATCGAAGGCATCTCCTACATCACCAACTACCGCAACCAGGTCGATGCCGAGATCAAGAAGGAAGGCCTCGACCAGCTGATCACCAAGCTGGAAACGCAGGGCGACAAGGCGTTGCAGCAGATGGAACAGAACGACAAAGGCAACAAGGGCAATGGCGCCAAGTAAATCCGGCGATTTTCGGGTTGCTTCCGACCGGCCGGACATGGTCTGCGTGTCCGGCACCTTGAATTTCGCAACCGCGGAAAACGCGCTGATGGCCATGCGCAAGGCGTTCGCGAACAACGATCGCCATACGCTGGATCTTGCCGGCGTGGATAGCTGCGACAGCGCCGGCCTGGCCTGCGTGCTGGCGGCGCTGTCGGAAGCCGATCAAGGCGGACGCCGCGTGCTGGTGCAGCATGTGCCGGCGGGCATGCAGGCGCTGGCGCGGGTTTGCGGTGTGGAATCCTTGTTGCACTGACACCCTGCAGAAAATGCAGGCAAAAAAAAGGGGCTCCGCATGGAGCCCCGTTTTTCGTTCCAGCGCTTCAATCAGGCGCCGCCCGACTTCTGCTGCTTCTGTTGCTGCTCCCATTTCTGCTGCTCCTTGAGCAACTCTTCGGGATCGTAGTTCTGCTGGTTGTTCTGGTTCGAACCGCCCTGCTGCAGTTTCAACATCACGTCCGCCGGCGGGTTGCCGTCGTAGATCTTGTTGAGGCGGTTCTGGCGCCAGGCATCACGCACGAACGCATACGGGTCGTAGGCCTCCTTGAGGAAGGAATCGGCATCGAGCAGCTGCGCGCGCATCTGGATGAAGTAGACCACCTGCGGGATGTAGTACTGGCCCCAGTGGAACTTGTGATTGCTGGAGAAGTAGCTGAGCGGATCGAACAGGTAGCCATCGACCGGATACTGCCACACGTCGCGGAAGGTCGAGGGGCCCAGGAACGGCACCATCAGGAAGTCGCCTTCGGGCAGGCCCCAGCGGGCCAGGGTGATGCCGAAGTCGGTTTCCTTGAGCGGAATCTGCATCTTCGTGGCCGGATCGAAGAAGCCGGCCAGGCCCACCGTCATATTGATCAGGAAGCGGCCGGTGTCGTCCATGGCGGCACTAGGGCGGGCCTGCAGCAGATTGTTGGCGATGCTGATCGGCAGGCGGATATTGGTGAAGAAGTTGCTGATCGAGGTCTGCACCGGCTTGGGCGTGACCTTGGTGTAGCCCACCGCCACCGGGCGCAGCACGTGGGTGTCCAGCGCCATGTTGAAGGCGTAGCTCTTGCGGTTGAACTTCTCCAATGGATCGTCGGTGCGCGGTGGCGCAATGGCGCAGCCAGCGAGCAGCAGCAACATGGCCAGCGCGGGCAGGAGACGGCTAAGCGGGGCAAGACGGGGCAGGGAGGGCATCGAGGGGGAATCCGCTGCAAAGGGTTCGAGGGGTAAAAGTGTACTTGCTGGTTTTATATTGTGCACGCATTGCAACATGTTTCGTGCTGGCGTGCGACGGCCGCGCATGATAGAGCTAGTCCAATCTAGTCGCGAGCCCTTGCGTTGCCAGCCAGGTAACCGGCCGATAAACTGTAAGGCCGCATAAGTTTTTATAGTTCAAGGATTTCCCATGGCCCGTATCACCGTGGAAGACTGCCTCGAGGTAGTCAACAACCGTTTCGAGCTGGTTCTCATGGCGACCAAGCGCGCCCGCCAGCTCGCCAATGGTGCCGAACCGGCAGTCAACCCCGACCACGATAAGCCGACCGTGTTGGCGCTGCGTGAAATCGCCGATCGGCGCATCGACCAGGCCACGATCGACGAGATCGACCGCGCCGAGCGCGAGCGCGCCGAACGCGAGGCCCTGGAATGGGCCGCACAAGAAGTGGACGACGATCTCTCCAAAGGCGGAGACGACTGATGGATAGCGGTGGCTGTCGACAACGTACGCGTCGAACCGGTGGCCCCGGCTCGACGGTCCGTGCGTGGCGCCGCCGCTTGCTTTCCCTCACTTCTTGCCAGGAGGCGGCCGCCTGAACGGGCGTCCGGACTCCATGACGGCGGCCACGCATCCCGCATCTGAGGATACGTCCGCA
Organism: Dyella sp.; assembly: GCF_051954575.1. GTDB lineage: Bacteria > Pseudomonadota > Gammaproteobacteria > Xanthomonadales > Rhodanobacteraceae > Dyella_B. Next base: position 23,308 of record NZ_JBQCHP010000090.1, on the reverse strand, counting down.
CTGCCCTCGTACGTGCTGGCGTTGAAAGAGCGCCTTGCCTACCTGCCCGAGCCGCAGGTGGCGCGGGTGGTGCGCGCCTACCAGGTGGGCGCCGTGGCGCACGAAGGCCAGACGCGCAAGAGCGGCGAGCCCTACATCACCCATCCGATCGCGGTGGCTGGCATCCTGGCCGAATTCGGCATGGACGCGGAAACCATCATCGCCGCGATCCTGCACGACACGCTGGAAGACACCGCGCTCACCCGCACCGAACTGGCCGGCGAATTCGGCGAGCCGGTAGCGGAACTGGTCGACGGCGTCACCAAGCTGGACAAGATGCGCTTTTCCAGCCGCCAGGAGGCGGACGCCGAAAGCTTCCGCAAGATGCTGCTGGCGATGGCGCGCGACCTGCGCGTGATCCTGATCAAGCTGGCCGATCGCACCCACAACATGCGCACGCTCGGCGCCAAGGATTCCGAATCGCGTCGCCGCATCGCGCGCGAAACGCTGGAAATCTACGCGCCGATCGCACAACGCCTGGGCATGAACAAGATCAAGGCGGAGCTGCAGGATCTGGGATTCCGTGCGCTGCATCCCGACCGCTACCGCGTGATCAGCGAACGCATCCGCGCGGCGCTGGGCAATCGCCGCGAAGCGATGGGTCGCATCGAAGGCGCGCTTACCTCACGCCTGGTCGAGGAGCGCATCCCGGTGCGCGTGGTAGGGCGCATCAAATCGCCGTGGAGCATCTATTCGAAGATGCGCAACGAGCACAAGAGCTTCGCGCAGCTGATGGACGTGTACGGTTTCCGCGTCGTCACCGACAGCGCGATGAGCTGCTACATGGCGCTCGGCGTGGTGCATGCCTTGTACAAGCCGGTCGATCGCCGCTTCAAGGATTTCATCGCCATTCCCAAGGCCAACGGCTATCAGTCGCTGCATACCGTGCTGCTCGGGCCGTTCGGCGCGCCGATCGAAGTGCAGATCCGTACTGAGGAAATGGATTCGGTAGCCGAGCGCGGCGTCGCGGCGCACTGGGCCTATAAAACAGAAAGCGGTCCCGCCAACAGTGCGCAGGCGCGTGCGCGCGAATGGCTGTCCGCGCTGGCCGACAGCCAGGCGCATACACCGTCCGCGGCCGAGTTCATCGAGAATGTCAAGATCGACCTGTTTCCGGATGAAACGTATCTCTTCACCCCGCGCGGCGACATCCTGTCACTGCCGCGCAACGCGACGGCGCTGGATTTTGCCTACGCCGTGCACACCGACGTGGGCGATCACGCGGTAGCCGCGCGCGTCGACAAGAAATTGCTGCCGCTGCGCGCGCGGCTGGAATCGGGACAACTGATCGAGATCATCACCGCGCCTTCCGCCGTGCCCAATCCGGCGTGGCTGGAGTTCGTGGTCACCGGCAAGGCGCGCACGGCGATCCGCCAGTACCTGAAACATCTTCAGCACGAGGACGCGGTGGATTTCGGCCACCGCATGCTCGATCGCGCGCTGGATGCCCTGGGTACCAATCTCGATGCGATCCAGCCGGCGGCGCTGGAAAAATTCCTGCACAAGTCCAAGTTCAAGCGCCTGGAAGAACTGCTGGCCGATATCGCGCTGGGCAATCGCATGCCCGACCAGGTGGCCAGTCAGCTGGTGGCGTCGCGCGGCGGTGCGTCCGGCCGTGGCGCGCCGATGTCGCATCCGGCGGAAAAGATCCACATCACCGGCGCCGAGCGCGGCGTGCTGAGCTTCGCCAATTGCTGCCATCCCTTGCCGGGGGATGAGATCGTCGGCTACCTCTCGCCGGGCAAGGGTATCGTGGTGCATCGCACCGAGTGCCCGAACATGGCGGAGCTGCGCAAATCCTCACCCGAGCGCTGCGTGGACATCGAGTGGGATCGCGACGTGCAGGGCGACTATCGCGCCGAGCTGCGCATCGAGGTCATCAATCGTCCGGGCGTGCTCGCCACGGTGGCGGCCGCGATCGCCGCCGCCGATTCGAATATCGAGAACGTCGAATATGTCGAGCGCGACCTTGCGGCCGCCACGCTGCTGTTCACCATCGAGGTGAAGAACCGCAAGCATCTGGCCGAGGTGATCCGGCGCGTGCGGCGTACGGGCGTGGTGAGCGGGGCTTATCGCTATCCGCTGTAGCGTTACACTTGGGGTTTCATTCCGACGGATGATTCCCATGCCCCGCACCATCATCGCCACCGACAAAGCTCCTGCAGCGATTGGCCCCTATTCGCAAGCCGTGCGCGCCGGCAACACCGTGTATTTTTCTGGCCAGATTCCGCTCGATCCGGCCGCCGGCACGCTGGTGGAAGGCGACATCACCACACAGACCCGCCGCGTGTTCGACAACCTCAAGGCCGTCGCCGAGGCCGCCGGTGGCTCATTCGACAAATTCGTGCGCGTGGGCATCTACGTGACGGACCTGGCGAACTTCGCCGCCGTCAACGCGGTGATGAACGAGTATTGCCAGCCGCCGTATCCGGCGCGCTCCACCATCGAAGTGGCCGGCTTGCCCAAGGGTGCGCAAGTGGAAGTGGACGCGATCATGGTGCTGGACTGATCGAACCGCGCGCAGATGGCTGACAGTTTTCGTCCGCAGCCCGATTCGCCAAGCCGGCGTGCTCGGTTAGTCTTGTGTCGATGGCCGCCCAGAAACTTCAACGTGCTGCTGTAGCCGACGACGACCCTGGCAAGCGACCGGTCACGGCGCTGGCCGGTGTCGGTGCCGCGCTGGTCGAATCGCTGGCGCGGCTGGGGCTGCACCGCGTGCAGGATCTATGGTTCCACCTGCCGCTACGCTACGAGGACCGCACCCATCTGACACCGTTGGCCGACCTGCGCCCTGGCATGCGTGCGCAGGTGGTGGGCACGGTCGACGCGGTGGAGAAGGGTTTTCGTTATCGACCGCAACTGAAGGTGGCGATCGGCGACGGCGCGATGCAAACGTTGCTGCTGCGCTTCTTTCATTTCAATCGCGCGCAGGCCGAACAGTTTCGCGTCGGCACGCGGCTGCTCTGCTACGGCGAAGCGCGGCAGGGCAATGCCAGCCTGGAGATGGTGCATCCGCAATACCGTCGCCTGGAAGACCATGCGTCCGTCGTATTGGATGAGCTGCTCACGCCGGTCTATCCCACCACCGAAGGACTTGGGCAGAAGCGCCTGGGCAACGTCATCGCCAAGGCGCTGCAACAGCTGCCGATCGAAGCGGAACTGGAACTGATTCCACCCGTGCTATGCGGCAAGTTCGGCCTGACTTCGCTGCGCGAGGCGTTGCTGTACGTGCATCGGCCGCCGCCCGATGCACGTATCGATCAATTGATGCAGGGGCGTCATCCCGCACAGCAACGTCTGGCGTTCGAAGAATTGCTCACCCAGCACATGAGCCTGAAGCGTTTGCGCGCGGCGGTACGCGAGCGATGCGCGCCGAAGCTTGGCGGGGGCGACACCTTGCGGCAACGTTGGCTGGCGTCGCTGCCGTTCCAGCTTACGGGCGCGCAGCAGCGCGTCATCGCGGAAATCGCCGTTGACATCGCCCAGCCGCGGCCCATGCTGCGTCTGGTGCAAGGCGATGTCGGCTCCGGCAAGACCGCCGTGGCGTGCGCCACTGCGCTGGCGGCGGTGGAAGCGGGTTATCAGGTGGCCCTGATGGCGCCTACCGAATTGCTCGCGGAGCAGCATCTGCGCAACTTTCGGCATTGGCTGGAGCCGTTGAACATCCATGTCGAATGGCTGGCCGGCAAACAACAAGGCAAGGCGCGCCAGCAAGCCATGCAGCGCGTGGCCGAGGGTGCATCGATCGTGATCGGTACGCATGCCCTGATGCAGGAAGGCGTGGCGTTTGCGCGCCTGGGGCTGGTGATCGTCGACGAGCAGCATCGGTTCGGCGTGCAGCAACGCCTGGCCCTGCGCGACAAGGGCGTGGAAGGCGAACTGGTGCCGCATCAACTGGTGCTCACCGCCACGCCGATTCCACGCACGCTGGCCATGAGCGCCTATGCCGACCTGGACATTTCGGCCATCGACGAATTGCCGCCGGGCCGCACGCCGGTGCAGACGGTAGCGATTTCCAATGCCCGCCGGGCCGAGGTGGTCGAGCGCATTCGCGTCGCCTGCATGGAAGGTCGTCAGGCCTACTGGGTGTGCACCTTGATCGAGGAATCCGAACAACTGCGCGCGCAAGCGGCCGAAGCGGTGCACGCCGAGCTTTCGCATGCGCTGACCGAATGTCCCGTGGGCCTGATCCATGGACGCATGAAGCCAAAAGAAAAGCAGGCGGTGATGGATGCCTTCAAGGCGGGCGAGTTGTCCGTGCTGGTCGCCACCACGGTGATCGAAGTGGGCGTGGACGTGCCCAATGCCAGCCTGATGGTGATCGAAAACAGTGAGCGATTGGGCTTGGCGCAATTGCATCAATTGCGTGGACGCGTAGGACGTGGCGCCGTCGCCTCCAATTGCGTGCTGCTGTATCAACCACCGCTGGGCCAGCTCGCGCGCGAACGCCTGCAAGTGATGCGGGAAACCAACGATGGCTTTCGCATTGCCGAAAAGGATCTGGAATTGCGTGGCCCCGGCGAAGTGCTGGGCACGCGACAAACCGGCCAGCTCAGTTTCCGCATGGCCGACCTGGCGCGTGATGCGCATCTGCTGCCGGCCGTGCAGCAGGTGGGCGAATACATGCTTGCGCATCATCCCGAGCGGGCAGGGCGTTTGATCGAACGCTGGATCGGCGGTGCTGCACGTTATGCCGGCGCGTAACAGGAACGGAAACATCGATCGCAAAAACAAATGCCGCCTGTTGCCCATCTGCCGTACTCTGCGCATATAAATTCCGATTCCTAATTCTCCACTCCCGAACCCATGACCCAACCCCAACTGCTGATTGATACCGATCCGGGTGTCGACGATGCCCTCGCCATTCTGATGGCGCACGCGCATGCCGATGTGCTGGGCTTGAGCATCGCTGCCGGCAATGTCGGCCTGGCACATACCACGCGCAATGCGCGCACGCTGGTGGATGTGGTGGGCGCTTCCACGCCGGTCTTTGCCGGATGTCCCACGCCGCTGGTACGCCTGCCTGAAGAAGACGCAGCATTCGTGCACGGCCTGGATGGCCTGGGCAACGTCGGGTTTCCGGAACCCAAAACGGTGGCTGCGCAAGAGCATGCTGCGCTGGCCTTGCTGCGCATCACGCGCGAGCATCCGGGCGACATCACTTTGGTGGCCTTGGCGCCGCTGACCAACCTCGCCTTGGCGCTGCGGCTGGATCCTTCATTGCCCGAACGCGTCAAGCGCCTGGTGGTAATGGGCGGTGCGGTGACCGGACACGGCAATACCGGCCGCGTGCCCGCGGAATTCAACGTCGGCTTCGATCCCGAAGCGGCGCATGTAGTGTTCGAAGGCTTCCCCGATTTCGATCTGGTCGACTGGGAACTCACCCTGCGGCACGCCTTCGACGAAGACGAATTTGACCAATGGTTGGCGGCTGGCGATCACCGCGCCGAGTTCTTTGGCCGCGTGTTCCAGGTGGCGCGCGAGACCAATCGCGAGCGCGGGCGGCGCGGCATCATCGCGGCGGACGCCTTGGCGATGGCAGTGGCCATCGATCCTTCGGTGGTGGTGCGCAGCGAGCGCCGTCATGTGGGCGTGGAATTGGATGGCCGCCTGACTCGTGGCGCCACCGTGGTGGACTGGGGGCATCGCCTGGGCCTGCCCGCGCAGGCGAACGTGGTACTGGAGCTGGACCAGGCCAAGTTCGCGGCGATGGTGCGGCGGGCGCTGGGTGCGCGCCTGCCGGCTTGACCGCGGCCATGGCTGGTCGATACAATGCCGCTCTTTTCACGCAAGCTTTGAGTCCGTCATGAAGCCCGATATCCATCCGAACTACCGTCAGGTGGTGTTCCAGGATCTCTCGTCCGACTTCGCGTTTCTGACGCGTTCGACGATTGCCACCAAGGAAACCGTCAAGTGGGAAGACGGCAACGAGTACCCGCTGGTCAAGGTGGATATCTCCAGCCACTCGCACCCGTTTTACACCGGCAAACAGAAGACCATCGACGCTGGTGGTCGCGTGGATAAGTTCCGCCGCCGTTACGCGCAGAAATAATTTACGAACCGCCGATCAGCGGCGGGTCCAGTGATCAAGCACAAGGCAGGCCTCGCGCCTGCCTTGTGCTTTTTCACGCGCCGTCAATCCGACCATGCGCCGTCGGATCGTTTGCAATGTGATGTGCGATAATGGATCGGATGCATCGCCGCTTTCCCCCTCGTCGATGCGCCTTTCCCTTTGCCGGGTGGTCACCGTTTTGCGGTTGCCCCGGTGGCGACCCAATGCGTAGGAGGCTTCCGTGTCCGATTCCAAATCCGTCAAGCTGGTTGATGAGTCCAACGGCCGTAGCAGCGAACTCCCGCTGCTGAACGGCACCATTGGTCCGGCCTGCATCGACATTGCCCCGCTCTACAAGGACACCGGGCATTTCACCTACGATCCCGGTTACGGCAGCACCGCCAGCACCAAGAGCGCCATCACCTACATCGATGGCGACCAGGGCGTGCTGATGTATCGCGGTTATCCGATCGAGCAACTGGCCGAGAAATCCAGCTTCCTCGAAGTGGCCTATCTGCTGCTGCACGGCGAGCTGCCGAACAAGACCCAGTTCGCCGGCTTCGAAAACGACATCACGCATCACACGATGATGCACGAGTCGCACAAGAACTTTTTCCAGGGCTTCCACCACGACGCGCATCCGATGGCGATGCTGGCCGCATCGGTGGCCTCGCTCTCGGCCTTCTATCATGAAGACCTGGATGTCGATAATCCGGAAGACCGCAAGCTGGCCGCGATCCGCCTGCTGGCGAAGATGCCGACCATCTCCGCTGCGTGCTATCGCTATTCGATCGGCTGGCCGTTCCGTTATCCGCGCAACAATCTCGAATACGTAACGCGCTTCCTGCACATGATGTTCGAAGTGCCGAGCGAGCCGCTGGAGCTCAGCCCGGTGTGCGCCAGGGCGCTGGACCTGTTGTTCATCCTGCACGCCGACCACGAGCAGAATGCATCCACCTCGACGGTGCGCCTGGTCGGTTCTACCGGCGCCAATCCGTATGCCTCGATCGCCGCCGGCATCACCGCGCTGTGGGGCCCCGCGCACGGCGGTGCCAACGAAGCCGTGCTCAAGATGCTCGAAGAGATCGGTTCGCCCGACAAGGTGGAAACCGCCGTCAAGCGCGCCAAGGACAAGAACGACAACTTCCGCCTGATGGGCTTCGGCCATCGCGTGTACAAGAATTTCGATCCGCGCGCGAAAATCATCCGCGAGATGTGCCACAAGGTGCTGTCCGAACTCGGCGTCAACGATCCGCTGCTCGACGTGGCGATGAAGCTGGAAGAGGCCGCGCTGAAGGACGACTATTTCGTCGAACGCAAGCTGTACCCGAACGTCGACTTCTACTCCGGCATCATCTACAAGGCGCTGGGCATTCCCACCGAGATGTTCACCGTGATGTTCGCCATCGCGCGTACCGCTGGCTGGATTGCGCACTGGATCGAGCAGCACGAAACGCCCGGCTCGCGCATCGGTCGTCCACGCCAGCTCTACGTGGGTGCCGACAAGCGTGACTATGTGGGCATCGACAAGCGCTGATATGGGCGAACCCCTCCCTCTCTTTTGCGGAGGGGTTCAATCTTGTACCGCGGTAGATCGGAACAGCGCTTCGATTGTGATGCGTGGCAAGCCTCGGCCCCTCACCTCAATCCTCTCCCCGACAGGGAGAGGAGGCGAACGCGAATTGCACGTTATTTGATAACTGCGGCCAGCTTGCGTTCGAACTCGTCATCCTCGGCGCCTTCCTCCGCCAGCATGATTTCCACCGAGGCCAGCGATGCGCGGCGCATCGGCTTTTCATCGACGCGATCGAGCGGCGCCTGACGCAACGCGTTGTGCGGAAGCACGGTGATGTCGAACGGAAGATTGTCGGCGGCGAACAGCATCACCGGGTATTCGACCTGTTCGTCACGCGTCATGCGCAGGCGGCGCGTCTGTGTTTCGAACGGCACGCCGTGTTCGCGCAGATAGATGCCGACGGCTTCCGGATCGTCGCTGAAGACATGCAGGCATACCGCCGAGTGCGTATCGGCGGTGCCTTCCAATACCGCCCCGACCAGACGTGGTTCGAAGCGTTGCAGGAAGCGCATCGCTTCGACCGCCGCTTCGCGTCTTTCCCGCAGCAAGTGCGGCTGGCTGTCGGCCTGAAACAGGCGCTGGTGTTCGCGCAGCGCCTGTTCGATCTCGTGATTGCGGGGAAGCGCTTGTTCGTCCAGTACGCCGAGCCGTTCGGCGGCCTTGCGCTTGGCGCGATGGAAATCGCGGATGCCGTGTTCGCTCATCAGGCGCGCCGCCTCCTGGGCGACGCGTAACCGGGTGCGTTGCACACGATCGTGTGCGTGGATGCGATGGTGTTCGCCTCGTGCCATGTCGCGACCCTCGGTTTGCATCGTCCGGGGCAAGCCTACCCCAAATACTCAGAAGATGTCGTTAGTCTGGTCCTGATCCTGGTTCTGCTGTTGTTGTGCTTGGTTGTGCAGGCGATCGATGTCTTCGACCTTGAAGATTTCCTGCATCGCGTTCGGATCGCCCTGCGCGGTCGGCAGGCCGCTGTCGCGATTGATCAGCGCAGTGGTGATGCCTGGCGGCATCGGCAGGCTCTTTTCGGGCAGGCCTTTGAGTACGTCGCCGGTGTAGTTGATCCAGATCGGCAGCGCCGCCTTGGCGCCGAATTCACCTTTGCCCAACGAAGTGAAATCGTCGAAGCCGACCCACACCGCCGTCGACAGGTCGCCATTGAAGCCGACGAACCACGCGTCGCGGTGATCGTTGGTGGAACCGGTCTTGCCGGCAAGGTCTGCACGGTTGAGCGACTTGGCTGCATAACCGGTACCCATCGGCGACTGGATCACGTCCTTCATCAGCGAGGTGACGAGATAGTCGTTGCGGATGTCGATCACGTGCGGCGCCAGCACCGGCGGTGCCTTGCCGCTGTTGTGCACGTCGGCCGGCAGCGCCGTTTCACCGGCCATCGCTACGCTCGCGGCCGGGGCGGGCGCGTTGGACGAACTGGGCGATACGCCATTGGTGAGCATGTTCGTCGGCGGCGGCGCCGGAGGGCTGTTCTGCAGCAGGCGTTCGGAGCAATCGGCGCAGGCGCGTGCGGGATTGGCGACATAGACCGGCTTGCCGTCGCGATCGTCGATCTGGTCGATGAAATACGGCGTGACCAGGTAGCCGCCATTGGCGAACACGGCATAGCCGCGCGCCATGCTCAGCGGCGATACGGAAGCGGTGCCCAGCGCCATGGACAGGTTGTTCGGCAAGGCGTCGAGAGGGAAGCCGAAGCGCGTGACGTAGTCGCGCGTGTAGCGCACGCCGATCGCATCGAGCAGGCGCACCGATACCAGGTTCTTCGACTCGATCAGTGCTTCGCGCAGGCGGATCGGGCCGGAGAATTTGTTGTCGTCGTTGCTCGGCGTCCACAGGCCGTTCGGCTGCGACGGGTCGGGCAGGGCGATCGGCGAGTCGTTGATGATCGAGGCCGGTGTATAGCCGCGCTCGAACGCTGCCGAATAGATGAAGGGCTTGAAGCTGGAGCCCGGCTGGCGGGCGGCCATCACGGCGCGGTTGAACTTGCTGCGCTGGAAGTTGAAACCGCCGACCAGCGACTGGATGGCGCCGTTCTCCGGATCCAGCGACACCAGCGCGGCCTGCGCCTTCGGGATCTGCGTGAGTTGCCATGCGCCCTTGTCGTCACGGACCACGCGGATGATGTCGCCGGGCTTGAGCACCGTATCGACCTTGGTCGGCGCAGCGCCGACGCGGGTCTCATTGATATATGGGCGGGCCCAGTCCATCGCCTTCAGGTCGAGCTTGATCACCTGCTTGCCCGGCAGGAACACCGAGGCCTCGGTGGCGGACGAGGCGATCACCAAGCCGGGCACCAGGCCGGCCACATCCGTATAGCTGGAAAGCAGGTTGCCGTAGTCGGCGTCGCTGGCGTTCGGAGGCAGTTCCTCGTGGGCTTCCGGGCCGCGCCAGCCGTGGCGGTGGTCGTAGATAGCCAGGCCGTCACGCACAGCCGCGACTGCCGCTTGTTGTCGCGTACTGACCAAAGTGGTCTTCACGACGTAGCCTTCGGTGAGCGCATCGTTGCCCAGGCGCTCGAGCGCCTGCAGGCGCGCCATTTCGGCCAGGTAGGGTGCATCCACCTGCACCGGCTGCTCGTGCGGGGCGGCGTCGTCCGGGGCATGGATGGCTTGTTCGTACTGCGCCTGGTTGATGTAGCGGTGCTCCAGCATCTGGCCCAGCACCCAGTTGCGGCGGGCGATCAGCCGCTGGGTATTGGTGAGCGGATTGACCGCCGAGGGCAGCTGGAAGGTGGACGCGATGGCTGCGCACTGGGCCACGGTGAGTTGATCCAGCCGCTTGCCGTAGTAGTACTCGGCTGCAGCCGCGACGCCGTAGGACCGGTGGCCCAGGAACATCTTGTTGATGTAGAGCTCCAGGATCTGATCCTTGGTGAGCGCGCTCTCCATGCGCAAGGCGATGAACATTTCGATCAGCTTGCGCGAATAGAGCTTTTCCGGGCTCAGGAAAAAGTTGCGCGCCACCTGCTGGGTGATGGTGGAGCCGCCCTGGGTCTTGTTGCCGCCGGAGGCCACCACATGCAGGCCGGCGCGCATCACGCCGCGCCAGTCCACGCCCGGATGCGTATAGAAATCAGCATCTTCCGCTGACAGCACCGCATGCTTGAGCATGTCGGGCACCTGCTCGATGGGCACCGGGATGCGCCGCGTTTCGCCGAAGGTGGCGATTAATTTTCCGTCCGAGGTCAGCACTCGGAGCGGAACTTGCATGTGGTAATCCTTGAGTACATCCACCGACGGAATGCGCGGGGAGACCAGCCAGTAAGCCACCCCGATGGCTGCGGTTATCAGCAGGAGGCCACTAAAGCCAAGGATCAGCAGCCAGCGCAGTACAACTTTCAAAAATCGCGTCATGTGGTTGTTGTAGCGAGACTTGAGTCAAAACAGACCAAAGTATAGATGTTGCAGTATGTGGGGCATCAGCAACGGGTTAGCAAAACCTTAATCGGGGCGTCCGGCAGATTGGTCCAAATGTGCAGGCCATCACGCCAAAAGTCTCGAAGAAGTTCACGTAGGCCATTGCTATTGCATTAATTTTTGGTTCTAATGGCCCGGCAATCCTGCCAGTATCTGGCGGAAGCGCCAGGGGTCAAGGGGGAAGTCATCGTGGGGCTCTTTACACCCAAGAAGCCGCCGCTGGTAGGCGTCGACATCAGTTCGACCGCTGTCAAGCTGCTGCAGCTCAGCCAAGCAGGGGGTCGCTATCGCGTGGAGCACTACGCGATCGAGCCGCTGCCCCCGAATGCCGTCGTGGAAAAGAACATCGTCGAGGTCGAGGCGGTGGGCGAGGCGGTGCGCCGTGCGCTCGCGCGCGCCGGCGCCAAGGTCAAGCACGCCGCCGCAGCGGTGGCCGGCTCGGCGGTGATCACCCGTATCGTACCGATGCCGGCCGAACTGTCGGATGAAGATCTGGAAGGACAGATCCAGGTCGAAGCGAACCAGTACATCCCGTACCCGATCGAGGAAGTGAGCCTCGATTTCGAGGTGCTCGGGCCGGTGCGCGACAACCCCGAGATGAACAACGTCCTCCTGGCCGCTTCGCGCACGGAGAACGTGGACATGCGCGTGGCTGCGCTGGACCTGGGCGGGCTCTCCGCGCAGGTGGTCGACGTGGAAGCGTTCGCGATGGAAAACGCCTTCACGCTGATCGCCGACCAGCTGAACGTGGGTCGCGATGCGCTGGTGGCGGTGATCGACATCGGCGCCACCATGACCACGTTGTCGGTGCTCAAGAACCAGCGCACCATCTATTCGCGCGAGCAAGTGTTCGGCGGCAAGCAGCTGACCGATGAGATCATGCGCCGCTACGGGCTTTCGTATGAGGAAGCCGGACGTGCCAAGCGCAAAGGCGGCCTGCCCGAATCCTACGAAACCGAAGCCCTGCAGCCGTTCAAGGAATCGCTGGTGCAGCAGATCAGCCGCCTGCTGCAGTTCTTCTATGCCGGCAGCGAGTTCAGCAAGGTCGACCAGGTGGTGCTGGCCGGCGGCTGCGCGTCGATCGAAGGTATCAGCGCGATGCTGGAAGAGCAGCTCGGCCTGCCCTGCGTGGTGGCCAACCCGCTGGCGCGCATGTCGCTGTCCAGCCGCGTGCAGGCGCAGTCGCTGACGCAAGATGCCCCGGCGCTGATGATCGCGGTCGGACTCGCCATGAGGAGTTTCGACTGATGGCACACATAAACCTACTCCCGTGGCGCGCCGAACGCCGCAAGGTCCGTCAGCGCGAATTCTTCATGCAGCTCGGCGCCGCAGCGCTGGCGGCGATCGGCGTGATGTTCCTGTGGTGGTTCTGGATGGACATGCGCATCGACAACCAGAACGATCGCAACGCCTACCTGCAGGACCAGATCAAGCAGGTGGATGCGCGCCTGGCCAAGATCCAGGACCTGGAAAAAGTCCGCGCGCAGCTGTTGGCGCGCAAGCAGATCATCGAGCAGCTGCAGGCGAACCGTGCCCAGATGGTGCATCTGTTCGACGAACTGGTGAAGACCATTCCGGGCAGCGTGCGCCTGACCTCGATCAAGCAGAACGGCGACCAGATGGTGCTGGGTGGCGTGTCGCAATCCAACGCCAGCGTGGCCGAGTACATGCGCAACATCGAGACCTCGCCCTGGATGGGGCAGTCCGACCTCAGCAAGACCGAAAACAGCCACGACGCCTCGCGCATGCCGTACAGCTTCGGGCTGACCGTGGCGCTGTCCAAGCCCAAGGATGATGGCACTGCGGCGCAGGGCGCCGGCGCGCCGGCCTCGTCGGGTACGAGCGCCGCGCCTGCCGCACCGCTGCAGAACAAGCCTGCCGCCACGACACCCCCTGCAACTGCGCCTGCTCCGGCCAAGCCGGGCGCCGCGCCGGTCAAGGGAGGGGCTCAAGCATGAAACTCTTCGACGATCTGCGCAGTCTCGACCGCAACAACATCGGCGGCTGGCCGAAATCGGTCAAGACGTTTTTCACGGTGCTGCTGTTCGGGGTGATCATCCTGGTCGGCTGGTATGTGGTGATCAGCGATCAGCAGGACCAATTGCAAACGCTGGCCAACAAGGAAGAGCAACTCAAGAAGGAGTTCTCCGAGAAGCAGGCCAAGTCGGTCAATCTCGAAGCGCTGCAGCAGCAGCTCGACGAAATGAAGGACATGCTGCGCCAGTTGCTGCGCCAGCTCCCTAGCAAGACCGAAATGCCCGAATTGCTGGTGGATGTGTCGCAAACGGCGCTGTCGGCCGGCCTGCAGCAAGAGTTGTTCCAGCCAGGTACGGAAATCCCCAAGGATTTCTACGCCGAAAAGCCGATCCAGCTGAAGATGATCGGCACGTATCACCAGTTCGGCGCGTTCATCAGCGGCGTGGCCTCGCTGCCGCGCGTGGTGATCCTGACCATGCATGATGTGTCGCTGACGCCGCTCAATCCGCCGGCCAAGGGTGCCGAGCCCGCTTCCAACCAATTGCTGGTGCTGCAGGGCACGGTGAAGACCTATCGCTACCTCGACGATTCCGAGACCGGCGATACGGGCAGCAAGTCGAAGAAGCCCGGGGGACGGAAATGAGAGCCACGACTGCCATGAAGCTGGCGAAGCTTTCGCTGGTGATCGCCACCGCGCTCGTGCTTGGTGGCTGCACCCGCGGCATGGGCGATCTGCGCGACTGGGTCGCACAGGAAAAGGCCAAGCGCGGCGCGCCGATTCCGCCGCTGCCGGTGATCAAGACCTTCGAGACGTTCACCTACAACGACCAGGACAAGCGCGACCCGTTCAGTCCCAGCCAGGACGAGCTGACGCAGGCCAGCGGTCCGCGGCCGGATGAAGGTCGTCCGCGCCAACCGCTCGAAGCCTACTCGCTGGATAGCTTGAGGATGGTTGGCACGATCGGTGCTGCTGCCAACATGGAAGCCCTGGTCAAGGATCCCGGCGGCGTGATCCATCGCGTGCACATCAATGAATACATAGGCCAGAACTACGGCCGTGTCACCGCCATCACCGGTGACCACGTCGACCTGGTCGAATTGGTTTCCAACGGCAATGGCGGCTGGATGGAACGTCCGGCCAGCATCGCGCTTGAAGCGAAATAGGAATACAGGGGCTGATGCAATGACTAATCCCAATCAAACAGTCCGGAGTCGTGCCATGCACCTGGCCAGCCGTTGCCTGATCACCGTCATGGTGCTGGGCGCCGCCATCTGGGCGAGCGCCGCCGCAGCGGCCACGACGCTGCAGAACATCACCTACAAGACCCTGCCGGGAGGTCGCGTCGAAGTGCGCATGAACTTCGACAGCAGCCAGGTTCCGCAGCCGAACATCTTCACCACCGAGACGCCGCCGCGTATCGCCATCGATTTTCCCGATACCAGCAACGATGCGGCCCGTCACCAGGACATCGGTGTGGGTACCACCACTGGCGTATCGGCGATCGCCGCCGGCGGACGCACGCGCGTGGTGGTCGAGCTGATGCAGCCTTCGTCGTACAAGTCGAGCGTCCAGGGCAACAGCCTGGTGCTGGTGGTCAACAACGGCACGCAATCGCAGCCGGTGACCACGGCAGCCACCATCGATCCCTCCAAAGCACTGCCGTCGGCCACAAATGGCCCGGCCATCAGCAACATCGATTTCCAGCGTGGCGCGAACGGTTCGGGCCGTGTGCTGATCAACTTCAGCGGCACCGGCGCCACGGCCAACATGCATCGCCAGAACGGCAACCTCGCGGTGGACATCACCAACGCGCAGCTGCCGGCCAGCCAGGCACAGCGGCTGAACGTGCTCGACTTCGCCACGCCGGTGCAGTCGATCTCGCCCAAGTCCACGCCGAACGGTGCGCATGTCGACATCGCCATCGCCGGTGACGTGGAGACCTCCTCGTACCAGACGGGCAACCAGTACGTCGTCGAAGTGACGCCGAAGAAGCAGGAGTCGAAGAACACCAATCCTGCCTCGGACGCGCAGCCGGTCTATAGCGGTAGCCGCGTCACCTTCAACTTCCAGGACATCCCGGTGCGCTCGGCCCTGCAATTGCTGGCTGACGTGTCGGGCCTGAACCTGGTGGCCTCCGACACCGTGGGCGGCAGCGTCACGCTGCGCCTGGTCAACGTGCCGTGGGATCAGGCGCTGGACGTGATCCTGCGCGCCAAGGACCTGGACAAGCGCCGCGACGGCAACGTGATCTGGATCGCGCCGCAGAAAGAACTGGCCGACTACGAACAGAACGTCGCCGATGCGCGCTTCAAGGCGCAGGACACCGCGCCGCTGGTCACCACGTATCTGCCGATCAGCTATGGCAAGGCGGCGGATATTGCGAAGTTGTTGACCAGTGGTGCGCAGCAGAGCCAGGGCGGTGCCGGCGGCGGCGCGAGTGGTGCAGCAGGCCAGCACCGCGGGTTCCTTTCGCCGCGCGGCAGCGTGACGTTCGACCAGCGGACTAACACCCTGCTGATCAACGATACGGCGGAAAAGACGGCCGAGCTGCGCGCATTGGTGGCCCAGTTGGATCGCCCGGTGCAGCAGGTGTTGATTGAATCGCGCATCGTGATCGCTTCCGATGACTTCGAGCGCGATCTGGGTGTTCAGTGGGGTATCAACGGCCGACAGGTCAACCCGAGCGGCCAGACGCTAGCGCTGGGTAGCGGCCTGCTGCCGGCGACCTCCAGCGGCACTACCACCACCACCTACAACGGCTTGCAGAACTACCAGCAGGTGAATCTGCCGGCCACGCCGTCCACGGGTACCGCGTCGACCATCGCTGCCGCGATCCTCGGCAAGAACTACGCACTGGACCTGGAGTTGTCCGCGTCACAGGCCGAAGGGCGCAGCCAGCTCGTGTCCAGCCCGCGCGTGATCACCGCCAACCAGCAGGAAGCGGATATCCGCCAGGGTCAGGAAATCGGTTATGTGACGTACCAGAACAGCACCGGTGGCGGTGGCGCCAGCGGCACGGCGACGGTAGCCTTCAAGGACGCCGTGCTGGAACTCAAGGTGACGCCGACGATTACCGCCGACAACCGCGTGTTCCTGGCGATCAACGTGAACAAGGATTCGCTGCACAACTACATCACCGTGCCGGGCAGCGGCCAGGTGCCGGTGATCGATACGCGCTCGCTCAATACGTCGGTGCTGGTCGATAACGGGCAGACGGTGGTGCTGGGCGGCATCTACGAAATCAGTAAGACCGACAACCTGGCGAAAGTGCCGTGGTTGGGCGATATCCCTGGGATCGGCTTCCTGTTCCGCAGCACGCAACGCATCAACGACAAGGCGGAGCTGCTGATCTTCGTGACCCCACGCATCCTCAGCGACAGCCTGCAATAAGGCACGGCGTTCACGAAAAGCAGAAGGGGCGGCCAGCGTGCTGCCCCTTTTGTTTTGCGGAATACAAGACCAAACTTTCCCGTTGCGTTGTGGTCTTAAGGCAGCACTGATCAAGTATCGCCGTCGTCACCAGCCCTGTCTGTTCGCAGGCCATAGGGCTGTCGGCGAAGGCAGACTGGCCGTTTGTAGAGACGGGTACCTGCGGCATGCGGACAGACAGGGCTGGCCCACGGATCGGATTTAAAATGACGGGTGATGTCTGGAAGGCCCGCAGGCTGTGCCGCACGGCTTGGCAAGACGGCCAGTCTTCCCGGCGCCGCGCAACACAGCCTGCGAGCCTTCCAGGCATCATGACGACGGCGATACTTGGTCAGTGTTGCCTTAACGCCCACCAAGCAGTACAGGATTCTCGGATGGACATGCCCCAAAACCTCACACCCGGGCATCTGCAACACGCGTTTTCACGTCTTCGCGATGACCTGCAGCAGCACATCATCGGCCAGCCGCGGCTGATCGACTGCCTGCTCATCGCCCTATTGGCAGACGGTCATCTGCTGGTGGAAGGCGCCCCGGGCCTGGCCAAGACCACGGCCGTCAAAGCCCTGGCCCAGCGCGTCGACGCCGATTTTCATCGCGTGCAATTCACGCCTGACCTGCTGCCCGCCGATCTCACCGGCACCGACGTGTTCCGCCCGCAGTCGGGCAGTTTCGAATTCGAGCGCGGTCCGCTGTTCCACAACATCGTGCTGGCTGACGAGATCAATCGGGCGCCGGCGAAAGTGCAGTCGGCCTTGCTCGAAGCCATGGCCGAACGGCAGATCACGGTAGGGCGCAACACCTGGCATCTGCCGGACCTGTTCATGGTGATGGCGACGCAGAACCCGATCGAGCAGGAAGGGACGTTCGCCCTGCCGGAGGCACAGCTCGATCGATTCGTCATGCATGTGACGATCGGCTATCCGGACGCCGCCGCCGAGCTGGCGATCCTGCGCCTTGCGCGCGAACAAGCTGGCAAATCGCCGAACGCCGTCGCTCCCGCCACCGCCATGTTGTCGCAGGAAGACGTGTTCGCGGCGCGCGCCGCCGTGCTGGGCATCCATGTGGCGCCTGCGCTGGAGCAATACCTGACGCAACTGGTGCTCGCCACGCGTGACGCCGGACGCTACGGACCGGAACTGAAACGCTGGATCGCCTGGGGCGCCAGCCCGCGCGCCACCATCGCCCTGGATCGCTGTGCGCGCGCACACGCCTGGTTGTGCGGCCGCGACTTCGCGCTGCCGGAAGACGTGCATGCGGTCGTCTACGAAGTGCTGCGCCATCGCGTGCTGCTCAGCTACGAAGCGGAAGCCGAAGGCGTGCGCAGCGACAAGGTCATCCATCGTCTGCTGGATCTCGTTCCATTGCCGTGAACGCCGTGCTCGATCATCAAGCCGATGGCGACGGACGCGTCCGCGTATCGCTGTCTGAACTGGTTGCGCTGCGCGGCCGCGTCGCCCGCTTGCGCATGCCGCCACAGGATAGCCGCGCCACGCGCATCGGCGCGCAATCCAGCCGCCTATACGGCCGTGGCATGGACTATGCGGAATCGCGCGCCTATCAACCCGGCGATGACGTGCGCCGCATGGACTGGCGCCTGACCGCCCGCAGCGGCCGCCTGCACACCAAGCTGTTCCAGGAAGAGCGTGAAGGTCAGTTGCTGATCCTGCTCGATCACAACCCAAGCATGCGCTTCGGTACCCGCACACGTTTCAAGTGCGTGCAGGCGGCACGTGCCGCAGCCTTGGCCGCGTGGTACGCGATCAAGGCCGGAGAACGTATAGGCCTGGTGGCGTTTGGTGAAAACCAATATTTGCAGCGTCCACGTGGCGGCGTACGTGGCGCACTGGATGTGTGCGGCATGCTGGCGAAATGCGATGCCGTGCCGTCCAACCAAAGCCAGCCGCTGTCGCAGGCGCTGCAGCATGTGATCAAGCTCCAGCACGGCGCCAATCGTGCATTGCTTATCAGCGATGGACAAAGCAGCGATGCGCCCGCGCGCGATCGCCTGCTCGAAATGATGCGGCATACCGCGGTGCGCCTGCTGATCGTCGCCGACGTGATGGAACTGCAGGCGGTTCCGCCCGGCAGCTATCCCATCGAATACGATGGCGAACGTCGTCAGCTTGCGCTGCACTCATTGCCGCAGCGCGAAGCATTCCAGCACAGCCTGGGCGAAGGCCAGGCGCGGCTGGCCGCCATGGCCGCGTCGCTGGGCATTCCTTATCGCATCATCGATACCGCCGCCGATCCGCTGGATGCGGTATCCGCGCTGCTGCACAACGGCGGGAGGTCGCGATGAACGGCCATTTTCCTGCGACGAACGAGCTGCCGTTGCGCGACATCCACCTTCCGCCCAATCCACCGTGGTGGCCGCCTGCGCCAGGTTGGTGGGTGCTGGCGGCCGTAGTTTGCGTAGCCGCGGTGTTGGGGTGGCTGCTCTATCGCCGTGTGCGTCGCGCGCGCCTCTGGCGGGAACGCGTGCTGGCCGAGATGCGGCAGCTCGCCGACCGTCATGCGCGCGACGATGCGGCTTATGCCGCGGCCTTGCATCAGCTGCTGCGCCGCGCCGCATGGCGATACGCTGCGGACGCGCACCATTTGCAAGGCGACGCGTGGCGCGACGTGCTGGCGCAGGTGCCGATCGATACCGCGACGCTCGACACGTTGATGACGCTGGAAGCACGCATGTATCAACCGCACGCCGCATTCGATCGCGCTGCGGTAGAAGACGCGCTGCATCGCTGGCTGCACGCCGCATGGCGACGCATCCAGCCCATGGAGGCCGGTCGTGCCTGAATTCGCATGGCCCTGGGTATTCGTGCTGCTGCCGCTGCCGTGGCTGGCGTGGCGATGGTTGAAGCCCGCTTCGCCCGGGCAGGCGTTGCGCTTGCCGCATAGTTCCCTGTCGTGGGACGTGAGCCAGCACGTTTCCGCGACCAGCGCAGCGTCATGGCTGTTGGCGCTGGGTTGGCTGAGCCTGCTGATCGCCGCTGCGCGGCCGCAATTGCTGGGGCCGCCGCAGGCGCAGACCCACAGCGGGCGCGCGATGATGCTGGCCGTGGATCTTTCCGGCAGCATGCAGACGCCGGACATGGTGTTGGGCGGACAGCAGCTCAGCCGCTTCGGCGCGGTGGAAGCCATCGCGGGCGATTTCATTTCCCGCCGCAGCGGCGACGAACTCGGCCTGGTGCTGTTCGGCACGCGCGCGTTCCTGGTCACGCCGCTCACCTATGACTTGAATGCGGTGCGCACGCAGCTGCGCAGCGCGACCGTTGGCTTGCCGGGTACGGAAACCGCGATCGGTGACGCGGTCGCGGTGGCGGTAAAACGTCTGGCTGCATTACCCGTACAAGCGCGGGTACTGATCCTGCTCACCGATGGCGTGAACAATTCCGGCAGCATTTCGCCGCAGGACGCCGCGCGCGCCGCCAAGGCCACCGGTGTGCGCATCTACACCATCGGCATCGGCGCGACGCGCATGGTGGTGCCGGGCCTGTTCGGCGACAGTGTAGTGAATCCATCGGCGGATCTGGATGCAGACATGCTCACCTACATCGCGCATGAAACCGGCGGCCAGTTCTATCGTGCGACCGATGGCAACCAGCTCGCCGATGCCTATCGCGCAATCGATGCGCTGGAACCCATGCCGCAGCACGGCCCCAGCTTCCGCTTGCATCACGAACTGTTCCGCTTGCCGCTAGCCATCGCCGGTGCCTGCCTGCTGCTGGGCCTGCTTTGGCCGCGCTGGAAAGGGATGGGCGCATGAGCGAGGCGCTGCATCAATTTCATTTCTTGCAGCCTGCCTGGTTGCTGGGCCTGCTGGCCTTGCCGCTGTTGTTGTGGCTCAGCATGCGCGGCGATGCATCACAGCGTGCGCTGCATCGCCTGGTCGATGCGGAGTTGTTGCCGCATCTGGTCAGCGGCGGCGCGCGGCATGCGCGCTGGCCATCGGGCTTGCTCGCGCTGGGATGGACCTTGGGCGTGCTGGCGCTGGCGGGACCCGCCTGGAGCCGTATCGCCGAGCCGATGTTCGCCGATCGCGCGGCTCAGGTCGTCGCCATATCGCTGTCGCAACGCATGCTGGCGCGCGATGTGCCGCCCAGTCGCATGGAGCGCGCACGCTACAAGGCGCGCGATCTGCTGATGGCCAACAAAGATGGACTGAATGCGCTGATCGGTTACGCCGGGCAGTCGTTCGTGGTGGCCCCGCTCACTTCCGATGCGCATAGCCTGGATGCCTTGCTCGACGCGATGTCGCCCGATGTCATGCCGGTCGACGGCGACAATGCGGCGCAGGCCATCGAGCAAGGCGTAAAGCTGATTCATGACGCCAAGCTGGGCAATGGCTCGATCGTGCTGCTGACCGATGACGCCGATACCGCTGCGCAAGCGGCAGCGCGTGCCGCGTGGTCCGCGGGCGTGCGGGTTTCCGTGCTGGGTATCGGCACGCCGCAGGGTGTACCGGTTTCGCAAGCCAGCGGCGGTTTTGCGCATGACGACCAGGGCAACATACTCGTGGCCCGGCGCGATGACCAACACCTGCGCGCGCTGGCCGACGCAGGTCACGGCCGTTACGTGGCCATGAGCGCCAATGGCGATGACATCGCCGCCTTGCATGTCCTGTTGCAACCGACGCAACACGCATCGCGCGCGGATGGCCAAAGCAGCGACGTATGGGAAGACCGCGGCCCGTGGCTGCTGCTGCCGCTGTTGCTGGTGGCCGCGACGGCCTTCCGTCGTGGCTGGGTGTTGCTGTTGCCCCTGGTATTGCTGCCGATGTTGCCCACCACCGCGAACGCGTCCGGCTGGCAGGACTGGTGGCGGCGTCCCGATCAGCAGGCAGCGAGCGCGTTACGCCAAGGCGATGCGGCCAAGGCGCAGCAACTGGCGCAGGATCCGGCGTGGCGCGGCGCGGCGGCCTATCGCGGCAAGGATTACGCCGTCGCGGCGCAAGCGCTACAGCAGGCCAAGGGCGCCGATGCGCAGTACAACCTTGGCAATGCGCTGGCCAAGCTCGGTCGCTACCAGGATGCGCTAAAGGCCTACGATCGCGCCTTGCAGCTCGATCCACACAACGACGATGCGCGCGCCAATCGCAAAATCGTTGAAGAGGCGATGCGCAAGCAGCAGCAAAACCCATCCTCGCAGCAGCCGCAGAAGCAACCGTCCGGCGGACAGAGCGGGCAGCAACACCAGGCCGGCCAGAACGGGCAATCGTCAGGCCAGCAAGGTCAACCAGGCCAACAACAAAACGCCGGCCAAGGCGCGCAAGACAAGTCGAGCCAAAACCAGAACGGGCAGCAGCCATCGCAAGGCGCACAGCAGAACGGCAGCGAGCGATCCTCGGCGAACGATCGCTCGACGCAGCAGAACGCAGGCCAGGCCCCCACGCAGGAGGAACCCAAGACCTCGCCGGCACCCGCCTCCAGCAGCGAACGCGCGCAAGCAGCCAAGGCGCAACAAGGCCTGCAAACGCAAATGGATCAGGCGCTCGCCGGCAAGCAGGCCAAGGCGTCCGCACAGCAAGCGCACGAACTGGGCGTGATCGAGAGCGACGATCCGCTCGCCAAGCTGCCCAACGACGTGCGCCGCGATCTGCAGCGCGTGCCCGACGATCCTGGCGCGCTGCTGCGCCGCAAGTTCGAGCTTGAATACCGCGAGCGCATGGGTGCGCAACCCTCCGGGGGAGATTAAGTGATGCGTTGGTTGCTGCTGTTCTGCTTGCTGCTGTTGCCGTGCGCCGCCATGGCGGCAAGCGTGCAGGCGACGCTGGACCGCAACGACGTGCACCTGGGCGAAACCGTCACGCTCAATCTGCGCATCGACGGCACGATGAATGCGAACACGCCGGACCTGAGCGCGCTGGATCGCGATTTCGAAGTGCTCGGCACGTCCACCAACAGTTCGCTCAACATCGTCAATGGCCAGCAGACCGCGGAACTGATCATCGGCGTGGCCTTGCGCCCGAAGCACACGGGCGATCTGCAGATTCCGTCGCTCAGCGTGGCCGGCAACCAGACGCAGCCGTTGACGTTGCACGTGGGCGCGCCGGATGCATCGGCCAGCGCGAATGCCAGCAAGCATGTGTTCGTCGAAGTCACGCCCAGTTCGAATCATGCCTATGTCGGGCAGCAATTGCTCTACACCGTGCGTTTGTTCTTTGACCTCAATCTCAACAGCGGCAGCCTGGCCGATCCGCATGTCGATGGCGCGGAGTTGCGCAAGCTGGGCAACGACGCCGATTACCAGGCCGTGCGCAACGGCCATCGTTATCAGGTGATCGAGCGGCGCTATGCGTTGACGCCGCAACGCGCCGGTAGCCTGACCATTCCTTCGATCGAGTTCCAGGGCGAAGCGGTCGAGCCCGGCAATCCGAACGATCCGGGCGGTTTCTTCAATCCCGGCGGCTTGTTTGGCAACACCACGCCGGTGACGGCCAACTCGCCGGAAGCGAAGATCGACGTGCAGGCGCCGCCCGCGAATTGGGGCAAGACGGCCTGGCTGCCCGCACGTTCGCTGACGCTCAGCCTCGGGGGCTTGCCGAGCGACGACAAGATCACCGTGGGCCAGCCATTGAACCTGCGCATGCGCGTGGAAGCGCAGGGCGTGCCCGGCGATGCCTTGCCGGAGTTGAGCCTGCCGCCGATCGATGGCGCCACGGTGTATCCCGACCAGCCCAGCACGACCACGCGCGACGATGGCGAATGGCTGACGGGGCGGCGCGAACGCAATTTCGCTATCTTTCCGCAGCATGCCGGCACGCTGACCATTCCGGAAATCACGCTCACCTGGTTCGACGTGCA
>NZ_JBQCHP010000089.1:0-18256 GCF_051954575.1 Dyella sp. | reverse complement strand
TGTGGCGCAGCGTCGGGGTTTGCACCCCAACCTATGTTTCGCACTGTTTCGAGCCCTTGTCGGGCAGCTCATCCACTACCATGTAGCGCCAGTTCAACCTGGATAAGCAACACATGGCCGTTCTCCGCCTGGCCCTGGCCCAATACGATTTCCCCGTTGGCGCCGTCGCCGCCAATACCGCCAAAGTCCGCGAATTGATCACGCGCGCCCGCGAAGGCAGCGCCGCGCTGGCGGTGTTCCCCGAGCTGACCATCAGCGGCTATCCGCCCGAAGACCTGCTGCTGCGCCCGAGCTTCCTCGCCGCCTGCCAGGAGGCCATCCAGGACATTGCGGCTGACACCAATGGCCTCGCCGCCATCGTCGGTTTTCCGCACAGCCTGGGCGAGGTCTACAACGCGGCGGCGTTCCTGCGCGGCGGTGAGATCGTGCAGATCACGCACAAGCAGGCGCTGCCCAATTACGGCGTGTTCGACGACAAGCGCTATTTCCGTCCCGGCCGCACCAGCGTGGTCGAGATGGTCGATGGCGTGCGGGTCGGCTACCTGATCTGCGAAGACGTCTGGCAGGCCGAGCCGGCCGCGATGGCAGCGGCCGCCGGCGCGGAGCTGATCGTGGTGATCAACGCTTCGCCCTGGGACGACGCCAAACAGGCCGCGCGCGAAGAAGTCCTGGTGGCGCGCGCAAGGGAAACCGGCTGTGCGCTCATTTATCTCAACCTGGTCGGTGGCCAGGACGAGGTCGTCTACGACGGCGGTACGGTGCTGGTGAACGGCGATGGCAGCATTGCCGCGCGTGCGCCAGCGTTCGTCGATGCGCTGCTATGGGCCGACTTCGATACGGATACGCGTACGCTCCACGCACGGGATTGGCCGAGCGTGCCGGATACGTCCCACGAAGCGACGCTCTACGCCGCCTTGGTACGCGGCATTCGCGACTACATCAACAAGAATGGCTTCAACGGCGTGCTGCTGGGGCTTTCCGGCGGCATCGATTCGGCGCTGACGCTCGCGCTGGCGGTGGATGCGCTCGGCCCGGATCGCGTCACCGCGGTGATGATGCCGATGCGCTACACCTCGCAGCTGTCGCTCGACGGCGCGCGTGGACAGGCCGAGCGGCTCGGCGTGGAATACCACGTGATCGGCATCGAGCCGGTGTACGACGCTTTCATCACCGCGCTCACGCCCGCCTTCGCCGGCAAGCCGGCGGACATCACCGAGGAAAACCTGCAATCGCGCAGCCGCGGCGTAATGCTGATGGCGCTGTCCAACAAACACAGCCGCCTGCTGCTGGCCACCGGCAACAAGAGCGAGATGGCGGTGGGTTACGCCACCCTGTACGGCGACATGTGCGGTGCCTACGCGCCGCTCAAGGACGTCTACAAAACCGAGGTGTACCGCCTCTCCCGGTGGCGCAACCTGTCCGAACAGCGCATGCATGGCGCCGATGCCTGGGTGATCCCATGGGCCGTCATCGAACGCCCGCCCTCGGCGGAATTGCGCGAAAACCAGACCGACCAGGATTCGCTGCCGCCCTACGATGAGCTCGACGCGATCCTCGCCCGCTTCATCGAAGAAGAACAATCGCAGGCGGAAATCATCGCCGCCGGCTTCGATGCCGACGTCGTACATCGCGTAGTGCGCCTGGTGCTCGCCAACGAATTCAAGCGGCGGCAATCTGCGCCCGGTCCGCGTGTTACGACGCGCGCGTTTGGTCGTGAGCGCAGATATCCGATCACTTCTGGGTGGAAGTGATGACAGAAGGTTGAATATGCCTTGTTATGCTCACCTCAAGATAAAACAGTATTGGATGCGAGGTGGTCATATGCGGCGCGTAATTCAAATTTTTGGATTTGGTCTGTGCATAGTGGCGGCGGGGGTGCATGCTCAGAGGGAGGAGGAATCCGATCTCTGGCAAGAGAGGTATAAGCTTCCTACAGATGTCGTTTGCCATTCAAAGGAAGCAATGCGAGAAGTGATGAGCTCGGGTGACCCGGCGGTCATAACCAAGCTGATCAAAAGTGGGGATTGTTTGCTGGTTTCGGATGAGGCAATAAAGGATGCTTCCGCTGCAACTGACAACGGCAAGGGGCCAGCCAAGGTGAGCGTCGAGATTAGTCAGCGCGTTGTCGAGCTTTGGGGCTACTACGTTTTTTGAGCCAGAGTTAGCCAGGGCTTGAATGAATGGGCTTCCTTGCCCACGAAAGATTTCAAGGTCCCTCTATCTGCTTGTAGCGCTTGCCAGATGACAACCCCTCGGTCACGAAACCTCTCAGTACCGTCGGACCATTGGGAGGCGAAAATCCCAGATGGAGATGTGGCCCTCCTGTTTCCGTGAATTGTCCATGTTGAATAAGTTGCCACCTGTACGCTTCATCTCTTTCCGGGCCAAAGATGGCGATGCGATCCTGCTTCATCATTTGAAACGCTTCGGCATCGCTTAGTCCGACGACGTGAAAGTCTACTGCCTCGTTTAAAAGGTGAAGGCTATTGGAAGAGCTGCCTTTGGGGATGGAGTTTCGATCACCGCTGGTGACCTCAATATCCCGCCCAAGCGTTTCGGCAATATGCTGAAGCTTGTCCTTCACACGGCGATCGGAAACCTGGTATCGCCCATAAAGCACGGTTGGCATCGCCCGCTCCCTCAATAGAACGAACGCCAGTCGTCGGAGAACTGCACATTACCGTCGCAGTGCTGCCAGGTGATCTTCTGGTATCGCAGCTCCACCACCTCCAGATGGTTGTACTCGGCCTTGTCGCGATCCTTGACGTGATGCATGAGCGGGGCGACGGCAACGACGCGGACATTTTCCATGGTCATGATGAAGTACTCCTGCTCGTTGCCCGCCTCGTCCACCCGATACCATTTGAGCTCGGCCACGCGCAGTGGCGAACCCGCGGCCACCGCCCGGTACAGATAAGGTGAGCTGCGGTCGAACTCCTTTTCGATGCGTATCGGACTGTGGTTGCGAGTGCCTAGCAACTTGCCCGTATGAGCATCGGAAGGATTGTGGACACCGTGGGAAAAGCGCAGAACCTCGATGCTCCCTTCGCGACGCAGGACCTGGCTGCTGCCTTTGATGGGCGAGCCGGTTTCGTCGGTCAGCCAAAGATGTGCGGGTATGGCCATGCGGATGCCCTCGTGATCGATGCGGATCAGAGCAACATGCTGCAAAGCCTGCCCGCTGCTGTATGCAAGGCAAGGTTTGCGTAACGCGTAGGGCGTGCCTTATGGGTGTCTCAGAAGTGATCGATGGTAGTCGGCATTGACCCAGGAACGGAGCAACAAAAAAGCCGGGGCTCACGCGCACCGGCTTTTTCGCATCAAACGGCCAACGCTCAATAGTGGCCCGAGAACGGAATCATTTTGCGCAGCAGCGATGGCGAATGCGGCCAGTGCGCATCCTTCAGGTACGGGTGATTCGGATAGTTGAGCGACAGCACCTGGCGCACCTGGTCGGCCTGCTGTTTCTGGCCCAGGGCCAGGTAGCTGCGGCACATGATCGCCAGTGCATCGCCGGCCTGCGGGGATTCCTGGTAATGCTCGATCACGTACTGGGCGCGGTCGGCCGAGGCCACGTACGCCTTGTTGCGCAGGTAGAACTTGGCGACGTTGATTTCGTACTGGGCCAGCACGTTGCGCAGGTAGATCATGCGCTGGCG
Source organism: Dyella sp. (assembly GCF_051954575.1). GTDB lineage: Bacteria > Pseudomonadota > Gammaproteobacteria > Xanthomonadales > Rhodanobacteraceae > Dyella_B. The sequence goes on along the minus strand of NZ_JBQCHP010000089.1, from coordinate 14,597 downwards.
GGCGTCCGCGGCGTAGGCGCTGTCGGGGAAGCGGCGGCTGAGTTCGGCGAAATCGTCGAACGACTTCAGGTTGTAACCCTGGTCGCGGCGCGTCTGCTTGCCGATTTCCTGGCTGGTGAAGGTGCGCTCGACGAGACCCGTGGTGCGATCGAAGTTGATCAGGCCGCGCAAGTAATAGGCATAATCCACATGTGGATTGAGCGGGTTCGACTTGATGAAGCGGTTGACCGTGGAATAGGCGTCATCCGGCTTGTTGTTCTTGTACTGCGCGTAAGCCAGTTCCAACTGGGCCTGCTCGTTGAACGGACCGGACGGAAAGCGGGCGATCAGACGCTGGTAGGCTTTCTCGGCTGCCGAGTAGTCGGCATGGACCAGATCGTTATGGGCCTTGGCGTAAAGCTGGGGCAGCGGCAAGGTATCGAGCGGGTCGCCGCTGTGGCGGAACCACGAGCAGGCGCTCATCGTCAATGCCAGGACGAGCACGATCAGTACTTTAAGGGCAGATGTCGGGGCGGCCGGCAGCTTGGTTACGCGCATGAGTAAGGGGTTCAGATGTTTGAGCGAAAAGGGATCATAGCCGAAACCGGCTCCCGGCCGGGGGATCAGGGATGACAGGCTCCATCATTCGTCACGAGGCGGTTGTGCCCCTGTCAGCCGCAGGTCGGAGGTTCGACCAGGCGCTGGCCGAGATGTTCCCGGACTACTCCCGTTCCCGCCTGACCAACTGGATCAAGGCCGGTGCGATCACCCTCGACGGCGCGCCGGCCGTGCCGCGCCAGCTATTGAAGGGCGGCGAGCAGGTCCGGCTGGAAGCGGAACTGGAAAACGAGGTATCCAGCGAACCGGAAGCCATCGCCCTGGACATCGTCCACGAGGACGAGCACCTGCTGGTATTGAACAAGCCCGCCGGCCTGGTCGTGCATCCCGGCGCGGGCAACCCGGCCGGCACGCTGCTCAACGCGCTGTTGCATCACGATCCCAAGCTCGCCGAGCTGCCGCGCGGGGGCATCGTGCACCGCCTGGACAAGGACACCTCCGGCCTGATGATGGTCGCCAAGACCCTGGCCGCACATACGGCCCTGGTCGATATGCTGTCGCACCACGAGGTGGATCGCCAATACGAAGCCGTGGTGCTGGGCGCCCTGATTGCCGGCGGCACCATCGATGCCGCCATCGGCCGTCACCACAGCGACCGCCTGCGCCAGGCAGTGCGCGATGAAGAAGACGGCAAGCACGCCGTCACCCATTACCGCCTGCGCGAACGCTTCCGCGCGCACAGCCTGATCCAGTGCAACCTCGAAACCGGCCGCACGCACCAGATCCGCGTGCACATGGCACACGTCGGCCATCCCCTGGTCGGCGATCCGCTGTACGGCGGCAGCCTGAAACTGCCCAAGCGCGCGACGCCGGAACTGGTGACCGTACTGCGCAGTTTCCGCCGGCAGGCATTGCATGCGGAGCGGTTGGCGTTCGAGCATCCTGTTACCGGTGAGGCGCTATCGTTCAATGCGCAACGCCCGGACGATATGGATGCGTTGATCGTGACACTTCGTGCCGATCTCATGGTCAACGGTCCGAACGAGTAACCCCGGTGCCTTCGATGACTGACGCCTGGCTCTTCCCCGACTGGCCTGCGCCGCGCGGCGTCCACGCGGCCGTCACTACGCGCGAAGGGCCGGGTGTGTCGCAGCCGCCGTTCGGGCGCTTCAATCTCGGCTTGCGCAGCGGTGAGGACGAGCAGACCGTGCGCAGCAACCGTAGTGCGCTGCGCCAGTCGCTGGCGCTGCCGGCCGAGCCGCGCTGGTTGCGGCAGGTGCACGGCACCACGGTGGCGGAACTGGGTCCGTTGCCGGGGCCGCACGAGCCGGAGGCCGATGCGGCGGTGTCGCATTTGCCCGGCACGGCGCTGGCGATACTCACCGCCGATTGCCTGCCGGTGCTGTTCTGTGCAGACGACGGCAGCACGATCGGCGCTGCGCATGCGGGCTGGCGAGGCCTGGTGGCCGGTGTGCTGGAAAACACGGTCGAGCAGATGCAGGTGCATCCCGGACGTCTGCTGGCATGGCTGGGTCCGTGCATTGGCGCGCCCTCTTATGAGGTGGGCGAGGAAGTGCACAAGGCGTTTCTTCATCACGATGCCGCTGCGGCTTCCGCTTTCGTAGCGACCCGCCCGGGACACTGGCTGTGCGATCTGGCCGTATTGGCCCGGCAACGGCTTCAGGCGGCGGGCATCACGCGCATCCATGGCGGCGGCTTCGACACCCGTACCGACGCGCGGTTTTATTCCTATCGGCGCGAGGGGGCCCGTAGCGGACGATTCGCCAGCCTGATCTGGCTGGAATAAGGGCGTGAATCGGGAATCGGGAACCGTAAGAACGACGTCCGATGTCCGCAGGAGCCCGTTTTAACGATTAACGATACTCAATTGACGATTTACGCCGCCTATTGAATCACTCCACCGCGTCCGCATCTTCGTGGGCAGTGGCGGCACGTCCGCCAAAACCTTTTTGGGGATATCTCCGATGCGAATGGACAAACTCACCTCGCGTTTCCAGCAGGCGCTTGCCGATGCGCAATCGTTGGCGGTGGGACGCGACCACAACATGCTCGAGCCGGTGCACATCATGGCGGCGCTGCTCGACCAGCAGGGCGGCTCGACGGCGCCGCTGCTGACCCAGGCGCATGTCAACGTGCCGGCGTTCCGCCAACGCGTGTTCGAACTGCTCGATCGCCTGCCGAAAGTGAGCGGGCAGGAAGGCAATATCCACGCCGGCAATGAACTCACACGTCTGCTCAACCTTACCGACAAGCTTGCGCAGCAGCGCGGCGACCAGTTCATCGCCAGCGAGCTGTTCGTGCTGGCGGCGCTGGAAGACAAGGGCGAACTGGGCGCGGCGCTGAAAGCGGCCGGCGCCACCAAGGCCAACCTCGAAGCGGCCATCGACAAGTTGCGCGGCGGCGAGAAAGTGCAGAGCGAAAACGCCGAAGACCAGCGCCAGGCGCTGGAAAAATACTGCATCGATCTCACCGCCCGCGCCGAGAGCGGCAAGCTCGATCCGGTGATCGGCCGCGACGAGGAAATCCGCCGGGTGATCCAGGTGCTGCAGCGTCGCACCAAGAACAACCCGGTGCTGATCGGCGAGCCCGGCGTGGGCAAGACGGCGATCGTCGAAGGCCTCGCCCAGCGCATCATCAAGAACGAAGTGCCCGAGGGCCTGCGCGACAAGCGCGTGCTGTCGCTGGACATGGGCGCCTTGATCGCCGGCGCGAAATTCCGCGGCGAATTCGAGGAGCGCCTCAAAGCCGTGCTCAACGACCTGGCCAAGAACGAAGGCCAGATCATCCTCTTCATCGATGAGCTGCACACGATGGTCGGCGCCGGCAAGGCCGAAGGCGCGATGGATGCCGGCAACATGCTCAAGCCTGCGCTCGCGCGCGGCGAACTGCACTGCATCGGTGCGACCACGCTGGACGAATACCGCAAGTACATCGAGAAAGACGCCGCGCTGGAGCGTCGCTTCCAGAAAGTGTACGTGGGCGAGCCGAACGTGGAGGACACCATCGCCATCCTGCGCGGCCTGAAGGAACGCTACGCCATGCACCACGGTGTGGAGATCACCGATCCGGCCATCGTCGCCGCAGCCACGCTGTCGAACCGCTACATCACCGATCGCCAGCTGCCGGACAAGGCCATCGATCTGATCGATGAAGCCGCTTCGCGCATCCGCATGGAGATCGACTCCAAGCCGGAAGAGCTCGACCGCCTCGAACGCCGCCTGATCCAGCTGAAGATCCAGCGCGAGATGCTGAAGAAGGAAACCGACGAAGCCTCCAAGAAGCGCCTGGCCGATCTGGACAACGACATCGCCAAGCTGGAGCGTGAATTCTCCGACCTCAACGAAGTGTGGAAGTCGGAAAAGGCTGCGCTGCAAGGCGCGACCAAGGTGAAAGAGCAGATCGAGCAGGCGCGCGTTGAACTGGAAGCAGCACAGCGCCGCCAGGACTACGCCAAGATGAGCGAGCTGCAGTACGGCCTGCTGCCGGAACTGGAAAAGCAGCTCGCTGCCGCGCAGGCCGCCGAAAAGCAGGATTTCAAGCTGGTGCAGGATCGCGTCACCGAAGAAGAAGTGGCCGAAGTCGTCTCGCGCTGGACCGGCATCCCGGTCAGCAAGATGCTGGAAGGTGAGCGCGACAAGCTGCTGCATATGGAAGACTCGCTGCACAAGCGCGTGGTCGGCCAGGATGAAGCGGTGCGTGCGGTGTCCGATGCGATCCGTCGCGCGCGCGCGGGCCTGTCCGATCCGAATCGTCCTTACGGTTCGTTCCTGTTCCTCGGCCCCACCGGCGTGGGCAAGACGGAACTCTGCAAGGCGCTGGCCGAATTCCTGTTCGACACGCAGGAGGCCATGGTGCGCATCGACATGAGCGAGTTCATGGAGAAGCACTCCGTGGCGCGCCTGATCGGTGCACCTCCGGGTTACGTGGGTTACGAAGAAGGCGGTTATCTCACCGAGGCGGTACGTCGTCGTCCGTATAGCGTGATTCTGCTGGACGAAGTGGAGAAGGCGCATCCGGACGTGTTCAACGTGCTGCTGCAGGTGCTCGACGATGGTCGCCTTACCGACGGCCAGGGCCGCACGGTGGATTTCCGCAACACTGTGATCGTGATGACCTCCAACCTCGGCTCGCAGCTGATCCAGGAAAGTGCCGGCGATAGCGAAGCCGACTACTTGCAGATGAAGGCCGCGGTGCTCGGCGTTGTGCAGGCGCACTTCCGTCCAGAATTCATCAACCGCCTGGACGAGCTGGTGGTGTTCCGCCCGCTGGAGAAAAAGCAGATCCGCAAGATCGCCTTGATCCAGCTCACCTACCTGGAAAAGCGTCTGGCCGAACGCCAGCTCAAGCTGGAGATCGACGACAAGGCGCTGGACCTGCTCGGCAACGTCGGCTTCGACCCTGTGTACGGTGCGCGCCCGCTCAAGCGCGCCATCCAGCAGCAGTTGGAAAATCCGTTGGCCAAGGAAATCCTGGAAGGGCGCTTCCTATCGGGCGATACGATTGCGGTGAATGCCGAAGGCGGGCACCTGGTGTTTCGCAAGGGATAAATGCCCCTGCGTGCACCCGGATAGCGTCCGGCCAGGGCTGGATTCTTCATTTCACGTTCGTCGCCTCATGTTCGTCGCCCCGGTTTTCGCCTGGGCGACGAACATGCGCACCGATCAGCATCATCCGTGGCCGGCGGAGATTCCAAGCTGATCGGGATTACTGCTCCTCGGCTTTCTTTCGCCGAAGCCTGCACGCGATCACGAGTGACGATGGGACCCGTGCCGGTTCATGGTGGGCCTTGCAGCGAGATGCAGCCGTTGCAGGGCAACGATTGCCAGCCCACATAGGGATGTCCCGCATCGCCCTGGATAGCACGCAGTGCTTGCGCCGCCTTGTCCGCGGTCTGCTGGTCCCCCGCACGCCGTGCGGCCGCCTGCAGACCGGCGAGGGACGCGGCGCGATTGGGATACCGCAGCAGGCCAAGCTGGAACATGCGAATCGCGTTTTGCGCCTCACCTTCGCGCAGGTAGACCTCGGCCAGCAATTCGGCCGAAGGCTTCACCGGTACCGGCGGCCCGTATCCCACCGGCAGCTTCTCTTCTTCGGCGACGGCGGCCTGCAGCCGATCGAGCGCCTCCTGGCGCTTGCCGTCAGCGAGCAACTGCAAAGCCTCCAGCTGGTTCTGCATGATGCGGGCGGGTGCAATGCTGGAGGCATAGCTGCTGGCGAAAAACGAACTGCGGTGATGTCCCCCATCGCTCTGGATGCCGAGCTGCGTTTCATGGATGAGCGTTTCGATCTGCTCATCGGCTTGCCGCATCGGTTGCTTCTGGCGGATGGCTATCAGGCCGGAGGCGAAAGCGTTACTGGAGGACGCCGTCAGCTCGACGCCGTGCAGGTCGAGCGCATTGAGGTTCTTCAGCTCGTGCGCGTGGCTCATTTCATCCGCGTCGGGTGCATCAACGACGTATGCGGCGCGCATCATCGCCGCGTACCATCTGACCATCGGGCTTGGATTCGCCGCGTCGATTTCCGCCATGGTTTTCAGGCAATCCAAAGCCTTGGCGTACAAGCCTTGCTGCAGATAGCCGTACTCCAGCCATAGCAGCGAGTGCAATGCGTGGATGTCGTATGCACCGGGTGCTAGATGGTCATGGCGAAGCCGTTCCACGCTTGCGTTCCACGAGGCTTCGTTCGCTTGTACGAACGCCTGCCACATGCCCAGATCCAGATAGATGTGGGCCGGCATATGCAGGGCATGCGCCGAGTCCGCGGCCACCTGCTCGTAGCGGTCGGCGGCCTGCAGTCCCAACGATGCGTACCTGGGATCGTCATAACAATGCACCAGGTAGTGCAGCACGCCAGGGTGTGTGGGGTTGTGCGCGTAGACCTTCTCCAATACGTCCGAGGCTTTGATCGTGTAAAGAAAATCCTGTGTGTCCGCGCGCATGCCGAGCAAGGCCAGCCCGTAGAAGCTGGCGACTTCGTCGTCGTCGGGGAACTGCCGGTAAAGCTGCTGCATGGCCTGCGCATAGGCAGCATCGCGTGCAGGTTTCTCGCCTTGTCCGTAAAGTTTTTTCACCGCATCGAGAAAGCCACGCTCGCGCGCCGTCAGGCCAGCAACGGGAACCTTGTCCAGGTCGGCCAGGGCTCGGCGGGCCGCGTCCAGATCCTGTTCGCCCCAGAGCGGGTGGTTGTAGGACATTGCCAAGCCCCAATAGGCCATCGCGAAGTCCGGCTGCCTCTTGATGGCTTCGCGAAACGTGCCGATGGCGTCGTCGTACTCGAAGTTGTGCAGCAACTTTACGCCCGCAAGGAAAGAGCGCTGCGCGTCCGCCGAGCCGGACGTAGGAAAGTGGATGGGATCGGCAGCGTGCTGTCCCCATATGCATCCGGACCACAGCCAAAGCACGCCCAACAAGGCGCATACAACCCGTTGTCGTCCACTGATCATGGCTGTCTCCGCAAAAGCGTGGTCAGAGTCTTCCGGACAGAGTGTCGCTTTGCTGCCGCACTACTTCAGCACGGGATAGCCCTTGTCGCGGGCCATATCTTCCAGTTGGGTGATCCGGTGTGCGTAGGTCTTGGCATCGATCACCACGAAACCTTCGAGTTTCATTTCCGCGAGCGCTTTGCGCAAGGCGTCGTCGTCGGGGTGTGCGATCAGTTCCTTGATGGCGGCGCGGATCTTTTCGACCGTCGCATCATCGGTCTGTGCGCTGGTGATCATCGGTAGCCCCGGCGCGGGCGGCGTGTTCATGAGCACGCGCGTTCTGGCCGCCAGCTCGGGATGATCGCGCCGGATGAGGTCATAACTGACGCTGTCGATGGCGGCCACGTCGATCTGGCCGCTGCCCACCATGCGCACGCTGTTCAGGTGTCCGCCTGTGGTGACGACGGATGCGAAGATGCCCTGCGTGAGGTCCCGCTCAGGGAAGCTGGCGGCAACCGCGGCACGGAACGCATTCATGCCGCTGTTGGAGCCCGTGTCGTTCACACCGGCTTTCTTGCCTTTCAGATCGGCAAGGCTGCGGTAAGCGGTGCCTGCCCGCACGATGATCACGCTGCGGTATTCGCCTGCCGGCAGGTCATGGTTGGTGGTGTAGACCGGTGTGCCGATGATTTTTATGCCGCGGTCCATCAGGATGTGCACATAGGGATAGCCGCAGGTCTGCGAAAGCAGAAGACGCTTGCTTTTCCACTGATCGAGCAGTGCCCCGCCGGTTCTGGCCAGAGTCGCAGGCGTATCGACGCCTTCGGTTTGCAGCTTCTGGCGCAGATGGCTCCAGAACACATCGTCGGCCTGTTTCATGGCCTCGGACACTTCGTACATCGGCAAGGAAACCGTCACCTCATCCATCTCGGCTGAGGAAGAGGGCTCTTGCTGCGCCTTCACGCCGACGGCGAAAAACGCAGCGAACACTACACATGCTGTGGCATTGCGCAGCGCATGGCCGCGACGGATGTCCTTTGTGGCGCACGTATCCATGGCACCCTCCGGCCAATGAGAGAGCATTGGCTTCTCGAAGCGAATTCCCCTTGGCTGCATGAACCGGTTGGTGAGCGCAGCCACGATCCGCACGTCCTGTGCGAGCAATCCCCATCAGTTCCATGTATAGGAATAATCAGTGCTGCCATAAGGACGGGTGATGGTTGCGTCTAGACGGAGTGAAAGCGGGGCCGGCCAAGGGGAAAAAGCGAAAACGCCACGGTGAGCTGTTTTCAGCACATCGGAGGATGGAACGTTTTCCAGGCTTGAACGAGCTGGCGTGCTCCGGTCTCGACCATTGCAAAGTAGGGGCTCAAAACGGCTGGATGTCATCCGCGCGTGGTTGACGCGCGGGCGACAGCAGGCGCGGGTGCGCGAAAGGCTGTCCGCATGGCATGGACACGAGCAAAAAAAATCCCGGCTCTTAGGCCGGGATTTTTCATGCATGCATCGCATGGAGTACTTGGCAGTGGGCTTGTTGGATCACCAGTGATAGATCACTTTGGTGTAATAGTAGCGCCCATTGAAGCCCGCGGGGGAAAAATTTGAATACGGGATGGTGCCGTTGACGTTGTTCGCGGCGATGGTCTTGTCCGGATAGCTGTTGGTGGCGTTGTCCACGCCCAGCGTAAAGGTCCAATCATCCAGGTTGTAGCTGCCGGCCAGGTCCAGCACCCACTGCGGGCTGTAGGTCTGGTTCAACAGGTACGAGCTGTTGCTGTACGCGGTAAAGCTGCCGTAGCGGGTAAGGTTGCCGTTGAACACCCAATGGCCAAGCGTGTAGTTCTCGTTGAGAATCAACTTGCTGCGTGGCGAGGAATTGGCCAGCAAGCCTTTGACGTCGCGATAGGTCACGCGCTGCAGTTGCAGGCCCAACGCATTGAGCTGCGACGGGTTGGGCGCGATGTGCGTCACCTGCGTGCGGTTGTAGTTGTAGCTCAGCGTGCTGTCGAGCATGCCCGCATTGCCGAAGTCGGAGCGGAAGCTTGCCACCAGGTCGCCGCCCTGGGTGCGCGTGTCCACCGCATTGGTGAAGTACTGCGCCGAACTGAACGCCACGTTGGTGACGCCGTTGGCGGCCAGGTACGCCACCACCGCCGGCCGGTTGAGGCCGCTCAGCGTGTTGGAAAGCACCACGCGGTTGTAGATGTTGATCTGGTACAGATCGAAGGTCAGCGTAAGTGGATCGATCGGGTTGAACACCGCGCCGACGGTGTAGTTGTGCGAGCGTTCCGGCTTCAAGGCCTGCGCGCCCAGCAACTGCGCCACCGGGTTGCTCACCGGCAGCAGGCCGGTCTGGTAGATCCCCGGTGCCACGCCCGGCCCCGCACTGCTCGGCGTGAGATAGAGCGAGCCGATCTGCGAATAGTCTTCCTGGGCTAGCGAGGGTGCGCGGAAACCGCTGGAGACACTCCCGCGCAACGCAAAGCGGCTGGTGAAGTCGTAGCGCGCCGCCAGCGCGCCGGAAACGGTGTTGCCGAAATCGTTGTAGTGCTCATGGCGCACGGAAAACGACGTGCCGAGCTTGTCAGTGAGGTTGGTTTCCAGGCTCACGTACTGCGCCACGTCGCTGCGGCTCCACGCGCCGGTGTTCACCGGGCTGTAGCCGCTGAAACCTTGCGAGCCGCCGCTGGTGCCGGAGGTTCCGACGTAATAGGAACTCGGGTCGCCCGCGCTGATCTGGTATGTATCGCGCCGGTACTCGGCGCCGAAGGCGAGCGTCACCGCATTGGGCAGCCAGCTCGGGTTGAAATCCTTCGCCACGTCGACATCCGCCACCTGTTGCGCGGAAGAAACCACGCCATCGAAGAAGCGCGTCGGCGTGTAGCCGAAGTCGTGCAGGAAGGCATAGTTGGCGGTATGGATGGTGTCGAGCGAGACGCGGTTGCCGCCGTAGTTGGCGCTTACGTCCCAGCGCCAGCCGCCGCTGGTGGTGCCGCGCAAGCCGGCGACCAAGGCCTGGTCGGTGCTGCGCGCTTGCAACAGCGGCTGGTAGCCGTCGGGATAAAGCCGGGTGAGGGCTGCCCTTACCGATGATGGATAGCCGAACGGATTGCGATACAGCTCATCGGAAATCGCATTGCGTCCGTGATAGCTGCCGAACGCGTAGAACTGCACATTGCTCGCAATGTCGTACTGCGTGTTGAGAAACAGGTTGTGCTGGCTGACCGTTGGATCGCCGAACACCTGCTTGCGGCCAAGCTGCGGATAGCGGACGTCCGCGCCGCCATGGTTGGTCGGATCCTGATGGCCATCGTCCAGGCTGATGCGCAGCCAGCCTTTGTCGCCGTTGAGCGGAATGCCGACGTTGGCCGACCCCTGCCACTGCTTGCCGCCGCCGCGCTGGAAGCGGCCGCCGTCCAGTTCGATCGAGCCGCCTTGCGCGCCATGCTTCAAGATGATGTTGATGACGCCAGCGAGCGCATCGGAACCGTATTGCGCCGACGCGCCGTCGCGCAGCACTTCGATGTGGTCGATTGCGGACAACGGAATCGTGTTCAGATCCACCGGCGCCGAGCCGCGGCCGATCGTGCCGTCCACGTTCACCATCGCGCTGGTGTGCCAGCGCTTGCCATCGACCAGCACCAGCACCTGATCTGGCGCCAGGCCGCGCAACATCGCGGGACGCTGCGAATCGGTGGTGTCGGTGGCGGCCGGGCGCGGAAAATTCAGCGACGGGATCAAGCGCGCCAAGGCGGTGGAAAGTTCGTTGCTGCCCGTGCTTTGCAGCGCGGAGGCCGGCACCACGTCGATCGGCGACAGCGAGGTGCTGTCGGTGCGGTTCTGCGCGCGTGTGCCGGTGACGATCACGGCTTGCAGGTTTTTGGCGTTACTGGACGGCGAGGGGTTGTTCTGTGCCGCCACGCTGGAAGCGAGCGCGAGCAGCAAGGAAGCTGTGAGCAGGGTGGGAGCGTAGTGATTTTTGGCGGAGGATCGGTTGTTATTCATTGCAGATGTTTTCCCCTAGCGTATGACGTGCTGCTATGCAGCACGTCAAGTTAATGACAGCGCTGCCTCTGTTCCAACAAACGAATGAGGCAGGGTAAATTCCAAATGGAAATATCCATGCCGGACACGTGCTTACTTCGCACTTGCCTGGCGCCTCGTGGCAAGCATCGTTATCCGCACATGCAAACGGTGTGTAGCGGCTCGCAAGCTGGATGCCCACCTCAGCGCCTCACCCTGTCTCTAGGCGAGCCGGAACGCACGCTCTAAGATGCATCGGCTCGAGGTGATCGCCGGCATGTTGCCGGCGGTTGAAACGGGAATCCGGTACACCGCCTAAGGTGGCTAAGCCGGAGCTGCCCCCGCAACGGTAAGCGCGCAAAGCGATTCACACAGGCCACTGTGCTGCATGCATGGGAAGGCGTGGATCGGAAGGCCAGGCCTTCGCTCGCAAGCCCGGAGACCGGCCTTGACCCATACCTTACCGACCGGCGGAGGGCCGTGTCGCGGAGCCGCTGTCGTCAGCGGTGCCGTTGCCGTCTTCCTCCCGCACTGCGCAATGCATGCCTTGCCGAAGCATGCGAAGGAGTTTGACGTCATGGTGTATTTGCCCCCGAACTGCACGAGCATGCGCGTATGAGTGCGTCTTCCTCACGCGACGGCATGACGCCCGAACAACGCCACCGCGAACGGATGCAGCGCAAGAAGGAACTGGTGGATCGCAAGATCGCGCGTGCCACCATCGACCGCGGCGTGCTGGTGGTGAACACCGGCAACGGCAAGGGCAAGAGCTCCTCCGGCTTCGGCATGCTGGCGCGTGCGCTGGGGCATGGCTTCCATTGCGGCGTGGTGCAGTTCATCAAGGGCACGTTTTCCACCGGCGAAGAAGCCTTCTTTCGCCGCTTTGCCGGCGATCAGCTCGACTACCACGTGATGGGCGAGGGCTTTACCTGGGAGACGCAGGACAAGGCGCGCGACATCGCCGCCGCGCAGGCCGCATGGAGCATCGCGGCAGGCATGCTGGCCGATCCCGCGTACGACTTCGTGCTGCTGGATGAACTCAACATCGCATTGGTCAAGCAGTACGTGCAGCTCGAACAGGTGCTCGCCGCCGTCGCCGCACGGCCACCACGCCAGCACGTGGTGATCACCGGACGCGGTGCGCCGGATGGACTGGTCGCCGTAGCCGATACCGTCACCGAGATGCGTGTGATCAAGCACGCGTTCGATGCCGGCATCAAGGCGCAGAAGGGCATCGAACTGTGAGCGTTCGCCACGCTCCCGCCTTGCTGGTTTCCGCGCCGGCCTCCGGGCAGGGCAAGACCTCGGTCACGGCTGCGTTGGCGCGTTGGCACACGCAGCAAGGAAGGCGAGTGCGCGTATTCAAGACGGGGCCGGATTTTCTCGATCCGATGGTGCACGCGCGCGCCTCCGGTCACGCTGTCTATCAACTCGATTCGTGGATGTGCGGCGAAGCGGATGTGTGCAGACGCCTGTACGACGCAGCCGGCGATGCCGATCTGCTTCTGGTCGAAGGCGTGATGGGTCTGTTCGATGGCGCGCCTTCCAGCGCCGATCTCGCGCAAAAGCTGGGACTACCCGTGCTGGCCGTGATCGATGGCTCGGCAATGGCGCAAACCTTCGGCGCATTGGCTTGTGGACTGGCGACCTACCGCGAAGGCTTGTCGATGTACGGCGTGGCGGCCAACCGCATCGGCAGCGCGTATCACGCGCAATTGCTGAAGGACAGCCTGCCCGCCTCGCTGCATTGGCTGGGCGCCTTGCCGCGTGAGGATCGTCTGGCCTTGCCGGAGCGGCATCTCGGCCTGGTTTCCGCGGACGAATTGCATGATCTCGATGCGCGGCTCGATGCGCTGGCGCAGGCCTGGTCGCAGCACGCAGCCGTCGACTTGCCGCCACCGGTGGCGTTCGAGGCGCCGGCTTCCGACGCCGTTCCCTCCCTTCTGCGAGGCCGGCGCATCGCGATCGCGCGTGACGATGCGTTCTGCTTTCTCTATCCGGCGAACCTGGAGCTGCTGCGCGAAGCGGGTGCCGAATTGCGTTTCTTTTCGCCGCTGGCCGGCGATGCACTGCCCGACTGCGATGCGGTGTGGTTGCCGGGCGGTTATCCGGAGTTGCATCTGCCGGCTTTGGCGCAGCGGCATGATCTCCACGCGGCATTGCGTGCGCATCGAGATGCCGGCAAACCGATGCTGGCCGAATGCGGCGGCCTGCTGTTTGCGCTCGATTCGCTGGCAGACCGCGAAGGGCATGCAGCAAAAATGGCCGGCCTGCTTCCGGGACACGCGGCGATGCAGTCCCGCCTTGTCGCGTTGGGTTTGCAGGGCGCGAGCTTGCCGGAAGGCGAACTGCGTGGACATACGTTCCACCATGCGCAGGCATGCATCGATGCGCAGCCGCTTGCGCACGCGTTCAATCCGAATCAGGGGCCGTGCAAGGAAGCGGTCTATCGCGTTCGACGCATGACCGCGAGCTTCATCCATTTCTACTTTGCGTCGAATCCGCGCGCGGCGTTGCAGTTGTTTCTGCCATGAGTACTGCGCTGGCCATGCTCGCTGCGCTGCTGCTCGACCGCTTGTTCGGCGAGCCTCGGCGCGCGCATCCATTGGTTGCATTCGGCCGCGTGGCGCATTGGGTCGAGCAGCGCATGCATGCAGACCAGCGTGGGCGAGGTGTACTGGCATGGATGCTTGCCGTGCTGCCTTGCATGGTGCTGGTCCAGCTTGTGCAGCTGTGCTTGCCGGCGTGGCTGTCCTGGTGCGTGGCCGTCATCGTGTTGTATGCCGCGATCGGTTTGCGCAGCCTTGGCGAACATGCGCGGCCTGTCGCCAAGGCCTTGCGGAACAGTGATCTCGATGGTGCACGCACAGCGGTCGGGCGCATGGTCAGCCGCGATACCGCTGCGTTGAACGCACAGCAGGTTGCCGCTGCGGCCACCGAATCGGTATTGGAAAACGGCAACGATGCCGTCTTTGGCGCCTTGTTCTGGTTTGCCGTACTGGGCGCGCCCGGCGCGGTGCTGTATCGCCTGGCCAATACGCTGGACGCCATGTGGGGGTATCGCACACCACGCTACGAACGCTTCGGCTGGGCTGCGGCGCGCATCGACGATGTGCTGAATTTTCTGCCCGCGCGCCTCACTGCGTTCACCTATGCCTTGTGTGGTCATTTCGAAGGCGCGGTGCGCTGCTGGCACGCGCAGGCGCCGCAATGGGACAGCCCCAACGCAGGTCCAGTAATGGCGGCCGGTGCCGGCGCATTGCGTGTGAAGCTTGGCGGTGCGGCGCCTTATCACGGCGTGTGGGAGGTACGGCCTGAACTGGGCGACGGCGATCCGCCGGATGCCAGCGCCATCGATCGGGCATTGAAGCTGTTGCAGCGCGGCGTTGTCATCTGGATCGCGGTGGCTTTGCTGTTGGGTTTGGCGATGCAGGGAGGCGCGCATGCTTGAGCATGGTGGTCGCCTGCGGCGTGCAGCGCATGAATACGGTATTGCGATGGAGCACTGGCTGGATCTCTCCACCGGCATCAGCCCGTTCGGTTGGCCGGTGCCGGATATCCCTGCATCGGCGTGGCAACGACTGCCCGAAGAGGA
>NZ_JBQCHP010000088.1:0-21675 GCF_051954575.1 Dyella sp. | reverse complement strand
GGTGATCGGCCTCACCGGCCTGATTCCCTCCGACCGCGTCTTCAATGGCTTCGCCGGTAACGCGGTGATCGCGATCATCGCGATCATGATCATGGGCGCCGGGCTGGACCGCGCCGGCGTGCTGGGCCTCACCGCGCAGTTCGTAATGCGCATGGCGCGCGGCAAGGAATCGCGCCTGGGCCTGGTGATCAACTCGGTCACCAGCCTGTTCAGCGCGGTGATTCCCAGCCAGGCGCTGGCCGCCTTGATGATTCCCGTCACCAGCCGCCTTTCCGCGCGCACTGGCGTGCCGATCTCGCGCCTGCTGCTGCCGATGGCGTTCTGCATTCTCACCGCCACCAACACCACGCTGATCGCCAACTCGCCGCTGATCGTGCTCAACGACCTGATCGCCAGCGCCAACGCCAACCTGCCGCCCGGCGCGCAGACGGTGCCCAAATTCGGCCTCTTCAGCGTGACGCCGGTGGGCCTGGCATTGGCCGTGGCCGGCGTGCTGTTCTTCTACTTCTACACCAATAAGCTGCTGCCTGAGCGGGAAGACGAACGGCAGAAGGTGACGCCCGGCCGTACCGAAAGCTACTTCGCCGAAACCTACGGCATCGTCGGCGAAACGGCCGAACTCACCGTCACCGCCGAAAGCCCCTTGGTCGGCATGAGCATCGGCGAGGTCGAGCAATTGCACGGCGCGCCGCTGATCCTGGCGATCAAGAGCGGCAACGAAGCGCGCATGGCGCCGCCGGCCGATCAGGTGATCTGGGTGGGTTCCGTGCTGGGCGTGCTCGGCCCGCGCGATGAACTCAACCGCTTCGCCAATAACCAGCTGTGCCGCGTTTCGCCGCGCATGCGGCAACTGGCCGAACTGTTCAATCCCACCCGCGCGGGCATTTCCGAAGCGGTGATTCCGCCCAACTCGCGCTTCCTCAAGCAATCGGTCGGCGAGCTGCGCCTGCGCAAGCGCTACGGCATCTCGGTGCTGGCGGTGACGCGCGGCGACCAGGTGTATCGCGACGATCTGCGCGCAGTGAGCCTGCGCACCGGCGATACGCTGGTACTGCATTCCAGCTGGAAAGCGCTGCAGGATGTCTCCGAGGACAAGGATCTGGTGGTCGTCACCGACATCCCGCGCGAGGAGCAGCGCCCCAACAAGATCTGGCAGGCGGTCGGCTTCTTCCTGCTGGCCAAGAGCCTGGCGCTGTTCACCAACCTCGATCTTTCCATCGCAATGATGACCGGCGCGGTCGGCATGCTGCTTTCGGGCGTGCTGAACATGGACGAGGCGTATCGCGCGGTGAACTGGAAGACCATCTTCGTCACCGCCTGCCTGATTCCGCTGGGTTGGTCGATGGATTCCACCGGCACCGCCGCCTGGGTGGCGCAGGAAGTGCTGCTGCATCTGGGGCATGCCTCGCCGTGGATCCTGCAGCTGTCGCTGGCCCTGCTTACGCTGACCTTCTCGCAGGTGATGTCGAATGTGGGCGCCACGGTGATGATGGTGCCGGTGGCAATCAGCGTGGCGGTGGCGACCGGCGGCAATCCGTCGGCGTATGCGTTGATCGTGGCGGTGTCCTCGTCAAACACCTTCCTGCTCAGTTCCGGCCATCCCGCGCTGATGATGGTGACCGGTCCCGGCGACTACAGCGCCAGGGATTTCCTGCGCGCGGGCGTGCCGCTCACCTTTATCGTGTTGCTGATCACGCTGGTGGTGGTCAATCTCATGTATCGCTGACAGGCTCGACGCGCGCCACCCACATCGTCGCGGCAGTCCGATATCCTCAGCGCCGTCTTTGATCTGCGATGTGGCTGAAAAACCCGTGATTTCCTACCCCCGCGACCCTCGCCTGGCCGTGATCGGCCTCGGTTACGTCGGCCTGCCGCTTGCCGTGGAATTCGGACGCCAGCTCGATACGCTCGGCTACGACATCGACGCAGCGCGCGTGGACGCCCTGCGCCAAGGCTCCGACGGCAATCAGGAAACGACGGATGAAGAACTGCGCGCCGCCACGCAGTTGCGCTTCACCACCGAGGTGGAAGCGCTGCGCGATCGCAACGTTTTCATCATCACCGTGCCGACGCCGGTGGATGAGCACAAGCGTCCCGACTTCATGCCTTTGATCCGCGCCAGCCAGATGGTCGGCGGTGTGCTCAAGCAGGGCGATGTGGTGATCTACGAGTCAACCGTGTATCCGGGCGCGACTGAAGAGATTTGCGTGCCGGAACTGGAACAAGCTTCCGGCCTTGCGTTCAATCGCGACTTCACGGTCGGCTACAGCCCCGAGCGTATCAATCCCGGCGACAAGCAGCGCCGGCTCACCACGATTCCGAAAATCACCTCGGGCTCGACGCCGGAAGCGGCGGATTTCGTCGACGCGCTGTACGCGCGCATCATCACCGCCGGCACGCACAAGGCGCCGAGCCTGAAGGTGGCCGAGGCGGCCAAGGTGATCGAGAACACGCAGCGCGACGCCAATATCGCCTTGATCAACGAATTCGCGCTGATCTTCCATCGCTTAGGCATCGACACGCAGGACGTGCTCGACGCCGCGCGCACGAAGTGGAATTTCCTGCCGTTCCAGCCCGGCCTGGTCGGCGGCCATTGCATCGGCGTCGATCCGTATTACCTGATCCAGAAAGCGCAATCGACCGGCTACTATCCGGACATCCTGCTCGCCTGCCGCCGCATCAACGATGCGATGGGCCAGCATATCGCCGCGGAGGTAATCAAGCTGATGGTTCGCCAGGGCCATGCGATTCGCGGCAGCCGCGTGCTGGTGCTCGGCCTCACCTTCAAGGAAAACTGCCCGGACCTGCGCAACACGCGCGTGGTCGAGCTGGTGCGCGAACTGGAAAGCTTCGGCGCCACCGTCGACGTGCATGATCCCTGGGCCGACGTCGAGGAAGCCTACCGTCACTACGGTCTGCGCTTGCTGCCGGACGTAGCGGAAAAAGGAACCTACGCCGCAGTCGTGTTAGCCGTAGCGCATACGCAATTCAAGGCGGGTGGTGCTTACGACGTACGGGCACTGATCATGCCCGACGGCGTGGTATACGACATCAAAGGCGTGCTGCCCAAGAACCAGGTCAACGCACGCCTCTGAATAACTATCGCGTTGCATTGCGCATACGCGCACGGCGCTAACGTCACTCAGTTGTAGGTAAATTGCACCGTCGCCGTGGCGTTGGCGGTTCCGGGGGACAGATCGCCCGTTCGGTAATACCTTGCTGCAAAAGGCACAGTAACGGTGCCCCCGGCAGCGGTGGCAATCCTGGTGGCGCCGCCGCTGCCGATCGTGTAAGGCGTAGACGACCCGTTATAGAGCAATTGCGCGCCCACGCCGGCCGCGGTCGATGCTGAGCTAAGCGCCAATACATCGGTGTAGCCATTTACTGTGGTTCCATTGACAGTCATGACGACGTTGGGACTGTTCTGGCAACTGAGCACGATATTTTGCTGTGCACTGGTGGATGAAAAAGATCCCACGTTAGGTAAGCTGCTGGCCCTGACATTGCCCACGTTAAGCGTGATCGCGCTGCCAGCGCTGATGCTGCAGGTGGGGGTCGGAGCAGCTACAGAACCAGTGCCTAGAAACCATGGCGTTTGAGTGCCGCCCACTACAAGATAAACGGCCCGCGGAGCCACCGTCATCCTCCAGATCCCCGAAGCATAAAGCTGCGTACCAGCAGGCATGGACGCCGAACTGATGCGGATGATTTCGTACCTATAGGTTACTGCGGGAATGGTCGCGCTGGATCCAGTCCATGACTGGAAGGAAGTAACCTTGCTCGCTCGCAGACCTAAAGGCGAGTTGGGCCCCGTCGCGGAGTTCATTCTCAGGTGGCGAACATTGTCAAAACCAGGCACCGGCTCCCACCCCGCGGTCGGCTCGTAAGCGACAAAAACGCGACCACCAGTAATACCGCACGTTACCCCAAAGGAATTGGCAGTCACGTCCACCGTGGCAACCGTATCGCCGACCTTGACGTTCGGGCCGACATTAAGGACGGGGAAACTCGGTTGGACGTAGAAAGGCCCGGAGTAAGTGTTACTGCACAATCCCTGGCCCAAGGATACGCCGGGCAACAAGCCGACAACCAGCAACGCCATCCATACGAATAATGTCCGGCCTTCCAGATATTTTGCTTGACGTATCATAAACAGACTCTCCTTATCCCGAGCCAGCCAACATTTCCGCAAGCGGCCGCTTTCAACCATTTAGTTGCAAGCGAAATCCAGCGCTACACTCTCATGGGCAGTACCAGCGCTGTCGTGCTCTTCCGGTACGCAGCCATTGGGCCTTACGTCAGTCATGGAAAAACGAATTGGAAAACGGCGCTTGCGTTGGCGTTGCCTGCCGTCACCACAGTCGCCGTGCGGTAGTAGCGCGCCGTGAAAGGCACATCGTGCGAACCCGCCGATAAGTTCTGGCCAACGCTGTAACTTTGGCCCAACTGAATCGCCGTGCCATCGCTGCGGAACAATTGAATACCCACGCCACTGGCGGGATTTCCGCCCTGTGTCAAACTTAGGTAAGCTGCCGTGCTGCCCGTATTATTGGCATCGGTGAAGCTGATCTGCGGGTTCGCACCCGTCTGCTGGCAGTTGATGACAATAGTGTCACCGCTCGAGCGCTGGATGGCAGACCCTACCGGTACCGCGGTGATCTCCGACACGCTGGGTTGCCCCATATACACCCTTAGGTTGGCGGTGGTCACCGTGCAGGTCGATCCGCTGATGCTGCCAGTCACGTTGACGGTGGCCTGGCTTTGGGCGCGCGCCGCGCTCGAGCATGCAGCGATGCCAGCCACGGCCACGGCGACAAGCAGCGATGATCTTGTTGTAGGCAACATAGCAGGCCTCCAGTTAGCCACGCTTATCGCTGCGCTTGCGCAGCGATAAGGCTCGGCGTGATGAATGTCGGATGGCGCGGCTCCATACAGGCGAACTTCACATCGAGAGAGACACAACCGCGCACTGCGGCGACCAGGCTGGGAACACAAACCTTCACCGGAGCAAACAGAAAAACATCAAGCGAAAATGCTAGCAAAGCAACATCGCATCGACCGTCCATGCAGGATGACAAATCCTGACATCCTGACATCAGCATTCGTGAAGGTTTTTTCTTAGGACGAGCACTACGCGCGTCAATCAGATGCGGCATCGCACCCGCCATGCATGGATGGCTTTCCCAGCCTCCGGCCAGCGCCGTGTATGCCAATGCATGAATGCGCATCGCAGCGGCCGCCTTACGAAGCCATGCTAACGCGTCAGCGCGAAGCTGCGCGCCCATCAGGCAACTACCGCTCGTGTAGGAACACCGAACCCCAGCCCGCTTTCGCCAGCTCCAGGCGTACTCAGCGCATCACGACAGCGCCTGCTGCTTTATCGGTGAGTACAAACAGCCAATTGTTGTCGGGCATGCGGCAGCGCGGGGGCTGGACCCATCAAGCCAGCCACACTTCTTCCTGCTCCACGCGCACCGGCACGGCTCGCAGGCTCTCGCCCCGGCATGGCCCGCTGATGCACTCGCCGGTATCCACGCCGAAACAGGCGCCGTGCGCGGCGCAAACCAGCATGCCCTTGGAGACCAAGAACTTGCCCGGCGCCCAGTCCAGGCGGCGGCCCGCGTGCGGGCAGATGTTCAACCAGGCGTTCACGCGCTCGCCCAGGCGTAGCAGGATCACGCTTTCCTCGCCATCGGGCAGCAGCACGTCCACCGCGATGGCCTCGCCATCGGGCATGTCGTGAAGCCGGCACAGGCGGCGGGGAGATGCTGCGGTTTCCATGGGCACTTGCCTTGGAGGCCCTATGGCCTCATCGTTACGTGCGTAAGTCCTTGATTTTACCATACGGATTTTTAACATGCGCGTCGTCCTTCCGCTTTTGCACCGTCGTCGTCACCCGCTTGCCCAGGCCCTGTCGGTGGTGCTGGGCTTGATTGTCGTGGGCGTGCTGATGGTGTTCGGCCTGGTCGTGGCCGGCGTGCTGACCGTTGGCGGAGCGCTCTGGCTGCTGTGGCGGCAATGGAAGCGCAGCCGCGTCGCCGTGCCGGGCGCCGCCCGGCGCGCACGCCAGCCGGAGGTGCTGGAAGGCGAGTACGTGGTGATCCGCAACTCCCGTCCGGTGGCGCACCACTGAGCGTGAGTGCAAGATCCGGATAGCTGTCCGCGGGGCGGCTTCCCTAAGCTGACGGCAAATCCCCTTTCGGATACTGCCATGCGTAACTCCCTCGCCACCCTTGAAGCACCGCTGGAGCACGTCCGCGCGCTGATCGAGCGCGCGACGGAGGCGCCTTCGCTGGCCACCCTGGCCGACGCGGCCAAGCTCAGCCCCAGCCATCTGCAACGGGCCTTTCGCCGCCGTTACGGCATGAGCCCGGCCGAATACCATCGCGCGCGCCGCTTCGGCCAGTTCAAGAGCGCGCTGCGCAAAGGCTGCGCCGTGGCCGATGCGGTGTACGACGCCGGCTTCGGCTCTGGCAGCCGCGTCTACGAAAATACCAACCGCCTGCTGGGCATGACGCCGGCCAGCTATCGCGCCGGCGGCGCCGGCGCGCACATCCGCTACACCACCACCCGCACGCCTCTGGGCCAGTTGCTGGTGGCCGCCACGGCGAAAGGCATCTGCTCGGTCACCTTGGGCGCGAACGACGAAGAACTGGAACAACGGCTGGCCGATGAGTTTCCCAAGGCCAGCCGCGAGCGCGTCGACAACGGCCGCGAGGAATGGCTGGACGCCGTGATCGCCCGCATCGCCAGCGAGCTGGGCTGGAGTGACCGCGCCGCGCCGGAGATGCCGCCACTGGACGTGGCCGCCACCGCGTTCCAGTGGCGCGTGTGGGACGCCCTTACCCGCATCCCGGCCGGCACCACCAAGAGCTACGGCGAACTCGCCGCGGAACTGGGCCAGCCCGGCGCCGCCCGGGCGATCGGCCAGGCCTGCGGCAACAACCGCCTGGCCTTGATCGTGCCGTGCCATCGCATCGTGCGCGAAGACGGCTCGCCGGGCGGCTGGCGCTGGGGCGTGGAACGCAAGCGCGCGCTGCTTGCCCAGGAAGAGGCGGCGCGGCAGGGATAGCGCGCCGCTTGAGCGGGACGGGGCCGGCGCATTGACGCTGGGTCAACGCACGCTTGCACCGCTTTCGCTACTCCAACGCCCGCCGCGCAGGTATCGTGGCGGCTCTTCCCCATCTCCTCGCCCATGAACGATTCGGCCACCAACACGCTTGCCACGGCGAGCGACCAGAACCGCGCCGGCGCGTGGGTGCCCCTGGCGATGCTCGCGCTGTACATCGTCTGGGGCTCCACCTACCTAGGGATACGCATTGCGCTGGAAAGCTACCCGCCGTTTCTGCTCGCCGGACTGCGTTTCGCCATCGCGGGCATGCTGCTGTTCGGCTACCTGCGTTGGCGCGGCACGCCGCTGCCCAGCGCACGGCAATGGCGCAACGCGGCGTTCACCGGCGTGCTGCTGCTCGGCTTCGGCAACGGCCTGGTGTGCTATGCCGAGCAAAGCGTGAGTTCGGGTGTTTCGGCTGTCGCGGTGGCGAGCATGCCGTTGTTCGCGGCGATCTTTGCGGCGCTATACGGCAACTGGCCGACGCGATCGGAAACGGCCGGATTGCTGATCGGCTTTGTCGGTGTAATCGTGCTGAATCTCGGCAGCGCCTTGTCCGGCTCGCACGTCGGTGCGATCGCCTTGCTGATCGCGGCGATGGCATGGGCGTTCGGCTCGGTGTGGAGCAAACATCAGGACATGCCCGCGGGCATGATGAATACCGCTGCGCAAATGCTGTGCGGCAGCGTCGCCCTGCTCGCGGTAGGCATGCTTACTTCCGAGAAGCTGCCGGCGCATCCCTCGCTGCACGCCACGGCTGCGGCGGCGTACCTGGTGGTGTTCGGTTCGCTGATCGCCTTCAGTGCTTACCTGTACGTGCTCAAGCATGCGCGTCCCGCGTTCGCCACCAGTTATGCGTACGTCAATCCGCCGGTGGCTGTGCTGTTCGGTGTGTTGTTGCTGGGCGAAACCGTTGGGCCCTACGACTTGGCCGGCATGGCGGTGATCCTGCTGGGCGTGGGCATCATCACGTTCGCGCGGCAACGACAGGCGCACTGAGGTGCCACGCGTGGACGCTTGCCGCCACGCATGACGTCCCGCCACCATAGACGCACTCCTCGAAGAGAGCTGCGTCCATGAGCAACGCAACCGACGGCCGGATGGCGCGCGCCGCCTTACGCAGCGCGGCGTGGGCAGAACGCTGGTTCCCAGATGCATGGGTGTTCGCCGCACTGGGCGTGGTCGTCGTGGCCATCGCGGTGCTGGGTTTCGGCGCCACGCCTGTCGTCACCGCCAATGCGTTCGGCGATGGCTTCTGGAGCCTGATTCCTTTCACTATGCAGATGGCCTTCGTGGTGATCGGCGGCTATGTATTGGCTACCGCGCCGGTCGTGGCGCGCTTCATCGATCTGCTGGCGCGCGCGCCGCGCAGCGGACGCGGCGCGATCTGCTACGTCGGCCTGGTCAGCATGCTGGCTTCGCTGCTGTCATGGGGATTTTCGCTGGTGTTCGGCGGCCTGCTGGTGCGCGCATTGGCGCGTCGCGAAGAACTGCGCATGGATTATCGCGCGGCCGGCGCGGCGGCCTATCTGGGCCTGGGCGCGGTGTGGGCGATGGGCTTATCGTCGTCCGCGGCGCAGTTGCAGGCCAATCCGAAAAGCATGCCGCCGGGACTGCTGTCAATTACCGGCGTATTGCCTTTCACCCAGACGATTTTCCTGTGGCAATCGATCGCGCTGACGGCGGTGCTGATCCTGGTCTCGCTGCTGATCTGCTGGGTTACTGCACCGTCGGATGCGCAGGCGCGCATCGCGCAGGATTTCGCCGCGGTGGAAAGCGCCACGCCCGTGCTGCCGCCGCGCCGCCGCCCCGGCGAATGGCTGGAATACAGCCCTGTACTGTCCATCCTGATCGGCGTACTCGGCCTGGGTTGGCTGGGTTACGAATTCGCCAACAAACCGGTCGTTACCGCGATCGCCAATCTCAATACCTACAACTTCCTGTTCCTTACCGTCGGCTTGCTGCTGCATTGGCGCCCGCGCAGTTTTCTCAACGCAGTGACGCGCGCGGTGCCGAGCACGGCCGGTGTGCTGATTCAATTTCCGCTGTATGGCGGCATCGCCGCACTGCTTACGCATGCGCCCGGTTTGGACGGCCAAACGCTTGCGCACCGGCTGTCCGGCGTATTTGTGCATATTGCCTCCACCGACAGCTTTCCGCTGGTGATGGGCGTGTATTCCTCGGTGCTCGGCTTCTTCGTACCGTCCGGTGGCGGCAAATGGCTGATCGAGGCGCCGTATGTGATGCAGGCGGCGAACGATCTACACGTGCATCTGGGCTGGGCGGTGCAGGTTTACAACGCCGCCGAAGCCTTGCCGAATTTGATCAATCCGTTCTGGATGCTGCCGCTGCTCGGCGTGCTGGGGCTGAAAGCGCGCGACGTGGTCGGCTTCACCTTCATCCAGTTCGTCGTGCACGTGCCGCTGGTGCTGGGCCTGTTGTGGTTGCTAGGGCTTACCTTGCCGTACGTGCCGCCGGTGATGCCCTAAGACGCCACCCTAAGACGCCACGGATGCGCGCAGCGCCGCCGCCAGAATGCGCACGGCTTCGCGTGTGCGCGGATCCGCTACGCGGTTGTAGAGCATCACTTCGGTAAGCGGCAGCTTCGGCAAACCCAGGCGCTCACCAACTTCGACAGCGTTGGATGGGCAGGCGCGCCGCGGCAGCGGCGCCACCGCCAGCCCCGCTGAAGCCGCGGCGGCGACGGCGGGCAAGCCACCGCCGACAAACACCTCGCTCCACGCAATGCCGGCGTCATCCAGCGTTTTCAGCGCCATTGCGCGAACATGGCAAGGTGCGGCGAGCGAGGCGATACGCAAGGGCTCTCCCGCCGGCTGCTCCCAATGCGGTATCGCGTACCAGGCATAGGGTTCGACGAACAGCAGTTCGCCATCGGCGCGGCTGCTGTCGCGGCAGACGATTGCCGCATCGATCTCGCCGCGGTCGTAGGCGCCAAGCAGGCCATAAGAGGCGCCGATGCGCACTTCGATGCGCAAAGACCGGTCATATGCCCCCACTTTCGCCAGCAGCGTGGGCAACTCCATGCCGGCAGCCTGATCGCTGATGCCGATGCGCAAACTCAGGTGGACGTGTGGCTGGCCACTCACTGCGCGCTCGTGCGCTTCAAGCAGTTCGCGCGCCGCCGGCAGAAAGGCTTCGCCTTGATGGGACAGGCGCACGCGACGGGGCGTGCGCTCCAGCAGGCGGCGGCCCAGGCGATCTTCCAGGCGCTTCAGTTTCAGGCTCACCGCCGATTGGGTGGTATCGAGCGCCTCGGCCGCGCGCGTGAAGCTGTTCAGGTCGGCCACCAGCACGAAGGCCTGCACGGCATCCAGATCCAGTGGCCGCCGCAGATATCCATTTTCAACGTTCATGACTGAAATATCCGGCGATGAATTTTTCTTATCTTAGGCGCGCACTAGCATGGGCGCCAAGCTGATTTGTGGAGCAACGACATGACGACGCACGACGCCGCAGGCGATCCGCGGCGCTGGCTGGCTTTGCCTGTTCTGTTGACGGGCGCCTTCCTGCCGCCGCTGGATTTCTTCATCGTGAACGTGGCGCTGCCTTCGATCCGCGCCGCGCTGCATACCAGCGCCGCACAGCTGCAGTTCGTGATCTCGGCATATGCGGCGACCTATGCGGTGTTCCTGATCACGGGCGGGCGGCTGGGCGATCTGTTCGGCCGCCGGCGGTTGTTTCTGCTGGGTATTGCCGGGTTCACGCTCGCGTCGCTGATATGCGGGCTGGCGTGGTCGTCGGACGCCCTGCTCGCCGGCCGCATGCTGCAAGGCATGGCGGCTGCCGCGCTGGCGCCGCAGGTGCTGGCCTCGATCCGCGTGATGTTCCCCCAGGCCGAGCAACCGCGCGCGCTGGGTTTGTATTCGGCCACGTTCGGCATTGCCGCCACGCTCGGTGCGCTGCTGGGCGGGGTGCTGGTGTCCAGCCATCTGTGGGGCCTGGGTTGGCAGCTGATCTTTCTGGTGAACCTGCCGGTGGGCGTGGCGGCGTGGATCGGCGGTGCGATGCTGCTGCGCGAATCGCACGCCGAGCATGCCGCGCGCCTGGACCTGGGCGGCGTGGGCTTGCTGTCGCTGGCCTTGGCGCTGCTGGTGTATCCGCTGGTGGAAGGGCGCGAGCAAGGCTGGCCGCTATGGACTTACGCGATGCTGGCCTGCTCGCTGCTGACGTTCGCGCTGTTCGTGCGCTTCGAAGCACGACTCGTTCGACGTGGCGGCTCGCCATTGATCGACGTGCGGCTGTTCCAAGAGCGCGATTTTTCGCTGGGCATGGTGGTGACCCTCGGCATCTATCTCACCTCCGCTTTCTTCCTCACCTTTGCCGTGTATTTGCAGAACGGCCTGCAACACAGTGCCTTGCAGGCCGGGCTGGCCACCGTGCCGTTCACCATCGGCTATTTCGTGGGTTCGATCAGTGCGCCGCGCGTGATCGATGCGCTCGGCCATCGCGCGTTGCCATTGGCGTGCGCGTGCAAGGCGGTGGGTTTCGCTTTGGTTATCGCGACAGTGCTGCACATCGTGCCGCAGAGCGTGTTCGCGCCGGCGCTGGTGATCGCCGGATGCGGGTTCGGTATCGCCATGCCTTCCTTGATCCGCACCGTGATCGGCAGCGTTGGCATACATCACGCAGGCTTGGCGTCGGGCATGGTGATCACCGGATTGCAGATCAGCGCGGCGCTCGGCGTGGCGGTAATCGGCGGCGTGTTCTACACGGCATTGCATGGTCAAAGCGGCGCGAGCGTGTATGCGCATGCCTTCGCCACCGGCTTGGCTTGCAACGTGACGACGTTGGTAGCGCTTGTGCTGTTGTCGCTTGCGCTGGGACGCGCAAAGCGGCCCAGCGCACGGACTGCCATCGTAAGCATCGAATAAGAGCGGGAACGGATATCACCGTTCCCACTCCTCGACCATCACAACTCGCGCAGCGCCGTCGTCACCGGCAAACGCGCCGCACGCAGCGCTGGAAACAAACCGCCGACGAAGCCGATCGCCAACGCCCACTTCAAGCCTTCCCACAGCAGGCCCGGCGTCACCTTGAAGGTAAAGGCGAGCTGCCCAGTGGTGCCTGTGGCCAGCGTGGATGCCGTCCAGCCATTGAAGATCAGCCACGCCAGTGCGCCGCCGATCAAGCCGCCGATCAAAGCCAGCAGCATCGTCTCCAGCATTACCGCCACCACCACTGGCAGGCCGCGAAAACCGATCGCGCGCAGCGTGGCGATTTCCCGCGCACGCGCGGCCACAGCGGCGAACATGGTGTTGAGCGCGCCGAACAGCGCGCCGATTGCCATGATCGTGCCGACCGTAATGCCCATCACGCGCATCACCTTGCTCATGCCTTCGGACTGCTTGCTGTAGTAGTTGAGCGTGGTGTCCACATCCACTTGCAGGCGCGGATCGCCGGCCAACGCCGCCTTGAACGCGTCGAACGCCTTGGCGTCGGTCAGCTTGACCACCATCGAAGTGCGGCTGCTGCCGCGCCGGTAAGCCTCGGCCACTACGTCGGCGTCGCCCCAGATCTCCGAATCCAGTGCATCGCCCGAGGCGAACACGCCGACCACGTTCCAGGTCTGCGCGCCAAGCTTGATTGCGTGTCCGGGCTCCAGGCCGGCGAACTGGCGCTGCGCACCCTGCCCCACCACCAGCTCACGCATGCCCGGCTGGAATTTACGGCCGGCGATGATTTTCAGGTTGGGACGCACAGCCCAGGCGCCGTCACCCACGCCGCGCAATTGCACGCTGCCTTCTTCATCCGGCCCGCCACCCTTGATCGGCAGATTGGCCGCCACCACGATTTCGCCGGAAGTGATCGGCTTGCCCTGGCTGTCGTGCGCAACGCCAGGCGCCTGGTCGACCACCAGGATGCCGTCGCGGGTCATCACCGAACTGACTTCGGCGGCCGAACCACCGCGCAGCACCATCACCGTGTCATCGCTACCGGTCTTGCGCAGCGTTTCACTGTACCCCTCGCCCATCGCCAGCAGCGCCACCAACACGCCGACCACGCCGGCGATGCCCACGATCACCACCGATGACGAACCGAGCCGCTGGCGCAACGTGCTCACGCCCACGCCGGTAACGGAAGCGGCCTGCCGCCCGCGGCGCGTCAACGCCATCCAGGCTGCGAACACCACCGCCAGCGCCAGTACCACGTACCAGGGCAACTGCACCCATACGAACAGCGCGATGATCATCGTGACCAGCACTGCAAGGTTGAAAAGAAAATTCATGACTGTGCTCCTTTAGCGGCCGGCCAGCGCATCGACGATGTTCAGACGCATCGCCCGCCACGCGGGAATCGCGCCGACCACCGCACCGATCGCCAGCATCAGGCCGATGCCCAGCATCCAGCTGCTCGCGCCGACCGTGGGCAGGTTCAACATGCCTCCGCTGCTCGCGCTTACGCCCGGAATCAATACCGCCGCCAGCGCGATGCCGATCACGCCACCGAGCAGCACCAGCAGCACCGATTCGGCCAGCACCATCGCCAATACGCTGTGATCGGAAAAGCCTAGGGTTTTCATCACCGCCAGCTCCGAGGTGCGTTCGCGCACCGCCTGCATCATGGTGTTGCCCGTCAACAACAGCAGCGTGAAGAACACGGCGCCCATGATCGAGCCGACGATCAAACCTATGTCAGCC
This sequence comes from Dyella sp., assembly GCF_051954575.1. GTDB lineage: Bacteria > Pseudomonadota > Gammaproteobacteria > Xanthomonadales > Rhodanobacteraceae > Dyella_B. The sequence goes on along the minus strand of NZ_JBQCHP010000088.1, from coordinate 7,905 downwards.
AACTGCTTCATCCATGACGCGGTAGCGGCCGCTTCGGTCTGCGTGCGGGTTTCGTGGTCCGAATTGGCCGATAGCGCATCGATCGCTTTGGCTATGCGATCAGCCTGATTCACGTCGCTCACGCGCGTGACGAACCAGCCCACGCGGCCGCCGTTGTAGCCCTTGGCGACGCTGTCGTCGAAATACTTCCAGTGCATCAGGATCATCTGGCTGTAGAAGCCCGCACTGGTTTCTTTCGGATGCATGACGCCGACGATGTTGAAGGTCCAGTTCTTGCTGCCGTTCAACTGCGGGAAGATGTTCGACTGCAACGGAATCTGGTCGCCCACCTTCCAGTGGTATTTCTCCATCAGCTTGTCGCCCACCAGAATGCCGGTGCGCGTTTGCAGATAGGTCTTGCGCGCGTCATCGCTCACCTGCACTTCCGGATATTGATCGACGTAGTTATCGCTCACCGCAAAGGTGAATATCTGGTTGTGCGGATCCTGGTACGCGCCGCCGAACCAGTTCGCATACGCCACCGATTTCACGCCGGGCACGCGCGCGATCTGCTCGGCCAGGCCTTGCGGCAAGGTCTCGATGAACGACAGCTTCGAACCGGTCTGCAAGCGTTGCGCGCCATTGGCGCTTTTGCCGGCCTGGTCGAACGACGTGCGCACGGCATCGAGCATGCCGAACAGCAGAAACGCCGCGGCGATCGACACCAGCGTGAGGATGGTGCGGGTCTTGCGCCGGAACAGCGCAGCCCAGATCAGATGGAAATATTTCATCACACCCTCCTCAGGCCGTGACCTGTTCGACCAGCGTGCCCTTGTCCAGATGCAACGTGTGATCGGCGTACTCGGCCGCTTTCGGATCGTGCGTGACCATCACGATGGTCTTGCCGTGTTCGCGATTGAGCTGACGCAGCAGCCCGAGCACCTCTTCGGCCGAATGGCGATCCAGATCACCGGTTGGTTCGTCGCACACCAGCAAGCCAGGATCGGAAACGATCGCGCGCGCAATCGCCACGCGCTGTTGCTGACCACCGGAAAGCTCGCTCGGCTTGTGCGAGGCGCGATCGGCCAGGCCAACCAGTTGCAACGCAATGGCCGCATTCTTGCGCCGCTGCGCCGCGGACAACTTGGTCAGCAGCAGCGGCAGCTCTACATTGCGCTGCGCGCTCAACATCGGCATCAGGTTGTAGAACTGGAACACGAAGCCGACGTTCGAAGCGCGCCAGCGGGCCAGTGCGCCGGCGCCGAACTGGTCGATACGCTGCCCGCCCACGCTGATGCTGCCGCCGCTGGGCGTGTCCAGGCCACCGACCAAATTCAGCAAGGTAGTCTTGCCCGAACCGGACGGCCCCATCAATGCGAGGAAATCACCTTCGGCGATGTTGAGGTTGATGTGATGCAACACCTCCACCTTCTGCCGGCCACGCTCATAAACTTTGGAAAGATCGCGGATCTCGATCAACGTACCCATAGCTACATCCTCCCGAGTGGAACGGTTGTGGCTGCGCGCGAATCGCGCATGCCTTAAGTTGTTTATTGAGCCTGCACGCTTACGTCGGAACCGTCGCGAAGCTCGTCTGGCGGCGACACCACCACGCTGTCGCCCGCACTTACCGCGGCAGGAATCAGCCGCATTTCGCCGAAAGCCTGCGCGGCAGGCTGCACGGTTTGCCGATGCGCCTTGCCGTTGCTAACCACGAACACGCTGTCGCTGCCGTCGCGCTTCACGATCGCCTTGGCCGGTACCAGCACGCCTTTGGGCGCCTGTTCGGCGGTGGCGGGCTTGGCTTCCAGGAACGAGACGCGCACGCCCATGTCCGGCACGATGCGCGCATCTTTCTTTTCCATCGCCACGCGCACCTTGACTGTAGCCTTGCCGCGATCGGCGGCCGGCACGATGGCGATCACGTGGGCGGCAATCTTCCAGTCCGGATACGCATCGAGCACCGCCTCGGCCGGCATGTTGGGCGTGACGCGGCCGATATAGGCCTCGTTGACGTCGACGTCCACTTCCAGCGAATCCATATCCACGATGGTGCCGATGCCGGTGCGCGTGAAGCCGCCGCCGGCCGAGAACGGCGACACCACTTCGCCCACCTGCGCATCCTTGGTGGTGATCACGCCATTGAACGGTGCGCGGATCATGCAGTAACCGTAGTTGACCTGCGCCTCCACCACCTGTGCATCGGCGGCAGCGGCCTGCCTCTGCTGTGAGGCCAGTTGCGCGCGCGTGCTGCTGGCGAGCGTGCGCGATTGTTCGGCCGCCTGCTTGGACACCAGCCCGCGTTCGGCCAGCGCTTCGCTGCGCGTCGCGTCGCGCTGGTTCTGCGCCAATTGCGCTTCGTATTGATTGACCAGCGCATGCGCGGCGCTGGCCTGCGCGATGGCCGAATCGAGCGCGGCCTTGTATTGGCTGTCGTCCAGCTTGGCCAGGATCTGCCCTTGCTTGACGTGATCGCCTTCCTCGATCAGCACCGCGGTGAGGGTACCGGTGATCTGCGCGGAAACGGTGGCCTGCCGGCGTGCGGTGACGTAACCGGTGGCCTGCAATACTGCGCCGGCCGCCGGATCGCTGCCCGCCGCCACCGCCTGCGCGGTGTGCACCGGAACGGGCCGATGTCCAAACCACCACCAGGCGCCCGCGCCCAGCCCCGCCAGCACCAGCACGATCACGCCGACAATCCAGGGCCAGCGCGCCGGCCCATGTCCGTGCTCTTCACGCTGATGGCGTTCGATCTTGAGTTCCTTCAGTAGATCGGCATTGCTCACGCTTTTGTCCCGTTGTCCCCGATGCGCGCACGATAATGGCCTCGGCCATGTCCTGCCACGTGCGCTCATCAACCCATGCCAATGACACCTGTCATGTCTTACGACGTGCGAGCGACCCCGGAATCGACAACGTCATGTCCGCAAAGGTCGTAGAAACTGCCTATTTTTGCTTGCGCACCGCTGACGTGGCGCCCTGGTGCGCGATGCGTGCTGACAAATGGACACCTGTCCGATCGGCGTGTTGCCAGGCAGGTGCATGAAGCTGCTACCCTTTTTGGCATGCGCTACGCGATCGATCCTCCTGCCATCCCCAGCCTCCCGATCCTCGGCCGCGAGGAACGCTTTCCCATCCGCCGCGTGTTCTGCATCGGCCGCAATTACGCCGAGCATGCCCGTGAAATGGGGGCTACAGTAGATGCTTCGGCCCCGATGTTCTTCTGCAAACCTGCCGACGCCGTGCTCGCCGATGGCACGGACGTGCCCTACCCTACGGCCACCTCCGAACTCCATCACGAGGTGGAAATGGTAGTGGCGTTGAAGGCCGGCGGCAGCAACCTCGATGCCGGGCAGGCGGCGCAGGCCGTCTTCGGCTACGGCGTGGGGCTCGACCTCACCCGACGCGATCTGCAGGCCATCGCCAAGGCCAAGGGCCATCCATGGGATGTGGCCAAGGCGTTCGACCATTCCGCACCGGTGTCCGCCTTGCGCCCGGCAGGCGAGACCACGCTGCACGCCGGTACGCGCATCAGCCTCGCCGTGAACGGTCAGGTGCGCCAGCAGGGCCGGTTGGGCGAGATGGTACATGGCGTCGCCGACATCATTGCGGCGCTGTCCACGCTGTTCGAGCTTAAGCCCGGCGACCTGATCTTCACCGGCACGCCCGCCGGCGTGGCAGCGCTGCAACGCGGCGATCGCTTTCGCGCGGAAGTCGAAGGGGTCGCCGTGCTGGAAAGCCGCATCGTTTGACGCTATCGGCGACGCCATCGTCGCACTGAACTTCACAACGCCATCCGGCGCACAACCCAACGGAGACGACCATGAGCATGCTGCAGGAATTCAAAGAATTTGCCACGCGCGGCAACGTCGTGGACATGGCGGTGGGCGTAGTGATCGGTGCGGCGTTCGGCAAGATCGTCACCTCGCTGGTGAGCGACCTGATCATGCCGCCGATCGGCTGGATCACCGGCGGCATCGATTTCTCGGATATGAAATGGGTGATACGACCCGCCGACAACAGCAATCCTGCGCACAAGATTCCGGAAGTGGCGATCGCCTACGGCAGCTTCATCAACACCGTGATCGCCTTCCTGATCGTGGCATTCGCGATCTTTCTGCTGGTCAAGTTGGTCAACAGGTTCTACCAGAAGGCCGCGGCAGCGACGTCGCCGGAAGTGGCGTTGCTGACGGAAATCCGCGATCTGTTGAAGAACAAGGTGTAAATGGCGAGCATGACTTTCGGCCTAAGCGCTATCCGATAGGACACCGATAATCGTGGCTCCCATGGGGTGCTCTGATTGATTCTGCATAGGCGTCACCGGTCCTGTCTGTTCGCAGACCACAGGGCCGTCGGCGAAGGCAGACTGGCCGTCTTTCGAGGCGGCGGACCGAAGGTATGCGGACAGACAGGGCCGGCCCGAAGGGTGATGTCCAGAAGGCTCGCAGGATGTGTTGCGCGGCGCCGGGAAGACTGGCCGTCTTGCCCAGCCGCGCGGCACAGCCTGCGAGCCTTCTGGACATCATGCCGCCTATGCAGAACCAATCAGATCACCCCACGGAGCCACCCATGCGTCACTCCCTCACCCTGCTCGCCGCCAGCCTGATGCTGGCTACCGGATCGATTTGCGCCAAGGATGCGCCCACCACCATTCCTGCATCCGCCGTGCAGACGGCCGAACAATTGCGCGACAAGGCGCTGCATGACGACACCGCCTACAAAGTGGTGGAAGGGCTCACCACCGAAGTCGGCGCGCGCCTTGCCGGCGGTGTGAACGATGAGCGTGGCCGCGATTGGATGGTGGCCAAGTTCAAGGCGCTGGGCTTCGACAAGGTGTACACCGAGCCGGTGAGCTATCCGCTGTGGGTGCGCCGCAGCGAGCACGGCGCCATCGTCGCGCCATTTGCGCAGCCGCTGACGCTTACCGCTCTCGGTTATTCGCCGGCCACGCCCAGGGGCGGCCTGACCGCCGAAGTGGTGCAGTTCGCCAGCCTGGATGCATTGAAGGCCGCCGATCCTGCCAGCGTGAAAGGCAAGATCGTCTACATTGGCGAGCGCATGCAGCGGCACAAAGATGGCCTGGATTACGGCCGCATCGGTTCGCCGATCCGCGTGCAGGGTCCGGTGATCGCTCAGGCCAAGGGCGCCGCGGGCTATCTGCTGCGCTCGGCCGGCACCGACGCCAACGACCGCACCCCGCACACCGGCGTCACGGGCTTCACCGATCCGGCCAAGGCGATTCCCGCTGCGGCGCTGCCCAATCCGGATGCTGACCAGCTCGAGCGCGTGCTGGCCTATGGCAAGCCGGTCACGGTGAAGCTTGACCTGGATTGCGGCATCGAAGGCCAGTACACCGGCGCCAATGTGATCGGCGAGATCACCGGCAGCAAATATCCTGACCAGGTGATCGCCATCGGCGGCCATCTTGATTCCTGGGATCTGGGCACCGGCGCCATCGATGACGGCGCCGGCGTGGCGATCGCCGTGGGCGCCGCCAAGGTGATCCACGATCTGCCGCAGCGTCCCGACCGCACCATCCGCGTGATCGCTTTTGCCAATGAAGAGATGGGCCTGTGGGGCGGTCGTGCGTATGCCGAGAAGCACGCCTCGGAAGTAAGCAAGTTCCAGCTCGGTACCGAATCGGATTTCGGCGCCGGCCCGGTGTGGCGCATGACCGCCAGCGTGAAGCCCGAGGCGCGCGGCGCCATCGCGCAGATCGCCAAGGTGCTGGCGCCGATCGGCGTGAGCTATGACGCGAAGAAGCCGGGCGGCGGCGGTTCGGATCTCTCGCAGATGCACGGCAAGGGCATGGCCGCGCTCACGCTCGTGCAGGACGGCACACACTACTTCGACTGGCACCACACGCCCAACGACACGCTGGACAAGATCGATCCGAAAGAGCTGGCGCAGAACGTGGCGGTATACGCCGTATTCTCCTACATGGCTGCGCAGGCCGATGGTGATTTCGGTTCAGCGCCCGGTGCGTTTGCACACGATGGGGCGGAGGACTGAGCAGTCCTTGCACTTTTGCCCTCTCTCTTTCGGGGGAGAGGGCTTAGTGATGTTCGCGCAGGTTGGGCTGCGGCTGCGCTCCGGCCCAACCTACCCTTCTTCTCGAAGAGCGGAAGGAACGATCGCATCCTCGCCGGCTTCGGCGGGAGCTTCCGCGGCATCGAGCGCCTGCAGGTTTTCCTTCAGCCGCGTCAGCACGTCCATCGCCTGGGTCATTTCCTCATAGGTGATGCCCGTCGTGCATTCGCGCCGCAGATCGCGCGCAATGCGCTCCATGTCGTCGATCACTCCGCTTGCCTGCGCAGTGGTGTACAGGCGCCAGGCGCGGCGATCCTTGGGATCGGGCCGCCGCTCCACGAAGCCGGCCGCCTGCAGGCGGTCGATGACGCGGCCGACGGCGATGGGTTCCATTTCCAGGAATTCGGCCAGCTCCGTCTGGCGCAGGCCTTCGCGGTGATAAAGCATCTTGGTGGCGCGCCATTGGGCTCGCGTCAAACCGAATTTCACCGCACGCCGGTCAAAGTGCTTGCGAAACAGCAGGGTAATGTCGTTCAGCAAGTAACCGAAGGAAATATCTTCCGTCTTTGGCATGATGCAATCGCCCGGTGTCGCTAGGGAATGATCCCATTCGGCCCAAGCATAAGCCCAAACCATGCCCATTAGCGTTGTCACTTCCGACCTCACCCGGTTGCCTCGGGACGCCATCGTGAACGCGGCCAACAGCGCGTTGCTGGGCGGCGGTGGCGTGGATGGCGCCATCCATCGCGCGGCCGGCCCTGGCTTGCTGGAGGCTTGCAAAGCCTTGCCGCAGGTGGCGCCCGGCGTGCGCTGCCCGACCGGCGAGGCGCGCATCACGCCGGGTTTCCTGCTGCCGGCGCGCCATGTCATTCATACGGTAGGGCCGGTTTGGCACGGTGGCCATCGCGACGAAGCTGAACTGCTGGCGCGGTGCTATCGCTCGTGCATCGCGCTGGCGAACGAACACGCCATCGCAAGCATCGCCTTTCCGGCGATCAGCTGCGGCGTCTATGGCTATCCACCCGAACAGGCGGCGCGGGTGGCGATCGCCACCTTGCGCAAGATCGCGCCCGACGCCATGGACGTGCAGCTGTGCTGCTACGACGCGCACATGGCGTCGATCTGGCAGGACGCGCTCAATCGAGCTTGAACGGATACAGCGGCGGCAGCGGTGAATCCGTCTCGGCGGCTTTCGCCTGACGCCATGCGAAGCCCTTGGCGAACACGGCGGCCAGATCGATGCGTTGCGCCGTCCTGACGCCCGCGTAGTGCTCGCGCTGCAGTTGTTCGATCGCCGCGCGCTGCTCACTGGACGCCAATGCCTCCGCCACCTCGCCCAGGTTGCGCAGCTCGGGGCGTTCGGAGCGTGCCCAGGCAAGCAGGCACCGCGCCTGAACCGGGCTATCGTTGCCGCGCGCCGCCTCCAGGAAGGCCTGGCGCAGCGCGCGTGTCGTATCGGCCGGCTCCGCACGACGCGCAGGCGGGTGCGTGCCGCGTGAGCGCTTGCTGCGATACCACCACGCGAACGCCAGCATGCTGATCAGCCACAAGACCAGGCTGCCCAGGGCGATCCACCGCCAGGGCGTGGCCACTGCGCGGGTCGCAGGCGCAATCGCGGGTGTGGCGGCGACACTGTTGGCCGTCGTTGGCGCAGGCTGCGGCGCGGATGCGGCAGCCGCCGGCGGTGCACCGAGTGCGGCTGCGGCCACCGTCAAGGTGTGCGCAGGAATCGTAGCGACACGCTGCTGTCCACTCTGCACGTCGAACCAGGTGAGCGTGATTTCCGGAATGGTCAGCGTGCCGGCATGCTGCGGAAAGATAGCGAAATTGCGTTCGCGCCGCCCCGTCAGCCATTCGCCATCGTCGCGCGTGGTCGTGCTGGGCTGGTCGGGATAC
>NZ_JBQCHP010000087.1:0-10207 GCF_051954575.1 Dyella sp. | reverse complement strand
TAATATACTCACGAGTATAGTTACTCCATGTCGAGAGACATCAGTCCCACCGCCTAGCCTGGCCTCCCCTCCTCGCTATGCAGCGTAAAGATGGATGACCCGAAGCCCGCAGGCTCCCCCTGCGGGCTTTTTATTGATAGGGGGACCCAAGGATCGACCGCGCTCAAACGCCGCTACAAAGCAGGTAGATAGAGCAGCCAAACTGCACGATCAACCATATCCACCCTGCCCCGAGGAGTTGGGCGCGGGTTCGCAGTGACCAATCGGATCGTTGCGATAGCCAGATCATGGCGTTGGCTATCAGCAGCGAAATGACGTCGCGGACAAAGTAGCCGTGAGGCGTGAACGGCGGGCCCTGGGCAATCACCATCCGGCCAAGCACCAGGGCCAGTATCGAGACGAGAGCAGCGGCAATCTTCAAAGAAATGCCTGGCGTCGGGGGCGGTCGCTGCCGCGATGGGGCGGTAGTTTAGCGCGTGATTTTTGCGCCGATGCCAGCGCGCTCGGTTATGTCGATCCTTATCCGAGTTCCTGGGCGAGTCCAATCAAAAGCCCTCCTGGGCCGCGGATGTAGCAGAGCCGATACACGTCCTGGTATTGGACGACTTCACCCACGAGCTTCGCGTCATGCTTGCGAAGCTTTTCGAGCGTCTCGTCGATGTTGTCCACGGCGAACATGATGCGCAGATAACCCAGCGCATTCACCGGAGCGTTCCGGTGATCCGCCACGACCGATGGCCTGAGAAAGCGCGAGAGTTCGAGACGGCTGTGGCCGTCCGGCGTGCGCATCATGGCAATCTCGACACACTGATCGCCCAGCCCGGTCACACGTCCTGCCCATTCTCCTTCGATGGTCGCGCGCCCTTCCAGATCGAGGCCGAGTTCGCGAAAGAAAGCGATCGCCGCGTCGAGATCCTCGACGACGATCGCTATGTTATCCAGCCGTTTGAGCGCCATGTATCCAACCTTTTGCGCTTATTCGAGCGCCTATGTCGATATGTGTCTGGGTGTCAAAAACCCATATCTGGAATGGTCGCCGTAGCGAACGGCGCGATCACCGTCCAACCGAGGCGCGCATACAAGCTGCGGCCATCTTCCGTGGCAACCAGAAGCTGAGGGCTGATGGAAGACTTCCTCGCGGCTGCGAGTGCGCGCATGACGGCGATACCTAATCCCTTTCGCCGATGATTCGGCGCCGTTTCGATACGATCGTAAACGAAGGCATCCACGGTTTCCGCGGCAGAGCCGTTGGCAGCGAAGTCCCCATTCGGCGCGACAATTTGTACGCGGGTCACCTGTCCCACTTGATGGACTTCCATCCGGTAACCTTCTGGCAACGCACTCGGTTCGCCGGCGGTCGCGGTGGCCTGCATGAAGTAATTTTCCGGCTGAATTTCCCACCTTGGCGGGAGCGCGCCTCGCAGTTCCTCATTGCTGCCGCACAGTTTCAGGTAGTGTCGCGGGAGCGCAATATCGCGTGCTAAGCCGCGCAGCCCGTCACACAGCTTCGGAAAAACCCAACGCTTCACTTCCTTTTCCGAATGGGTGTCCACCCTGAAGCCGCCGCGATCGTGAACAGGAGGCGGCGAGTATCGTGCTAGCGAATGTGCTGTTTGCCACGCAAAAACAAGTTTCGGGTCAATGCAAGAACTGACCATTGTGGGGTCCATGCCTGTTTTGTTTTTGCCGCTTTTCCATCTTGCCTGCCGATGGACTACGGCGCGCACTTAGGCGCCGGATATTGGACCTCCCGGCGGAGATTTTCCATCACCAAGCTTGCACTTGAAATCGATCCCGCTAGCGGGATCGAGGTCGACGGCTAGAACTTGCGCGTAGCCCGAACGATCCTGGCCTGCTGGCCGCGAACTCCCACGTGATTAATACCCGCCTCTCTCTTCTGCAAGAAGAGAGAGGTCCGGGCAACATTCACTTACGTGTTTTTATGACTCTGGCGACCCGCCTCGGCATGTTGTTCGGAAGATCCGCCGCGATTGCCGCCACTCGCGTTCGATCCGCCATGACTATGTTCACCACCCTTCTGGCCGATCTCAGACATGTGCTTGCGGTCATGGCTGACCGACTCGCCACCTTTCTGGCCTATCTCGGACATGTGCTCGCGATCCTCGCTAACGGCCTCGCCGCCCTTGCGTCCCGCTTCCCTCGCCTCTTGCGAAGTGAATTCGTGGGCGTGTCCGCTTTCATGCGCAGCACGTCCGCCTTCGCTGGCGATTTCGCGCTGTTTGGATTCGTCCATGCCTGCAAAGCCGCGTCCGCCACCTTGACCTTGTTTGTTTTCGGTATTTGCCATGATTTTGCACTCCAGAAAAACATATAGAAAATACGGCACGCATGTGTGCCGCATTCCCATACTGGAGAGGCGTAGCTCTAGCGCAGGTCTTTACCCGGTGAAGGAGATTTCAAGCACCAGCGAAACGCTTGTCAGCTTGCCATGCCGGCTCATGTCCGCATCCGGACATGAGCCGCTGAATGCCTGAGGCTATTCCTTATCGAAGACCACGGCCGCCGCCTGAAAGTCCCCGCGCATCAGCAAGTCGATGCCAGCATGCATCCAGTACGCACCGCTCGCCACCAGCGGCGTGCGTGGATCGAACGTACCGGCGATGGCGTGGATGCGGTATTTCGCATTCGCATCCAGGCCCTGCAGATGCACGGTGGGATAGGGATAGTTTTCCGTACTCGAATGCAGGAAGGCGAACAGCACGGCGTGCGCGCGATCCGGGCTGACGCTTTCGGTGGCCGATTGTTCGCTGCCGTTCTGCGGAGAAACCAGACGATACAAGCTGCCTTGTTGCACGGTCTTGCGGATCGCCTTGTATTCGGCAACAAGGCGGCGTGCGGTGGCGAAGTCCTGCGGCTGCCATTTGTTCAAATCCGCGCCGATGCCAAGCGAGCCCTGCATCGAAGAGAGGAACCGATACTCGAGCGAGAGCGTGCGGCTGTTGACCCAGGTCGGTGAATCGGTGACCCAGGCCATCATCACCGCCGGCGTCCACGCCTGCGTGAAGCCGTCCTGGATGCGCAGGCGGTCGAAAGCGTCGGTGTTGTCGGACGTCCACACCTCATCGGTCAGATGCATCACGCCGAGGTCGATACGGCCGCCGCCGCTCGAGCACGATTCGATCTCGACGTTCGGATGCTTCTTGCGCAGCTCTTGAAGAATGCCGTAGTAGTTGCGAATGAAGTCGACGTAGACGTTCTTCTGCTCATCCGGCGCCACCGCGGGCCAGCCGGGTTCGGACCAGCTGCGGTTGTAGTCCCATTTGAGGAAGGCGATATCGTTTTCGCTGAGCAGCTTGTCCAGCGCGTTATACACATACGCGCGTACGTCGGCACGCGCGAGATTCAATACCAGCTGGTTGCGGCCTTCGGTACGCGGCCGGCCATTCATGTACAACACCCAGTCCGGATGCGCGCGATACAGATCGCTGTCGGGATTGACCATCTCCGGTTCCACCCACAGGCCGAAGTCCATGCCGAGCGCGTGTACGCGGTCGATCAGTGGCTTCAAACCGTGCGGAAATTTCTGTTGATTGACGACCCAGTCGCCAAGACCCGCCTTGTCCGAATTGCGCGCACCGAACCAGCCATCGTCCATCACGAAACGTTCGACGCCGATGCTGGCGGCCTTTTCGGCCAGCGCGATCTGGCCGGGCTCGTCGACCTTGAATCCAGTTGCCTCCCATGAGTTGTACAGCACCGGCCGCACACGCGGAGCCGGCGCCTGTGGCAGGATTTTCGTGAGTTCCAATCGATGCATCAGGCGCGAGGCTTCGCCAAGACCATCCGTGGCGACACCAGCGTAGAAACTCGGCGTACTCAAGCTTGCGCCGGGGGCCAGCTTGTAGCCGAAGTCGAACGGGTTGAAGCCACCGGAGATACGCACCTGCTCGACCTGGTCCTGCTCGATCGCGATCTGCCACGAACCGCTCCAGGCCAGCGCACCGAACCACACCTGGCCATGGGTTTCGTCCGCATCATTGCGGCGCACGGCAAACCACGGCTCATTCTGCATGCCCGTGGTGCCGCGTCGGCTTTCGAGCACGGTCTTGCCAGGTTGCACGGGGCGTTCGTTGATGTCGTTTTCCCCCGCCCAGCGGCCGGACAGGAAGCGCAAGGTGTAGTCGCGACTGCGCGGCAGGAACCAGGTCGCCGCGTTGGCCTGTTCGATGACCACGGGCGTTGCCGTCTGGTTGGATATCGTCGCGCTGCGGCGGACGATGCCGGTGCCTGCGTCCATCTCGTATTCAAGCGTGACAACGATCGCGCGTTCGATGTCCTTCAGCGCGACATATAGCGTGTCGCCCTTGATCGAATAGGACTGGTAATGCAGCTCCAGGTCGCGATTCCCGTCGGGAAAGGTGATCTTCACGCCCGGCTCGTAGTAAAGCCCGCCACCCCAGCCGCTGTATTCCTGGCGCACCCGGTTTATATCACCGTCAATGCCATCGGCCTTGGGCGGTGTCACGGCAGGCGGAAGTCGATCGGAGGCATCCAGGCGTGGACCCCAATAGAGCGATTGCAGCCGACCCTTGTCGTCCACGCCGAACGCGTAGGTGACCTTGGCCGCATCGAGGCGAAACACTTTGTTCGCCTGGTCGAAATGGATGGATTGTCCACTCGCCGCCGCGTGGGCGTCGCCGATGGCGACAATGATGGCGATCAGCATTACGACCACTGCTCGTGTAACGCGCATGGCAGCCCTTCCCCGTCATTTTTTGATAAATGTGATTAATCATACTAATGGGGATGTCGGATGACTACACCTCGCAAACGCCGGGTCTTGCCTGCAGGGGCCAAACGGATCCGAAATTCCATACAACCATCAATCTCACCTCACTGTCATTCCGGCGTAGGCCGGAATCCATTTGCACCCATACGGGATACATGTCGATTCAATGAAAATTCTACGCAGCGGCCAGCATGGATTCCGGCCTTCGCCGGAATGACGATGACGCAATCTGGAATATCATGCGACGTTCCGCCTATTCACCCATTCGCACCGCTGGTCATTACTAGCGAACCGCTCATCACGCCATCGGCGATCATCCGGCGCACGCTATTTAATCTCTTGCCATCCATAGCCGAGGAAACCCCATGGGTCGCTTGCCGATGTTCGCCACCCTGCTTGCCGTCAGCGGTTTCGTGCTTGCCGGCAGCACTACTACACCTGTCGTATTCGCTCCAGGCAGCATTTCCGGCAGCGGCGACAATGGCGCCGCCGCGTTCACGCCTGATGGCGCCACGGTGTATGTCATGCGCAGCGTGGGCGATGGCTCGGCGCTGTTCGAATCACATCGTGCCGGCGCGCACTGGTCGACGCCGCGTCCGGCGTCTTTTTCCGGACGCTGGCGCGACCTGGATCCGGCGATGGCACCGGATGGTTCGTACTTGATATTCGTATCCAACCGCCCTGCCTCGGGCGAAGGCGCGCCGATCGATGCGGTGCGTGGCGGCCGCCGCACGCCGGGGCACGGCATGAATCTTTGGCGCGTGACGCGCGAAGGCGATGGTTGGGGAAAGCCGGTTCACTTGCCCAATACGGTGAACACCTGTTCCATGACGTTCGCGCCGAGCATCGCTACGAATGGCGATTTGTATTACATCGGCTGCGGGCCTGGCGATAGCTTGCGATTGCAGCGCGCGGCGCTCCGTAATGGCCGCTACCAGGCGCCTGAATTGGTGGCGTTGGGCGATGCATCGATGCAGGTGCGTGATCCGGCGATCGCGCCCGATCAATCCTTTATCGTGGTCAGCATCCAGCGTGCGCCGCAACAGCCTTATCGATTGGCGATCGCGTTCGCCACGCCACATGGCTGGAGTACACCGCAGGATCTGGGCGATGACGTAAACAGCGGCACGCACGCGATGGGTGCGCAGCTTGGTCCGGATGGGCGCACGCTCTACTTCTACAGCGATCGGCGCGCGCCGGGCGAACGTGCGGACGCAAACCAGCACGGCGACCGCATCTGGCAGCTTTCGCTCGCACCATGGCTGGATGCGCACCAGCAAGCCGACACGGCCGCCGATGGTCCCTGGAATCTGCCCGAGGATGCGTCGCCCGCCTTCACGCCGGATGGCAATGCGGTGGTGTTTTCGCGCGGCAGCGGTATTGCCCGGCGTCTCTATATGGCCGAACGCAGCGGCGCGACCTGGACGGCGGCCAAGCCGGTTTCCTTTTCGCAGGACTGGATGGATCTGGAACCGGCCATGGCGCCGGATGGTTCGTATATGGTCTTTATTTCCAATCGGCCGGCGCATGCCGGTGGCGTTGTGCTCGATGGTTTCTTCAGCGGCAAATCCTGGCCGGGGCGCGGCGGCAACGCATGGCGGGTTGCGCGTAGTGCACGCGGCTGGGGCACGCCGGAGCGTCTACCCGATGTCGTCAACACCAGCAGCTCGATTTTCGCGCCAGCCGTGGCCGCCGATGGCAGCCTGTATTTCATGCAGCACGGTGCAGCCGACGGCAAGTTCCGGCTGTATCGAAGCGTGTACAAGGATGGCCGCTATCAACCGCCGCAAGCGCTCAGCCTGGGCGATGGCGCCAGCGCGGATTTCGACCCGGCGGTGGCGCCGGATCAGTCCTTTATCGTCTTCAGTTCAAACCGGCCGCCCTCGGCAAGCGGCGACAGCATCTTGTTCATCGCCTTCGCCACCGCCGACGGTTGGACGACGCCACAACCGCTCGGCCCGTCAGGCACCGAGTCGAGGCTTTCGCCCGACCTGGCCACGCTGTATTACAGCGGCGCGGACCGGCGCATTCATGCCTTTGCCCTGGGCGCCTGGCTGCAGCAGCATCGAACCAGGTCTTGAGGCACTTCTCGCCAGCCGGCGTCACCCGCACACTTGTTGCCATCCGCATGGCGGCAGAAGACGAGGATGGGGTGTCCACGCGCATCACGCCACAGCGATTGACTCGGCCGGCCCTGTTGCTCGGGTTCTGGACACTGATCGCACTGTCGTACACGGTGAGCGCCGGCTTGTCGTCGATCAGCGAAGGCCGCGCTGCGCATTGGCCGCGGGCTATGGTTTGGAATTTCGCGGATTTCTATTTGTGGATGCTGCTGGTGCCGCTGATCGCCAGCCTGGGCCGCCATACCGCAGGCCACGGCTGGCGGCGCTTCGTGGCGGTGCACGTGCCTGCGAGCCTGTGCATCGCCTTGGCGCACGTGGTGGTGCACATGGCGATCTTCTGGTCGACCTGCGGCGCCGGCTCGATGCCGGTCAGCACCTTCGGCGCCTTCCTGCGCATGGAATTTGCCTATGTCTATCACTTCGCGCTGTTGCTGTACTGGGTGATCCTGGCGGTGTTGCGCGGGCTGGAATCGCAGCGCCGCCTGCGCGACGAGCGCCTGCGCAATGCAGAGCTGGCATCGCAACTGGCGCAGTCGCAATTGCGCACGCTGCGGGTGCAACTGCAGCCGCATTTCCTGTTCAACACGCTCAACGCAATTTCCGCGCTGGCGCTGGCCGATCCGATCCAGGCGCGCCTGATGATCGCGCGCCTCAGCGATCTGCTGCGTCTCACGCTGGAAGAACGCCATGCACTGGAAGTGCCGCTGGCGCGCGAGCTGGAACTGCTGCGCTGCTATCTGGAGATCCAGCAGGTGCGCTTCCAGGATCGCCTGAGCACGCATATCGACGTGGCGATGGATACCGTGCATGCCGCAGTGCCCAGCATGATCCTGCAACCGCTGGTGGAAAACGCGCTGCGCCATGGATTGCTGGACAAGCCCGAGCCTGGCCAGTTGCAGATCGTGAGCCGCCGCGAAGGTGGCGAGCTGTATCTGCGCGTGGATGACGATGGTCTCGGGTTGCCCGAAGGCGCCGCCGAAGGCTTGGGGCTTGGCAACACACGCGCGCGCCTCAAGGTGCTGTTCGGCGAAGCGGCCAGCGTGGTGCTGGCGCGCAAGGCCGAGGGCGGCACGCGCGTGGAGTTGCGCTTTCCCTTTCGCGAACACGTGACGGAGTCCGCCGCATGAACGCGCCGCCGATCCGCACCTTGCTGATCGATGACGAAGTGCTGGCGCGCCTGGCACTGCGGCAGGCGTTGGCCGCGCATACCGACGTGGAGATCGTGGGCGAATGCGGCAACGCTGCCGAAGCCCTGCAGGCGATCACCGTATTGAAGCCCGACCTGCTATTCCTCGACATCCGCATGCCCGGCATGGATGGTTTCAAGCTGTTGCATCGGATGAAGCCCGACGCCTTGCCGATGGTGGTGTTCGCCACCGCTTACGGCCAGCATGCGCTGCGCGCCTTCGACGCCAACGCGCTGGATTATGTGCTCAAGCCAATCGACCAGGCGCGCTTCGACCAGGCGATGACGCGCGTGCGGCAGCACTGGCTGGGTTTGCAGGCGCATGCGGCGTCGACGCCAACCGCGCCGATGACGCCCGCCACGCCCTTGCACGTGCAACGCATCAGCGTGCGCATCGGCGAAAGCATCCGCGTGATCGCCACCGACGACATCGACTGGATTCGCGCAGACGGCAATTACGTGGAGATCCATGTCGGCGGCGCCAGCTACCTGCATCGCGAAACGTTGCGGCATCTGCTGGATGTGCTCGATCCGGCACGCTTCCTGCGCATTCATCGCGCAACCCTGGTCAACGTGGAGCGCATCCGTGAAATCCATCCGCTGTTCCAGGGCAATGCCGAAGTGGTGCTGCACAACGGCACCCGCCTCAGCTTGAGCCGCCGCTTCCGCACGCACGCGCGGCGTGTCCTGGGCATGGCCTGATCCCATCGCGGGCGCAGGCAACCGCTTATCCAACGAACGCAACCGCCTGTCACAAATCCGCAGCGCGCGGGGTTTGCTGCCTTGAGCATGAAGGATCGGTCACATTGACCTCATTAGGGAGCATGTATGCAGCGCAAGGTTTTGGTCTGGGCGATGGTATTGGCAATGGTTTGCGCCGGATCGGTGAGTGCCGCCGAACTGCTGGGGCCTGGCGTCATTTCCACCGGTTTGCAGGAAACCACCGCCACGTTTTCACCGGATGGGCAGACGCTGTACTTCATGCGTTCGGATTTCGCGGAGACCGACGACACCATTTTGCTATCACATCGCCAGGGAACGACTTGGTCCAAGCCGGAGGTCGCTTCGTTCTCCGGCCAGTGGCATGACTCCGAACCGGCTTTTTCACCTGACGGCAAGCGCCTGTATTTCGTTTCCAATCGACCGGTGCATCCGGGCGGCGCACCGATAGTCGCCGAGATGGGCGGCCAGCATTTTGCCGGCACCAATCTGTGGTACGTGGAACGCCAGGCGAACGGACGCTGGGGCGAGCCCATGCACGTGGACGGTGCGTTGAACGAAGACGCCATGCTCTACAACCCGTCCATCGCGGCCAACGGCGACATCTATTTCTCCGCGCACCGTGCCGATTCGGGCAAGCTCTACCAGATCTACGTGGTGCACCCCGCCGGTAACGGCTATTCCGATCCGCAGCGCGTGGAATTGGGCGATCTCTCGCACAATCGCATGGACCCGTGCATCGATCCGCGCGGGCGCTTCTTGCTGTTCGCCGGCAACGAAGGCGATTCGCTGGGCAGCGCCGACATCTATATCGCTTTCCGCCAGCCTGATGGGAGCTGGGGCAAGCCCGAACATCTCGGTGGCGATGTGAACACCAAAAGCCTGGAGAACGCGCCCACGCTGGGGCCGACGTTTGGCGAGTTGTATGTATCGAGCAACCGCCAGGAGGATGTACGCTTTCCCAAGACGCGCGACACCGTGGCGACGTTGCAGCAGCGGCTGGGCGGACCGCTCAATGGTTCGCGCAATATCTGGCGGGTGAATATCGCCGATGTGTTGCGCGCGCATGGGTTTAAGGATTAGTGCACGCCAGGTGGGCGCGTTAAGTCACTGCTTGCCACAGCAGCGCCCTCCCCTACTGCACGTAGGGGAGGGAGCAGCTACTCGTGCAGCTGAGATTGGACGCTAATCAGGCACCCGAACGACCGCCAGCATTAAGGCAACACTGATCAAGTATCGCCGTCGTCATGATGTCTGGAAGGCTCGCAGGGTGTGTTGCGCGGCGCCGGGAAGACTGGCCGTCTTGCTAAGCCGCGCGGCGCAGCCTGCGGGCCTTCCAGACATCACCCCATCACTTTGAATTCAACACGTTGGGGCCAGCCCTGTCTGTCCGCATGCCTTCGGTCCGTCGCCTCGACAGACGGCCAG
>NZ_JBQCHP010000086.1:0-23597 GCF_051954575.1 Dyella sp. | reverse complement strand
TGACGGGCGTGGGGTTGCGCCACTATCCCTTCCGGCCTAACTAACCCCAATCCACTTTTGGTTGGGGTGAGCGCCCCCGAACCCCAAGGTTGCCATTTGGCAGATCTCGTGTTGGGTTGCGCTGGCGCTCACCCCAACCTACCGATGCTCGGCATCAGAAATCGAACGGCTTCTCCACCGTCAAATACAGGCCGCGCCGCGGCGCATACTGCGGCGCGCCTACGCCCACACCGGTACCGCTGCGCATGCGGTACGAACGATCCAGCGCATTGATCAGCGCCAGTTGCGTATGCACCTTGCCGACGCTGTCGAAGCTGAAGTCATGCGATACGTTGAAGTTGAGCTGGACGTAGTACGGCAGCGAGCGGCCGTTGGGCACATTGCCGTCCTGGCGCAGGCCGCTGCCGAACAGGTAGTCGGCTCCTACCTTGGTGCTGTCGTTGAGCGCATAGGTCACGCCACCGGATGAAGCCAGCTTCTGGTCATGATCCAGGTGGATCCAGTTGTCGGCGATATAGGCCAGCTCGTCCGTGCCGAAGTTGTACTGGCTGGTGATCACGTCCTTGCCCATCGCACGGCTGTAGGCGGCGTTGAAATACGCCGAAACCGGGCCATGGTTGTACGACACAGTAAATTCGGTACCACGCACGCGACCGTACTTATAGTTGAAGGTGGAGTAGACCAGCGCGGCGCCGAACTGACCTTCGTCCTGCAGGCGCTGCACTTTGCGGTAGTAGGCGTCCAGGCCGACCGTCCAGTCCGAACCGATGTTCTGCTGCACGCCCAGGTCGAAGTAATTGGAGCGCTCCGTCAGCGGCGTATTGTTGCCGTAGTTTTTCACTGCATTGGTGGTGTTGGCGAACGCGGCGATGTTCTGGTCGGAGATCAGCTCGGTCTGCGGCGGCGTGAAGTAGCGCGAGTAACCTGCGTGCACGGTGGTGCTGTCGGTGGCCTGCCAGACCACACCCACGCGCGGGCTCAGCTGGCTTTCCTCGCGGAACGCGGTGTAGCGATCGCCGCGCACGCCGTAGTTGAGCGTCCATGCATCGCTGATATCCCACTCGTCCTGCAGATAGAACGCCGCGGTCTTCGCGAGAATGCGGTTGCCGGTGAAGATGTTGAACGGCACCGTGCTGGCCTGGCTGCCATCCGGATTGGCCGGAAACACCAGCGAATTGGTGTTGGTGGCGGCGCGGTCGAATTCGTAATACACGCCATAGCGCAAGGTGTGGTTGCCCGCCCACGGGGTGGCGAAATCGGCCTGCAAGGTGGAGGCGCGATCGGTCTGGCTGATCTGGCCGGCCACGCCGTTGAATATCAGGTCGCCGATGTCATCGGGGGAATACTTCAGGCCGCTGTAACGCTGGCCGACCGACACCTGGTAGGCCGTATCGCCGAGCTTGCCCTGCAGCGCCAGCATACCGAAGCGTGTCTGCTCGCTCTGGCGCTCGTTCAAGTCGGCGGAATTGAAATCGGTCTGGTCCAGATAGCCAAATTGCGGCGCCTGGTTCGGATTGTTCGGAATCTGGAAGCGATTGTTGGTGACGCCGAACAGGAAGCTCAGGCGCGTGTCGCTGTTGATCAGGTAGGTGATGTCGCCGAACCCTTTCACCTGGTTGGTGTGATCGTGGATCGGGTCGCGGCTGCGCGTGGGGTTCTCGATGCCGACATTGTTTTCCAGGTAGCTGCCGGTGAAGAAATAGCTCCAGTTGCCGCTGTGTCCCCACAACGACGCATACGGATTGAGCGTGCCGAACGAACCGCCGGTGATGCCCACCACGCCGCCATTGCCCATGTCGACGGGATTCTTGGTGGTGATGTCCACCACCGCCGCGGTGCGTTCGCCGTATTGCGCGGGCAGCGCGCCATCGAGCAGCTTCACGTTCTGGATCATGCGCGCATCCAGCGTCTGCCCGAAGCCGGAAATCGATTCGGGCAGCATGATGCCGTTGATGCGGTACTGCAGGTTGGCGTGGTCGCCACGCACGTGCAGTTGTCCGTAGGAATCCTGCACTACGCCCGGCGCTTGCAGCAGCACCTGGTTGAGCGGCGTGGAGGCGCCCAGCGGCAGCGCCTGGATGTCCTGCGCACTCAACACGTATTGGCTGCTGCCCGTATCGGGTGAAAGGTTATTTCGCACCACGTCCAGGGCAGCCGACACATTCACCGCGCCCAGTTGCTTGGCATTGGCGGCGCGGCGGTTGCGAGAGCCCTGATCACCCCCCTGCGCATCATCGTTGGCAGGCGGCTGCGCGGTGGTGTTCGGTGCGGCAGGCGTCGGATCGACGCTGGGCGCGGCCATCGCTCCGGTGGCATACAACGCAAAGCAAAGGCCAAGGGCGAGCGCAGACATTTTCATGCACTGGAATCCGGAACGAGGAGTTGAACGGGGATGTGGACTGCAATGTTATAACATTTCCAACATCGTTCCGTGACCCTCCCAGAAGTCATGTCCTTAGATCCGGCCAGTTCATGCCGCTCTCATCAGCCGTCCACGGGAGCGGACTATGATCGGCCGATCTGTTGTTTCCCACGGAGCACGGCATGACCGAGCCCAACGATCTGCAAGCCGCCACGCCAAATCTTCCCGCCGTGATCACGCACGACGAAGCGGGCAACCGCGTGACCCGCGCCATCCTGGATTTCGTCAGCCAGATTCCCGACAGCAAGGTGCACAGCCAGCACGATCCGAAGACCGAAGCGCACCGGTTGGCCAACCGCGCCGCACAGCGAGCGGCCGTCACCGCCGGCACGCTGGCGTTGCCGCCCGGCCCCCTCGGCTGGCTCACGATCCTGCCGGAGCTGATCTCGATCTGGAAAATCCAGGCGCAGCTGGTCAGCGATATCGCCGCCGCTTACGGCAAGCATGCGGAACTCGGCCGCGAGCAAATGCTGTGGTGCCTGTTCCGGCACACTTCCGCGCAAGCCTTCCGCGACCTGGTGGTGCGCCTGGGCGATCGACTGATCTTCCGCCGCCTGTCCTACGGCGTAATCGAACGTGTCGCCAAGCAGATCGGCGTAAAGGTGACCCAGCGTGCGCTGGGCGAAGGCCTGTCGCGCTGGATGCCGGTGATCGGCGCCATCGGCGTGGGCGGCTACGCGTACTACGACACGCGCCAGGTCGCGGCGACCACCATTGCGATGCTGGAAAGCGAGATCAGCACCGACGAGCCCGTGACGCAAGAAGTGCAGGCGACCCAGCTGCATTAGCCGCGTAGGCTGGGATGGCAATCCCGGCATCGTCATTGAAAATGGCTGGAATGATCGTTCCAGCCTACGCATTCATGCCCAGCGAAGCACGATTGCGCACGACCGCAGGAGCTGCCTATGGATTCGCCCACCTCGCGCCCCGTCGCACTGATTACCGGCGGCGCCAAGCGCGTCGGCGCGGTGATCGCGCGTACCTTGCATGCCGCCGGCTACGACCTTGCGCTGCATTGTCGTCATTCGAGAACCGAGGCCGATGCACTTGCCGCCGAACTGTCGGCGCAACGCGCGCATAGCACGCTCATCGTGCAAGCCGATCTTGCCGACATATCTGCATTGCCGCAGCTGGTCGACGCCACGATGTCGCATTTCGGCCGCCTTGATGCACTGGTCAACAACGCCTCCGCGTTCTATCCCACGCCGCTCGACACGGCCACGCTCATGCAATGGAACGACCTGTTCGCCTCCAACGCGCAAGCGCCCTTCTTTCTTGCACAAGCCGCGCTGCCGGCCTTGCGCCAAGCCCGCGGCGCGATCGTGAACCTGGTCGACGTCTACGCCGAACGCGCCTTGGCGCAGCACCCGATCTACGTGATGGCGAAAGCCGCACTGGCGGCGATGACGCGTTGCCTGGCGCTCGATCTCGGCCCCGATATCCGCGTCAACGGCGTCGCACCCGGCGCGGTGATGTGGCCCAGCGACGGCAAGCCGTACAGCGACCAGGAAGCGATGCTGGCGCGCACGCCGTTGCAGCGCGCCGGCACGCCGGAGGATGTGGCCAGCGCGGTGCTGTGGCTGCTGCGCGATGCGCCGTTTGTCACCGGCCAGATCATTCGCGTGGATGGCGGGCGCAGCGTGTCGATTTAAGGCCAATGGCGCTAGCTTGAGCGTGTATCTCGAAGCTGGAGAGGATATGTCCCCTCCCCTGCGTGCAGGGGAGGGTTAGGGTGGGGTGCGAGCGCAGCGAGCGGCGAGGATCTGAGGCCGCCGCAAAAAGACACATGTCGTAGTCGCGTATCGGCAAAGATCTTCACGAGCTTCGTGTGCACGCTAAAGCCCACGCAACCCCACCCCAACCCTCCCCTGCTACCGCAGGGGAGGGAGCTGATCGCCGCTGGCATCGAGCTTCGTGGTTTAAGGCAACACCGATCTGGCAATGACGGCGATACCTGATCGGTGTTGCCTTAAAGCCGCTCGACGGTAAGCGGCTCGCTCTCCACCGGAAACGCCGCCCACAGTTCGGCCATGCTGCGTCCGCTCACCGGGTGGCGCAGATCCGGCGCGATGTCGGCGATCGGCTTGAGCACGAACGCATGCTTCAGTTCCTTGCGTGGAATATCGAGATGGCCCGGCCCCTGCGCGACGAGGTCGTCATACAGCACGATGTCCACGTCCAGCGTGCGATCGGCATAACGCGGCACATCGCGGCGGCGGCCGTGGCGATCTTCCAGCGCATGCAGCCAATCGTTGAGCGCGTTCGGCGCAAGGTCGGTATCCAGGCCGACGGCGAGATTGATGAAGTCGGCGCCGTCGAAACCCACCGCCGCGCTGCGATAGGCCGGCGACACGTCGATGTCGCCAAAGCGCGCGCGCAATTCATCCAGCGCGGCGCGCAGGTAGCGATGCGGTTCCTGGTTGGAACCCAGGCTCAAGTAGACGCGCGCCATCTCTAAGGGATGCTCCGATTCATTCTGCGCAGGTGTCACCGGTTCTGTCCGTTCGCAGGCCACAGGACCATCGGCGAAGGCAGGCTGGCCGTCTGTCGAGACGACGGGCCGAAGGGATGCGGACGGACAGAGCCGGCCCGAAGGGTGATGCCCAGATAGCCCGCAGGCTGCGCCGCACGCCTTGGCAAGACGGCCAGTCTTCTCTGCGGCGCGCGACACACCCTGCGGGCCTTCTGGGCATCATGCCATCTACGCAGAATGGATCGGATCATCCCAATGGCCGCTTGCCGCGCTCGATGCGCACGCCCACCGCCTTGGCGCCACGCACCGCGCCGGGCTTGGACAATTTCAGCTTCACCCAGGCCACGCCGAATTCCTCGCGAATGATCGCGGCGCAACGCTCGGCCAGCGTCTCCACCAGGCCGAATTTGGATTCGCTCACGTAAGCGATCAGACGCTTGGACACGTCCTTGTAATTGAGCGTATCGGCGATCGCGTCGCTGGCGGCGGGCACGGTGTTGTCGAACGCCATCTCGATGTCGAACGATAAGGTCTGGCGCACGCGGCGCTCCCAGTCGTAGATGCCGATGACGGTATCGATGCGCAGGTCTTCGATGAAAACAATATCCATGCGTGCAAGCGTCGCGGATGCGGGCGATACGATCAAGCGGCCGGCGGCAGGGTCTCCAGACCCCAGCGCGGAAACACCTGCACGGACTGATCCTGGTGCTGCCCATGCGCCAGCCGGATCGCGCCGGCCAGCGCGATCATCGCACCGTTGTCGGTGCAGAACTGCAGGCGCGGGAAATAGGTCTTGAAGCCATCCTTGGCGCCGGCAGCGGCCAGCTCTTCGCGCAAGCGGCGGTTGGCGCCGACGCCGCCGGCGATCACCAGCCGGTGCGTGCCGGTCTCGGCCAGCGCACGGCGGCATTTGATCAGCAGCGTATCGACGATCGCCTCTTCGAATGCGCGCGCGATGTCGGCGCGGGTCTGCTCGCTCTGGTCCGATTGCTGCCAGGCCAGCAGCACCTGCGTCTTCAGGCCCGAGAAACTGAAATCGAGGCCGGGACGATCCGTCATCGGCCGCGAAAAGCGGAATACGCCGGGCCTGCCCTGACCCGCCAAGGCCGCCAGCGCCGGACCGCCCGGATACGGCAGGCCCATCAGCTTGGCGGTCTTGTCGAAGGCTTCGCCAGCGGCGTCGTCCAGCGTATCGCCGAGGATGCGGTAACGGCCGACCGCTTCCACCTCCACCAACATGGAATGACCACCGGATACCAGCAGGGCCACGAACGGCGGCGCGGGCGGGTCGTCCTCCAGCAAGGGCGCCAGCAGATGCCCTTCCATATGATGGACGCCGACCGCCGGCACCCCCAGCGCCCAGGCCATCGCCCGCCCGGTGGCCGCGCCCACCAGCAGCGCGCCGACCAGGCCGGGTCCGGCGGTGTACGCCACGCCGCCGAGGTCCGCGGGTGTCAATCCCGCCTCTTTCAATGCCTCGCGCACCAGCGGCAGCAATTTGCGCACGTGGTCGCGGCTGGCCAGCTCCGGCACCACGCCGCCATAATCGGCATGCAGCTTCACCTGGGTGTACAGGGTGTGCGCCAGCAGCCCGTGTCCCGGCGCCTCCGGCTCCCAGCGCAGCAGGGCGACGCCGGTTTCATCGCAGGATGTCTCGATGCCAAGAATGGGGCGGGAAAGCGCGGAGCGGGAAACGTCAGGCATCTTCAGATGCGGCCTCGGTATGCAGGCGGGCATTTTTGCCGATATGCGGGGCTTTGCGACACCCTTCGGGGTTTCGACCCCACGATTTCCCATTCCATGCTTTGAATTTTTCACCGCTACCGGCGTATACTTGGCGGCTCACCGTATTTCTCGACCCAGTCACCACCCCGGAGTTTCCATGCCGAGCGTAAAAGTCCGCGAGAACGAGCCGTTCGAACTCGCCCTGCGCCGCTTCAAGCGCACCTGCGAAAAGGCCGGCATCCTCGCCGAGACCCGCAAGCGCGAGTTCTACGAAAAGCCGACCCAGGAGCGTAAGCGCAAGCGCGCTGCCGCCGTCAAGCGCCACCTGCGCCGCCTCTCGCGCGACGTTTCGCGCAAGACCCGCCTGTACTGAGCCCTTCCCGCTTCGGCGGGTTCGAGTGTCCGGGCGTTTCGCCGCACTCGTTCAGCTCCGCAGCCGGCGCGTCCATTCGCAGCCGCTGCCTGCAAGGCACTTGCACTGGCCGACGTTGCCCCGCAACGTCGGCTTTGTGCTTTCCGAAGGAGTCATCGGAGCATCCCTATGTCGCTGAAACAGCAACTTACCGAAGACATGAAAACCGCCATGCGCGGTGGCGACAAGCCACGCCTGGGCGTGATCCGCCTGATCCTGGCCGCCGTCAAGCAGCGCGAAGTGGACGAACGGATCGAGCTGGACGATACCCAGACCATCGCGGTGCTGGAGAAGATGCTCAAGCAACGCAAGGATTCGGTCAGCCAGTACGTCGCCGCCGGCCGCGAGGACCTGGCCGACGTGGAGCGCGCCGAAATGGTGGTGATCGAAGCCTACCTTCCGGCCAAGCTCGGCGAGGCGGAAATCGATGCGCTGATCGAGGCGGCCATTGCCGAAACCGGCGCCAGCAGCGCGCGTGACATGGGCAAGGTGGTGGCGGCAGTGAAAGCCAAGGCTGCCGGCCGCGCCGACATGGGCCTGGTGTCGGGCCGCATCAAGCAGCGCCTGAACGGCTGACGCCGCCGATCGCCGCCTTCTTCGCGGAAGGCGGTACATCACATGATGGACAACGCCACGCTTCCACGGCGTGGCGTTCACGCGTTCCGCGTTTAGATGTGTGCCAACGCAACACGCAAGCGGGAGATCGACGCATGCTCAAGTGGGCCATCATCTTCGCGATCATTTCTCTTATCGCCGGCTGGCTGGGGTTCGGCACGCTTTCCGGCGTCGCCGCCGGCATCGCCAAAGTGCTATTCGCGATCTTCGTGATCATCTTCCTGATCGCCTTGCTGGCCGTCATCGGCGTCATCCACATGGCTTAGGGCCGACGTCCGGCTAGACTAGCCGGATGCGCGGCCGCATCCCTGACAGCTTCATCGACGAACTGCTTGCCCGCGTCGACATCGTCGACGTGATCGAGCGGCGCGTGCCGCTGAAAAAAGCAGGACGCGAATGGACCGCCTGCTGCCCGTTCCACAACGAGCGCACGCCCTCGTTCTACGTCAGCCCGGCCAAGCAGTTCTTCCACTGTTTCGGCTGTGGCGCGCATGGCAGCGCGATCAAGTTCCTGATGGATTACGAGCGGCTGGAATTTCCCGATGCGGTGGAAGAACTGGCGCAAGCGGTCGGCCTGAAAGTCCCTTACGAGGGCGCACGCGACAACGCTCCGCGCGAAGACAAGACCGATCTCTACGCCATGCTCGACGCCGCCGCGCGCTGGTACGAAGGCGAATTGCCGAAAAGCACGGAAGCCAAGGCCTATTGCAGCAAACGCGGCCTGGATGCGGACACCATCGCGCGCTTCCGCATCGGTTGGGCACCGGCCGGTTTTGATGGCGTGATCCGCAGCCTCGGCACCAGCGACAAGCGCATGCAGTTGCTCACCGAAGCGGGCATGGTCGCGAACAACGAACGCGGCAACAAATACGATCGCTTCCGCGAGCGTTTGATGTTTCCGATCCTCGATCGCCGCGGCCGCGTGATCGCCTTCGGCGGAAGGGTGTTGAAATCGGAGCAAAGTCCGAAATATCTCAATTCCCCGGAAACCCCGCTGTTCCACAAAGGCCGCGAGCTGTTCGCGCTGTGGCAGGTCAAGCAGGCCAACAGCAACCTCGCGCGCATCGTGGTGGTGGAAGGCTACATGGACGTGATCGCGCTGCATCAGGCCGGCCTGCCGATCGCGGTGGCGACGCTGGGCACCGCCACCACGCCCGAACACACCGAAGTGCTGTTCCGCGCCGCACCGGACGTGGTGTTCTGTTTCGACGGCGACCGCGCCGGCCGCGCCGCCGCGTGGAAAGCTCTGGAATCGGCGCTGCCGCGTTTGCGCGACGGGCGCCAGGCGTATTTTCTGTTTCTGCCAGAAGGCGAAGATCCGGACACGCTGGTGCGCAAGGAAGGCAAGGACGGTTTCGAGAAGCGGCTGCGCGAAGCCACGCCGCTGTCCGATTATTTCTTCGGCGAGCTCTCCCACGAGGTGGATCTGCGTGCGATCGACGGGCGCGCGCGCCTGGCCGAACGCGCGCGCCCGCTGATCGCACGCCTGCCCGACGGCGCCTTCCGCGACCTGATGGCGCAGGAACTGGAAAAGCGCACCGGCGCGCGCGCCGTGCTGGAAGCCGATCCGGCAGCACATCGGCCGGTGCAGCGCCCGATGGCGGTACAACGTTCGCTGGTGCGCAGCGCCATCGCCCTGCTGCTGGCGCAACCCGGCGTCGCGGACGAGGTGGAAAGGCCGTACGGTTTTCTGCGCCTGGACAAACCCGGTGTGGGCCTGCTTGCCGAGCTGATCGATATCGCGCGCTCGCGGCCCGGTATCAACGCGGCGATGCTGGTGGATCATTTCAAGGAGCGGCCCGAGTACGCCTCGTTGCAAAAGTTGATGGCCACCTCCGTCGTCGGCGAACCAGAGATGCAGCGGGTCGAGTTCTTCGACGCGCTCGCACGCATGGAGAAGCAGGCGATCGACCAGCGCCGTGATGCACTGGTCGCCAAGAATCGCGAAGGCACGCTGAGCAGCGCCGAAAAAGCGGAATTGCGTGAACTATTGGCCGCACGCGCGCCGACACCCACGGCTGCGTCATGAGCTGCCTCGCGACAACAAGGAACGTCGATGGATCTGCTTGAACGCCTGATCACCTTCTTCGCCGATCACGGCTACGTGGCCGTCTTCATGGCGCTGCTGCTATGTGGTGCCGGCCTGCCCTTGCCGGAAGACATCACCCTGGTTGCAGGCGGCGTGATCGCAGGCCTGGGTTACGCCGACGTGCACATCATGGCGGCCGTCACCATGGTCGGCGTGCTGGCGGGCGATGCGGGCATGTTTCTGCTCGGGCATCACTACGGCGTGCACATGCTGCAGTGGAAGCCTGTTTCCTGGCTGATGCCGCCGCGCCGCTACGCGAAGATGCAGGACAAGTTCGCGCGCTACGGCAATCGCCTGATGTTCTTCGCGCGCTTTCTGCCCGGTATGCGCACGGCGGTGTTCATCACCGCGGGCGCCACCCATCGCGTGAGCTTCTGGCGCTTTCTCCTGCTGGATGGATTGGCCGCGCTGGTGAGCGTGCCGTTCTGGGTTTACCTGGGTTATTTCGGCGCGAACCGGCGCGAGTGGCTGGGCATGTGGATACAGCGCGGGCAGCACAGCCTATGGCTGCTGGGTGCCGTGGCCGTGTTGGTGCTGCTGCTGTGGTGGTGGAGAAGGCGGCGCAACGCCGAAGCCTGAGTGGCTTGGGTTAGCGCCAATGGCACTAACTCAAGTCGAGAAGCTTGATGCTTGCCGAGATCCGCCCCCTCCCCTGCGGTAGCAGGGGAGGGTTGGGGTGGGGTTGCTTGGGCTTTAGCGTGCAGACAAAGCTTGTAAAGACGTTTGTTGATAAGCGACTTGCTAACTGCATCATGTCGAGGCGGCGTCAGATCTTCGCCGCTCGCTGCGCTCGCACCCCTCCATAGCCCTCCCCTGCACGCAGGGGAGGGAACATATCCTCGCAAGCTTCGAGATACGCACCTTAAGGATGCTCTGATCAGAGCATCCTTAAGTTAGTGTCATTGGCGCCAACCTAACCGGGATGCAATCAAAACTGCGTGTGCAGCTCGTCGCTGAGCATCTGCATGCTCTGCTGGCTGACCTGGATCAAGCCGTTGACCGGCGAATCCAGGTCGGCGATCAGGCTCATCGAAATCGCCACCATCAACACTGGAACGAAGGTGGCGAGCGCTGCACGATGGCGCTGGCCGTAGCCGATGATCACCGACGTCAGCACGCCGAGTACGGCCATCAGGGCCCAGATATCCTGCGGCACGCGATTGCGCCTGGCGGCGATGCGCTTGGCGTCCAGGTCGATCATGTCGTTCAGGGCTGCAACGTAAAGCGCCACGATCGGCGTAGGCGTCTGCTGCGCGGCGGTAGTCGCCTGGCTCCACAGTTCATCCTGGATCTGCTTCGCACGCTTTGCCGCGAAATTGCCGGCGTCGATATCGGACATCGTGCCGAAGATGCCCAGCCGCGCATCCACGTAATCGCGGAACAGCGTGGGCGCAGAACTGCGCACCGGCTCGGCCAGCATACCAGCGCGCAGGTAGGCGGTGCCGATCGCATTGGCTTCTTCCAGCACCAGGCTCTTGCGCTGATCGAAACGCGACAGCGACATGCTGAGGGCGAAGCCGATCAGCAGGCTCAACAGCACGGCGATCTGGTTACGCGTCTGGTGCACCTGCTTTTCCCATTCCTCCCCATCGCGGTGCTCGGCGAAGGCGCGCAGGCGATAGCCCACTTCATGCGCCAGCAGCAAAACGACGGCAACGACGACAAACAAGGCAACCGGGTGGTCAAGCAGGTACATCGACGCGCTCCTTTGGCAGATGTGCTTACGCCCGCTTTTTCACATGCCCGCCGCTCCGGCGATGGCGGCATGACGGTAAGACAATTACATGCCATCTGCCACTGCCACGTCGTGCCGGTTCCACCATCCGCCACCCAGCGCCTGGAACAGCGCCACCGTATCGGCATAGCGCGCCGCGCGCGCCTGGATCAGGGCGAGCTGGGCTTGGCGATACGTCACCTGCGCGTTGAGCAAGGCCACCATGCTGATATCGCCCAGCGCGTATTGCTTCTGCGCGATGCCGTAGCTGCGCGCCGCCGCCTGTTCGGCGCGCGCTGAAGCGGCCATCGCCTCGGCATCCGATTGCAGGGCGTGCAAGGTATCGGCCACGTTCTGCAGGGCGCCCAGCACGATACTGCGATACTGCTCCGCCGCCTGCGTATAGGCCGCTTCCGCTGCGCGCTGCTTGTGTTTCAGCGTGCCGCCATCGAACAACGGCATGGCGATGGCAGCGCCGAGATTCCAGAAGCCGGTTCCGGAACCGAACAGCGTATGCATCTGGTCGGTGGCGCTGCCCCAGCTCGCGGTGATGTTGATGTTCGGCAGGCGCGCCGCAAATGCCACGCCCACTTGTGCGCAAGCCGCGTGCAGTTGCGCGTCGGCCATGCGCACGTCCGGACGCTGCTCCACCAGCCTGGCCGGCAAGGTCAGCGGGAGGTCTTGCGGCAGTTGCAGGCTATCCAAGGTGAAGCGCGCGGGCAGATCCTGGTCGGGCGTGCGTCCGCTCAAGGCCGCGAGCAGATCGCGTTGCTGTGCGAGCTGCTTCTGCAAGGCCGGCATGGACGCTCGTGTCTGCTCGAGCGTGGCCTCCTGCGCGGCCACGTCGCTGTCCGATGCATCGCCCAGGTTCAACTGCCGCTTGCCGGCGTCCAGAATCTTCGACTGGCTGTCGATCATGTCCTGGGTGGCTACGATCTGCGCGCGCAACGATGCTTCCTGCACCGCCGCGTTGACCAGGTTGGACGTCAGCGTGAGATAGCTCGCCTCCAACTGGAAACGCTGCGCATTCGCCTGCGCCACCAATGACTCCACCTGGCGGCGGTTGGCGCCCCATAGGTCGGGTGAATAGGACACGCTGACCTGGGCGGTGGTCAGGTCGTAGAACATCGCGCCCGACGATGCCGGACTGGCCAGCGTGCGCGCGATTTTCTGGCGCGTGGGATCGACGCTGCCACTAACTACGGGCCAATACAAACCGCGCTGCGCATAGACGTTCTCCCATGCCGCCTTGAGCGCCGCCTGCGCCGCGGCGGTGTCGGGATTGTGCTTGAGCGCTTCGTCGATCAGGCCATTCAAGGGTTGGGAATGAAACAGCATCCACCACTCGCCGGGAATGTCCTTGCCAGGTACGAGGGTTTGCCCCTGACCATCTGGCGCGGCAGCGGCGGTCGATGGCATGTCGTCCGCCGCATACGCCTGCGCGGACGGCGCCGCCGGCCGATGGTAATCGGGCCCTACCGCGCAAGCGCCGAGCGCAAGGCTCACGCCCAGCATCAACACACAACGGCTTGCGTACCGAAGAAAAGCAACATGCCTAGTCATGCTCACAATTCCACCTCTCCGGGTGCATGACCCCAGCGCTTGTTGATGAAGTTCTCCAAGGCGAAGTAAAGGCTGGGCAAGATGTACAGCGTAAGCAGCGTGGCGATCGGCAGGCCGCCCACCACCACCGTGGCCAGGCCGCGCTGCACGTCGGTGCCGATGCCGGTGGCCAGCGCCGCGGGCAGCATGCCGACGCTGGCCACCGTGGCAGTCATCAAGACCGGACGAAAACGTTCGGTGGCGCCCACCACCACTGCCTCGAACAACGACAAACCTTCCCTGCGCACGCGGTTGATGTTCGACACCATGATGATGCCGTTCTGCACGGCCACGCCGAACAGCGCGATAAAACCGACCGCGGTGGCGATGTTCAGCGTTTCCCCACGCATGTGCAAAGCAAGCAGGCCGCCCACCGTCGCCAGCGGCACCACGCCCAGCACCAGCACGGCCTGGTGGAATTTGCCGAATTCGGCGAACAACAGCACCGCCATGATCGCCAGCACCATGCCCATCACCACCGTCAGGCGCGCCTGCGCGCGCTGAGCGTTCTGGAAATTGCCCGCCCATTCGAGTCGATACTGCTGCGGATCGACATGCACCTTCGCGTCGATCTGCGCCTGCGCATCGCCCAGGTATTCGGACAACGCGCGACCGCGGTTGTCGATGCGCACCGTCAATTCGCGCTTGCCATGCTCGTGCGCGATGGTGCTCTCGCCCATCGTCAACTTGATGTCCGCCACCTGCTTGAGCGGCACCTGCGCGCCGGTGGTCGAGGTCAGCGGCAGTTCGCCCACCGCCTGCAAGTTATTGGCCACGTCGTTGGAAACGCGCGCGGTGACGTTGTAGATGCGGTCAGCCACATAGACCTGGGTGATCGGCGCACCGCCAATCGCGGTCTGGATCAGGTTGGTGATGTCGCCCACGTTGATGCCGTAGCGCGCGGCCGCATCGCGGTTGGCCTTGATCGACAGCTGCGGAATCGGCGGCTCCTGGAAGATCGAGGCATCCGCCGTACCGCGCACGCCCTTGAGCACATCCACGATCTGGTTGCCGACGCGGCGCATGTCATCGAGGTCGTCGCCGTAGATGCGCAGCACCAGCGGGCTGTGCGCGCCGCCGATCATGTCGTTCTCGCCGTCGATGATCGGCTGGCTGATGCCGATGCTCATGCCCGGCATCTGCTGCATCCGCGCGCTGAACTTGCGCAGGAATTCCGCCTTCGTCTCGCCGTTCGCCCAACTGCTGTACGGCTTCAAGCCCACTGCGGCCTCCGCATGCGACGGCGTCCATGGATCGGTGCCGCTGTCGTTGCGGCCGAGCTGGGTCACCACATAGGAGACTTCCGGAAACTCGCGCACCACCTTGCGCAACTGCGCCGTCATGCCGCTGGCCTGGTCCAATGAAAGACCGGTCGGCATCTGCACCTGCAACCACAATGCACCTTCATCCAGGTCGGGCAGGAATTCACGGCCGATCGTCGCGCCGAAAACCAGCACGCCGCAGAAGGCGATGCCCGCGATCGCATACGCCAGAGGAAGGCGATGCAACAAGCGACCAAGGCTATGCGTGAAGCCTGCCTGCAGGCGCTCCAGCGGCTTGTTGTGGAAAATCCTGCGCGGTTTGCGCAACGCCAGATACGCCAGCGCGGGCGTCAGCGTGACCGTGCACAGCAAGGCGGCCAGCAGGGCGTAACCGACGGTGAAGGCCATCGGCCGGAACAGCTTGCCCTCGGCATGCTCGAACGCGAACAGCGGCAGGTATGCGGTGATGATGATCAGCGTAGCGAAGAAGATCGAGCGGCCCACGTGGCCGGTCACCTCCATCACGTCGTCCTGCGTCAGCACCTCGGTGGGCTTGTGCTCGCGCTTGCTCAGGATCGCCTCGGTGACCACGATCGCGCCGTCCACGATCACGCCGAAATCGATCGCACCCAGCGAAAACAGGTTCGCCGGCATGCGCGTGAACTGCATCAGGATGAACACTGTCACCAGCGACATCGGAATCGCCACCGCCGCGACCAGCGCCGAGCGCGGACTGCCCAGGAACAGGATCAGCACGATGCACACCAGGCCGATACCTTCCATCACGGTGTGGAAGACCTTCTCCTTGGTAGCGTTGACCAGGTCGTCGCGATCGATGTACGGCACGATCTGCACATCCTGCGCCGCCAATTGTTGGTTGAGCTCGGCCACCTTGGCGTGGATGCCGTCGAGCACGCGCGAGGGATTCTGGTATTTGAGCAGATCGACGATGCCTTCGATGGTGTCCGGAT
Organism: Dyella sp.; assembly: GCF_051954575.1. GTDB lineage: Bacteria > Pseudomonadota > Gammaproteobacteria > Xanthomonadales > Rhodanobacteraceae > Dyella_B. The sequence continues at coordinate 8,312 of NZ_JBQCHP010000086.1, read as the reverse complement.
TGTTGTCCTTGCCCAGGATGCCTTCGCGCACCTGATGACCGTAGCGCAGCTTGCCGAGCTGGCGCACCAGTACCGGCACGCCATTGTTCTGCGTAACCACGATATCGCCCAGGTCCTTGAGCGAATGCACCATGCCGATACCACGCACGATGTAGGACTGCTCGCCGCGCGTGATGCGCCCGCCGCCGGCGTTGGAGGTGTTCGCCGAAATCGCCGCGGTGACCTGGTTGACGCTGACGCCATAATGCAGCAGCTGCGCCGGATCGAGTTCGAGTTGGAACTCCTTGGTGAAGCCGCCAAAGTTGTCGACGTTGATCACGCCGGGCACCTGCTGCAGCGCCGGGATCACGATCCAGCGCTGTATCTCCGACAACTCCATCAAGTTCTTGCTGTTGGAGGTGAGCGTGTAGCGATAGATTTCGCCGGCCGGCCCGCTCACCGGATCGAGACCGGGCGTCACACCCGTCGGCAGCGTGACTTGCCCCAGGCGCTCCTGGATGCGTTGGCGTACCCAATAATCGTCGGCGCCGTCCTTGAACACCATGGTGATCAACGACAAGCCAAAGGTGCTGCTGGAGCGCATGCTCACCAGCTCCTGCGTGGTCGCCAGCTGGCGCTCCAGCGGAATGGTGATCTGCTGTTCGATTTCCTCGGCCGCCAGGCCCGGCACCTGCGTGGTCACCTGCGCGGTGACGTCGCTCAATTCCGGATAGGCCTCGATGGCGAGCTGCGTCCACGAGTAGTAGCCGAAGATGAGGACGAGCACCGTCACCACCATGAACAACATGCGCTTCTGAAAACAGAAGCGGAAGAGCGCATTAATCATTGAGCAGTACTCCGCCGCGCACGACCACGCGATCGCCTGCTTTCAGCCCCTTGAGCACACGCGTGCCGTCGCTTTCGTCATAGCTCAGATCCACCGTGCGGCGCTCGAACGTCCACGACGCTACTTCGACGAACACGCTGGTGGCGTCGTTGTTCATCAACAGCGCCGATTCGGGCACGAACACCTGCGCCGGCTGCGCAACGTCGACGCTGACGTTGGCGTACATGTTGGGTTTGAGCTTGCCGTCCGCATTGGCGAATACGGCGCGCACCAAGTCACGCCGCGTATCAGCCTGCAATACCGGATTGACGAAACTCACCGCGCCATGGAACACCACGTTCGGATAGGCCGACAGCACGGCATCCACCTTGTCGCCCTTGGCGATCTGGCCCACGTCGCTTTCCGGTACGTTGGCGGTGATCCATACCGTATCGAGATTGGCGATGACCATCATCGCCGCGTTGGCGTCGTTGACGTAGGCGCCTGGCGATACCGACAAGGCGGTGACGTAGCCGCTGGTGGGCGCGACGATCTGCATCGGTCGCGAGGTGGTGCCCGATGCGCCACCCACGGCGGCAAGGCGCGTTTGCGCACGATCCAATTCCGCGTGCGACTGGTTGTAGCCGCTCTGTGCCGCTTCGAGATCCTTGGTGGCGTTTCCGCCGGCCGCTTTCACCGCGCGCGCGCGATCCCGCGTTTTGCGCGCCAGGTCCAATGCATCGCGTGCCTTGGCCACGTCCGCATAAGCCTGCGCGTAATCGCCCGAATCGATCACCGCCAGCAGTTGTCCCTTGCCGACGTGGTCGCCCAGGCCCACCTTCAGCTCCATCACCCTGCCGGTGAGCGGCGGCAACACGTTGGCGGTTAGCGCGGGATCCGCTTCCACGTTGCCGGGAAACACCATCGCATGCGGCGCCTGCCGCATCTGCACCGGCTGCACCCGCAATTCCTTGCGCAGCGGCGAGCCGTCGGGAACCTTGATCAGGCCATGATCGGCGACCAAGCCAGGCGCGGACTCGGCCGTGTCATTGGCGTCATGCGAGCAGCCCGTCACGCTCAACGCCATGGCGATGGCGAGCAGCAGGTGGCATTTTTTCTTGTTCGGCAGATGAAACATTTCTTCCCCTTCGGTCGGCGCAGGCGCGCTTCCTCCGTAGCCAACAAGGCCACAGAGCTGTTGCAAAACGGTGAAGGGAGCAAGGCAAAAGCTTGCGTGCCCGGACCGCGGTTTGGCCGCCCAAACCGCCGCCTTCGGTCACGCAGGCAGCAGTCAGCAGAGCGGGCTAATAGTGTGAGGTTCCGCTTGCGTGTGACTGTCCAAGTTCAGGCTTTTCCTTTCGCGAGAGTGTGATGTTGGGCTTGCACCAGCCTGCCTTGCAGCAGGCCGGTGCGTTCCAACGGTAAATAGGCGATGGGTGCGGTATTACAGCCAGCTCGCATAGCGGCGCATGTAAAGCAGCTTCATCATCTGCGTCAGCGCGCAATACGCCACCACAGTGATCGCCAGCCAACCGAAATAGACCGCCGGCATTTCCAGCATGCCCAGCTTCGCGCCCACGCCCGTGAACGGTATGGCCATGCCGATCACGATGATCGCCGTGGTCAGCGCCAGCACCGGCGCCGCCGCGATGCTCTGCAGGAACGGAATGCGGCGTGTGCGGATCATGTGCACCACCAGCGTCTGCGTGAGCAGGCTTTCGATGAACCAGCCCGACTGGAAGAATGCCTGGTGCTCCGCGCTGTTGGCGCCGAACACGTACCACAGCAGCAGGAAGGTGGTGATGTCGAACACGGAACTGGCCGGCCCGATCCACACCATGAAACGGCCGATGTCGCCGGCATCCCACTTGCGCGGCTTGCGCAGGTATTCGTCGTCCATGCGGTCGAACGGAATCGACAGCTGCGAGATGTCGTACAGCAGGTTCAACACCAGCACCTGCAGCGGCAGCATCGGCAGGAACGGCAGGAACGCGCTGGCCACCAGCATGCTCAGCACATTGCCGAAGTTGGAACTGGCCGTCATCTTGATGTACTTCATGATGTTGCCGAAGGTGATGCGCCCTTCGAGCACACCTTCTTCCAGCACCATCAGATTCTTTTCAAGCAGGATGATGTCGGCCGACTCTTTGGCGATGTCGGTCGCGGTATCCACCGAAATGCCCACATCCGCTTCGCGCAGCGCTGGCGCGTCGTTGATGCCGTCGCCGAGGAAGCCCACCGTGTGTCCCTGGCGCTGCAGCGATTTGACCACGCGCGCCTTCTGCAGCGGCGACATCTTGGCGAACACGGTGGTGCGCTTGACCAACTCGTCGAGCGCGACGTCGTCCAGCGGCTCGATGTCGCGGCCCTGCGCGGAATGCTCCACGTTGAGGCCCACTTCGCGGCAGATCTTGCGCGTGACCGCTTCGTTGTCGCCGGTGATCACCTTCACCTCGACGCCGTGGCCATGCAGCGCGGCGATGGCGGTGGCGGCGGTGTCCTTCGGCGGATCGAGGAAGGCCAGGCAGCCGATCGCCGTGAGTTCGGCTTCATCGGCCACGCCATAGGCACGGTGACTCGGCGGCTGTTGCTTGATCGCCACCACCAGCACGCGCAGGCCATCTTCGTTCAAGCGGCGCGTCATCGCCTTGATTTCCCGGCGGCGCTCGTCCGTCATCGGCACGATCTCATCGCCGCGCCGCTCGGTGGACGAAATGGCCAGCATCTCTTCCACCGCGCCCTTGCACACCAGCAGATGCTGGCCGTCGCCATTGGCGAGCACCACCGACATGCGGCGGCGCTGGAAGTCGAACGGGATTTCGTCGACCACGCGGTAGCGCGTCACGATCGGTTCCAGATCGCGATGCGCCAGCACGGCCTTGTCCATCAGGTTCTTCAAGCCGGTCTGGAAATGGCTGTTGAGATAACCGTATTCCAGCGCGTCGTCCGAATCCTCGCCGTCGAGATCCAGGTGGCGCTCCAGCACGATCTTGTCCAGCGTCAGCGTGCCGGTCTTGTCGGTGCACAGCACGTCCATCGCGCCGAAGTTCTGGATCGCGTTGAGACGCTTCACCACCACCTTGCGCTTGGACATCGCCATCGCGCCCTTGGCGAGGTTGGCGGTGACGATCAGCGGCAGCATCTCCGGCGTAAGGCCCACCGCCACCGACAGCGCGAACATCAGCGCTTCGAGAAAGCCGTGCTTGTACCACTGGATGCCCAGCACCACCGGCACCATCACCAGCATGAAGCGGATCAGCAGCCAGCTGACGCTTTTCACGCCGCGATCGAAGCTGGTCTGCACGCGCTCGCCGACCATGCTGCTGGCCAGCGAGCCAAGATAGGTGCGCGAACCGGTCGCCACGGCCACCGCAGTAGCCGTGCCGCTGACCACGTTGGTGCCCATGTAGCAGACCGTGGGCAGATCCAGCGGATTGCCCTTCTGCACGCCATGCGCTCCGCTTTCCACCGCGTGCGCCTGGGTCGGGCCGGCCTTCTCCACCGGCAGCGATTCGCCGGTGAGGATCGCCTGGCTGATGAACAGGTCCTTGGCGTTGAGCAGGCGCAGGTCCGCCGGCACCATGTCGCCGGCGGCCAGATGCACGACGTCGCCCACCACCAGCTCGTTCACCGGCACTTCGATGCGCTCGCTGTGCCCGTCCGAGGCGCGGCGCGTCACGGTGGCGGTGTTGCGCACCATCGCCTTGAGCTTCTCGGCCGCCTGCGAGGAACGGTATTCCTGAGTGAAGCTCAACAAGACGCTGATGCCTACCATCACGGCAATGATGATCGGGCCGGACAGGTCGTCCGGCGTCACGAACACCTGCACCACCGCCAGGATCAGCAGCACGACGATGAAGGGATTGTTGAAGGCGCGCAGCAGCTGGATCGACCAATGCGGCGGCTTCTCGTGCGACACCTCGTTCACGCCATCGCGGGCGAGGCGCTCGGTGATCTGCTCTTCATTCAAGCCGGCCAGGCTGGTGTCCAGGCCGCTCAACAGGGCTTCGTTCTCGCGGAAGGCGTCCTGCGCGGCCGCCACGTGCTGAGGCGCCGTGGCGGTTTTGGCCTTCGCAGCCTGGGTGACTCGGTTCATCATCGCTCGCATCCGTGAATCTGAGTTGTCGCGACGGAAACGAGCTGGCGGGAAGTCCCGTCTCCGCTAGGGCAATCCGCGGCCGTGACAGCGCCCCGCGGACCGGCGCTGCGGTCCTGGCGGAGGCCACCCTTTATGAAGGCGCGGATGATGCATCAGTGACTAGATACCAGATGAAGATGACGGGACGTGCGCGGCGCGTCCGAGGCGACGTGCTCCGGGCGCGGCGTATGCGGGCGGGCATGTCCGGTCTCGGTCGGCTTTTCCAGCGGCTGGGGAACGGTCACAGTAAACGTAGGGCGCACGGCTTGACGGCGGCCGGCCAGGGGAAACCGACCCGCGGTGCGAATACGAAAGAAATCACGAAGGAGCTTCATGGGCCCATCTCCTCTAAAACGGTGCTCACGGCACCGTTAGGAGCGGGCCGGACTTCCCTAGTCGAGGAAAGCGCCGGCCAACCGCTGGCGGTTGCCGCGAACGATCAGCTTGTTATGCAATGCCGGCACCCGATGCTCGCGGATGTCGACGTTGCGACTAGGGTAAACGTCCATATGCCTTGGTTAGTTCGGACAGAGGCCCGGTCGGCCGTAACTGCGCCGGCGGGCGCGGGAATTGTCGTGCTGCGGTGCGGAAGTGTCAAGCCTTGGAAGCAAACTTTTCGCCATCGGATGTTGGGGTCTGCACCCAACCTATGCGACGCCATGCAGCGGCTGCACCAGCCAGTGGTCGGCCAGCAGGAAGGCGAACAACGCCATCAGGTAGATCACCGAATACTTGAATACCCGCATCGCGAAATATTCATCCGGCGGGCTCATCAGGCGGAACGCGTAATAGAGAAAGCCAACGCCCAGCACCGCCGCGCCACCGAAGTAGATCAGGCCGCTGTGGCCGGTGATCGAAGGCAGCAGGCTGACCAGCACCAGCAGGATCGTGTAGAGCAGGATCTGCCAGCGCGTATAGCGCACGCCGTGCGTCACCGGCAGCATCGGGATTTGCGCGCGTGCGTAGTCGTCGCGGCGGAAGATGGCCAGCGCCCAGAAATGCGGCGGCGTCCATACGAAGATGATCAGGCACAGCTGCAGGGCAAACGGATGCAAGGCGCCGGTGACGGCGGTCCAGCCCAATACCGGTGGAATCGCGCCGGCCAGGCCGCCGATCACGATGTTCTGCGGTGTGGCGCGTTTCAGATAGGCGGTGTACACCAGCGCGTATCCGATCAGGCCGCCGAAGGTGAGCCATGCGGTGAGCACGTTCACCTGCGTCGCCAGCACCACCATCGAAACTACGCCAAGCACCACTGCAAACACCAATACCTGGCGCGCATTGAGCTTGCCGGTGGCGAGCGGACGACGCGCCGTGCGTGCCATCAATTTGTCGATACGTTCGTCGATCAGGTGATTGAACGCAGCCGCCGAGCCCGACGCCAACCAGATGCCGAGCGTGCCGAACACCAGCGCGCGCCACGGCGGAATGCCGGGCACAGCGAGGAACATGCCGATCACCGCGCAGAACACCAGTAACGCGACCACGCGCGGCTTGGTGAGCTGAAGATATTCACGCGCCAGCATCATGCGAGCGACTCCACTTCATCCGCATGCCAGGATTGCAGGCGCGCGACATTCGCCAGCAGCGTGAACAGCAGCAAGGCCGCGCCGCCGTTGTGCAAGGTCGCCACCGGCAGTGGCAGACCGAAATGCACGTTGCTGATGCCCAGCAGCACCTGCACGATCAATACCACCGCCACCGCAATGGCGCCCGCACGGAAACCGCTACGCGCCAGACGCCACGCCAGCCACATCAGATAGCAGAACACCACCAGCGCGCCGATGCGATGGGTAATTTGGATTGCGCTGCGTGCGGCCATGTCGAGCACGCCGCCTTCGTAGTTCACGCCCACTTCGCGCCACAGCACAAAACCCTGATGGAAATCGGTGGGTGGCGCCCATTGACCGAGGCAAGTGGGGAAATCCGTACCGCAGGCCAGCGCCGCGTAATTGGCCGAGGTCCATCCGCCCAGCGCAATCTGGCAACCGAGCAGCACAATGCCCAGCACTACCCACCGGCGCAAAGCGGCGAAGCGATCATCGGGCGAACCGAAGCCGTGGCAGCGCAGGGCGGCATACGCGAGCAGGCCGAAGGTGGTGATGCCGCCGAGCAAATGCCCCATCACCACGATCGGCTTGAGCAGCAGCGTTACCGTCCACATGCCGAGCATCGCCTGGAAAATGATCACGGCCAGCGCCAGCACGCTCATCTTTTGCGCTGCGCGTTCGCGCAGCCAGAACGCGCCAGCGGTCGGCAGCAGTATCGCCAGCAAGGCCAAACCGGAGGACCAGTCCCGTTCGCCATGCAGACAAAGCGCAACGCCTGCCGCGGCGAACACGGCACTGACGATGATCGCAAGCATCACCGTGCGATCGCGGCGCGCGGAAAGCAAGGCAAGCAGCAAAACCAGCACGCCCAGCGTGCCGGCCAGCATGCGATGCACCTGTTCGCGCCAGGCCTTGCTTGCTTCGTACGGACGATCCGGAAACGCGGCATTTGCCGCCGCCACGGCTTGCTCGTGATGCGGCCAGGTGGCCTTGCCGTAGCACGTAGGCCAATCCGGGCAGGACAAGCCGGCGTTGGAGAGGCGCACGAACGCTCCGAACATCACCAGGCCAAAGGCGAACACAGCCGCCAGCACGGCAAGGTAGGGGATGATTTTCCTGGAGCGCAACGTCATCAGCGGATTACCTTCTGCAGATCCTTGCGCAGGCCGCTCGGATCGAAACCGACAGGATACCGCGCCAGCGCGGTGCCGTCGGATTCCACCAGCAGCGCGCTGACACTATCCGGCGAGGTGGGCTTGTAGGCGGCAAGCTGGTCGTCCACGTCGGTGCCGATTGTCCAATACGCCTGCATGCCGTTGCTGGCGGCGCCCGCGGGCGGCTGTCCGACGTAGAGCAGGCGCAGGCGCGACATGTTGTTGTTGAGCGTGATGCGCGCGGCGGCCATCTTGGTAAGCGCATCCACGCAACGCGCCGCGCAATCGGGGCCGGCCATGGCGATCAGCGTCATGCGTGGCGAGGTGTCGCGCCAGGGCCAGGTTTTTCCATCGGCAAGGCGTACCAGCACATGTTCCTGTTCGAAATTGCGCTGCGGCGAAACAGGTTGCCCGTAAGCTTTGCCCGAAGGTTGCCAGCCGCTGAAGTTGAGCCACGCGGCGGCGATGATCGGCGCGATGAATACGCATACCACCAGCAGGAATTTCAGGCGGCTCGTGCGTTGTTGAGTGGTTGAGGTCTTCATACTTTCCAGGGAGCTCATCCTGCCCGGCCGTCATTCCCGCGAAGGCGGGAATCCATCTTGCACTTTGCGGTGGAGCAAAAGTATTCCCGCCTTCGCGGGAAATACGGAAAGGGGGGCGTG
>NZ_JBQCHP010000085.1:0-136912 GCF_051954575.1 Dyella sp. | reverse complement strand
TTTCGACTGCCCTTGCGGCAGCACGTTCTCCAGAAAACCCGCGCCGAGCGCCAGCGGCAGCAGGCCCACGCATACGCAGCCCGCTGCACCGAGCGCCTCCAACGCCTGCATCACTACCGGCGGCGTCACCTGTCGCCAGCTGCGATAGCCATCGCCCAGGAACAACAGCAGCAACGCCGAAGCGAGCATCGCGCCGGCCTGAAAACCACCGCCCGGCGTAAGCTGCCCGTGCGCCATCACGTAGATGGAAAACGCCACGGTAGCCGGCAGCATCCAGCGAATCAGCAAGGCCACCGCCTCGCTGCGCGTGGGCAGCCAGCGTCCGTCGACATGGATCGGCTTGCGCGAGGCATCTTCGCCGCGGCCGCCGCGCAGCAGCACCGCAAGCCCGGTGATCGCGGCGACAAAAATGAATTCCTCGCCCAGCGTATCCACGCCGCGCACGTCGAAAATGATCGCCGTCACCACGTTGGTGGCCTGGCGCATGTACGGCACGTGCGCGTTGACGGTTGTCCCGTAGGCCGGCAACTGTTCGCCGAACGCCGGCATATGCAGCGCCACCAGCACCGCCGCCGGCGCCAGCACGATCAGCGCCAGGATGCACAACGCGTAACGCAAGGCCAGGCCGTATTTCATCGCGGCAGGTTCCTGCGTCCGCCACCGCGTATGGCAGCGAGCACGGTCAGGAACATCACCGGCACCAGCGCCGTGCCCACCGCAATTTCCGAATAGGCAACATCCGGTGCTTGCAGCATCAGGAACAGCATGGAGAGGAACAGGCCATGCACGCTGATCATCAGCACCTGCCGCGCCGGACGGCGCGTGAACGCCACCAGCGCACCGCTGATCATCACCAGGATCAGGCAACCGGCCACCGCGAACTTCATGCTTCGCCTCCTTTGCGCGGACGCATCAGGCGTCCCAACGCATGCGAAATGCCGACGCTGGCCAGCGCATTGATCAACCACAAAAAAGCGACCTTGGCCGTGCCCAGACTCATGCCGGTTTGCAGTCCCGTCACGATCACCAACAGTGGCGACGTCGCCAAGGACACAAAACTCACCGCATGCAGACGATCCATGCCCAGCGGCAGCCGCAACAGCGCCACTGCCGAAATCCAGCAGCACGCCACCAGCAAAATCAGCGCAATCACGATCGCGATGTTCACATCCAGCGCTCCATGTAGAAGCTGTAGGCAAGCGTTCCCGGCAGTCCCAGCAAGGTCAGCGCCAGGGCCAGATCGATATATGACGGCTGCTGCATCGCCAGCGCGATCAACACAAAAACGATCGCCACCAGCGTGCCGACGAACTGGATCGCCAGCGGCCGGGTACGCAACGGACCGCGCCGCGCCGCGATCGCGCCCACCAGAAGCGGCGGCAGCAAGGCGATGATCGCTACCCAGTACACACCATCACTCCGGCCGCCGGGTTCCTTCGGCACGGTGCACGCGCAAGGCCTCGTGATGCGCTTCGATGGTGTAGGCCAAAGGGCCGAACGAGGTGGCCAGGATCGCCAGCGCACGGCGCTTGGGAATCGCATGCATATCTGCACCGCGTATCAGCACTGGCGCCGGCTCCATCACCTGCTTGCCGAACCGGCGCCGCCACAGCGAAGCCAGCACATGCCATGCACCCAGCGGAACATCTTGCAATGCGCCTTTTGCGGCGAGCTTGAGGATGTGAAGCGGTTGTGGCCTGCCGATAAAACGAAAGGCCGAGCGCTGGATCAGTCGCGCATGTAAACAAGCGGCCGTACATCCCGCAAACGCGGCAACGACGATTTCAGCCGCAGACACGCTGCCAGCGAACAGCAGGCAGACTGCACTGAGCAAAAAGGCCTCCACCATCAAGCGCCACATCTTCACGATCCGTTGAATTTGCCCGGATTGTTCCACCGGCGATGTGGAAGGAATGCGTAAGTTCGATGTATGCGAGCGTGGCGATGCGCATTCCGTTACTACGGCGTATAACGCCGCTGACAAAGCTCGCAGAAAAAACTGCGGCGCTTGCGATGGCCAAGATACCCGCGCGATAGCGGAATCTGGTGGACCGGGCATTGACCCTTGTTGTGCACCAGCCAGTGCTTGCGCAGCACGTGGGCCTTTTTCCAATCAAGGAAACGAAAGCTGTAGGCGCGTGCCTGTGCCACGATTTCGTTCGCCTTTCTTGCCGGCAGGTCGCCCACCGGTGAAAGCGGATGCACCTTGCACAGGTACAGCACTTCGTTCTTGATGATGTTGCCGACACCGGCGAAAACATCCTGGTCGAGCAAGGCGTCGCATACGAGTTCTTCCGGCATGGCGCGGAATTTCCGGCGCACGAATTTTTCGTCCCACTGGTCCGACATGATGTCGACGCGCCAGTCGTAGGTATCCGCCGGATCGCCTTCCAGCAGTTTTACCGAACAGTTGTAGAAAAGGATCTCGCCGTTGCGAAAAGTGAGGCCCAGCCGCGGTGCGACGTCCTTGCGTTCGTTGATCAGGTAGCTACCGAACATCAACAGATGCACGCGCACGTAGAAGTCGTCGAACACGATCAGCGTCTGCTTGCCGAAGCTGCGCCAATCAGCGACGCGCTCCCCTTCGATACGCTGCATGTCGATCTTGGCGTTGCCTTCGGCGCGCGACACGACCTTGCGGACGAAGATCGACGCTTCGTCGCGGAGGATCGCAATGGAAGGACCTTCGGGCATTGCTTGCCTGGCTTCACATCGTCACGCCTGCTGCGTTCGATGGGATTCTTCCACGCGCGATGTGGACGGTGCTTGAAACCCGCGTCGCAGGCTTCGGATGCAATCCCGGCTTTATCGTGGGATCGCGCCGCTGGGATTGCATCCGAAGCTACGTTGTCAGAACACCGGCGGTGGCAGTGTCTGCGATGGCGGCGTGCGCACCAGGCCCAGCAGATCGTCGTTCAACATCGACGCATGCGTCGCGAACAAGCCATGTCCGGCGCCTTCATAGGGACGAAAAATGCTACCTGGCAGCAGGTCCGAAGTACGCCGTCCGTTCATGGCGAAAGGCGCGATGCGGTCTTCGGTGCCGTGGATCACCAGCGACGGCAGGTTGATCGCCGCGGCCATGTCGCCGGTGAAATCCGTTTCCGCGAATGCCCTCACGCAGCCCAGCATGGCAATGCGAGAGGCCGGCTCGGCCAGCGACTTGATCCACGCCAGCTTCGCCGCGTTGACGCTGGACGTATCGAGCAGTTGTCCCACGAATTGGTCGATATAGGTAAAGCGATCCGCGCGGATGCGGGTGAAGATGTCATCGAATTTCGCTTCGTCGGCGCCTTCGGGGTTGTCCTTGCTCTTGGCCATGGAGGGTGTGATCGCGCTCACCAGCGCGAAGCGCGTGATGCGCTGGCCGAGATGGCGACTCATGTAGCGCACCACTTCGGCGGCGCCCATCGAAAAACCCACCAGCGTCACGTCATGCAGGTCGAGCGCGTCCAGCAACGCCTTGAGATCATCGACGAAGCGGTTGAAGTTGTAGCCATCGACTGGCTTGGACGATTTGCCAAAGCCGCGGCGATCGTAGGCGATGACGCGGCAGCCGCCGCTGGCAAGTGCAAAGATCTGCTCTTCCCACATCGTATGATCGAACGGCCAGCCATGCAGCAGTACAACCGGCGGACCGTAGCCGATGTCCTCGTAATACAGTTCGATAGGGCGACCCAGACTATCCGTTTCGACCTGCAGCATGCTCATGGGTTTCTCCTATTTTCAGCAGAATTTAACCTTGGCGCCATGAAGAGGGTGTCGCCGCGAATGTATTCATTTGGCTGATGTCCGTGGCGCCGGTTTTCCGCTTTGTTGCGGCGTCTCCTGCTGCGGAAACAGATAGCTGGCGTGAGGATTGGCCATTTCCACGCCGATCTCGCGGAAGCGCCGCAGGATGCGTCGATTGAGTTCGCGCTGCACGCCCCAGCGTCCTCTGTCCGTACATTGCATCTGGCCGATCAGGGTGATTTTCGAACCGTCCATGGCATCCACGCCCCAGATTTCCAGGTCTTTCAGGATCAGCTTCTGGTAGGCGGGATCGGCGCGCAGCTCCTTGCCGATCTTCTTCAATTCTTCCATCGCGCGATCGGCATCGGCGCCGTAGGCGATGCTGACGCTCATCGCCGCATTGCCCACGCCGCGGTTGGTGTTGTTGACCGTGGTCACCGAGCTGAAAGGAATGGTGTAGAGCGAACCGTCGCCGCCGCGCAGGCGCACCGTGCGCACGGACAGGTATTCCACCGTGCCGGAAACGCCGGCCACCGTGACCCAATCGCCCACCTGCATGGCGTTTTCCATCAACAGGAAGATGCCGGTGATGAAATCCTGCACCAGCTTCTGCGAACCGAAGCCAAGCGCCACGCCGACGATGCTTGCGCTTGCCAGCAGCGGTGTGGTGTTGATGCCGATCTCGTTCAAGGCGGTCAGCCCCACCACCAGCACCACCACGATAAACAAACCGGTGCGCATCATCGGCAGCAGCGTGCGCAGACGCGCGGCGCGCATCAGGTCGCCATGCTCGGTCCACAAGGCAATGCGCCGTTCGATGCTGTAGCTGGCCCCTTCCCACACGGAGACGGCCACCACCGCCGCCACCAGGATCGTCAATGCGGCGGATGTGAGGCTGCGCCCGATCGGCCCCTTGGCGAACCATTCGAACGCATCCAGGCCCCACGCCTGGAACAGCGCGATGATCGTCAGCACCGTCATGAAGAACGACACGAGCCCGCTGATGATCGGGTAATAGCGCCGCGCAAGCCGCACGCGCGCACCGTCCGCGGAAGCATCGTTGTTATCGCGCAGGCGGAACATGCGACCCAGCGCACCCTGCACCAATATCGTCACCACCCTGGCGCCGATCAGGATGCCCGCGGAAACGCCGATGAAGTGGATCAGCTTGGGAAAACCGTCTTCCACGCCCAGCGCCCACACCACCCACGCACCAATGATGAAGACGACAGCGAACAATACCCACACCCGCGCCAGCCAGTTGCGCGCGGCCGCGGATATGCCGTGCGCGCCGGGCTTCGGCGCGATCGCGCGCCCGACCGGCACGCGCAGTTTCAGGATGAGAACCACCGCGGCGATATGCGCAAACAGCGATATCAGCTTGATGAAGGCCATGCGGCTCGCCTCGCCGCCGCCGAGGTTCGCCAAGGCATCGCCGAAGGCGATGCCGAATGCCGCGACGGTCACGATGCAGCGCATCCAGAACAGCACGGTGCGCGTCGTCGTATGGCTCACCGGCAGCACGCACAGCCCCGGCCCTTCCGGCGACACCAGCAGGCGCAGCACGGCCATGGTGATGCGCGTGCTGACGTAGGCGTTGATGAAACTGCTGGCCACGGCATGGATGCGCGCATCATCATCGCCACCGACGCCACGCAGCACCAGGCCGGAGACGACAAAGAACACCGCCAGCGGAAACAGGTTGATCAGCAGCGCGCCGAAGGCGAACACCAGATGATGCAGGGTGCGGGCATAGCGCGCCGGGCGTGCATGATCGGGCGTTTTGTGCGGCGCAGGTGGTGATGTTTCAGGTGGGCGTGCAGCAGTCGGCGGCGGACCGGCCGCATTCTGTTCGCCGACGTGCACGGGCTCCACGCGATCGACGCCATCTTCGTTGGTGTGCACCAGCGCCACTGCGACGGATGGCGGCTGCACGCCGGCCTCCGATTTCGCCTGCTCGGCCTTTTGCGCTTCGGAGACTTTCGCCGCCTGCGTCGCGCGCTGCGTCAGCGCGCGTTCGCGATCCTCTCGGCTGCGATCGCGTTTCTCCACTGCGTTCGCCCTGGCGACCAGTGCGCGCAATGGGCGCTTGAGCAGAAAGTGGAACAGCCATTCGAACAGCACGCCGGCGGCAAACACGGCAGCCAGCGCGGCGCCCGTATGCAGCAACAGATCGCGGTCGGCGGCATTGGCGATATGTCCGCCGGATCGCTCGAACAACACCAGCAAGGCAAGCAGCGAAGCCCATGCCTGCTTGAGCTGCACAGCCAGCCCGGCGGCCCATTGGCTGATCTGGTGCAGGCTGCGCTCGATCAATCCGTTGGCTTGCAACGGCACAATGCCGGCGGGTTTGGTGCCTGGCTTGGCCGCGGCTGCTGTATTTGCGTTCTTGGGCGGCGCCGTAGTGGTTGCCGCGCTGTTCTTGGGGGGAGGATCGGCAGCATGCGCGCCTGCTTGCACGCAGGCTGCGGCAGTGCCGCCCGATGCCGGCGCGAGCTCGAATGCATGCAGCGGCAACGCCACGAACATGCACGTAAACAGACTGAAAAATAGCGTCCGCAGGGTCTTGCCGACGATCCATGGAGCGAGAAAGGGCGTTCTGTTCACTGCGATCCATGTGTACCACCACTGATGCACCTGTCACCGCGCCATCATTCCGGCGTTGCAGGAATGACGAGCGATCTGCACGCCCGCAGTGGATCAGCGGCGATACCTCCCGTCTAAAGAAAACCTCGCCCCACCGTGCACTGCCGTTCGTAAAAGCGGCGTGCACGGAAAGTTGTTCACGCCTTTATCCGCTATCGCATGGTGGAGATTTCGCGTGCACGTTCGCGCCGATTCGTCTCGCGATCTTCACTTTGCCACACCGCTAGCTGTACGGAAGTTTGATCATCAGAGCCCTAACCTCAAGCATAAATCTGCAAAAGACGGGCGAATCGTCGCCTTGCAGCCATATCGTGAGATCAAATGGAATGAGCATCGCCAAACCTGCACACAGGATCCATCACCCGAATCATCACCAGAAACGAGAAGTCGTCTCCGGCGTGCATCGGCATCGATCCGAACCGCCCGCCACCGCCGCGCGCGCCGAGCGGAGCGGCGGGAGAATCCTTTTCGTCACCACCGAAATGACCGATTTCGTCAAGGCCGGCGGCCTGGGCGACGTCTCTGCCGCCCTGCCCCGCGCGTTGGCCAAGGACCACGATGTCCGCGTGCTGCTGCCCGGCCATCCCAAGGTGATGGCGGCGGCCCGCTCCATGCGCATGGTCGGCAAGACGCTGGGCCATCACGCATTGCCGGCGTGCGAGATCGGTGAAATCAAGACCAGCGACGGCCTGACCATCCTGGTGCTGTGCAATGCCGAACTGTATGAGCGCGAAGGTTCACCCTACACCGACGTGCATGGGCACGAGTGGCCGGACAACGCGATCCGTTTCGGCACACTGTCGTATGCGGCGGCGGAGATCGCGCTCAATCACGCACAGATGGACTGGCGCCCGGACCTGTTACATCTGAACGACTGGCCCTGCGCGCTGGCCACGCATTACCTGGAAGGCCAGAGCAATGCCGTGCCTACTGTGCTCACCATTCACAACCTGGCCTACCAGGGCGTGTTTCCGGCTTCCACCGCCGCCACCATCGGCATGACGCGCAAGCGTACCGAGCACGAACCGCGCGGGCGCATTTCGTTCCTGCATGAAGGCGTCGCCAAGGCGACCTATCTCACCACGGTCAGCGAATGCTACGCGCGCCAGATCACCGAGCCGGCGCACGGCTGCGGACTGGACGCACTGCTGCACAAGCGCGCGCAGGAAGGCCGCCTGATCGGCATCGTCAACGGTATTGACCCGAGTTGGGATCCGCAGCGCGATCCGGCGCTGGAGGCGCCCTTCACCATCGGCCAGTGGGATACGCGGGCACAGAACACGCACAGCCTGCGCGCGGAAATGGGCTTGCGCGAACAAAGCGGCCCGCTGTTCGCGGTGATCTCGCGCATGGTGCAGCAGAAAGGCGTGGATTTGATTTGCGAAGCGGCGCCGCAGATCATCGCCGCGGGCGGCCAGCTGGCCTTGATCGGCCGCGGCGATCCGTCGATCGAGCGCACCATCGCGCGCCTGCCGCGACGCTTCCCCGGCCGCGTCGCGGCGCATATCGGTTTCGAGGAAGGATTGGCACGGCGCATGTTCGCCGGCGCGGATTTCCTGCTGATGCCCTCGCGCTACGAGCCCTGCGGCCTTAGCCAGATGTACGCGCAATCGTATGGCTGCCTGCCGATCGCGCACGCCACCGGCGGCCTGGTCGACACCATCGAGGATGGCGTCACCGGTCTGCTGTTCCGTGACGCCACCGTTTCCGAATTGCGTCGCTGCCTGCAGCGCGCCTTTCGCATCTTCGCCGAACCGTTGCTGCTCAACGCCATGCGCGGTGCGGCGATGCTCGAGAAGCACGGCTGGGACGGCCCGGGCCGGCAGTATGCGGCCCTGTACCGGCGCATGTTGCTCAACAAGCAGCAGCCCGGCCATGTCGCGCAGCCGGCATCTTCCACGCGCGAAGAGAAGACCTATGTCCATCCGTAAGCAGGCGGGCACGGCAGGCTGCACGACGAGGTGGATGACGTGGTGTCGGATCAACTTTCAAAAGGCCAGCGCGTGAGAAGCGACCTCGGTTTGGCCGTGGCGCCCACGGCACGCGTGCATGCGTGCATTCCCGCCAACGTGCTGGAGGCGCTGGACAAAGGACGTTGCGGCGACCCATTCGAGTTGCTCGGCCCGCACCTGCACGACGATCACTGGTACATCGCCACCGCGATGCACGGCGCCACCGAAGTGGAAGTGATCGACGTGGCCGATGGCGCCACTTGGCAGGCGCAACGTTTGGCGGAAGGTATTTTCGCCGCCTCGCTGCCGTACCGGCCGGAAGACTATTACCTGCGCATCCGCTGGCCGACGGGCAAGGAAGTGATCCGCGATCCATACGCCTTCGCGCCGCTGCTGACGGAAGGCACACTGCGCGCGTTCCACGCCGGCGAATTGAGCCGCCCGGGCGATTTCCTCGGTGCGCACGTCATGCACCTGGGCGACGTGGACGGCGTGCATTTCTCGGTATGGGCGCCGAACGCACCGCGCGTATCGGTGGTGGGCGATTTCAACCGCTGGGACGGTCGCCGCCACATGATGCGCCGGCACGCGCACGAAGGCGTGTGGGAAATCTTCATTCCGGGCCTGAAGGCCGGCGCGCTCTACAAGTTCGAACTGCTCGACCGCAACGGTCATCTGCTGCCGCTGAAGGCCGATCCGTACGCACGCCAGACCGAGCTGCCGCCCGCCACCGCTTCGGTGGTGGCTGCGCCGCTGATCGTGAACTGGCACGACGCCTCGTGGATGGCGCATCGCGCATCGGTGGATTATGACCGCGTTCCCGTTTCCATCTACGAAGTGCACGCCGGTTCCTGGCAATGGGACGAGGATGGCCGTCCGCTCGACTGGGGCACGCTCGCCACGCGCCTGATTCCCTACGTGCAGGCGCAAGGCTTCACGCATA
The DNA here is from genome assembly GCF_051954575.1 of Dyella sp. Classification (GTDB taxonomy): domain Bacteria; phylum Pseudomonadota; class Gammaproteobacteria; order Xanthomonadales; family Rhodanobacteraceae; genus Dyella_B. Next base: position 127,639 of record NZ_JBQCHP010000085.1, on the reverse strand, counting down.
TCGAACTGCTGCCGATCAGCGAATATCCGTTCGGCGGCTCCTGGGGTTACCAGCCCATCGCCATCTACGCGCCCACCGCGCGCATGGGCGGCCCGGATGCGTTCGCTCGCTTCGTCGATTCCTGCCACGTCGCCGGCATCGGCGTGATCATCGACTGGGTCAGCGCGCACTTCCCTTCCGACGAGCACGGCCTGCGCGATTTCGATGGCACCAAGCTGTACGAGCACAGCGATCCGCGCGAAGGCGTGCACCAGGACTGGGACACGCTGATCTACAACTACGGCCGCCGCGAGGTGAGCCAGTACCTGATCGGCAGCGCCGCGCACTGGGTGCGCCACTTCCACGTGGACGGCCTGCGCGTGGATGCGGTCGCCAGCATGCTGTACCGCGACTACAGCCGGCCCGAAGGCGAGTGGATACCGAACAAGCACGGCGGCCGCGAAAACCTCGAAGCCATCGCCTTTCTGCAGGCGCTCAACACTGCCGTTGCGCGCGAACAACCAGGCGTGATGGTGCTGGCCGAGGAATCCACCGCATGGCCGGGCGTCACGCGCGCGGTCAACGAGGGCGGCCTGGGTTTCAGCTACAAGTGGAACATGGGCTGGATGCACGACAGCCTCAACTACATGCAGCGCGATCCGCTGTACCGGCGCTATCACCATCACGATCTCACCTTCGGCATGGTCTACGCCTATTCGGAGAAATTCGTGCTGCCGCTGTCGCATGACGAAGTGGTACACGGCAAAGGTTCGCTGATCGCGCGCATGCCCGGCGACCGCTGGCGCAAGTTCGCCAGCCTGCGCGCCTATTTCGGCTTCATGTGGACGCATCCGGGCAAGAAGCTGCTGTTCATGGGTGGCGAATTCGCACAGGAACGCGAATGGCATCACGATCGCCCGCTGGACTGGCATCTGCTGGACGACCCCATGCATCGCGGCGTGCAACAGCTGGTGAGCGACCTCAACCGCTTGCTGGTGCACGAGCCGGCTCTGCATCGCCTCGACCACGATCCGGAAGGCTTCCGCTGGGTGATCGGCGATGACACGCATGCCTCGGTCTATGCATATCTGCGCTGCGGCGGCGAGGGTCTTCCACCGATCCTGGTGGTGTGCAATTTCACGCCGGAAGTGCGCCGCGACTATCGCGTGGGCGTACCGGAAGACGGCATGTGGCGCGAGGTCTGCAACACCGACAGCGCGCACTACGGCGGTTCCAACGTCGGCAATGGTGGCCTGATCCACGCCGATGCGTCCGGCTGCCGCGGGCAACCGTATTCGTTGAACCTGCTGTTGCCGCCGCTGGCGACCTTGATCCTGCGGCCGGATCGGGGCGAGGGGTGAATGGCTTGTTCTGTCCCCTCCCCTGCGCGCAGGGGAGGGTTGGGGTGGGTCCGAGCATGCCGCATGTGTTCAATTCACCGCGAGATTGCGTAACCCCACCCCAGCCCTCCCCTACTTCGCAGGGGAGGGAGCAGTACACGGCAAGCAAAAAACTTCATGTGCTTGAGCATCCATTCGTGCTTCGCGCACATGACGGCGCAGGGCGGCGAACATCACCAAAAAATCACCCGCCCACTGCGCAAAAGGAAGTACGAAGAGACTACAACTCCGCAGTGCGGTTCCCATGTCCACACATCCCATTCCAACTCAATCGCCCGCTTCGTCCTGCCACGATTGCACGTATGGGGCGCAGGTTCTCGACGACGGCACCACGCGCTTTCGCGTGTGGGCGCCCAGCGCCAGGCTCGTCGAACTGGTGATCGACGAGCTCGCGTTCCCGATGCATCGCGACCAAGATGGCAATCACACGCTCGCCATCGAGGTCGATCCGGATACGCGCTACGTCTATCGCACCGACGGACGCCAGGTGCCCGATCCCGCTTCGCGTTCGCAACCAGGCGGCGTACTCGGCGCGAGCATGGTGGTGGACCCGCGCGACCATGTCTGGCAATGCAACGACTGGAGCGGCGCGCCATGGCATACCGCGGTGATCTGCGAAGTGCATGTGGGCGCGATGGGCGGCTTCGATACCCTGTGCCAGGCGCTGCCGCGGCTGGCCGCCTGTGGCTACACCGCGATCGAACTGATGCCGATCGCCTCGTTCCACGGCGATCGCAACTGGGGTTACGACGGCGTGCTGCCGTATGCGCCCGATGCCTCCTACGGCAGCATCGATTCGCTCAAGGCGATGGTCGATCACGCACACCGGCTGGGCCTGTCGGTGATCCTGGACGTGGTCTACAACCACTTCGGACCGGTCGGCAATCAACTGCCGGACTATGCGCCGGAATTCTTCAGCGCCGACACGCACACGCCGTGGGGCGCGGCGATCGATTTCCGACGCCCGCAAGTGGCGCGCTATTTCATCGACAACGCGCTGATGTGGATCAACGAGTACCGCATCGACGGCCTGCGGCTGGATGCCGTGCACGCGATCCAGCCGCAGGCCTTCCTGGAGGAACTCGGCGCCGCGATCCGGCGCACTTGCCTGCCGCGCGGACGGCAGGTGTGGTTGATCCTGGAAAACGAGCACAACAATGCCAGCCTGCTGCGCGGCGACTACAACGCGCAGTGGAACGACGACGCGCACAACGTGCTGCACGTGATGCTCACCGGCGAGCACGAAGGCTATTACGCCGACTTCGCCAAGAACTCCACCGCGGACCTGGCCAAGGCGCTGGCGGAGGGTTTCGTGTTCCAGGGCCAGCACGACCGCCGCGGCATCTCGCGCGGCGAACCCAGCCAGGATCTTCGCCCCACCTCGTTCGTGCTGTTCCTGCAGAACCACGACCAGATCGGCAACCGCCCGCTCGGCGAGCGGCTGACCTGCCTCACCAGCGAAGCCGACCTGCGCGCGGCAATGGTGATGGTGGCGCTCAGCCCGATGATTCCACTGTTTTTCATGGGCGAGGAATGGGGTTGCCGCACACCGTTCTATTACTTCACCGACTACGAAGGCGAACTGGCTGAAAAAGTGCGCCAGGGCCGGCGCGAAGAGTTCGCACATTTCTCCGGCTTTACCGATCCGGAGCGGCGCGAATTGATTCCCGACCCGAACGCGCTCGATACCTACGCCGCCTCCATCCCGCGCATGGACGAAAACGAGCGCAGCTGGGAATGGACGCGCTGGCTGAGCGGCCTTTTGAAACTGCGCAACCGCTTTCTTTCCGACCGGCTGGAGAATTGTTGCGCGCTGGGCTGCGAGGTGCTCGGCGACAAGGCGGTGTACGCGCGCTGGCGATTGAGCGACGGGCACTATTGGGAAATCGCATTGAACCTGTCGGATAAAGACGTATCGCTGCCGCGCGACTCGGCCACCCGCGTGATCTGGATCGAGTCGCAGGACGCGATGGATGCGCTCGATCGCGGTGTCCTTCAGGCGCATACCGCCGCCGTATTGGTCAGGGAGTTGGAAGGTGAGCGGCTCCTCGCTTGAAATGCTGGCGCGCGCCGCCGGCCTGTCCGTTCAATGGACCGACGCCTCCGGCCAGCCACGCACCGTATCCGATGACGCGCTGCAGGGTTTGCTGGCGGCGCTGCAACTACCTGCGCAGGATGAATCCAGCCGCCGGGCAAGCCTGCAACGGATCGAGGAACGCCATCGCGCACTGCCTGTCCTTCTCAGCGTGGACGCCGGCGATGCCTTCGATATGCCGCCCGCCCTGCTGCATGGCGAACAGCTGGCGATGATCGATGAAGAAGGCCGCCCGCACCAGCTCGCACCGCTCGGCGCCGGCTGCTATCGCGCGCCTTCGCAATACGGTTATTACCAATTGGATGCAGGCAACCATTCGCTGATGCTGGCTGTGGCGCCGCCGCGCTGCTTCGGTGTGGGCGACGCGCTGGGTACAGACAAACATCGTGCCTGGGGATTGGCCGCGCAGGTGTATTCATTGCGGCACGCCAACGATGGCGGCCTGGGCGACAGCCGCGCGGTGGCCGAACTTGCCGAAACGATCGGCCGCGCCGGCGGCGATGCGATCGCCCTCAGTCCACTGCATGCGATGAGCCCCGTCGCCGGACACTACAGCCCGTATTCCCCTTCGCATCGCGGTTTTCTCAACTGGGTGCATGCCGATCCCGCGCAGGTGCTCGGTGCAGCCGCGTTGAACGCCGCGCTGCAAGCCAGCGGACTGGCATCGACCTGGCATCTCGCGCAACAAGGCAAGCTGGTCGACTGGCCGGTGGCGTATGCACTACGTCGCAACGTGTTCCGCGTGCTGCATGAACAATTCGCGCATGCGCCGCCGACGCTGCGCGATGACCTGCAACGTTTCACCGCCGAAGGTGGCGATGCGCTGAAACGCCACGCGTGGCTGGCCGCGCGCCAATCGCAGGCGATGCTGGCCGGCGAAAGCAGCGCCTGGCAGGCATGGCAGGACGATTGGCGCAGCGAAGCGTCCGCCGCCGCGTTCGCGCAACAACACGTGCCCGAGGTGGATTTGGAGATCTTCCTGCAATGGCTGGCCGCGCGTTGCTGGGAAAGCACCCAGCGGCGCGCGCTCGATGCGGATCAACATATCGGCCTGATCTGCGATCTGGCCGTCGGTTTCGAAGCAGGCGGCGGCGAAGCGTGGACGTGGCGCGAGCATGTCCTGCAAGGCCTTGAGCTGGGCGCGCCACCGGATGCGTTCAATCCGGACGGACAAAGATGGGGCATCACCTCGTATGCGCCATCTGACCTGAAAGCCAGCGGCTTTCGTCCGTTTATCGAACTACTGCGCGCGAACATGCAGCGCGGCGGCGGCCTGCGCATCGACCACATCATCGGCTTCCAGCACATCTGGGTACTGCCGCAAGGCGGCCCTTCCACCGAAGGCGGCTACCTTCGCCAGCCTTTGCAGGATCTGCTGCGGCTTACTGCGCTGGAATCATGGCGCCAGCGTTGCATCGTGATTGGCGAGGACCTGGGTACCGTGCCGGTGGGCTTGCGCGACCTGCTTGCCGCGCGTGGCGTGCTGGGCATTGACGTGCTGCTGTTTACGCGCGACGAACAGGGTGAGTTTCTTGCACCGGAATCATGGAGAAAGAACGCGGTGGCGACGACGACGACGCATGATTTGCCGCCGTTGGCGGGGTGGCGGGAAGGAGTGGATATTGCGCAGCTCGCCAAGGCGCATGGGTTTGGTGAAGAAGAGATGCGGCGACGGATGCGTGCGCGGGAGGATGAGGTCGTGCGTTTAGATCAAGCCGTCGGCGCCTCCATATCGTCATTCCGGCGAACGCCGGACGTAGCGCGAAGCGCGGAGAACGTCCGAAGGACGGCCCCCGAAGGGGGTGAGCGAAGCGAATCATCCAGTTTAGATATGCGTCCGAAGGACACGACATCGATTCTCAGTGCATCGCGCGGCGCATTAAAAATGGATTCCTCGCTCCTCAAAGCCGAGCACATCCCTGTGCTCTCCCCGCGTGCCGGCGTTCGCCGGAATGACGGTGAGGGAGACCAAGACGGTGAGGGGAACCAAGCCCCGACGCAAGCATGCAATTACGTTGCATTCCTCGCCCAAACCCCTTCCCCGCTCCTCATCCTCCCCCTCGAAGACGCCCTCAACCTCAAAACCCAACCCAACCTTCCCGGCACCGTCGACAGCCATCCCAACTGGCAGCATCGCCTGCCGGAAAACACCATCGAGCAACTGCAACCTTTGCTGCAGTCCATCGGCACCTCCGTGAAGGAGGTAACACCGGCATGACCGATTTGCGCGCCACCGTTCGCCTGCAGCTCAACCACACGTTCGACTTTCTCGCGGCGGCCGAGCATGTGCCGTACTTCGCGGCCTTAGGCCTCAGCCACGTCTACCTGTCGCCGATCGCGATGGCGCGGCCGGGTTCGCTGCATGGCTACGACGTGATCAACCCGATGATCGTCAACCCTGAGCTCGGCGGCGAACCGGCGCTGGCCAAGTTCGTGCAGACGCTGCACACGCACGGTATGGGCGCGATCCTGGATATCGTGCCCAACCACATGGCCGCCGACGTCGGCAATCCGTGGTGGAACGATGTGCTGGCGATGGGCCGTACCAGCCGCTACGCGCACTACTTCGACATCGACTGGCATGCGCCGCATACCGACGGCAAGCTGTGGCTGCCCATGCTCGCGGTGCCGCTGGAACAGGCACTTTCGCGCGGCGAGCTGCGCGTGGAGCGGCACGTGGGCGGCACCACCATCGCGCTCAACGTCGCCGGCACCAAGCTGCCGATTTCCGAACAAGGCCTGCGCCTGCTGTTCGACCTGGCCGGGCACGTGCTGCCACGTTTTCGCGCAGCCGAGGACGCCATCGATGCAGTGCGCCTGGCGATGCAGGACGAGGCCATTCGCACGCACGTCGATCGTGCGATCGCGCAACTGCATACCGACAAGGCGCTGATGCGCAGGTTCCTGGACCTGCAGCACTACCGGCTTGCGTGGTGGCGCAGCGGCAGCCAGGTCATCAATTACCGGCGTTTTTTCGACATCGATTCGCTGGTGGCGCTGGCGATGGAGCGTGACGATGTATTCGACGCCGTGCATGCCCTGCCCTTGCGCTTGGTCCGCGAAGGCATGATCGACGGCTTGCGCATCGACCACGTGGACGGCCTGGCCCAGCCGCGCGACTACCTGCGCAAGCTGCGTTTGCGCGTGGATCGCGCCGCACGGGTGGACCCGCGCCAGATGGCGCGGCGAATCTCCCTGCACGTGGAAAAAATCCTGGCGCACGACGAAGCGTTGCACGAAGACTGGCCGGTCGACGGCAGCACCGGCTACGACTTCATGAACCAGGTGAGCGCCTTGCAGCACGACCCGCAAGGCCAGCCGGAACTGGCCGAGGCCTGGGCCGCGATCAGCGCCCGCTCGAAACACTTCGGCGATGAGGAACACCAGGCGCGGCGCAGCTTGCTGGCGAGCACCTTCGCCGCCGATCTCGATCGCTGTGTCGGCGCCTTCGAGCGCTACGTGGAAGATACGCCCGAACACGGCGATTTCACACCGCTCGCACTGCGCCAGGCGCTGGCCGAAGTACTGGAACAGATGCCGGTGTACCGCACCTATCTAGGCACCGGCACGGCCAGCGAGGAAGATCGTCACTCGCTGGAACACGCATTCGAGCGCGCCATGAAGGACGGTGACCCCGATCGCATCGCCTATCGCGCCTACCTGCGGCAATACCTCTTGGAAACCAAGGCGCGCTGGTTGAGCACGCTGTCGCAGCGCCGTCATCTGCAGATTGCGCGCCGCCTGTTCGAACAGCTCGCCACCACCTTGAACGCCAAGGCGGTGGAAGATACCGCGTTCTACCGCTACGGCGTGCTGCTTTCGCGCAACGAGGTGGGCAGCGATCCGCGCGTGTTCGCGATCGCGCCGCGGCGCTTCCACACCATCATGCAGCACCGCGCAACTACATGGCCGCGCGCGCTGCTCGCCACCGCCACGCACGACCACAAGCGCGGCGAAGACGTTCGCGCCCGGTTGGCGGTACTGAGCGAACGCGCGCGCTGGTTCGTCGGCCAGGCCAGCCGATGGCTGGCCGCGCTCGAAGGCCCCAACCGTCCCGCGCCCGGCGCGTTGTGGATGCTGCTGCAGACGGTGCTCGCCGCGTGGCCGCTGGGCATGCGCGACGACGATGAAGAAGCCTTGCGCGCATTCGCTCCGCGCATCGAGCAGTGGTTTCTGAAAGCCGAACGCGAAGCGAAACTGCATACGCGCTGGACCACGCCCAATCCCGCTTACGAGGAAGCGTGCAAGGCCACCGTCAGCGACCTGCTGCTGTCCCCCCGCTACGCCACGCTACGCCGCAGCATCCATGATGCGGCGCGCAGCCTGGATGCGCCGGGTGCGTTGAACGGGCTGGTAGCCGCCACGCTGCGGCTTACCGTGCCGGGCGTGCCCGACCTGTATCAGGGCACGGAATACTGGGATCAGTCGCTGGTGGATCCGGACAATCGCCGCCCGGTCGACTACGCCGCGCGCAAGGCCAGCTTCGACGGCAACCTGCTGCCCGAGCAATTGCTGGAGGATTACCGCAGCGGCGTGATCAAGCAGCAGCTGATCCATCGCCTGTTGCGCGTGCGCCGGCGGCGGCCGGAGCTGTTCGCGCGCGCCGGCTACGAGCCGCTCGACACCATGGGCTCGCGCCGCGAGCACGTCATGGCCTTCGTGCGCCGCTTCGAACGGCACAGCCTGCTGGTGGCCGTACCGCGCCTTTGCGCGGCCGGCGTGCACGAGGACCGGCCGATGGTGAGCAAGGATTTCTGGGGCGATACCACCATCGCCTCGGCCAACGATGACGGCGCGTGCACCTTCACTGATTTATTTACTCACCGGACGCACCAGGGCGGGATGCAGGGCCTCCCCGTCCAGACCCTATTTTCCGAATGGCCTGTGGCCGTGCTGATGTCCGAATCCTATCCATGAAACGTTCTCCGGCGGAGCGACACGCGCGCATCAGCGAGATCGCGCACAGCATCTGGGAATCGGAAGGGCGACCTTCCGGCCAGGAGACGCGCCACTGGCTGATGGCGGAGAAGCTGGTGCTGGCCGAAGAGCGGCATGCGTCGCAGGAGGAGGAATCGCGAGGCAAGGAAAAGGTGCGCAAGTAGGTGTTCGTACACTGCCTCACCATCATTCCGGCGAACGCCGGAATCCAGTTTCAATACGTTGTGCGAAGCACTCAAAACCGGTGTCGTGTCCTTCGCACGCATATTTGAACTGGATTCCGGCGTTCGCCGAAATGACGGTGAGGCTTAACAGGGCATTGCGAAACTGATGAACCTCACCACCAAACCCACGCGCGTACACCGCGGCACCGAAACGACATCCCACGGCGCAAGTCTGCGCGAAGGTCTGCCGTTTCCGCTCGGCGCCAACTGGGATGGCCTGGGCGTGAACTTTGCGCTGTTCTCCGCCAACGCCACCATGGTGGAGCTTTGCCTGTTCAACGAACACGGCGAGGAAACCGAACGCATCTCCCTGCCCGAATACACCGACGAGGTGTGGCACGGCTATCTGCCGGACGTGCGCCCGGGCCAACTGTACGGTTACCGCGTGCACGGGCCTTACGATCCCAAAGCGGGCCATCGTTTCAACCCGAACAAGCTGCTACTCGATCCCTACGCCAAGCAGATCGCCGGCGAACTGATCTGGGATGATGCGCTGTTCGGCTACACCATCGGCCACCCGGACGCCGATCTCAGTTTCGATGAACGCGACAGTGCGCCGTTCATGCCCAAGTCGCGCGTGATCGATCCGGCCTTCACCTGGGGCACGCATTATTGGCCTGGCGTGCCGTGGGATCGCACCGTCATCTACGAGATGCATGTGCGCGGCTACACCATGCTGCATCCGCATGTGCCCGAACCCCTGCGCGGCACCTTCGCGGGCCTGGCGCAACAGGCGGTGGTCGATTACATACGTTCGCTGGGCGTGACCTCGGTGGAGCTGATGCCCATGCACGCCTTCATCGACGACAAGCATCTGCTCGACGTGGGCCTGCGCAACTACTGGGGCTACAACACCATCGGCTTTTTCGCGCCGCATCCGCGCTATATGGCCACCTCCAGCGTGACCGAATTCAAGGAGATGGTCGCGCACCTGCACGAAGCGGGGCTGGAAGTGATCCTGGACGTGGTCTACAACCACACCGCCGAAGGCAACCATCTGGGCCCCACGCTTTCGCTGCGCGGCATCGACAACGCCACCTATTACCGGCTGGCCGAGGATCAGCGCTATTACGTCAACGACGCCGGCACCGGCAACACGCTCGATCTGAGCCATCCGCGCACGCTGCAACTGGTCATGGATTCCCTGCGCTACTGGGCCACCGAGATGCGCGTGGACGGTTTCCGCTTCGACCTGGCCACCATCCTGGGCCGCGAATCGCACGGCTTCGACCAAGGCGGCGGCTTTCTCGATGCGTGCCGGCAGGATCCGATCCTCGGCCGCGTCAAGCTGATCGCCGAACCATGGGACATCGGCCCCGGCGGCTACCAGGCCGGCAAATTCCTGCCCGGTTGGGCGGAATGGAACGATCGCTTCCGCGACGCCACGCGCGCGTTCTGGCGCGGCGACGAAGGCCGGCTGCCCGACTTCGCCACGCGCCTGACCGGCTCGGCCGACTTGTTCGACCAGCGCGGACGCCGGCCGAACGCGTCGATCAACTTCGTCACCGCACACGACGGCTTTACCCTCAACGACCTGGTCAGCTACAACCACAAACACAACGAAGCCAATCGCGAAAACAACCGCGACGGCACCGACAACAATCTCAGCTGGAACCACGGCGAGGAAGGCTTCACCGACGATCCGGTCATCCTGTCGCTGCGCCAGCGGCAGATGCGCAACATGCTCGCCACCCTGTTGTTTGCGCAAGGTACGCCGATGATCCTGGCCGGCGATGAATTTGCTCGCACCCAGGGCGGCAACAACAATGCGTACTGCCAGGACAACAACGTCACCTGGCTCGACTGGCTGGCCGCCGGCGAACAGCGCGCGCTCACCGATTTCGTGCGCCGCCTCACGCGCCTGCGCCGCGATTATCCGCTGCTCCGCCGCACGCGCTTTCTGCGCGGTCTGGTGGATGAGGAATCAGGCATCCGTGACGTCACCTGGCTCACCCACGACGGCCGCGAATTCACCGAAGAGCAATGGCACGATCCGCACGAGCGCTGCCTGACGATGCTGCTGGACGGCCGCGCAAAACCCACCGGCATCAAGCGACCCGGTGTGGATACCAGCTTGCTTCTGCTGATTAATGGCCAGTTCGAGGATGTGGCCTTCGTGCTCCCTTCCTCCAACGGCAAGACCGAATGGCGGTTGCTGGTGAGCACGGCCAACGATGCGGCCGAGCCGAGCGAGGGGCATGTCACCATGATGGCGCGGTCGCTGGCGTTGTATCGGGCACGGCCGGTGAGGCGGTGATTGCGCTGTCTGAGTGAGCCCCTCACCAACCTCTGATGAGCCTCGATTCTCACTTGTGCGACTGACGGCCCCCTCCCCTACTACACGTAGGGGAGGGAATGCATCCCGGACAGACTGGATTCAACGCCAGTCAGTTGGATAAGCAACACAAGCACCACACTCACCCCCACCCCACACCACCCATGCGAACGTATCCACGCCATGCGTGTCGCCATCCGTCCCGCCCTTCGCAACGCCATCAACGGCCTCTACGAAGACGAACTGTTCACACACGCAGCCGCCATCGCCTACTACTCGGCCTTGTCGATGGCGCCACTGGTGGTGCTCACCTTGTGGCTGCTGTCGCTGTTGCGCGCGCAATGGCAGGAGCAGCTCAACCAGGCGCTCACCAACCTGATGGGCGACCGGGCGGCGCAGGCGGTCATCCTGATCGTCGAGAACGCCAAGTCGCGTCCCACGCTGGGCAATGTGGCCGGCGTGCTCGGCCTCATCGTGACGCTGTTCAGCGCGTCGGCCGTGTTCGCGCAACTGCAGGGTTCGCTCAACCGCATCTGGCGCGTGGAGGACGTCGCAAACCAGAGCGCTATCGGCATCTGGCTCAAGGCGCGGGCGCGGGCGTTCGCGCTGGTGATCGGCATCGCCTTCCTGCTGATCATCTCGTTCGCCGTGAGCGCGCTGATCCATCTGATGATTCCTTACGATTCGCTGGCGTGGTCGATCGTGGAATACGTCGTGTCGATAGCGGTGTTCGTGGTGGCGTTCGGTGCGATGTACCGCGTGCTGCCCGATACCGAGATCGACTGGTCCGACGCTGCCTGGGGCGCGCTGGTGACGACGTTGCTGTTCATCCTCGGCAAGTTCGCCATCGAGCTGTACATCGGGCACGTCAGCATCGGCGGCGCCTATGGGCCGGCCGGCGCGCTGGTGGTGATGCTCACCTGGGTGTACTACGCCTCGTTCGTGGTGCTGCTGGGCGCCGAGCTCACGCACGGCCTTGCCATGAGCAGGAAGCGTCCGGATCCGCAAGTCGAGCGTCGTGCGCTTTGAAAAAACTATGTGAAGCCGCTTCTGACGGAGCGTGTGCGCAGCGTTGAGGTGACCGGTGCCATAGTTTCCCCGCTTATCGAGTTGATGCGGTTTGCTTGCACCGTCAGGTACGTCATGTCGCTGATCCTGCTCATCGTGTTGATCGTCATTCTGCTCGGCGCATGGCCGGCGTGGCCGTACAGCCGATCATGGGGTTACTACCCGGCCGGCGGCGTGGGCGTGGTGCTCGTGATCGTTATCGTCTTGTTGTTGCTTGGCGTCATTTGAAGCAGTGGCTGCCGTTTCATGCAGCCATGTTCGGTAACAAAAAAATAGAAGAACTAGAAATGAATGCTTCCGTTTACGGCACCACCCGAACTCCCCAGCAAACCGAAGCCATCGTGGCGGCGCTCAAGCGCGCCGGCTTTGCCGAGCCGCGCGTCTCGCCGTTGACCGATGCGGACCCACCCTCGTTCGACACCAGCCGCCACGGCGGCATGCGCATCTGTGTGCACGTCGCCAACCCTAACCAACGCAACGCCGCGCAGGATATCTTTCACCAGCATGATGCCGATGACATCACGACCAGTCACGAAACGCATGCAACGACGCACTAATCTTGTGACGACCCGTCGGCCATCGATATCCGCCGTGCTGCAAAAAACCATTCGCGCATTGGCCGAGGTCCCGGCGATGCGTAACGTCGCGAAGATGTCGCAGCCGGGCTCGCGCGAATTTCTCACCTTCGCCGCGATCCGCGCGCGCTGGCGCCTTGGCGGCAGCACGGCGGGCCAAAGCCGCTTCCAGCGCGAAGTGCAGCAGCGCCTTGGCGCGTTGCCGCAGTTCTTCACGCCGAGCGACGCCGCGCCGCAGTTGGCCGAACAGCTATGGATGCAGGCCAAGGCCGCCTATCTCGACAACCCACTGCCCTCGCTGTTCAAGGAACGATTGTTCGTGCATCTGTCGCGCTTCTGCGAAGTGCGCTACTGCGTGGTGCGGCACGCCGGCTATCTGCTCGGCAAAGGCTATCCAGCCGGGGACGCGCGCGCGGTGCCGGAAACGATCGAGCAGGTGATCGCCCTGCTCAGCCGGCCCGTACCGCATGCGGCGCAACTGGAGGCGGTGTTCGCCCGGCTGGAAAGCTACTCCAAGCCCGCGCCCATCCCGGCGCCGCGCAGCAAAGCCGAAGAAGACCTGTTCGATGCCATCACGGTGATGTTCGTGGTGCCCGCGCGATCGGCGCAAGCGCGCGCCGCCGTGCGCTGCGCCGTCGGCGAGACGGCGTTCGAATACCTGGCCGCCCTGCTCGCTTTTATCCGCACCGCGCACTACTGGACCGAAACGCACCCGGGCCTGAGCTATGAAACGGACATGATCATGCAGATGGCGCAGCGCCAGGACCTGGCGCGCCGGCTGCTGGATACCGCGGATGCCGAATGGGCGCACGTAGGCGACGCGTTGCGCGAAGCGCTCACCGGTCAGTTGCAGGTGCTCAACACCGAACTTCAGCACCGCACGCGCAACTTGCTCAGCGTGATCCAGGTGATCTTCGACCGCACGCGTGCCAAGCACACCACCCTGGAAAGCTTTGCCGACGTGTTCTCCTCGCGCCTGGATGCGATCAGCCGCGTGCAGACGTACCTGTCGCGTCTGGTACAGGGCGAGAAAGTCACCTTCGACGGCCTGCTGCGCACCGAACTTGCAGCGCACGCCGTATCGCTGCAGCAGATCACCCTGGAAGGCCCGGTCGGCGTGCGCCTGCGTTCGTCCACCTTGCAGACCTTTGCGCTGGCCATCCACGAGCTGGTGGTCAACGCGGTGAAATACGGCGCGCTGGCCATTCCCACCGCGCACCTTACCGTGCGCTGGGAAGTTGAGCATTGCGAAGAGCAGCAGCCGCTGCTGCACGTGCAATGGCAGGAAACGGGCGTAAACACTGCCGTCAACGATAGCGCCGCGGTGCAGGCCGGCTACGGCCGCGAACTGATCGAGCGCGCCCTGCCCTATCAGTTGCGGGCAAAAACCGAGTATGAGGTGATGCCCGAAGGCGTGCGGTGCATGATCTCCGTACCGGTGCTCACCTAGCCATAGGTTAGGGTTTGAGGCGAGTTCATCACAGGGCTTGCGGCTTTTTTTCACCATCTACACGCAACCTAAGCGCGACAGCATGTAGATATGCTGCTTCGCTCATCAGAGGATCGTCCACACATGAATGCCAACCAGTTGAGCGGAAAATCGGTGCTTATGGTGGAAGACGAATACCTGATCGCCGACGCCCTGTGTTCCGCATTCGAGATGGAAGACGTGCACGTGGTAGGTCCGTTCCCGAACGTCGCCAGCGCCATGAAAGCGCTGGACAAGGGCGTCCACGCGGATATCGCCGTGCTCGACGTGAATTTGAACGGCGAGCGCGTGTTTCCGCTGGCCGATCGCCTGATGGCCGACAACGTGCCCATCATTCTCACCACCGGCTACGACAGCGACGCCATTCCGCGTGATTACGCGCACCTGCAACGTTTGCAGAAGCCGCTGCATTTGCACGAGTTGCTGGGGTGCCTCAACGGCATACTCAATACCGTAAAGAAATAGAAAGCCCTTCACGTCTTGCACGTTCGTCATCCCAGCGAAAGCTGGGATGCGAATCGATAGCATGAAGCTGCAAGCAAAGAACACACGGGGAGAAACAGGCGTTCTCCGGTGTGGACGCCTGCGACGACCGCATCCTGCATCAGCCGTGCAGGCTGTGCAGTGATTGCTTCAGCCGGCTCATCTCCTCGTGTGCCGAGCGCACCGACTCGTATGCATGCTGCGCGACTGCCAGCGAGGACGAGCTGAGCCGTCCATCGCCGATCACCTCTTCGTATTTGGATTTGATGCGGTCCTCGCCGCGCTCCACTTCGTCGATCACCGCCAGGTCGCCGTCGCGCACCGTGCTGCGCAAGTTGACGAAGGCGCGATGCATCGAGGCCAGCAAGGTGCCTTCATCTTCCGGCTGGCCACCCAGCGCCTTCACCTGCGACTGCAGGGAACTGAACGCCGCAAGGCGTTCGCGCGCGCGGCGCTGGAAGATCGACTTGAGTTCGGGATTGCTCACATCCTTGGCCGCTTCACGGTAGCCGTCGGCACTGTCGATGGTGATTTCAATCAGGCTGTTGAGCAGCTTGATGTCTTCCCAATTGCCTGCCATACCGGTTGCCCTCGGATGGTCGCAGCTCGCAGCGCTTCAGCGAACCGAATGCAGCCGCGGCGACTGCGGAATGCGCGCTACGTTGCTCAGCGGCAGCGTCACGCGGCCTTCACTGTTCAGTGCGCGGATCTCCATCACCAGTTTCGCATTGCGCTCGATCAATCGATGGTTCTGCGCAAGCAGCTGGCCGCATAGCCGTTCGAGATGCCGTACGCGCTGCTCGGATAGGATCGTCATGGCTCGCCTCCATTACTGATGCGGCGAAATATCCACTTTCGAAAGTGAAGCAAGCGTCTGTGCCGCTGCATGCTTTTTTTGCTCATCGCGGCAACCGTCCCGCATGCGGGCGGCGCCGCCATTTTCACGCTTGCTCGCGCATGGTCAGTGGCGTACTTCGCGCCCGCTTTCGCTTTCCGCCGACGCGCGACGGCCCGCCGCGCTCTTGTTTACGCGCTGCTCGGCCAGTTTGCTGAGCTTCTCGCCCGCACTCTTCTCTTCCTTCAAGGTGTCCAGGATCAACGGCAGCACCTCGTCATAGCCAAGCTCCTTCGCCAGCGCGGCCAGGGTGCCGTACGCGGCGATTTCGTAGTGCTCCACCTTCTGTGCGCCGGCGATCAGGGCGGCGTCGCGCAAGGTGCCTTCTTCCACCGCATCGATGATCTCCTTGCCCTCTTCCACCAGGCCTTCCATCGCCGCGCATTTGATGCGTTTCAGGCGGAGGTCCAATTGCTCGACGATTTTGTCGATCCGCTCGACCTGACCGTTCGTTTCCTCCAGGTGGCTTTCGAAGGCCTGCTTCAATTGCGGCTCGGAGGATGCGCGCGCCAGCTTCGGCAAGGCACGAGTCAACTGCTTCTCGGCGCTATAGATGTCCGAAAGCTCGTGCACGAAGAGTTCCTCCAACGATTTGACGGCCATGGTGTGTGCTCCTTACGGGTTCATGATGGAATGCGAGCCAACAAGATAGGCAGGCCGCCGTTGTGGAGGCGACATGGCCGGGTGAACCGGTTGTCGTTCACGATGCACTGCATGCGACATCGATGCGCCGCAGCGGAAAGATTTTCCGGCGCATCCCGGCAATTGTTTCCTGCCGATGCGCCGCGGCGCCCGCCACGCGCGCTCGCGGCGTGGCATGGATGTTGCGAACCCTCGCCCGCAACAGGCGTGTTTCCTCCAACCGAAAAAAGGAGCCATCCATGAATCGCGACTACTCCCAGCAACGGCACCATCGCCCGCCTTCGCGCTTCGACGTCTCGGAGCGTTATCAGGCCGGGCGCGCTTCGCGCGACAATCCGTCGCGCTACGAAGACAGTCGCTACGAGGACCGCACATCCAACTGGAATGACGCCCAGACCGCGCGCTGGCTGTCCCACTACGGTGGCGCGACACAGCGCGGCGAGCAGGATTACGACTATGGCCGCCACCTCGACTACGACCGCAACGAATACGCGCAAGGGTATGGCGACCGGCAAAGCTATGAAAACCCGCGCTATGGCCAGCGCTTTCAGGAGAGCTGGGAAGGCTATTCACCGGACGAAGCATGGCGCCAGCGCGGCGCCGAGCGCATCAGTCCGGCCGGGCATGGGCGCTATGGCTGGCGTGGCGAAGATCTGGAACAAAGCACGCTGAATTTCCAGCCCGGCGAACGCGGCTACGGCTCGATGTACGGTCCCACCTTCGGCTCGACCTATCGCCATCCGGAACGCGGCCACGAAAACTATCCCGGCGACTACGGTGCGTCGGGTTGGGGCGAGGAAAGCTGGGGTCATGCAGGTGAACGCGGCGGCGCCTATTACGGCCGCGGCCCCAGCGGCTACATACGTTCGGACGAACGCATCCGCGAAGACGTCTGCGACCGCCTTACCGACGACCCGCACGTCGATGCCAGCGCGATCCAGGTCACGGTGGAATCCGGCGTGGTTACCCTGCAGGGACAAGTGCCGGAACGGCAGATGAAACACCGCGCCGAGGATTGCGCGGAACACATCAGCGGCGTGAAGGATGTCGAAAACCGCCTGCGTGTAAGCCGCGGCGATGCGTGGAGCGAGGAGGGCGAAGGCAGCGGGGGGTTGTCGCGGAATGGGTGAGGTTGGTTTTCTGTTCCATTGGCGCCTGACGCACTGACTTGCAAATAATTGCCTGAGTGAGCCCCTCTCCTTCCGGGAGAGGGTTCGGGCGGGAGAGGGGCTCATGCGCATACGCCGAGAGCCCGGCACATCCTCTGCCGGGCTCTCTTCTTCAGCACGTCCATGGCCTACAGCGGGACTCCTAGATTCCCAAACACATCATGTGTTCTTGTGGCTCTGCTGGCCGGCTTTCACGTGCTGCTCGTGGGTTCCGCCACTGCTCTGCCGACCGGCCTGCACATGTTGCTCGTGCGTGGCATGATCACCACCGCCAGCCTTCCCGCCTTTGCTGGCGATCTTGCGCTGCTTGGATTCATCCATCGAAGCGAATCCGCGGTTGCTTTTTTCGGTTGTCATGAACTTGACTCCAGTGAGGAACAAAACGTCCGTCTCTACGACGAACGGTTGCCAGTCTAGACAGTGAGTAGTCAAACGGATTTGAGATGTCCGTGAATGGTTTTTCGCGTCCGTGACAGGCTTGTTTCGAGTACGCGCATACGCCTGCTTGCCTGCGTTTTCCCGCTGTTTTTAAGGTCGCGTGGACATGCACACCGCGCATCGTGCGCTAGGCTTTACGCAGACGCATTGTGCGTTCGCCTGCCAGGCGTTGCATCGCGCTACATGCCCCTTACCTCAAAAAAGGTACATCCAACATGACCGAAGAACTCTCCACCCGTAGCACCGGCGAACACGTGTCGCTGACCGATCTGCTTGCCGTGCGCATGGCGTACGAACGCAGCAGCATACGCATGTACGAGTGCTTCATCGAAAAATGCCGCAGCAACAAGGACCCGGTCATCCGCGCCCTGGACCTGTCCCGGTTTGAACCTTTTTGCGAAACCATGACCGAGCACGTCCACCTGCTGATGCAAGCGCTGGACGTGCTCGGCGACAAGCCGGATATCGAACGGCAGGAACAAGGGAGCGGCCCCTTCCTCATCATGATGCAGGCCGCGCAGCAGCAGGTGAGCGATGCGGGCATTCCCGTGCTGCCCTCGATGCAGGCGCTGCTTGCGGTGGAGCAGTTCAACGAAATGTCGTGGGGCCTGCTGCTGGCCTTGATGAAGGATGCCGAGCTGCAACGCTTCGTGGCGCACTTCCAACAAGCCTGCCTGCAACACCGCGAGCAGCGCTCAACACTGCAGCAAGCTTATGAAGACGTAGTGCTCGGCCTCGTGCGCCGTCAGCAACTGACGACGAAAACCACGCGTCCGCTGAAAAGCAGCATGACCGGACGCACCGGCTCGCTATTTGAATCGCGCCATTTTGGTCGCGTTTAGTTATCGGCCACGATGAGATTTCGTCATTGCCATGCATGCGCGTGGATTTTTCCAGGATTTCATCGCGACCTGCGCGCGTCATGCACGCTTTGGCGTTCACCTCCCCTTTGCCATACGTTCACGCGCTTCGCAGGCCGCAGGTTGAACACTTCATGCACCTGCCAAATGCGCTTAACGAGTGTTGTCATGTCCGATCACGACGAAGCCAGCGTTACGCCCCGGGGGTTTGCCGCCATGGATGAGCAGCGTCGCCGGGAAGTGGCCAGCCTGGGCGGCCGCATCGCGCATGCCAGAGGGCGTGCGCATCGCTTCACGCCCGAAGAAGCACGCAAGGCCGGCCAGAAAGGCGGCAGCCAGATCAGTCGCAACCGCAAGCACATGGCCGAGCTCGGCCGTCGCGGCAGCACGCGCGACGGCACGTCCGAACCATCCGAAGAAGCATGGACCTGACGCAGACTACGTTACTTGCCGGCATTCTTGCCCTCATCGCGCTGGTGATTTATTACCAGCTCAAAGCCAGCGCCAACCACCCTGCTCGCACCCACGGCAGCATCAGCAAGGAAGACCGGCGCTTCCTGCGCCAGGCCGTGACGGTGTCCGCCGCGGAAGTTGCGCTGAGCCAGCTGGCCTTGAAAATCTCGTCCGCCGCCTCGGTGCAATACATGGCCAAGCGCATCGTGGACGATCAGGTCCAGGTCAACCGCAAGCTAGCCAGCCTGGCGTGGCGTTACCGCGTGAACGTGTCGGCCGAACCGGGCCAGGAAGTGAAGCAAAAGACGCAACAGCTGCGCACGCTGCGCGGCGGCGCGTTCGACCAGGCCTATGACGAAGTGATCGTGCAGGACCATCGCAAGGCGATCGACCTGTTCACCGCCGCCGCCGGCAGTGGCAACGCCGAAATACGACACCTGGCCGAAGCCACCCTGCCCACGCTCGACCTGCACCTGAAGATGGCCGTAGAACTGGAGCCGCGCGCGGCGATGGCCGCAGCGCCGCTGCCGCCGATGTAGCGGCCACCTTTCCACGAGCCCTCCACTTCGCTCCGCGCATCCTGATCCTTTCCGGCGTATCCGCAGGCAGTCGAGGTTTTCCATGCGCGGCAACGCTCCGTCCGTTCTGCTGGTCGACGATGATCCTGCATTCGTCCACGGCACCGGCGCCCAGGCCGAAGCGAAAGGCTTCGAGGTGATGACCGCATCCACCGTGCACGACGCTTCGATGGTCATCGCGCAGGAACGCCCGCTGGATCTGATGATGGTCGATTTGTCGCTGCCCGATGGCAGCGGCCTGGAGCTGATCGATCATCTGGGCGACACGCGCGATGGCGACGTGGTGGTGGTCACCGGACGCCCTGACATGGATACGGCCATTCAGGCGATCCGGCTGCGCATCGACGATTACATGGTGAAACCCGTGGACGACGCGCGCCTGAATGCGCTGTTCGATCGCGCGGCGCGGCGCGCGGGTCTGCGCCAGGCGCGCGAAATGGACGAATGCGGCGGCATGATCGGCGCATCGCCTTGCATGCGACGGGTGTTCAAGCTGATCCGCCGCATCGCGCCCACCGGCAACACCGTGTTGCTGCATGGCGAAAGCGGCACTGGCAAGGAGCTGGCGGCCGAAGCCCTGCATGCACTGAGCGGCCGCCGCGGACGTTTCGTTGCCGTCAATTGCGGTGCGATCCCGCCGGACCTGCTCGGCAGCCTGCTGTTCGGACATGAGCGCGGCAGCTTCACCGGCGCGGTGCGCGATCACAGCGGCTTCTTCGAACAGGCCCAGCACGGCACGCTGTTCCTGGACGAATTCACCGAAATGCCGCCACCGCTGCAAACCTATCTGCTGCGCGCGCTGGAAACCGGAACCGTCACGCGGCTGGGCGCGCAAGACCCGCACGTGCTGGACGTGCGGGTGATCGCCGCCTGCAATCGCGACCCATGGCTGGCCGTTTGCGACGGACAGCTACGTAACGACGTCTATTACCGTCTGTGCGATTTCCCTATCGCGCTGCCGCCGCTGCGTGACCGTGACGATGACGCGGTATGGCTGGCCATGCGTTTTCTCGATCGCTTGAACGACAAGTACGGCACGCAATGCGTGTTGACCGACGCATCGCTCCAATGCATCCAGGCCTACGCGTGGCCAGGCAATGTGCGCGAACTGCAGCACATCGTGCAGCGCGCCTACCTGATGGCGGACAACGACCGCATCGATCTTGCCCGGGAAATAGGCATGCGCCGCGCGCTGCATGGCGAACGCTCCTTTCCTGCCTTCACCGGCCAGACGCTGGAAAACATTGAACGCATGGCGATCGAGCAGGCGCTGCGCCAATGCGGCAACGACAAGACGCGCGCGGCGCGGATGCTTGGAATTAGTGTGAAGACGATCTACAACAAGTTGATGCGGTGGCGGGGTGAGGGGCGGAGTGCGTAGGTAGCCGGCGGCTTGAACAATGCGTGCAATTCGCAACCTCCCTCACCGTCATTCCGGCGAAGGCCGGAATCTATCGCCACGACGAAGCATGGATTCCGGCCTTCGCCGGAATGACGGTGAGGTAATGCAGTACCGGTCAAGTGATCTGAAAAGATCACGCGTACCGCGCACCCCACGCAACTTCGCGCACACCACACCAGGCCACCGGCCGCCAACTCGGCGGCGGCTTTGGATCATCGATCGGCGGTGGATCGGCATTGGGTTCGCGCATCGGCGGGCGGCTCGGTTGTGGTACCGGCAGCCCCTGGTCGGGCAACGATGGCGCGGGGCTCGGTGGTTTCACCGGGTCCGGCGGCGGCGCCGGCTGCGGGTTGACCAGAATCGGGAAAGTGGGAAGCGCTTCGATCAATGCCTTCATGATGGATGCATGCACTCAATGAGGCGTCGATACGCGTTGCGACACTTTTTCTTTCTGCGAGCGCGCGGCGGAATGTTCGAGGTCCGCCTGCGCCACGATGCCGCACAGCTTGCCGTCCTTGTCGGTGATGGGAATGCGTCGCACGGCTTCCTTCGCCATTGCATTGGCGATGTCTTCCACGCTGGCGTCTTCGGGCAGCGATACGGCTGGCGCGGTCATGTAGGTGTCGACCAGGCAGGCATCCAGCGTTTCACCCTCGGCGACGCAACGCACGACGATGTCGCGGTCGGTGATCACGCCGACCAGGTTCTGTTGCTCGTCGACCACCGGAACTTCGCCAACGTCGGCCTCCCGCATGATCCTGGCTACGCCTTGTACTGAGTCGCGCGCCGAGCAGCAGCGCGGATTGCGCGTCATGATGTCGCTTGCTTGCATGTTCGATCTCCGTTGAGCCGTGGTCCCGATGTCGGCAGCCGTCACCAGGATAGACAAGCATGCCGCCCCATAGGAAAAGGCACCGCGCAGGCCATACGAACGTACTCATCCACAAGCTCATGCAAGGGATTACCGAAACCGTTACCAGTCGATCGCGTGAAAAGTACCTGAAAAACGCGGGGTTTCATCGCCCAAGTTCCCGCATTTTTCACGCTCCGATTACGTTGTAACGATCATCTTGAACCGGCGGTAACGGAAAAAGGGGGCTGGCGCCGGAGGATGCGGATGTTGTCGGGTGGGGTTGCAACAGAAGACGTTTGCATATGAAACGTTGATCTCTGCGGCTATCCGAGCACGCCAGCCATGAAGTTGCGAGGGCTTCGAAGGCACGTAACTCGCGCAACGACCATGTGCAGACATGGTGTCCGTCGCCGCTGCATGAGTGAAATGCAGCGTCTTCGCGGTAACGCCGGGCGACGCTGGTTGAATCGCCCGAACTTACGTGCCGAGTCCTGCCATGTCGCCAGTGTTACTTCACGACAGTCCACCCCGTGCGTTGCCCGCCGACCATGCTGTCTTCATCCTGGACCGCCACGGTTACGTGGCGGCGGTCCAGGCTGGAGAGACGCTGTTCAGCACCCACGATCCGAAAGAGCTGATCGGCAAGTATTACGCAAGCTTGTATTCAGATTCGCACGACGGCGCGTTGCTGGACAGCGCGCTCAACGCCATCAGCAGCGATCACCCTGCCCGCCTGGAGACCTGGCTGACGCATCATCACGGTCAGCGCATCCACGTGGAAGTTTCCGTGCATGCCCTCAAGAGCGGCGACGGGAGCGTGCACGGTTTCGCAATGGTCATGCGCGACCTGCAGGTGCACAAACGCATGCAGGATCACCTGCGCGAATGCGAGCGGCGGTTCCGCCTGTTCGTGAACGATGTGCCCGACTATGCGATCTGCATGCTCGACGTGCGCGGCAACGTGCGCGACTGGAATCTCGGCGCGCAGCGCATGACCGGCTACACCACCCAAGCGGTGGCCGGCCGATCGTTCTCGACCTTCTTCCACGAGCCGCAACGCACTAATGAGCTGTCCCGCCAACTGCTGCGCACGGCCGGCCAGAGCGGCCGCGCACACGCCGAATGCGAATTCCGGCGCGCCGACGGCGAAAGCTTTCCGGCCGAAGTCATCGTCGAAGCCGTGCACGAAAGCGACGGCTCCCTGCTCGGCTTTGCCTTGATCGTCCACGACCAGGCCCAGCAGCGTCTGGCCGAGCGGCGGCTGCGCGAAGCGCGCGAACAGATCGTGCACGCACAGAAGATCGAGGCGATCGGCCACCTCACCGGCGGCATCGCGCACGATTTCAACAACGCCCTGCAAGGCATCATCAGTTCGCTGGAACTGGCCTCGCTGTCGCTGGATCGCCGTCACGTCGGCCAGGCCAAGCGGCATGTGGTCGTATCGCTGGACGCCGCCTTGCGCGCCGGGCGGCTCACGCAACGCCTGCTTTCGCTGGCGCGGCGGCGAAACGCATCCAGCCAGTGCACGTGCGTGGCCAAGGTATTGAGTTCGATGCGCGAGCTGCTCGACCGCACCTTGGGTGACGACATTACGCTGGAAGTATCGTTTCCCGAAGACCTTCCGCCACTGGCCTGCGACAGCGGCCAGTTGGAGAGCGCGATGGTCAACCTGGCGGTCAATGCGCGCGACGCCATGGCCGGTCATGGACATCTGAGCATGGCCTGCCGTACCTGCACGCCCGAGGACAGCGGCGTGCAGGTGGCGCTCGACCGTACGCACAGCGTATATGTGGAGATCACTGTTTCCGACGACGGCACCGGCATGAGCGAGGAAATCCGCCGGCGCGCGTTAGAGCCGTTCTTCACCACCAAGCCGGAAGGCCACGGCACCGGCCTTGGCCTTTCCATGGTGTATGGATTCGTGACGCAATACGGCGGCGCGATGGACATCCGCAGCATGCCGGGCGCGGGAACGTCGGTATTGCTCTATCTGCCGTGCGACGAAGCCACGCTGGAAACGCTGCCGCCGAAAGCAACCAAGCCTGCGCCGGATCTGCGCGGCTTCCGCGTATTGGTGGTGGAAGACAACGAAACGATCCGCCAATCCGTGGCGACACGCCTGCGCCAACTGGGCTGCGACGTCCACGAAGCGGCGTCGGGCGACCAGGCCTTGTCGATGCTCGCAACCGGTTCATCCTGGAACCTGCTGTTGTCGGACGTGGATCTGCCGACCATGGACGGCTATGCGCTGTGCCGCCAGGCGCGCAAGCAATTTCCCGCGCTGCGCGTGATCCTGATGACCGGTTACGCCGATACCGACTGGCTGGAAGGCGGCACGCTGGACGGCGCGACGGAGGCGTTGATCAAGCCGTTCGATATGGGGGATTTGCTGGCGAAGGCGCAGTTGTTGTTGCAGTCGGAAGATTCGTAAGTAAACCCTCTAACCTCAGCCGTGCGAATGATGGCTCCCTCCCCTGCTTGCAGAGCCTGCCCCGGACTTGATCCGGGGGGAGGGCTGGGGCGGGGTTGTACGAACTTGCCGCACTGCTGAAACACATCGCGAGATGGCTTCACCCCACCCTAACCCTCCCCTACTACACGTAGGGGAGGGGACGCATTCCGGCACACTGAGATCCGACGCTCAGAGGCTTATGTTCTACGCCGCCCCACGCCGCACACTGGTACGCACATTCGCCGGCGGCCCCGCCACGAACGCACGCAGATCATCCACCAGTTGTTGATACCGATGATCGTGCGTGTCGCGGTTGATCGAACGCAACACCGACGAAGGATGCCAGGTGGCCATCGCGTCGATTCCGCCGGGCAAACGGAACCAGCGGCCATGGCTCATGGTGAGCTGAAATGCCGTGCCGAAAAACGCCTGCGCCGCCATCGCACCCAATGCAAGGATCCGCTGCGGACGCACCTCGCGCAGTTCCGCCGCCAGCCACTCGCGGCATATCGCCTGCTCCGCTGCATTGGCGCGCTTGTGCAGCCGACGCTTGCCGCGCAGCTCGTACTTGAAATGCTTCACCGCGTTGGTGATGTACACCTCGCTGCGCTCCAGTCCGCTCGCTTCCAGCGCGCGATCCAGCAACGCGCCCGCCGGCCCAACGAACGGCTCGCCCGCCGCGTCTTCCTGCAGGCCGGGTTGTTCGCCTACCAGCATCCACGCCGCGTGCGCGGGGCCCGTACCGAACACCGTCTGCGTCGCGTTCTTCCACAGGGGGCAGTCGTGGCAACGCGTGGCCCGCTCGCGCAACTCCCGCAAGCTTCCAGGCGGAGGCGGCAAAGTCGGGGAACGGGCCAGTGGGGATTCCCAAGCCGATGGTGATTGCGGCATCTCAAACTCGTCCTCGCGTACTTACGCGAAGCTTCCGATACCTTCTATCGAAAGGATGTGCAGGTTCAGTCAACAATCACATCCATAAACCATTCATGCAAACGGTTCGACTCGAAGAATGCTTCGTCCACTCGTGCGCGTCGTTCACCGTTGCGAATGATGGTTGCCCTGCTCTTTCGTTCGGCCGGCGGATGTGCTGGATGTGCGGCTTCGCATGCCGCCCTTCTTGCCGAGCGCCGCATAGCCTTCGCGGCCCAATTCCTGCCTGCGTGCTTCGCCGCCCTGCTTGCCTAGCGCGGAATACCCTTCCGAACCGAGTTCTTCCTTGCGTGCAGCACCACCTTTCTTGCCCAATTGCGAATAGCCTTCCGGCCCTAATTGTTCCTTGCGTGCCTCGCCACCCTTGCGGCCGGCTTCGCGCACGCTCATGGCGCCCTTATCCGGGTCACGCTGTTTCCTGCTCATGCTTGTACCTCTTGCACTGGCTCTTGCAAACGTTCGTCGTGTTGGTTGAAACGACTGTGCGTGGGGGGAACATGCCATCGCTTGTGTGATGCTTACGTGCTTCTCGCGCATGACATGGCTGCGAAAACTTGTCGCACATCACATAACAGGTCATTCATTGCGCGCGCAAAATGCGTGCTGCAGCAAGCGCCAGTGAGTGTGCTTTGCGCGTCAGGACATCCCCCTCTGTCACGCATATGAACACCAGGGCAGGCATTACATCGCGCTAGCGTACGGTTCACCCTCTCGCCACTCCGGTGCGCAGTAGCTTTTCGCAAAAGATGACGAACGGGAGCGCCTCCATGACGAGAAAATCCAGTCGCGCGAAGCAACCGCCGGCACACCCCGACCGCCGCCTGACGGCGCAGGAACGCAGCTCAGCCTCCACCACAGTGTTGCCGCAGCTGCAGGATCCGGACGACGTCACGCTGGGCTTCGGTCCGCGCAGCCTCGATCCCGACCGGCGCACCGAGCGCCTGAGCTACCGCGACCCCGAGGAAGTTTCGCAAGGCCCGCTACGCTTCGATGAAACCAACTACAGCGTGGAACGGCTCACGCTACCCGAAGGTGGCTACAACGAGTACGCCGACGAAGTCGTGTCCTATACCGACGAGGAAGGTATCCCGCGCATGCGCTACGGCCCGATCGCGGGAGGGATGGAAAATCCGCAATACGACAATTCCACCCAGAACGAACTGCTAGCGGATTTGCCACCAAGCGACGTGAGCCCTGCGTACGAGCCCGACGATCCCGATCTCGGTTTTCGCCTCACTGCGGAAGACCTGGAAACCTCGCCGGACTATATCGATCGCGACGTCGAGAAAGTCTCCGGTTTGGGTCAGCACGCACGGCGTGCGAACCCTGACGATGAGCGCGTCCGCGAACAGGTGTACGAAGCGCTCGACAGCCGCGCCGATATCGACGCGCCGGATATTTCGCTGCATGTAAGCAAAGGAACCGTCACCATCGAAGGCGAAGTCGCCGATCCCATACTGCGGCATCGCATCGAACAATGCGTGGACAGCGTCGATGGCGTGAAGGACGTCAACAACCGTTTGCATCTTGCCGCCCCGCGGCCGCAGCGGCCGTGGAGCGATGAATAACTCCGATGGTTGCGCTAACTCGTAGCGCCTTGCCAGATGCTCCCGTGGGTTGGGTTAGCGCAGCGTAACCCAACGATGGCGTACAAGCATTTTTGGTTACGCTTCGCTAACCCAACCTACGGGAGATTCTACTAGGGTGCTAGATCAAAACCTCTGCGTATAGCGCAAATACACAAACCGCCCGTAGTCATACGACGCATTGTACGAATACGCGCTGTCGCTGCCGTTGCCACCGTAGAAATACGGCGCCACGCGATTGAAGACGTTGTTCACGCCCATCGCGATCACCGCGCCCCACGGCGCCTTCCAGTGCACCTGCGCATCGTTGAAGGTCACCGACGGCACCTGGGTCATCGGCGTGACGCCCGAGCCGGTCCCGTAATTGGGCAGCGTGCACGGGAACGCCGAGAACTGCGCGTTGTAGCAGGACTGCTTCAGCGGCGAATAATAGCGCAGCGTCCACTCCGCGCCGAAATTGTGATAATCCCAGCCGATGCTGAAGTTGGAACGCAGGCGCCAGTTGCCGGCCATGCCGTTGTTGTGGCTGATCGGCGCGCCAGCATATTGCTGCGACTCGTTGCGCGTGTAGTAGGTAGACTGCGACTTCAGATTGAACTGGCCGAAGGAAAATTTCGGCAGCGCGTAGGACAGGCCCACGTCATAACCGGCGGTACTCAGGTAACCCTGGTTCCCTGGGCTCGCAAACAGGCCGCTCACCTGGTAGTGATCGGCAGCCGTGCGCTGGAACAGGCTGCAATCGGTGACGCTGGACAGCGCATAGCAGTTGTACAGCACATCGGACTGTGAAATGACATTGCGCACCTTGTAGCGGAACCAATCGACCGTTGCGTTGAAGCCTTGCAGGTAGCTGGGGCTGTAGACGAAACCCAGCTGCGCGCTCTTGGACGTTTCCGGACGCAGCTTGATATTGCCGCCCTGGGTGAACGGTTGATACACCGGGCCCGCGCCTGGCGCAGTCACCAGCATGTTGGGCGCCTGTTCCTGCATGAAACCATTGCCGTACAGGCTGCCCAGGCCCGCGGCATTCAGGGCACCCTGGTTCAGGGCCGGCTGACCGCCGATACCATTGGCGCAGTTCTTGGCCACGGTGGCGTTGGTGCGAGCCAGGCCATAGGTGACGTCGCAGGGGTCGACGTAGCCGGGATAGGTCGTGCTCACGCCGCCATACAGATCGCCTACGGTCGGCGCGCGGAAGCCCGCGCCGTAGCTGGCGCGCACCAGCAGATCGTCGATCGGCTTCCAGGTGATCTTGTACTGGTTGTTGTGCGTGCTGCCGAAGTTGCTGTAGTGCGAGAAGCGCGAAGCGATATCCACGCTCAGCACCTGTGCCAGCGGCAGATCCTTGAGCACCGGTACGTTGAATTCGGCGTAGGCCTCGTTGACGCTGTAGCCGCCGCGCGTCGGCTGGCCGGCGAGATTGGTGGTGAGCCCTTCCGAAGACGGCACATCGGGCGTGTCGTAGCCGTGGATCGAACGATGCGAAAGGCCCATCGCCAGGTTCACGCCACCGGCCGGCAACGGGAAGATTTCGCCGCTCACGTCGACTTGCGGGCCTTTCTCCGAACTACCGTAGCGCTCGTACGAATTGACACCGACGTAATTCAGCATCGCCGCGCTGTAGCCGCCGGGGCCGGCCAGTACGTTCAGCGGTACGCAGCCGGCAATGACGCTATCGGGCGTGCCGCATTCGACGGTACCGTTGGCGTCCATGAACGAAGGCCCCAGCGCATTGGCCAGACGCGGCAGGGAGAAGTTGCCGGTAGCGAGGATGCTGCCGGTATAGCGCGTATCGAAGTAATAGGCATCCCAGTTGAACTGATGCTCGCCCAGGCTGAAATAGCCGTCCAGACCGACGTTGAAGCGGAAGTTCTCCGACTTGTTGATGTTCAGCCGCGGCAATTCCACCACGTAGCGCTGGAACATCAGGTCGGTCGGCGTCTGGCCGTCCGCATTGGTGGGGTTGTAGTAGCTCTGCGCGGACAGCATCAGGTTGCTGTATTCCGGATGCTGCAACGAAGTGAGGCTGAAGGTGGTGAGCGGCAGGCCACCTACGCTGCCGGTGTTGCGATCCTGGTTGAAGCCTGCGCTGAAGCTGGCGGTGAGATCGTCCGACAGGTTGTAGTGCCCCTGCACGAAGAGGTTCTTCATGCTGGTGGCGCTCTGCAGCGTGATCTGGTTGCTGTAGTTGTACGTATCGCCCGGATCGGTCACGCGGCCATCGGCGGCGTACGTAGGCGACATCATCATGTGATAGTCGTTGATGTTGCGCGGATCGCCGCCTGCATTGAGCACGGACATCGAGCCATCCGGGTTGTAGAACTGGCCATAGGCGCCCATGCTGCTGAGGCCGTTCAGGGGAAAGCGATCGGTGAGCGGATAGGCGCTGTATGGGCGCCGGCCGGCACCGATCGCATCCTGCTTCTCGTACTGCGCGGAGAACATGATCGAGCCGCGTTTGGTGCTCTTGCCGAAGGTGACGCCGTACTGCCCTTGCGAACCGTCGCCGTGCGGTATGAACTTGCCTTCATACACGTCCACCTGCGCACCGTTGAAGTCCTTCTTGGTGACGACGTTCACCACGCCGGCGATCGCATCCGAACCGTAGATGGCCGACGCACCATCGGCCAGCACGTCGATGTGATCGACGATGGACATCGGGATGCTGTCCAGATTGGCCATGCCGGTGTAGGAGGTGCCCATGCGCTTGCCGTCGATCAGCACCAGCGTGCGCGACGCGCCCAGGCTGCGCAGGTCGATATAGCTGCCGCCCACGTCCGGACCGGCTTCGGCCGGGTTGGACTTGCTGATGTCAGGCGTGGAAGCGGATGTGAGGTTCTGCAGCACCTGGCTGAGCGTGGCGAAACCCTGGCGCTGGATATCCGCGGCGGTGATCGAGACGATCGGCTGCGCCTGCTCGATATCCACGCTGCGGATCATCGAACCGGTCACCTTGATGACGTCCAGCGGCCCCTGAATATCCGTCGCCGTCGATGCAGGTGTTACCTCAGCCGTTTGCGCGGCCACTACGTCGATATGCCCGATCGCCCCGGCCAACGAACTCATGATAATCACGCACAGTAATTTGCGCTGCTGGTCTTTCATGCAGAATACCCCTTGATGAATAGCGAAAAACATGGCGATTTCCCAGCCGAAAACGCCTCGGGCCGCGATTAGGCCAAGGGGAAATTCGTGCCGTTTGAAATAAGTTAAGGGATTATCGCCGAGTACTCACTGTCCAAATTGGGCCAATGAAATGTCTTGGCCGGCCGATTATTTTTGACGGCGTTTATTCGCTAATACATGGCATTTCAATCATGGCCCGAACGAACCGGAGCTTGTCCCTTGAGGAAATGGTGCAGGCGTGTTCGAAAAGCCTAAGATCAGAGTTGCATAGCACGTTCTGTCGGCAATGCCGAGTCGAGACGCAGCGGATGGCGCACAGCTGCATTTCGATATGTGGGGGCACAGAGGAGTGGTATGCACAACGATACCCGCATAGGGGCGTTGATCTGGCCATGGCGCCGGCGATGTCCGCATCGCCGGCGCTTTTTTATGGGTTGGTTTTTTTAGGTTGGGGTGCAAACCCCAACACCGCAATGTATGTGTGCAGGGCAACGTTGGGGTTTGCACCCCAACCTACGGCTCCGAAACCCGACGGTTGCCACGCTGAAGGCCGAATGCCAAGATCGCGCAGCGGGGGGCAGGATGACTCATGCAGGTTCACTGGCAGGATGGATGCGAGCCTGCGGATACCGCGTCGACATACTTCTAACAAGCTTCGGCATTGAATGCCCCATCCACAAGGAGGAACGCGCATGAATACGCGAATGAAAAAAGCCACCATCACCCTTGCAACCCTGGCCGTGAGCCTTGCCTGCGCCACCGTATCAGCACAGGACCTTGGCGGTCTCGGCGGAAAACTCGGCGGCATGCTGGGCGGCAACGGCGGCTCCTTGAGTTCCGGCAGCATGGGCAATGTGGCCGGCCTGTTGCAGTACTGCGTGAAGAACAACTACCTCGGCGGCGACACCGGCGCGTCCGGCCTGGCCGGCAAGCTGCTCGGCAAGACCGAAGGCGGCACCAGCAATAGCGACTACCAGAGCGGCCTGAGCGGCATCCTCAAGGGCAACAACGGCAAGACCACCAACCTGAGCGACGTCGGCGGCGGCGATCCTGATCTCAAATCGAAGCTCACCACCAAGGCCTGCGATATCGTGCTCAAGCAGGGGAAGAAATTCCTCGGGCATTAAGCAGCGTTCGGGCGAACGTTTACCCGCAACTTTAACGCTACCGATTCGTCATTCCAGCGAAAGCTGAGGCGCTTCACAACAGCGAAGCTGGTCAATCCAGTGCCTTTCACGCTTTTCAAGTCGCTGGATCCCAGCTTTCGCTGGGATGACGAACGTGTCGCCCCGGCGTTCGCCGGGGCGACCGTGCTTTAGCTACTGCCGTATTTCCGCCTCAACCAGCTTCGCCAGCAGCACCAGCGATTCCTGCCACCCCAGGTAGCACATCTCCGGCGGAATCTGTTCCGGAATGCCCTCCTGCACCACATTCAATTCCGTCCCGCACATCACCGCGCTCAGCGAAATCGTGGTCTGCATGCCGCCAGGCAGGTTCGGATCGTCGAACACGTCGGTGTAACGAATACGCTCGTTCGGCACCAGCTCGAGGTATTCCCCGCCGAAGGCATGGGCCTCGCCCGTGGTGAAGTTGGTAAATGACATGCGATGCCGGCCACCCACTCGCGCGTCCAACTCATGGACCTTTCCGGTAAAGCCGTTCGGCGGCAGCCACTTGGCCATGGCGTCGGCGTCGAGAAACGCGCGATAGACGCGCTCGGGCGGTGCGCGCAGTACTCGGTGAAGGCGGATAGTGCTGGTCATGGTCTCAGGTCTCTGAAGTAGAGGACGGCCCTCTAAAGGAAATGACGAACGGCGCCGCGGGGAATCGACACGCATCCGTTTTTTTATTCAACCGGCGGATCCATCGGGACCAGCAAGCTCCGCTTGATCGTGCCCAGCGCCACGCGCGTGTGATAGCGTCGCACGTTGGCATTCTCGGCGACCAGTCGTTGCATCAGTGCTTCGAAGTCGTCCACGTCGCGCGCCACCACAATCAAAACGTAATCGCCCGCGCCGGTGACATACCACGCCTCCTGGATCATCGCTTCGGCCGCGATCCATTGCTTGAGGCTTGCCACCAGTTCCGGCCGCTCGCGCTCCACTTCGATCTCGACGATCAGGTTCAACGGCCGACCGACGCGTTTCGGATCGACCACGGCCACTTCGGCGGCAATCACGCCCTCCTCGCGCAAACGCGCAATGCGGCGCTGTACCGCCGACGCGGAAAGCCCGACTTCGGCTCCCACCAGCTCCGCCGAACGGCGCGCGTCCTTTTGCAGCGTCGCGAGGATGCGTCGATCGAGCTTGTCCAATTCGATGGGCATGTGTGTGCAGTGACGATGCAAGTTGCGGGAAAAACCCGTCCAGCTACCGATAGTCGCGCTCTGGCCGCGCGGGCAAACCCTAACATAAGCCGCCATCGCCACTGCAGCAGGGAGTTTTTCGCGCATGCCCCTGGATCTCGATATCACCCGCATCGTTGCCGCTCGGCAGCGCATCGCGCCTGTCTTCCTGGATTCGCCCGTGATGACGGACGCCGCGCTGGATGCTGCACTGGGCTGCCACGTGCTGGCCAAGGCGGAACTGGCCAATCCGATCGGCTGTTTCAAGGGACGCGGCGCAGACCTGTTCTGCGCAACCGCGCTGGAACCCGGGGCGCGTGTGGTCTGCGCCTCCGCCGGCAATTTCGGGCAAGGCATGGCTTATGCAGCCGGCCGGCGCGGATATGCGTGCACGGTCTTCGCCGCCGAGCAAGCCAATCCGGTCAAGGTCGACGCCATGCGCCGGCTGGGTGCGAACGTGCAACTGGCTGGCGCGGACTTCGACGCCGCCAAGCAGGTTGCGCGCCAGCATGCCACGGAAACCGGCCAGCGCTGGGTGGAAGACGGCGTCGAGCCGGCGATTGCCGATGGGGCCGGCACTATCGCACTGGAACTGCTCGATGCGGCCTCGTTCGACACCCTGATCGTGCCGCTCGGCAACGGCGCGCTGCTCGATGGTGTCGGCCGCGTGCTGCGCGCGCTGGCGCCGCATGTGCGTGTCATTGCCGTGGTCGCCGCGAATGCGCCGGCAATGAAGCTCTCGCTGGATGCAGGACACGCCATCGTCACCGATCACGCCAACACCATCGCCGACGGCATCGCCGTGCGCGTGCCGATCGCTTCCACCTTGTCCCGCTTGCGCGACTGTTGTGACGAGATGGTGGCGGTATCCGAAACCGACTTGTTTACGGCGATGCAGTTGATCCACCGGACGCTTCGCGTGGTGGTCGAACCTGCGGCGGCGGCTGGACTGGCAACGATCCTGGCCGAGCCGGCTCGCTTTACCAACCAGCGCGTCGCCACCGTCCTGACGGGTGGAAATATCGCCCCTGCCCTGCGCGAGCGCCTGCTCGCAGCTTGATCATCGACGCCAACGATGAAACTTCTCTACCAGACACACTCCCCCTACGCCCGCAAGACGCTGGTCGCCGCCCACGAACTCGGCCTGGCCAATCGACTGCAAGTGATCCACCACGAAACCAGCCCGGTCGTGCGCAATGACGAAGTATTCGCACTCAATCCGCTGGGCAAAGTACCGGTACTGATTTGCGATGATGACCTCGCCCTGTTCGACTCCAACGTCATCTGCGAATACCTGGACGGCCTGCATGATGGACCAAAGCTGATCCCCACCGATCCCTCGCGCCGCTATCGCGCATTGCGCAACCAGGCGATCGCCACGGGTATCGCCGACGCAGGCATTGCGGTGCGCTGGGAAACCGAACGGCGACCGATAGCCACGCGTTGGGAGCCGCTACGTGAAGGCCAGTTGCGGAAGATCATCGCGGCCTGCGATTTCCTCGAAGGAAACCTGGAGGAGAACGAGACGCCGGATATCGGCGATATAGCCGTGGCGACCGCCCTCAGTTGGATCGAATTCCGGCAGGTCTATGCGTTTTGCGATGCTCGGCCACGGCTAGCGACCTGGTACGCGCGGTTCTGCGCGCGTGAATCGATGCGGGTTACTGCGTTGCATGGGGAGACGGTTGATATAGCCCGTAGCGCCTCACTACGCGAATGATGACTCCCTCCCCTGCACGCATGGGGGGGTGGAGTGGGGTTGCCCGTGCTTGCCTCAGCGCTGAAATACATCGCGAGGTTGCTTCACCCCACCCCGGCCCTCCCCTACTTCGCAGGGGAGGGAGCAAATCCTGCAAGACTTGCGCATCACAAAACATCCAACGCTTTGGCCATTTCCGTGGTCCCATTCCAGCCCATTCCCTGATACAGCGGCCGACCCTTTTCCGTGGCATGCAAAATCGCATAGCCAACGCCGCGCCTGGCAAATTCCGCTTCCGCCAGCTTCATCAGCTCCCGCGCCAGCCCGCGATTCCTGTACTCGGGTTCGACAAAGACGTTCAGCACATATCCGCGCTTGTCCTGCGTCGGGTGCGCGGGATGCGGTGGCCAATCGATAAGCATCAGCCCAATGCCCGCTACCGGAGCGCCGTCGTCCAACATTACGAAACCGAAATAGGATCCATCCAGCAAGCGCGGCCTGACCCATTCCCGGAAATGCCCGGTCATGGGCATCAACACTTCATCACGTCCGCCGGCATCCCGGAACATGGCTTCACGATGCCGGCAAACGAGCTCAAGATCGTTGGCGTGAAGTGTTCGAATATCCATGGTGATTCCGAAGTAACAAGGTCAAACCGTGATGTGCGCTGCCGAAAGCGGATGCTTTGAAGCTCATCCGCACCGCGCGTCTTCGACGCATGGGTCGGCAAGTCTAGCGAACGCGCGTGAAGTAGTTCGTGCGCATCACGGGCAAGCCATTCTTTCCCGGATAAACGGCGGTCTCGACCAGTTCGCGGCCATCCGGCAAGACCGAGTAGATCCGGGTCGAGACAAGTACGCCGTCTTCCTGCAACGCCATGACCAAGACATTGGGAGAAGGCAGCTTCAATGCCGCGCCATTCGCCTCGGGACTATCCTTGACGGGAGCAAGCGTTCCATCGAGCGCCGCCGTGCCCACGGAATGAACCTCGTTGCCAGGCGCATAAACGATATCGACGTGCGTGGTCCACTTGTTGTCGCCCGCAGCGCCGAACGTGAACCTCACGCTTTTCGGCCGCTGGTCGGGCGGCAAAGGCATGCGTGAGGTGTCCAATGACCAGGTACCGAGCAGAGGAGAAGCTGCAGTTAGTGTGGCACGAGTATCTAGCGACGATCCAGGCGCGGCGGCTGCGGTGAACGAGAACGTCAGCGCGGCGACAGAGGACAGCAACACGGCTTTCGACAGAGACGTCATTTCCTCTCTCCATGTAAGGGACGCGGGCAAAGTTATACATCAGGCAGGCGTGTTTATGCCTAGGGATGCTCTGATCTATTCCACGGTCGTTCGACGGGTATTCGTCCTCAGCGATATCGGTCTGCCAATAGGAAGCAAACTCAGGAAATATCTTGGCAAGGTCGTTGACCAGGTCGGATTGACTGTATTGATCCATAGCGCACATGCGAGCTTGTCGACGTGATTGCTTTGCGGCTCAGTATCTCCATAAATACACGAAACCGATCGTCAATATTACGCATTGCGCAGACGTTCCATGGCAATGGAAGACACCTGGAAACCGAGCTTTGCAAAGAACCCTGCCGCCCCTTCCCGTCCCGCGCGCAGCACCCACGTGATGCGGGGATCGTCGCCCGTAAGGTGCTCGACCAATGCACGGCCAATCCCTTGCAACCGGTGTTCCTGTGATACGACCACCATGGAGAGGTAGCCATTGGAGATGCCGTCGGTAATCGCCCGGGCGAAACCAACGATCTTGTTATCTGAAACAGCGACTGCCGTTCGCTGCGAATGGGCCAGGAGCAGCGCAAATGCTTCCGCACTCCCTACCCGATGCGTCCATCCGTTGGCGCAAAGAAACTGCCGCACCAATTCGACTTCTTGCGCTTGTACATCGCGAATGAGCATGGGTTTTCGAGCCGGATGATCTGCGGTTCGCGAAGACGATTGCCCCCTTCGACGGTGAGGCAAAAAAAGAAAAACCAGAAAATTCCACCCTTCCCGCTTCACTATCTTAGAGCACCTGGGGCTTGCCGCAATCCCCCGGTCTTGTTGCTCAATCGCCGCCCGAACTATCGAACCTGTGGAATGGAGGGTGGCGAGATGAAAATGCCGTTTTCGAGTCACGAAGTGCATGTGGGTATCGAAACAGCTCAAACGCAGGCAGGAGCGCGGCCATGAGCGGGCATGCCGTGGCGATCGTGGGAGCGGGGCCGACCGGGCTGATGTTGGCGGGTGAACTGGCTTTGGCCGGTGTCGACGTTGCCGTGGTCGAGCGGCGCATCAACCAGGACCTGGCCGGCTCGCGTGCTGGCGGCCTGCACGCGCGAACCATTGAGGTGCTCGATCAGCGTGGTATCGCCGAGCGGTTTCTGTCGGAGGGACAGATAGCGCAGGTCGCCGGGTTTGCCGGAACCTCGTTGGACATCAGCGATTTTCCTACCCGCCACCCTTACGGTCTGGGGCTGTGGCAGAAGCATATCGAGCGATTGTTGGCCGATTGGGTCGAGGAGCTAGGCGTGGTGATCCATCGTGGGCGCGAGGTGATCGGTGCGGCGCAGGACGACCTCGGTGTCGATATCGTCTTGTCCAGCGGTGAATCGTTGCGCGCGGAATATATGGTCGGCTGCGATGGCGGACGCAGCGTGGTCCGCAAGGCGGCCGGCATTGAATTTCCCGGCTGGGACCCGACCACCAGCGCCCTGATCGCTGAAGTGGAAGTGGCCCAGCAACCGGAGTTGGGCATTCATCGCAATGCCTTCGGCATCCATTCCTTCGGCCGGGCGGAGTACGAAATCCTCGATGGCAAAGTGGTCT
Organism: Dyella sp.; assembly: GCF_051954575.1. GTDB lineage: Bacteria > Pseudomonadota > Gammaproteobacteria > Xanthomonadales > Rhodanobacteraceae > Dyella_B. The sequence continues at coordinate 90,857 of NZ_JBQCHP010000085.1, read as the reverse complement.
ACGCGAATCATGGGCCTGTAAGGATCATGGTGACCGAAGAGCACGTCGGGCCAGCCACCGAACCTACACTGGACGATCTGCGCAAAGCGCTCGTCGCCGCCTGCGGTACCGACTACGGCGTGCATCGTCCCAACTGGATTTCCCGCTTCACCGACGCGACACGACAGGCTGCAACCTATCGCAACCAGCGGATCCTGTTGGCCGGTGACGCCGCCCACGTGCACGCGCCGGACGGTGGACAGGGCCTGCAAATGGGCGTGCAGGATGCAGTGAACCTGGGATGGAAATTGGCCCAGGTGATCAAACGGATTTCACCTGAGAGCCTGCTGGATACCTACCACGCCGAACGCCACCCGGTTGCTGCGCGTGTGTTGCGCAACACGATGGCATCGGTCGCGCTGCGTCGTCCGGATGAGCGCACGACAGCGTTGCGAGAGAGCATGGCCGAGCTCCTGGCCATGGACGAACCGCGCAAACGATACGCTGGGATGCTGTCGGGCCTGGATATCCACTACGACCTCGGCGATGGACACCCGCTGCTCGGGCGCCGCATGCCCGATCTCGATCTCCTCGCCGCCACGGGCCCGCTACGGGTCTTCAATCTGTTGCACGGCGCCCGACCGGCGCTGCTCAACCTCGGCGAACCAGGTGATTTCGACATCACTCCTTGGGCGAGCCGGGTTCAACGCATCGACGCTGCATGTGCGGGAAAGTGGGAGCTTCCAGTGCTTGGTGCAGTCGCTGCACCATCAGCCGTGCTGATCCGGCCCGATGGATATGTCGCCTGGGTGGGAGAAGGCACCGACCTTGGGCTTGTCGACGCGCTGGCGCGGTGGTTTGGCGCGCCGGCGTGATATGCGCCGAGCAATGCGTGCACTTCGTCTTGCTCGGCGTGCACGGCAGGTGCGATCTCGATCATCGAGCCGCCCCTTCTCGATACGTTGTCCGCATTATCGTTCCAGCCCCCATTCCATATAACAGCGTTGAATCGCCCGCGCAGATCGCAAGCGGATTTTCGGCAAGTGAAGCTGTTCATAAAGTACCGCGTAGCGCTGGCGATTGGCCCGCGTCACGATGGCGATATGGTGGATTATGTTCCACTTGATGCTGTCCTTGCCGCCTTCCAGCCCACCTACCCGCTCCTTGCCTAACAGCACTCTGCGAACATATCGAAACAAGCTCAGAGGGGTGGATATGTCCAGCAGGATCACGCCCGTCGCGCGCAGCAAGCGCTGCGGCACGCACACGGAATAATTGCCGTCCATGACCCAGTTGTCGCCCATGATGGCCCTGTCGTGCAAGGCGACAAATTCATCGATGGGGCGTGGAATCCAATCCGTTTGCGGTAAATGAAAAAGTTGATCGAGGTGGATGGGATGGAGCGCGCACTTGCGCGCGATTGCATTGGCAAGGGTGGACTTTCCGCTATTGGAGGGGCCCAGGATGCAGATGCGATTTCCCAGTTCTTGCAACTGCATGTGGCCTTGCCTTTAGCGGAGAATGTCACGAGTTCATTCGAAGCTCGTCATTCCGGCGAACGCCGGAATCCAGTTTGAATACGTTGTGCGAAGCACTCGAATCAACAATGAGTCCTTCGGAGGCATATTTACACTGGATTCCGGCGTTCGCCGGAATGACGACGGTGGTGCGGAAACCCAACGCTCCGCTCTATTCCCCCCGGATGATAGACCCGCTCCACGTGTCCCTTCAGCTCCTCCGGCCAAAAATAAACCTGCCGCAGGTTCCCGGTGGTATAGCGTTCGGCTTCGTCGTTGAAATGCGGCGAATCCGTATGCCCGCTTTCACCGCCGGCGGTGATGGCGCGCGCATGCACCTTGTCGCCGAATTCGACCACCGCCACGAAGCTGTTGCCGCTGGTGCCGTAGTAACGCTTGGTGCCGGGCCAGCGGTGCGCGCCGAAGGAAGCCAGCGAACCCCAGCGCGATGACGTGAAAGGCACTGGAATACTGGGCTTGGCGTCGTTGAAGGGTTGCACGATATCGCCGGTCAAGCGCTGGAAGCGGTTAACTTCGCCCCACGGAATGCCCCAGCTCCCGAAATCCTTTTCCAAGCGGTCGGAAGCTTCGGCCAGCGCCTGCAAGCGCGCTTTCGCGCCGGCCTTCTCGGCCATCAGGTCATACATCGACAGGCCTTCGGCGTTATCGGCCTTGTCCATCGTGTCCCATAGCGTGTCGCCCCAGAACACCGCCAAGGTGGTGGGCATGGAGGTGATGCCCCAGCGGTAGTCCCAGTTACGCAGCATGGCGATCTGACCAGCGAGTTTCTGCTTAAGCGAATCACTGGCCGGCAACGCGTCGTAATCGTGCACGAGGATGGGAATCTGGCGCGCGAATTCCGGCAGATACGAATCAAACGCCGTAGTGATCAACGACTCCAACGTAAAGCCCTGCTTGCCGGTAAGCAGCATGGTGGCGTGGATGCCGCGCGGATTTTCGCCGACGGTATCCATGTAGCGCGGATAATCCTCGCGCTTGGGGCTGTAGACGCCGGCAGCGGAATAAGGCCAGTCGTTGGTGTTCATGATCCAGCCGTTCGGCGGGTTCAAAAGATGCGGCAGTTCGCTGAGCGCATGCAGGCCTTTCCAGTCGGCCGCCGGATCGCTGCCGTCGACTGGTTTGGTGTAATCGAAACGGTTGTCGCGCTTGGGAATGAATTGCGGATGCAGATAGGCGATTTCGCCCTTGTCGTCCGCAAAGATGGTGTTGTTGGATGAATTGGCCTGCAACTGGGCCACCTTCATATAGCTTGCGTAATCGCTGGCCTTGGTGCGCAGCCAGCTTTGCTCCAGCGCTGGCAAGGGCTTGTTCATCAGGGCCATGGCGATCCACTTGCCATCTTTCTCCCGCACGATCGGGCCGTGATGCGTGGCGTACACCGTGAACGTGCGTTGCGCCATGGAGCCGTCACCCTTGCGATAAGACAAGGTGACCTGGCGCACGGACACGGGACGCAGCTCGCTGCCATAGCGATAGAACAGCTTGCCGTCCTTGTGCACGATGGTTTCGGCGAATTCGTCGACCGCATCGGCGGTGGTGGAGGTATGCATCCAGCCGATATGCGGATTGAACCCCTGGTAGATGAAGAACTGTCCCCAGGTCACCGCACCATAGGCATCCAGCCCCGCATCGCTGGACATCTGCAACTCGGAGCGGAAGTAGAACGAGGTGTGCGGATTGATCAGCAGCAAGGCATGGCCGTTGCTGGTGAGCTTGGGCGCGATCGCGATGCCGTTCGAACCGGACGGTTCGGCCCAGCTCGATGGCGTTTCGGTCATCGCAACCGGCACGCCGTCATGGCCATAAAAGGCCTGCAGCGGTTTGAGCGGAGCGCGCTCGATATCGCCGCCAATGCTGCCCTCGCTGAAGCTCAGCGCCATCCACGGCTCGAAGTGCTTGATCACGCGCGGATGCGTCTGCGGGTGGGTGGCCAGGTAATGGTTCAAGCCGTCGGCCCATGCATTCATCAACACCTGCAGCCACGCGGGGCTCTTTGCGTATTGGCGCTGCAGTTCGGCCGGATCGATGAAGAGCCGCTGGCGCAGATCGCTCCAGATCGCGGACTCGCCTTCGGCTTCGGCCAGGCGTCCAAGCGAATTGAGATAGTTGGTCTCGATGCGATTGAAGTCGTCCTCGGCTTGCGCGTAGGCCATGCCGAACACGGCGTCTGCGTCGGTCTTGCCATGCACGTGGGCGATGCCCCAATCGTCGCGCGTGATGGTTACGGCCTGGGCTTGGCGGTGCCAGCGTGCCGCGTCATCGGCATGGGCTGCAAAAGGAAGGATCAGCGCAAGCGCGATGGAGAAGGCGTGCCGTTGCGCGCGAGTGGCGGTGCGGTCGGTTCGCATGGTGCCCCGTATCGTGGTCGAGCGATCGGGGCATGGTAGCGAGTGCGAGCGAAGGCGGTAAGTTGACCTTTGGGCTATGCGTAGGTTGGGGTGCAAACCCCAGCGTCGGCATATACGCCCACCGCGAGAGTTGGGGTTTGCACCCCAACCTACGAAATGTCGGTCAATGCGCCGGCATGCGCTCGAAAACAAGGATGCCGTCCGGAATCAGATGGAACGCCTGCCTGTCGCAGGTGAAGATGGCCATTTGCGGCGTGCCGAACAGGCTGGGATCGTCCAGCGTGCCCGCCTTCAGCACCACTGCGGCGAACTCCGGGCGACGGCCGACGATGTGCGTGCCGCATTCGCCGCAGAATTCGCGCGTGACGGGTTTTTCCAGATCCGAACGGGTAAACGCCTTGGGCGTACCCTTGGTATAGCGGAAGCCGGCGGCCGGCATCAGCAGGAACATGTGCGGCGCACCGCCGCTGATGTACTGGCATTCGCGGCAATGGCACTGCCCTTTCATCATCGGCTCGCCTTCGGCCACGTAACGCAGCGAACCACAGTAGCATCCACCTTCGAACGTCATGGCCTTCCCCTCGACTGTTTGGATGACGGCAAGCTTAGCGCGAGCTGCCGGCCGCTTCACCTGTGCCACCGGATACGCGTTCCACGCGCCGGCGCTCGCGCTGCATCATCCCGGCTCGCTCGATCAGGTGATGGAAGGATTCGCTGGCATCGGGGTCGCTGGTGGCCTCGCCTACGCTGAAGCGGATCTTGCAAGGATGGTCCACGGCATTGAACGCTTCCACCGCTTCGCCAATGCGCATCAGCGCAATCACGCCGCCGGTGCTCTCGTCGTTGGTGATCACCACGAATTCGTCGCTTTCGGTGCGCGCGACAATATCCGCCGGTTCGAAACTCGCCTTCAGGATGCGCGCCATCTCCCGCAAGCATAGGGCCACAGCATCGTGCGACGCGCTTTGGTCGAGCTCGCTGACGCTCTCCATGATGAACACCAGCAAAGTGATCGTAGTGCGGCTTCGTCTCGCCTCGAGAAACGCCTGCTCACCGAGCACTTCAAAGCCGCGATAGTTGAGTACGCCGGTCATCTCGTCCAGCAACGCAAGATCGTGCAGGCTGCGCTCCAGCGCATTGATGCGCCGGCCCATCAGCGAAACCAGCGCACCCAGCGCGATAGCCAGCACGGCAATGGTCAGGCCCACCGCGACCGCCGGCGACAGCCATCCCACGCGCGCCAAGGCGGTGCCGCCCAGCATCAGCACGAACGGCAACAGCAAGGCGAGCGGCAACACCTGGCGGCTCATGCGGCTGCCGAGTCCCTTACCCGTCAGCACCGGGAAATAGCCCAGCTGCATGCGCCACCCGATCAACGCGAAAGCCAACAGCAGCATGCACGCAAGGGTGTGCGGCGAGGTGCGTGTGGACATGTTCTGGCCGAACAGTTGCACCGCGTCGAAACAGTAGCCGGAGAAAATGATCAACGCGTGCAAGCTGAGCAGCACCGCCAGCACCACCACCGCCATGCCGGCGCGAGGGTGCTGCACGGTCGCAAGCGACAGCCCCAGCGCCATCAGCACGAAATAGATGGCCGTCTGCACCGACATCAAGCCTGGCGCGTTGCTGGTGGTATCTGCCGCAAACAGCGTGTCGAAACCGGTCAGGCGCCCGCTGGCGTGTTCATACAGCGCAAGCAGCGCAAGCAGCGCAAGCAACAGCGCAGCCGCCCGCGCGGCCCATGTGCGCAGCGGTGACGAACCGGTGGAGAGCAAGGCCAACCCTGCCGCGCTCAGCAGTGCGCTCAAGGCGGTGTCGAATTTCATCAGGTACCAGCCGGCCGGATACCAGGCGCGCACGTCCTTGATCAGCCAGGCCAGCAGGATAAGCACGGCGATCAGCGCAGTGATCGCCACGCACGCCGCTTGCACGACCGCCACGCGCTTCAATGGCGTTGCATCGGACTGGCTCGCTGGCAGAACGATCGAGTCGGTTTTCATGGAAGAGCGGAACAGGCGGTGGGCGGTGATCCATCTGGACGCTCGAGCGGGGCACGGTCTGGCGGCAGCTTGTTTCTTATGGCCAGTGTCGTTGCCGCAGCATACACCCGTGGATTGACGGGTGTGTTGTGCGGTATGCGGGCGCTTTAGTGTGAACGTTGCGTGTAGATTGAAAGTGGTTGCAGTAGACCGCTTCCCTCCGGCCAGGCGTTCGATTCCAGTTGCGCGAATCATGGCTCCCTCCCCTGCGGGCAGGGGAGGGCTGGGGTTGGGTCAAGCAATCTCGCGATGAATCCGTGTTGTGCGGCAAGCTCGTGCAACCCCACCCTAACCCTCCCCTGCCCGCAGGGGAGGGAACACATTCCGGCAAGCTGAGATTCAACGCCAATCAGGCCGCATGGACGAGCGTCACGTGTGCAGCGCCTTCGCGTGATACCCCACATGTTCCCCAATAAAACTGGCCACGAAGTAATAGCTATGGTCGTACCCCGCACGCATACGCAGTTCGAGCGGATGGCCGGCCGCGTCGGCAACTTCCTTCAACAGCTCCAGCTTGAGCTGCGTCTGCAGGAACTCATCGGCATCTCCCTGCTCGATCAGCAGTGGAATTTTTTCGTTGGCCGTTTTCACCAGCTCGGTGGCGTCGTAGGCACGCCAGGTTTCGCGGTCGCTGCCCAGATACGTCGAAAACGCTTTCTCACCCCACGGCACGCGCGATGGCGCCACGATGGGTGAGAACGCCGATACGCTGCAATAGCGTCCGGGATTCTTCAGCGCAATGGTCAAGGCGCCATGGCCGCCCATCGAATGGCCGCTGATCGAGCGCTTGTTGGTAACGGGAAAGTGTTGCTCGATCAGCGCCGGCAGTTCGTGCGCCACGTAGTCGTACATGCGGTAGTGCTGCGACCACGGCGCCACGGTCGCATTGAGATAGAACCCAGCACCCTGTCCCAGGTCGTAGGCAGCATCGTCGGCCACCTGTTCGCCGCGCGGGCTGGTATCGCACACCACCAGCGCAATGCCGTGCTCGGCAGCGTAGTGTTGCGCGCCGGCCTTGGTGATGAAGTTCTGCTCGGTGCAGGTAAGGCCGGACAGCCAGTACAGCACGGGCACGCTTTGACCTTCCGCCTGCGGCGGCAGGTAGATGGCGAAACGCATCTGGCCATCGACCGCGCGCGAGCGATGCCGGTAGACGTCCTGCCAACCGCCGAAACAGGCGCGATGTTCGATGCGTTCGAGCATGACCTAAGGAGCCTCTGATCTATCCTACGTACTCAGAAGTGGATGACGGTGCGGATCGACTTGCCTTCGTGCATCAGGTCGAAGGCTTCGTTGATGCGTTCCAGCGGCAGGCGATGGGTGACGAACGGATCGAGCCGGATCTCGCCACGCATCGCCTGCTGCACCATGCCCGGCAACTGGCTGCGCCCTTTCACGCCGCCGAAGGCGCTGCCCCGCCACACCCGGCCGGTAACCAGTTGGAACGGACGCGTGCGGATTTCCTTGCCGGCGCCGGCCACGCCGATGATCACGCTTTCGCCCCAGCCCTTATGGCAGCACTCCAGCGCCGCGCGCATTACGTCCACGTTGCCGATGCACTCGAAGCTGTAGTCCACGCCGCCGTCGGTGAGCTCCACGATCACCTCCTGGATCGGCTTGTCGTAATCCTTGGGATTGATGCAATCGGTGGCGCCCATCTCGCGCGCCAGAGTGAATTTGTCGGGGTTGAGATCGATGCCGATGATGCGCGCAGCCTTGGCCTGCACCGCGCCCTGGATCACCGCCAGGCCGATGCCGCCCAGGCCGAACACCGCCACCGTCGCACCCACTTCCACCTTGGCGGTATTGTGCACGGCGCCGATCCCGGTGGTGACGCCGCAACCGAGCAGGCACACCTTGTCCAGCGGCGCCTGCTGGTCGATTTTCGCCAGCGAGATTTCCGGCACTACCGTGTATTCGCTGAAGGTGCTGGTGCCCATGTAGTGATAGATGGGTTTGCCTTGATAGGAAAAGCGCGTGCTGCCGTCGGGCATCAGGCCCTTGCCCTGCGTGGCGCGCACCGCCTGGCACAGGTTGGTCTTGCCGGACAGGCAGAATTTGCACTTGCCGCATTCGGCCGTGTAAAGCGGAATCACGTGATCGCCGGGTTTGAGCGTGGCCACGCCCTCGCCCACTTCCACCACGATGCCGCCGCCTTCATGCCCGAGCACTGCGGGGAAAATGCCTTCGGGATCGTCGCCGGACAGCGTGAAGGCGTCGGTGTGGCACACGCCGGTATGCGTGATCTTCACCAGCACTTCGCCAGCTTGTGGCGGCGCCACGTCGATCTCGACGATTTCCAGCGGTTTGCCCGGGGCGAAGGCGACGGCGGCGCGGGATTTCATGGGGTGCTCCTGCAAGCTGGAATGGAAAGGCGCAATTATCGGCCAGGTATGCGGAGGCAGGAATACACAAAACTCCGGTTGCCGTTTCGTTGCGAGGCGAAGCACCGCCGAACAAAGTGGCCTTATTGCATCGCGCAACAAGTGGCTATTGGGGGTAAGGCCCTGGCAAGTGCATGATGGCCCAAGGCCCTGTGGATGCGAGGTCTGGACGCCATGACGATACGCCGTATCACCGCCGTGCTGGGATGCTTGCTGTGGATGGGCAGCATGCCGGTCAACGCCATCGCGCAATCGGCCGCAGCCTGGCAGGCGCAACAGGCCGCAGCCGAGGACAAGGCCGACAAACTGCTGCTCATGGCGAAGCAGCAAAAAGGTTTGCTGGCGCAATACCGGGCACTAATGCAAGGTCTTGCCGACGACGACTCCCCGGCCTTCCGCATGATTTTCGGGCAGTACCTGGCCTGGTACGCAAGCTACATCGGCGATTATCCCGTCGCAATGAGAGCCTTCACGATCAGGCAGACGCTGCAGCCGGGCGACAACGCATCGCCTTTGGCGCAAGGCGGCTATGTGGCACAGCCGGCGCTGGACGCCATTCCCGAGCTGGCAAAGAACTATCAGGTGGTGCTGCTCAACGAAGCCCACAACATCGGCATGACGCGCAGCCTTACCGTGCCCTTGCTGAGCCGGCTGTATGCGCAAGGCTTTCGTTACTTCGCCGCCGAAACGCTGATGGAAAGCGACACTGGCCTGCAGGCGCGCGGTTATCCCACCCACGACAGCGGCTTCTATACCGAAGAACCCATCTACGGGGAAATGGTGCGCACTGCGCTGAAGCTCGGCTTCAAGGTCATTGCGTACGAAGCGACGTCGAATTTGTCCAACCCCGACGCACGCGAAGCCGAACAGGCGCGCCATCTTTACGAACGGGTGTTCGCGAAAGATCCGCACGCACGGCTGGTGATCAACGCCGGCTTCGATCATATCGTGAAATCCGGCAGTTATCTCGGCGGAAGATCGATGGCCGAACATCTGGCCAGACTTACCGACGCAAGCATGCTTTCCATCGACCAGACGGCGATGTACCCACATCCCAACAGCAATGGCGATCACCCGTATTACACGGCGGCGATGCAGCAGGAGAAGCCGACGGAGCCGATCGTGTTCGTCGACTCGAAAGGCAAGCCGTGGTCGCTGCGTCCTGCCTACGACGTCACGGTTTTTTTCCCGCCGGAAAAACTGGAACGCAAGCGTCCCACCTGGCTAAGCTTGTGGGGATTGCGCGAGGCGCACCTGGTGAGCGGGGACGGCTGCCGCGATCACTATCCGTGCCTGATCGAAGCGCGTTACAGCAACGAAGGGCCGGACGCGATTGCGGCCGACCGGCTGCTATTGGATCAAACGCCGATGGCAGTATCCATCTCGGGCCTGGCGGCATACGGCAGCACGCAAGCGGTCCCTTCGGGAGATCTCTATTTGCGGCCCGGCAGTTATGAGCTGAGCTTCACTGCGGAGGGAGACAAGGTGGAGCATCGGGAAACGATCCAGGTGCCATAAAGCCGTCGCTGGGTAACCCCGGACTTGATCCGGGGGTAACCCAACATCTTGGAGCCATATTGTTGGGTTACGCTTCGCTAACCCAACCTACGGCCTACGGCTTACGATCGTCGTCATGCGCACATTTCTCGCCTTTGCTTTCACGTTGCTGGTGATGCTTGCCGCGCCCGTTCGCGGCCAGTCCGCGCAGCTTGCCAACGATGGCACCGCCGCCACGCACGGCCCCATCGTGGTGCTGATCACCATCGACGGTTTCCCTGCCCGCGCCCTGAAGGACCCGCGCCTGCCGATGCCCACGCTGCGCAAGCTGCAGCAGCAAGGCGCGTATGCCGATGCGATGCAGCCGATCAATCCCTCCGTCACCTGGCCCAATCACACCACGTTGATCACCGGCGTAACGGCCGCGCAGCATCACGTGATGGCCAACGGCCTGATCACCTTCCCGGCCGACGGCAGCATGCCCGAAGTAAAGCCCTGGACGCCGAAGGAAGATTGGGTGCACGCGCGCACGCTGTACGACGCGCTGGCGGAAAAAGGCATGAGCACTGGCCAGGTGGACTGGGTGGCGATCTACCAAGCCAAAAACGTGCGCTGGAGCTTCGCCGAAGAACCGGATGCGGACGGCGTGATTGCACGCGACCTGACCGACCAGGGCCTGGTGACGCGCGAGCAGGTGGCCGGGTTCGGCAACTGGCGCAACCAGGACAGCAGCCCCGCCTGGCGCGACCAGATCTGGACCGATGCCGCCATCGACATCCTCACCCGGCATACGCCCAACCTGCTGCTGTTCCATCTGCTGCAGACCGATTCGCTGCAGCACGGCTACGGTGCGCTATCGCAACCGGCGTATGCGGCGTTCGCCGATGCGGACGCGAACATCGCGCGGCTGGTCGAAGCGGCGCGCAAGGCCGGCCTGCTCGACCGCATCACGTTCATCATCGCCTCCGATCACGGCTTCACCAACTACACGCACATCATTCGGCCGAACATCGCCTTGGTGGAACAAGGCTGGCTGCATCAGGAAAAAGGCAATTATCGCGGCGGCGTGTGGATTCAGCCGGAAGGTGGCGAAGCCTCGCTCTACATCCGCGACCACGCCAAACGCGCCGCTTTGCTGCCCAAGCTGCAGGCGTATTTCGCGAAGATGCCCGGGGTCGCGGCGGTCTACACCGGCAACGATGCGCAGCGGCTGGGCCTTCCCGCGCCTGGCTCCACCGATCAGGCGCCGGATCTGTACCTGGTCGCCAAGGCCGGCTACAGCTTCATGGAAGGCACGCAGGGATCGTTGATCACCAACGTCGACCCCGCGCGTGGCGGCCATGGTTATCTCAACACCGATCCGGACATGCAGGCGCTTTTTATTGCTTCGGGCGCACACATTCGACGTGGTGTGCAGCTCGGCGCCATCAGCAATCTGAGCGTGGCGCCGACCATCGCCAAACTGCTCGGCGTTTCGCTGCCAGCAGCCACACAGCCGCCTCTTGCAAACATGCTGGAATGAGACCTGCGTGACAGATTGCCTGTCTTCACATTTGCTTCTGGCCGCTGAAGACATTAAAAACCAGTGCAGGGGATGTCCTCCCTCCGTGTTTTCCATCCGTCAAACCGGTCACGCCGGTGTGGCACCGCAGGAGCGTGCTGCAACAGGGGCGCTCCCCTCTTGGTAGTTTATGCAGATCAAAAACATTTCTTCCCGCGCCACCACCATCGTCGCAGCTTGCGCGTTGGGTGTGGGCTTTGCCGGTTTCGCCACTGGCGCGCAAGCCATCGATATTCCCTCGCCACCGGGCTGGCAGTTGCAGTGGGGCGACAATTTCAACGGCGCGGCCGGCTCCCTGCCATCGGCCGCCAACTGGCGCATCGATACCGGCCATGCGTATCCGAGCGGCCCGGTCAACTGGGGCACGTCCGAGATCGAGAACTACACCAGCGATCCGAACAACCTTCATCTGGATGGCAAAGGCCATTTGCTGATCACGCCGCAGCGCGGCGCAAATGGTGAATGGACATCCGGACGCATCGAAACCGTTCGCGACGATTTCACCGCGCCCAACGGCGGCATGCTGCGCATGGAAGCGCGCATACAAATGCCCGACGTCACCGGCCCGAGCGCACTCGGCTATTGGCCCGCATTCTGGGCGCTGGGCAGCAACTTCCGCAGCAGCATGGTGTGGCCCAAGGCGGGCGAGTTCGACATCATGGAAAGCGTGAACGGGCTGGACGCCGCCTGGGGCATCCTGCATTGCGGCGTGAACCCCGGTGGCGCGTGCGGCGAACCGATCGGCATCGGCGCCCGTCTCCCCTGCCCGCACGAAGCCTGCACCGCCGGCCCGCACACCTTCACTTTCGAATGGGATCGCGGCGTAACGCCCGAACGCATGCGCTGGTTCGTGGATGGCCAACTGATCAACCAGGTGGCGGAAAACCAGCTGCCGGCGGAAACCTGGCGCGAACTCACCGAGCAGCGCGGCTATTTTCTGCTGCTGGATGTGGCCATGGGCGGCGGCTTCTCGTTCGTGATGGCCGGCTGGAAACCCACGCCCACCCCGGAAACCGAACCGGGCCATTCGATGACGGTGGATTACGTGGCGGTATGGACCAGGCCTGGCAGCGGCAAGAAGGTGCAGGCGCAGCCGGAGATGGCTGCGGATGCGAACAAGCCTGAGTCCAAGCCGGTGATCAAGAGCTGAGTGGTAGGTTGGGGTGAAACCCCCAACACCGGCATGCATGTCGATCGCGATGCTGGGGTTTGCACCCCAACCTACCGAGTTGGATTACTACAACTGCTTACGTCGCTCCGCCACATCATCCGGCGTCACGGTCCCCTGCTTGTTGCCGAAGTGCCCGATCACGTAATTGCTGAGCGCGGCGATTTCGGTATTGGAATACGCATCGCCAAACCCGGGCATGAAAATGTCGGCGTGTTCGCCGCGCAGGCTGGAGCCGTGTAGCAGGATCTGCGTAAGGTTGATGCCGCGTACGTCATTGACGGCACGCGTGCCAAGCAGCGAAGCGTATGACGTCTGCTGGCCCTTGCCGTTCCACTGATGGCAACTGGCGCATGCGCCTTCGAACAACTTCGCACCCATGGCGTCGGCGTGTGCATTGTCCACAGGTGCGTAGTCGCTGGACGCCAGCGCCGCGGCAGGCTTGGGATCGACGGAGACAGGAAGCTTGCCCTCGCGCGCAGGCACGGTGCGCAGATACGTAATCAGCGCAGCGGTGTCCGCCGGTTGCAGGAAGCGCAGGCTGTTGTCCACCGCTTCGGCCATCGGGCCGGAAGCCGAACCTCTGCCATCGGCATGGCCGGTGACAAGATAGCTGGCCAGCTCGGCGTCGCTCCATGCGCCGATGCCGTGCACCTTGTCGGAGGTGATGTTGTAGGCATGCCAGCCTTGCAGTTCTTCGCCGGAAAGCTCCTGGTCGTGCTGCAGGGCGAACATGCGGTTTCGCGGCGTATGGCATTCGGCGCAATGGCCCAGCGCGGTGGCCAGGTATTTGCCGCTGATCCACTGCGGCGATTGCGACGCATCCGCTTGGAAGCGCTGGTTTTTGAAGAATGCCGCATTCCAGAAGCCGATCGTCCAGCGCTGGTTGAAGGGGAAGGAAAGATCGTTCGGCCGGTTCGGCTGCGACACCTTCGGCAGGTTGAAAAGATACGCCTTGATCGCCAGCGCGTCGCTGCGGCTCAGCTGCGTGTACGAGGTATACGGAAACGCGGGATACAAATGTTCACCGTGCTTGCCGATGCCGTCGCGCACCGCGTGCAGGAAATCCTCGTCGCTCCAGTTGCCGATGCCGGTGGCTTCGTCCGCCGTGATGTTGGAGGAGTAAATGGTGCCGAACGGCAGGCGGAACGGCACGCCGCCGGCGAACGCCTTGTTGGTGCCGGGCACGGTGTGGCAGGCGGCGCAATCGGCGGCCTTGGTGAGGTACTCGCCACGCGCCAGCACCTCGGCCGAAGGCGGCGCGCCGGCGATGGGGGGCGCGGTGCCTTCGGCGCGATCGAGGCGATTCAAATACAGGTATACGCCGGTGCCGATCAGCAGCAGGATCAGCACGATGAGCCCAAAGCGTCTCATGCGATGTCCCTCCTTTCCGGTGCCGCAGCCGTCACCACCGATTTGAGCGCGTCAGGATTTTGCACCAGCAGATCGCGGTTGACCGGCAGGCTGTACAAGCGCACGCCGGTCGCGGCGAAAATGGCATTGGCGAGCGCGGGCGCAGCAATGGCGGTGCCGACTTCGCCCAGGCCGCCGGGCGGCTCGGCGTTGATCACGCGATGCACTTCCACCACCGGTGTTTCGTTGATGCGCAGCACGCGGTAGTCGTTGAAGTTGCTTTGCTCCACTGCGCCGTTCTTGAGGGTGAGGCCGCTATACAGCGCAGCGCTGAGACCGAACAGCACACCGCCCTGCACCTGCGCTTCGATGGAACTGGGATTGACGCCGATGCCGCAATCGATCGCCATCACCACCTTGCGCAGGCGCACTTCGCCCTGCGGCGTGACTTCGGTTTCCACGATGGCGCAGACGTGGCTGCCGAACGGGCTACCCAGCGCGATACCGCGGCCCACGCGCGGCGGCAAGGCGCCGCTGTCCCAGCCGATCTTTTCGGCGGCAAGGTTGAGCACGCCCAGCGCACGCGCGTTCTTCTGCAGCAGCGCGCGGCGGTACTGGAGCGGATCCTTGTTGGCGCGATGCGCCAGTTCGTCGATGAAGCTTTCCACCACGAACAGGTTGTGCGTAGGCCCCACGCCGCGCCACCAGCCGACGATGATGCCGGGCGGCATGTTGTGGCGGATCCATTCCACATGGCCCTTGGGAATGTCGTAGGGAAGTTCCGCCACGCATTCCACCGCGTCGCTGTCCAGGCCGTCCTTGCCCATTGCGCCCGGCGCGAACCGCGCCAGCACCGAACCGCCGCTGGTGCGATAGCCGTACCACACCGGCATGCCGTTGGCGTCGACCACCGCGGAAATCACGTCGTGGTACATCGGCCGCATGCGGTCGTGCCGGATGTCTTCCTCGCGCGTCCACACCACTTTCAGCGGATACGGCACCTGCTTGGCGAACGCCACCGCCTGTTCCACCCAGTCGGTTTCCAGCTTGCGCCCGAAACCGCCACCCAGGTACTGCTGGTGCAGGATCACCTTGCTTTCCGGCAGGCCAGTGATCTTGGCCGACTCCTGCACGGCGCGCATCGGCACCTGCGTGCCGACCCAGATGTCGCATTGCTCGGGCGTGACGTGCACGGTGCAGTTCAAGGGTTCCATGGTCGCGTGCGCCAGCATCGGCGACTGGTATTCCGATTGCACTACGGTGCCTTGCGGCCGATCGCCATCGTTGCGCGCGACGATGCCCTTGCCGTTGCGCGCGGTGTCGGCGATGGCGTCGCGCAGTTGCTGCGTGGTGAGGTTGCCGTTTTCGCCTCGGTTCCATTCGATGACCAGCGCATCCAGGCCCTTGCGCGCCGCCCAGAAATGCTCGCCCACCACGGCCACGGCGTCGTCCAGGCGCAGCACGTCGACCACGCCGGGAATCTTGCGCGCCGCCTTGTCGTCCAGCGAGGCGAGCTTGCCGTTGAAGGTGGGGCACGCCACCACCGTGGCCACTTTCATGCCGGGCATGCGCACGTCGATGCCGAACTGGGTGGCGCCCTTGATCTTGTCCGGCGAATCCACGCGCCGCATCGGCTTGCCGATCAGCTTGAAATCCTTCGGGTCGGTCAGCTGCACCTTGTCGGGCATGGGCAGCTTGCCGGCGGTGTCGGCCAGTTCGTTGAAGGTAGCACTGCGGCCGGATTTGGGATGATGCACCACGCCGCGCTCCACCGTGCAGGTGGACGGATCCACGTGCCACTTCACCGCCGCGGCGCTCACCAGCACGCTGCGCGCCACCGCACCGGCTTCGCGCAATACCGACCAGGTCGCGCGCGTGGTGGTGGAACCGCCGGTAATCTGCCCGCCCAGCAGTGGAATGCCATAGAGTTCGTCGCTGGCCGGCGAGTGCTCCACCTTGATCTGGTCCAGCCCCACGCCGAGTTCTTCGGCCAGCAGCATGCAGCAACCGGTGTAGACGCCCTGCCCCATTTCCGCACTGGGCATCACCAGCCGCACCGGGCCTTCGTTATCGATGCGGATAAAGGCATTGGGCGCGAACGGCGGATTGCCATCGGCCATAGCGGCGGCGGTATCGCCTGGCTGGCGGCGCGCACTGATCATGGCGGAAGCGGCGCCCGTGCCGCCCAACCACAGGAATGCGATCGCCAAGCCGCCGGTTTTCAGCGCATGGCGGCGGCGCAGGTCGACAGGATCGTTTGGGGTCGACGATGGCAACGGAAGTTCGATGCTCATGACGCGGCTCCTTCCGGTGCGATCGTCTGCAGGATTTCAAGCTTGCCGGTGGCAGCCTGCTTGATCGCGGCGCGAATGCGCACGTACGTGGCGCAGCGGCAAAGATTGCCGGACATGGCCGCGTCGATGTCCGCATCGCTGGGATTGGGCGTGTGCGCCAGCAGCGCGGCGGCGGCCATGATCTGGCCGGACTGGCAGTAGCCGCATTGCACCACGTCCACCTCCAGCCATGCCTGCTGGATCTTCTGCCCGGTAGGCGTATTGCCCACCGCCTCGATGGTGGTGATGGCGCGGTTGCCGATGCTGCCGACCGGCAGCACGCACGAACGCACCGCCTGGCCATCCAGATGCACGGTGCACGCACCGCATTGCGCAATACCGCAGCCGAACTTGGTACCGGTCAGGCCGATGACGTCGCGCAACACCCATAAGAGCGGCATCTCGTCGGGAACGTCGACCGGGTAGCTCTGGCCGTTGATGGACAAGGACAGCATGGAACCTCCCCATTGCGAATCGCGTGCGCTGCCTGATGCTCGAAGCGCTTGCCTGATACTGCAGCGATGGTTTGCGCGGCGTATCGCGATATCTGAGCAAATGTTGCGTAAAAAAGCTGTAGTCCGACGACCTTCGTTTCACTCTCGGAAATGTAGCGTAAGGCCTCACCGTCATTCCGGCGAATGCCGGAATCCAGTACAAAATGCGTCCGAAGGACACTTCGTTGTTTTAAGTGCGCTTCGCGCTGCATGTCTGGACTGGATTCCGGCGTTCGCCGGAATGACGATTGGTTGGCATCATCATCCTGGTCCGATCAAACAATACATCCCTCATCAAAGCGATGGCATCGACCGGCAAAGCCATGACACCATCGCGCCTGGCGATTCTGCTCCCTTTATCCATCGACAGCAAAGATGAATTCGGCCCACGAGCTAAGCATCTTGATCGCAGCACTGCGCGATCTCCATCGCAACGGCACATCCAAGGCCGCCCTTGCCACGCTGACGCGCACGCGCGGCTCCACCTTCCGCCGCCCCGGCACGCGCATGCTGGTGCTGGGCGACGGACAGGTGGTGTGCGAACTTTCCGGTGGCTGCCCGCAACGCGACATCGTGGCGCACGCGCTGGAGATCATCGACAGCGGCGAGCCGAAACTGGTGCGCTACAACGCCGAATCGGGGCTGGATGTATTGATCGAAATGGGCTGTGGCGGCGAACTGGAAGTGCTGATCGAACCGCTGCTGGCGGTCCATGATACCGACTTCATCGATACCCTGGCGCGCTGCCTGGACGAGCGGCGCATCATCCACATGGCCACGCTGTTTGCGCAAAACGACCGGGCCGTGATGCCGCGGCGACGGGCATGGAACGGGCATGAGGTGCTTTACGACGCCATCGGCGATGCATCGCTGACGCAGGCCATCATGGCGCAGGCATCCGCATCGACCAGTCATCGCGCGCATGCGTTTAGCCTTCCATCCATCCACGGCAGCGTCGACGTGCTGCTGGAAGTGATCGCCCCGCCGCATGCCCTGGTGGTGATCGGCAGCAGCGCCGCCGCGCGCGCATTGCTGCCCCTGGCCAGTGCATTGGGCTGGCGCACCACGCTGGTCGATAGCGACCCGGCCCGCTTGCGCGCCGCCGACCTGCCGACGGGTCTGCACACCGCATGCGCCACGCCACAGCAGCTGATGGATACGGTGGCGCTGGACACGCACAGCTCCGTGGTGGTGATGACCCACAACCTGGAACAGGACATCGCCTATCTCAGCGCATTGCGCCATGCGCCGGTGACCTATCTCGGCGCCCTGGGTTCGCGCGAACGCGTGGCGCGCATGCGCGGCAGTTCCGCGCTCGAGGGTATGCACGTGCATGCGCCGGCCGGCCTGGATATCGGCTCGGAAACGCCGGAGGAAATCGCCCTGGCGATCGCTGCGGAAATCATGGCGGTGGTCAACCATCGCAACGGCGGCCACCTGCGCGACAACGACGGCGCCATCCACTGATGCCGGCCTTCTCGCCCGTGACGCTTCTGCTCGCCGCCGGCGAAGGCAGCCGCTTCGGCGGCGCCAAGCAGCTCGCCGATATCGGCGGCGAACCGATGGTGCGGCGCGTGGCGCGCGCGCTGCTGGATACCGATGCGCCGCTTATCGTGGTGACCGGTGCTTATGCCGATGAGGTGGAAGACGTGCTCGATGATCTTCCGCTCAGCGTCGTGCGCTGCGAAGACTGGCAGCTGGGCATGGGCAACTCGCTGGCCGCCGGTGCGAACGAATTGATGCGCATGTTCCCGCATGCGTCGGCAGCGCTGGTCGCATTGGCCGATCAGCCCCTGCTCAGTACAGCTGTTTTCCGCGCCATGCTGGAGCGCCATCGGCATGCGCCCGATCGCGTATTGGCCACCGCGCATGACGGCGTACAAGGGCCGCCAGCCTTGTTTCCTCGCGATTGTTTTACGACCCTGGCGACGCTGTCCGGCCCGAAGGGCGCACGCGCCGTATTGCAACGCGAAGCGGCACGGGTGGAACTGTTCGCTGCTGGCAACGTGGTGGATGTGGACACGCCGGATGATCTGCGCACCGTGCAGGCGTCGCTTGGCCGAAAACCGCATTCTTAGGGCACGCGAAAAGGCCCCCGTAGGTTGGGTAGAGCCTCGGACTTGATCCGGGACTCTACCCAACCTACGGAGCCATTGCTGGAAAGGTTGGCGAGGCAAGCGATGCCGGCAGTTCAAACCATACGTGGAATTGACGTCCGGACATCTATTTTTTTTGTCGCATTTCGGTAAAGTTCGGCCATCCGTGCTGCATCTCGGCAGGATGTCCTGGCGGGGAGAGGGTGCGGACCAGAAGCCTGGCGCATGGCCCAGGCATCGAAGGGAGGGGTTTCATTCGAAAAGGGCGTGAGCCCTCGCCACGAGCGATCGCCCTTTGCCAGCGTTCACCGCGCTTGATCTATCGCAACCGAACCTGGATTCGTCACCACCATACTGCGCATCGCTGCGGGGTAGCGCCCCGCATAGTTCCTCGAAGTCAGGGAGCCGCACGCTGCGGGCAACATGGAGCACGCACTCCATCCTATTTTCTTCTTTGGGGAGGTTCCTGACATGAGCAATGAACAGGCTGCTACGCGATTCTCCAATCCGGCTCCGCTGGGCCTGGCGGGGTTTGCATTGACGACGTGGTTGTTGAGCATGATCAACGCCGGCTGGTTCACCGGCGACGCCATGAACATGGTGCTGGCGGTGGCGTTGGCCTATGGCGGCACGGCGCAGATGATCGCCGGCGTGATGGAACTGCCGCGCGGCAATACCTTCGGCGCCACGGCCTTCGTGAGCTATGGCGCGTTCTGGTGGTCGTTCGCGTTGTTCGTCTTGTTTCTGCACGACAAAGTGCCTGCCGCGTTCGTCGGCTGGTATCTCTTCATGTGGGGCGTGTTCACCTTCTACATGTGGATCGGCACGCTGCGCGCCGCACGCGCGTTGCAGCTTATTTTCCTGGCCTTGTGGATCACCTTTTTCCTGCTCGCGGCGGGTGAATGGACCGGCATGCCCGGCCTGCACACCGCAGGCGGCTACGTAGGTCTGCTGACGGCATTGCTGGCGTTTTATCTCTCGGCAGCCGAAATCATCAACGACGGTCACAAGCGCGTGGTGCTGCCCACCGGTGCGCCGGGGCCGGCCAACCTGCGATAGCGAGGAGGAGCCACCCATGAAACGACATGCCCTGTTTATGGCGCTTGCGGCAGTGGGCCTGGCCGCAACCGCGCCCGCCTTTGCGCAAAGCAGCCGCGACAAGGAGATCAAGGCACTCAAAGCGCTGGTCGAAAAGCAGCAGCAACAGCTCAACCAGCAGCAGCAGGATCTGCAGCAACTGCACGAGGCCTTGAGCCAGCTGCAGAACCAGCAAACGCAGCAGCAGACGCAGATCCAGCAGACCCAGCAGGCGCAAGCCCAGGTGCAAACTACTGTGGCAGCGGTGCAGAAGCAGGCACCGACCTTCAGCAGCGCGCCGGGTGTGGCGGTGACGCTGCATGGCTTTATCGATGCGACGGCGTTCTCGCAGAGCAAGAGCTTCACCTTCGGCAATGGCCAGAACGCCGAGTATCCGATTCCGGGCACCAAGGGCACGCTCAGCGGCGTGGACGTTCGCAACACGCGCTTCTGGCTGGATTTCACTGGCGCCAAGGTGGCCGGCGACTGGGTCGGCGGCGGACACCTGGAAATGGATTTCTTCGGCGGCAACAACGGCACCGGACCGTACTCGCAAGAGCAGCCGCTGCCACGCCTGCGCCAGGCCTACATGGTGCTGGAAAACCCGCTGACCGGCAGTTCGTTCAAGATCGGCCAGCAATGGGATCTGATGTTCCCGCTGGACGACCTGCCCAATTCGCTCAGCCATATCGCCTTCCCGCTCGGTTACGGCAGCGGCATCATCGGTTGGCGTTTCCCGGGCATCGTGTTCTCGCAGGCGCTCAACCACGGCTCGACCGGGCCGCAATGGCGTTTGGATGTCGGCGCATTCGAAGGCACCTGGAATGGTCCGGGCTCGCCGGTGAACTATCTAAGCGCAGGCAACGCCGGTTTCCGTCCGCAGATCGAAGCCAGGCTGCACGTGGAACAACCGAAGGAATGGCTGTTGTTCGCCGCCGCGCACTGGAGCCAGATCAACCTGGCCGGCGTGGGCGGCACCGAAGCGACACCGGTCAAGCGCCAGTTCGCCAGCGAAGCCTTCGAAGTCGGCGGTCAATGGACGCCCGGCCAATGGGTGTTGCGGAGCGTGGCCTACACCGGCCGCGGCATCGGCCAGATCTTCGGCGACCTCTCGCAATTCGGCGACATCAAGGACACCGGCGCCTATGTGATGGGCGGCTACAAGTTCACCCCGAACTGGAGCGCGAACGTGTTTTACGCCTTCAGCAAACCCAACAGCAATGATGTGATGCGCTGGCTCAACCACGGCGCCACCGGCTTGCTGAAGGATCGCCAGGTGGCCGCGAACGTGCAGTACAGCGTGGGCGATTACTCGTTTGCGCTGGAGTGGATCCACGCGATTCTCAATTCCACGTCCAATGGCGTGAATCGGGTGACGACCAGTGGGAATCAGGTGAATGTGAGTGCGTTTTATAAGTTTTGAGGAGTTCCGGATCCCTCTTCCGTTGCAGGGGATCATTACGTAGGTTGGGGTGCAAACCCCAACATCGCGATGCATGAATATGACGATGTTGGGGTTGGCACCCCAACCTACGTTTATCGCTTCATGTGCGTGCGGTAACCGCCGCCCAACGCATTGATCAATCGGATCGACAGATCTGCCTGCTGGCTCTGCAGCGCCGCCAGACGCTGATCGACCAGCAGCAGTTGCTGGCGGCTCGCCAGCGGGGTCAGCGGACCGCTCACGCCTCCTTTGTAGGCGGACATCGCATCGTTCCAGCTCTTCTGCGCGTCCTGCTTGGCGCGTTGCTCGAGCGTGATCTGCGTGCGTATCGAGGCCAGCGCCGACACCAGGTCGGAAACCTCGTTCACCGCGCCGATCAGCAAGCTGTTGTAGCGCGCGACGGCTTCGTCGTAGCGCGCATCGGCGCCGGCGAGATGGGCGCGCAGGCGGCCGCCGTCGAAGATCGGCAGGCTCAGCGCGGGTCCCGCCGAATACGTGCGCGCCGGCAACTGGAATACGTTGGTGCTGCCGCCAACCGCGACCAGGCCGGCCATCGCGCTCAAACTGATATTGGGCAGAAACTGCGTCTTGGCGGCCTTGATGTCCTTGGCGGCGGCTTCGACCTGCCAGCGTGCGGCCACCAGGTCGGCGCGACGGCCGATCAGGTCCACCTGCAGCGTATCGGGCACCGCGATCAGGCCCGGATCGAGCAGATGCGGACGCGCGATACTCAGGCCACGATCCGGCCCCTGCCCGAGCAACACGGAAAGACTGCTGCGTGCGGCGTCGATGGCACGATCGGCTTGGGTCTTTTGCTGTTCCGCGCTGGCGACTTGCGAGTCGGCAAAGGCTTCCTGCTGCGGCGTACCCAAACCACCCTGCACCAGGCGCCGGGTGAAGCCAAGCGTTTGCGAGGCGCGCTGCCATTCGCCTTCGGCAACATCTTTTTGCGCAAAGGCGTAGCCCAGCGCTACGTACGCGCGCGCCACGTTGACGGAAAGCTGGATGCGCGCCGCATAAGCCTCGACATCCGCCGCGCGGCTACGCCCGAGCGCCGCTTCCCACGCATCGCGCCTGCCGCCCCACAGGTCGATATCCCAGGAGAAATTGGCCGACACGGCTTTGCCCCAGGCGAAATGGCCCAGCACATACGGCGGATAGATCGGGTCCTTCAAGGACAGGCGGCTGCCTTCTACGCCCGCTTCCAAGCTCGCCTGCGGCAGACGCGCCGCGTAGGCCGTATCGACAATCGCCTGCGCCTGCTTCGCGCGCGCTTCGGCCTCGGCCAGGCCTGGATTGTTGTTCAGCGCTTCGTCGATCAACGCGCCAAGTTGTGGATCGCCAAAGCCCTTCCACCAGTCTTGCGCCGGCCATGCGGTGGGGCTCAGCGGCACGTTGACGAAACTCTGTTCGCTCTTGAGGCTGCCCGCGTCCAGCGTTTTGCCGGTGGGATGCAAACCTCCCGGCGTGGCGCAGCCGGCGAGTACGGTGCCGAACGCAAACACGCAGGCGATGCGAAAACGAGAAGACATGTTCAATTGCATGGCACGCTCACTGACGTTGCGCCAGCGCATCGCCGTGCCCGCCCGGATGCACGATCAAGGTCGCCGTCTGCCCTGCTACCAGCACCGTGCCGGCCGGCATGTGCTCGGTATCGATGCTTACGCGCACCGGCACGCGCTGCGCCAGGCGCACCCAGTTGAAGGTGGGATTGATGTTGGCCAGGAGATCCGCGCCCGTGGGATCGACAGCGCCGGCGATACCGCGCGCCACGCCCTCCACCGTGCCGCGCAGATGCACGCCACCGCTCATTAGCCGGATATCTACCGGATCGCCGATGCGCAGATGCGGCAGCTTGGTTTCCTCGAAATAGCCGTCCACCCAGAACGAGCGGCTGTCGATCAATGCCAGCCGCGGCGCGCCGGCACTGGCGTAGTCGCCCACGCGCACCAAAAGGTTGGTGACATAGCCGTCGACCGGCGAGCGAACTTCGGTGCGTTGCAGGTTGAGTTCCGCCGTCGCCAGCGCGGCCTGCGCCTGCTTCACCGAAGCTTGCGCCTGCTGCTGTGCCGCCGTGGCCTGTTCGACGCCAGCGCGCGCCTTGTCCCAGGTGGCGCGCGCGGCGTCGGCGGTGGCACGGGCGTTGGCCAGGTCTTCGCTGGAGATCACGTCCTTCAAGCCCTGGCGGCGCCTGGATTGCGCTTCGTACATGGCGGAATTGGCTTGAGCTTGCGTGGTGCCCGCCTTGGCCGCATCGATGTTCGCCTGCGCGGCCGTTACGGCTGCCTGCGCGGCGGCGAGATTCGCCTTGGCCTGTTCCACCGCGTCGGCGTAGCGGGCGCGGTCGATCACGAACAACACCTCGCCTTTCTTCACTGGTTGGTTGTCGACCACGTTGACCGCGGTCACCAGGCCGGAGACATCCGGCGCGATGCGCACTACGTTGGCGCGGATGCGTCCGTCGCGGGTCCAAGGCGAGTACATGTAGTGCCGCCACATGCCATAGCCGATGATCACGGCAAGCAGCACGAAGACGGCGGTGATGGCGATGCGGATGTAGAGAGTGTTTTTCATAAGTGTATGAAGGAGCTTGCCCTGCTTAGAGGGTCAACAAGGCGAGGCCGCCGAAAACGCACACGAAAAACGCCATGCGCAACAGTGCTGGATGCCACACGTAGCGGTACATGCCGTAGCGGCCGACCACCCAGTCGAACAACAGCAACAGCGCCGCGGCGAGCAGGAACCAGATCAGCAACGCGGGAATCAATGCACCACCGATGGCGATTTCACGTGGCATGGGCAACTCCTGGTGCGGCGGGATGGGCTTGCATGTAAGCACCGAGCACGGATTGTTCGTCCAGCATGGCCAGGCGCAACACGTGCAGATGACTCAGCAGCGGCGCCATGGCTTCGTCGCCTTCGATCATCGCAGTGGTGGCGGCAAGCGCGCTGCGCGCCTGCGCGTAGGTATCGGCGTGCGGATAGTCGAAAAGCTGCGCGATCGTGTCGATGGTGCGTTCGATCGCTTCGCGCGCGTCCTCGGGCAGGCGGCGGCCGGCCATGTCGTCGCGCAGCTCGATCAGGGTGCGCCCCACTTCGTGCACGGACAGCGCCCACGCCAACAGGCTGCGCGAGGCCTGGCTGCCGCGCTCGGTCTGCGCCACGATCTGGCCGAACAGATCGTGATTGACGCTTTCGAACCGCGCGCGCAAACCCGGCAATGGTGCGGTGGCGGCCAGCCGCACCTGGCGGCGCAAACGCTCCAGCTGGCGCGTGCGCAACCATGGGCTGCCGATGGCAGACGGCAACAGCACGAAGGCTACGGCGGTGGCGGCCAGCCCTATCAATTGGGCCAGCGTGTCGTTCCAGAAAAAAACCACGTCGTAATGCATGTCGTTGCGCATCGCGAGGGTCAAGGTAAAACCCATGCAGTAACCCACGCCGATGCGCGCCGTGGTAGGCCATGCCATCATCGCCAGGCCGATCATCAGGAACGGCGCAGAGCCGGCCACCAGCAAGCCGAAGCTGTCCATCAGCGGCAGCACGAAGAACTGGCAGACGAAGCTTGCGCACATACCGATGAAAAAGCCCATGGAAGTCTGCTGCACCCATTGGCTGGGATTGGGCGCGGCGGCGAACAGGCCGGCGAATACCGTAGCCAGCAACATCGCCGACCCACCCGATGGCCACGCGGAGCCGATCCAGAACAGGCTCAACGCGCCCATGACCAGCGAGGTGCGCAGCATCGCCAGCGCGGCACCGAAATAATCGTTGCCGCGCTCGAAGCGCACGCGCTCGGTCACCGTGCCGGCAAGCCGCGGCGCCTGCAGCTCCGAGGCCGTTTCGATATAGCCACAGAGCTCGTCGACGAAGCGATCGACCAGGGTGGCGCCAGTGTCGAAATCGAGCATATCGTAGGCGGAATCCATGTCAGCGCGCAGCATCGCCTTGCGCGCCTTGATCGCCAGCCGTGCGTGCTCCATCCGCGGCAGCAGCACGCGCGCCGCGGCGCCCGCTTCGATCGGCGCATCGAGCGCGTCGGCCAACGGTCGGTACAGGTCGATCAGCGCGCCGGCGGCGGCCTCATGCCCGCGGCGCTTCAGGCGGTTGATCAGATGGTGTAGCGTCTGCAGCGTGGTGGAGGCGGCCATGAAGCGTTGATTGAGCAGCAGCATATGGCCACTGCGCGCACGCGCTTCCGGATCTTCGAAGATCACCGAACTGCGCAGGTCTTCCACCGCGACCGCGTCACGCACGAAGCGCAGGTGCGCGTTCTCTATATCGGCGCGCGCCACCTTTCCGCACATCGCACGCTGCACGAAATCGATGAAGTTGGCGAACTGGGCGCGGCATAGCCGACGCAGGTCGTCACGGATGCGGCTGGGAAACACCAGGTCGCTCACCACACCGGAGACAATCAAGCCCAGCAGCACTTCGCTCAGGCGCCAGATCGCCGAATCGAACACTTCCAGCGGGCTGTTGATCGCCGGCAAGGCGACGATCGCCGCCGTGTAGCCAGCCAGCACGAACGCATAGGATTTGAAATTGCGATACAGCGTGGCGCCGCCGGCGCACACGCCGATCCACAGCGACAGCACTGAAAGGAACAGCACGCGCTCCTGCGGAAAGAACGCCACGATCAGGAACCCCGCCAGCGCGCCGACCAGCGTACCGATGGCACGATAGAAACTCTTGGCCAGTACCATGCCAGTCTGCCGGTTGGCAACGATGATGGTGGTGAGCACTGCCGTGGAAGGCTGCGGCAGCGCCAGGCGCATCGCCAGCCAACCGGTGAGATAGAAGGCCAGCAGCGACTTGGCCACGAACAGCCAGGTAGCCGTTTCCCCGCGCAGGCTCGCCATGATGGCTTCGCGGGTGGACGAGGGTGCCTGGACTTCGGTTACGGACATGACGGCGCTCGCCTCAGTCAGCCAACCCGCTCAGGAACTTCTTCAACAGCTTTTCGAGCTGGACCTGCTCGGAAACCTTCAGATGCCGTCCCTGCTTTCCCAGCAACGTGCAGATGTCCGGCAACAGACTGTCCAGCAAGGCCTGTCCTTGTGGCGTCAAGCTCAGTTCGATCTTGCGGCGGTCGTCCGCGCTGGCATGGCGCGCGATCAATCGCTTGTCGCACAACTCGTTGGTCAGGCGCGTGATGTTGGCGGACTTCTCCCCCGCCGCTTCGGCCAGTTCCGACGGCGACATCGTACCGCTGGGCGAGCCGTAGAGCATCATCAGCAGGTTGTATTGCGGATGGTTGATGCCGTAGGGCCGAAGCGTGAGATTGGCCTCGTCGTGCAGCTGCTTGTGAATGTGCTTGATCAGGCGCACCAGGGTGGCCGGGCGGCGCGGAAACGCCGGGTAGCGGCGGCACGTGACGGCGAGACGTTGTTCGGTGGTGGCGAAGTCGGCCATGTCGTCGCTCCTGCTTCGACGAGGTACATTTATAGATATTATATAAATGTACTATTTAGTTGTAAACAAGCTCTGGCCGCAAAGCCATGTAGGCTGGGATGCAATCCCAGCGTCGCCAAAAACGCATGTCATCCGCATGATGCGGCAACGTTTACATCGCTCCCCATGCTGCAATGCAACCTTAATCATTCTTAAGGTGCCTTACAGGAACGCGTCAGGTTAAAGGGCTATCTGTACGCCAAGGTCGCGCTGCGTCGATGAGGAGCCGGCCATCATTGCCAACCAACAGGGAACATACCCACCATGATTCGTCGCGCTCTCGCCGTTGCGATTGCTCTTGTGACACTGCCGCTGTACGCACAGAGCACCCCCAAAACCTATGCGCAGGAACTGGTCGATCAAACCACGGCGGCGCACCCTGACATCATCGTCATGGCGATCCATGCCACGCCGCCCAAACAGAAAGACAATGTGATCATCGCCTCCAACATCGGCCGCATAGGCAAGAAAGCCGATTCGGACGACATGGGCGTGGTCACCAGCGGCAAGCCGCTGGTCGAGGTCAACAAGGCCGGCGACCGGCTGGAAGTGGAAGTGCCGCTGTTCGATACCACCGGCGACACGCTCGGCGCGCTCAGCATCGTCTATCCGTACAAGAACGGCGACGACAAGCAGGCCTTGCAGCAGAAGGCCGAGCAGATCCGCGACCAGCTCGCGCGGCGCATCTCCAACCAGGGCAACCTGACCCAGCCCTATCGCTACGACGCCACTACGCCGACCAACACGCTGGCGCAACAGGTGGTCGACGAAACCATGGCCGCGCATCCGGAAGTGATCATCCTGGCCATCCACGCCACGCCGCCGGGCGGCAAGACCAACGTGATCGTCGGCTCCAGCATCGGTCGCATCGGCAAGGCCGCGGATGAAGACGATCTGCGCGCGATCAAGACCGGCATTCCCAATCTGGAAGTGAACGGCAGCCGTTTCGAAGTCGAAACGCGCCAGCTCGACGCAAAGAAGCGGATCATCGGCGCAGTCGGCGTCGTTTTCCGGTACAAGCCCGGCGACGACCAGAAAGCGTTGGAGAAGCAGGGCTACGCCATCCGCGATGAAATGGCGGCCAAGATTCCCTCGCTCGAAAAGCTGATGGAACCGGTTTCCGGCGCCGCCAGCGCGTCCTCCGCCCCGGCCACCCTGATCGGCCGCAGCACCGCGTGGAAACCGGAATACTCCGGCGATTTCGATCATTTCGGCGTCGACACCAAGCGCAACAAATTGCTGCTTGCGGCCGAAGACCACGGCACGCTGGAAGTGTTCGACCTCAACACCGGCGCGCATGAAAAGACCATCACCGACACTTTCAGCACGCCACACGCCATTCTGTATCTACCCGCGCAGGATCGGCTGATCGTCACCGACAGCGGCAAGGGCGGCACGCGCATCCTCGATGCGGCCACCTACAAGGTGCTCGGCTACATCGCTCTGGAACCGGGCGCCGATTCCATGGAATACGACAAGGGCAGCAATCTTCTTTATATCGTCAGCGGCGGTAAAGACGTCGATATGAAGGAGTGCTTCCTCAACGAGATCGACCCGCTGAGCGGCAAGGTGTATCGCAAGCTGCGCTTCGATTCCGACCACGTCGAAGCCGTGCGCGCGGAGGAGCACGGCAACCATCTGTTCGTCAACGTCGCCGATAAGAACCGCGTCGACGTGGTGGACAAGAAAACGCTGAAGGTGGTCGCCAGCTGGCCGCTGACCGGTGCGGAAACCAACCTGAGCATGGCCCTGGACGAGGCGGATCATCGCCTGTTCGTGGGCACGCGCAAGCCCGCCAAGCTGATCGTGCTCGATACCGACAACGGCAAGACCGTGGCGACGCTCGACTCGCCATCGACCTCCGACGGCCTTTTCTACGACAGCGTGCAAAAACGCATCTATATCCCGGGCGGCGACGGATACCTGGGCATCTACCAGCAGAACGACGCCGACCACTACACGCAACTGGCGCGCGTGCCCAGCGCCAAGGGCGCCAAATCCGGCATGTTGTGGAAGCCGCTCAATCGCGTCTACCTCGCCGCCTCGCCGGGCGATAACAACAAAGGGGGGGAAATTCTGTGGTACGCGCTGCATCCGTAAGGCTGCAGCGGGCAACACACACGTACGACATTTCATGAACTGCGGCCGGCGGCCGTGCATCTCACTCGAATCAACGCAGGACTGCATGGCCGCCGATTGAACCAGTAGCTAACGTGTCATCCGGGGAGGGATAGACGTTATGCATAGCTTGACCGTAAAGCCATTGTTTGGCGCATTGTTGATCGCCATGGGCGCGACATGCGCAACCACCACCCTGTACGCAGACGATGCCCCGCAGCAAAACCCGGGTGCTTCTGCAGGTTCCACCAGCCCGACGGAACAGTCCGGCTCGCAGCAAAAGCCCACCACTCTGCAGGCGGTAGTGGTCACCGGCTCCAACTTGCCGGTGTCTCCGGATGAAGTCGTGGTTCCCGTCGTCACCGTCGACAGCGATTCGCTCAAGGCAAGCGGCGTCAATTCCAACGTGCTCGATCTGCTGCGCAAGGTTGTCCCTTCGTTTGCAGGCCGCAGCAACACCGGCACCAGCAACGCGAACAACAATAATCAGAACACGGCCGGCGGATCCCAATTGCAACTGCGCAATCTCGACACCCTGGTGCTGGTGGACGGCCACCGCGTGGCGACCAGCGGCATCAATGGCATCGGCGGCAAGAACTTCGTCGACGTCAACCAGATCCCGATCTCGGCCATCGACCACATCGAAGTACTGACCGATGGCGCGTCGGCCATCTATGGCTCCGACGCGATCGGTGGCGTGGTGAACATCATCCTGAAGAAGGATTACCAGGGCGCCGAAGTGGGCGTGCGATACGGCGCCGCCAGCGGCAACTACCGCGAAAAATCCGGGTATTTCGTGGCGGGCACCACGCTGCACGGCGTGCACATCACAGTCACCGGCAGCGAATCGAGGACATCGCCGCTTGCCCAGGATGCCCGCAGTTTCACTAGCCCGCTCTACGGCCGCATTTCCAACATACCAGGAACCGTGGGTGCGAACGGCAAATTCCCCGGCGCCATTCTCGCTCCAGGCCTCAGTTCCCCTGCGCAAAACAATCCCACCGGCACGCAGGCGACCGCCACCAGTGTCAACAGCCTGATCGCCAACGGTACATATCTGGCGACCACACCTACCGCCGTGGCCAACGGCTTTGACGTATCGCCCTACCAGACCTTGCTGGAACGGCAGGACCAAAAGGGTTTGAGCGCAAATCTTTCCGCCGATCTGCTGGACAACAACAAGCTCACTGCTTTCGGCAACATTCTGTATTCGCGCACCAAGAGTTCCACCCAGTGGCTGCCGATCCGCACCACCGTATCGCTACCGGCCGGCGCACCTTATAACCCACTGACGACGAAGTTCAACAATATCGCGTTCGGCTACCTGCCCAATCCGCAGCGGTTCACCAACAGTGCGGAAGGCTTCCGGGTGGTCGCCGGTTTGCGTGGCGACATCACCCACGACTGGAACTGGGAAGCGACGATCGACCACAGCGAAAGCAAGCTAGAACAGGACCAGTTCAACGTCATTTACGCGCCCAACGTGGCGCGTGCGGTCGCAGGCGGCTATGACGCACAGGGCAATCCCGTCGCCGGTGGCGCCTACAGCCGCGTACAAACCGACTTCTCCAGCACCGGCCCGTTCGTCATCCAGCCGGCGCTCAACCCGCTGGCGGTGACGTCGGGCATCACACCGGCCATGCTTGCCAATCTCTACGGCACGGAAGTGATTCACGCCAAGAGCAGCCTGGATGCGTTCGATGCCAAGGTGGTCGGCAAGCTGTTCAAGCTGCCGGCCGGCTCGATCGGCTTCGCCTTCGGCGTGGAGGCTCGGCGCGAATCGCTCTCCGCCTATACCGACATCAACGGCAGAAACACGGGCCCCACCGCGCACAACTGGATCGGCGGCACCTCGGCCGATCCTTTCTCCCGAGGACGCAACGTCGATAGCGCCTATAGCGAAATACGCGTACCGATCACCAGCTCGAGCTGGTCGGCACCGGGCTTCCATGCCTTCGACCTGATTGCCGCCGCACGCTACGAGCATTACAGCGATGCGGGCAATTCCTTGGTGCCCAAGTTCGGCTTCCGCTGGCAGCCGATCGACAACCAGATCACCTTGCGCGGATCGTTCTCCCGCTCATTCACCGCGCCAACCTTGTACGCGTTGAGCGGCCCGACCGATACGCGACTGGTGGGCAGCGGCGTCATTCAATCGGTGTTCGGCATACCGGGGCTGCAGTTCAACGGCGAAGACGGCAACAATCCGCAGCTGAAACCGAGCAAGGCCGTGACCCGCTCGGTAGGCATCACCTTCACCCCGCAAGCCCTGCCCGGCCTTACGGCCTCGATCGATTATTCCTCGGTGGACCAGCGCGGCTATCCGGGCGGCATCGGATTTACCAACATTCTGCAGAGCGTCAACGAGCTTGGCTCGGCATCGGCCTTCTCTTCCAACCTGGCCATGGGCAATTTCCCGGGACAGCCGGGCGCAACGCCGTTCACCGCGCCAGGACAAGTGGAGGCCTATCTGCGTTCCGGCGGCAATCCGTTGAACCTGTACGCGATTGACCGCTTCACCAATCTCGGCGGCCTGCATGTACGCTCGGCGAACATGACGGCGGAATACTATTTCGTCAGCGACAAGGCCGGCACGTTCACGTTCTCCACCAACGGGGCCATGTTCTTCAAGTACCAGTTCCAGGCGTTGCCCGGCCAGCAGTTCTACAACTACGCCGGCTTCGCCACCAACAACGGCACCGGCGTACAGGGCACGATTCCGCGGTTTGCCTTCTACACCACCGCCGATTGGCAGTATGGCCACTGGGATTTCACGATCGGCAATCACTACATGTCCTCGGTCACCGACATCGGCCCGGGCGGCGTAGTCTTTGCCGAAAGCAGCACGCTCAAGCGCGTTCCGGTGAGCAGCTACATGACGTGGGATCTGCGCGTGGGCTACGGCGTGGATCTGGATTCGAAAGGCATCGTCAAGGGCTGGTCGGTAGGCGTGGGCGTCAACAACATCGCCAACCGCATGCCACCGCTTTCACCGCAAGCATTTACCGATAACAACGCCGACGTAGCGACATATTCGCCGATCGGTCGATTGATCTATGCCACTGCAACGATCAAGTTCTAGGAGACTTTCGGGCTTTGGAGGTCGAGGCGAAAATCCGACTACGCGAGGACAGATTTTCGGCGATTCGCCGGCCCATAGTGGTTCTATGGGCCAAGAATCGACGGAAATATGGGCCGCGTAGGTGGATTTGCAGCCCGGCCATCCAAAGTCCGACAGGCTCCGAAGTTTGACCGCGACGAGGCGGGCGATTCACGTACCACCCCAGGAACCCCTGCGTGGATCGCCCGTCTCTCGCCCCTTTTTTCGCATCGTCACGTATGCAGGCTGGGATGCAATCCCAGCGTTCTCATGCATGGCGATGCTGGGATTGCATCCCAGCCTACGTGTCCGATTCCACTTCAAGCCTTCATCAGCGCCGGCACCACCGTGCGCAATGCCTCGGTGGCCGATGATAGAACCGGAAGCTCGAAACTCACCCTCAAGCCCGACCCGTCCTTGCGCGGCTGCGCCTGGATGCGTCCGCCATGCAGCCCGATGATGCTGCGGCAGATGGTGAGGCCCAGGCCGCTGCCGTGATCTTCCCCGGTAGGTACGTTGAAGCGCACGAAGCGATCGAAGACGCGCTCGCATTGTTCTTCCGTCAAGCCGGGGCCTTCGTCTTCCAGGCTGACGCACCAGCTTCCCTCGGCAATGATGGATTTCAAGGCGATCAATCCATTCGGCGGTGACACGCGCAAGGCGTTGGTGAGCAGATTGAAGATCACCTGGCGCAGCCATTTCTCTTCCATCGCCACCAGGCCATCGCCCGCGTGCGCACAACACAGCCGCCGGCCGCGATGCTCGACCAATGCGCGTAAATCCGGCTCGATGCTGTGCAGGAAGCACGCCGGGCGCTGCTGGACCAGATTGAGCTTGACGCCGTTGACCTCGGCGCGCGAGATGAACAGTAGCTCGTCGACCAGTTGGTTGATGCGCGCCAGTTCGTCGAGCTGCACCAGCACGGCATCTTCATGGCGTCGCTCCAGCCTGCCTTCCACCAGCAGCCGCTCGGCATGCAGGCGCACCAGCGATAGCGGTGTCTTCAGCTCGTGCGATACCTCTTCGGCGAACTGGCGGCTCTGCTTGAACGATGCTTCCAGGCGATCGAACATCTGGTTGAGCAAGCGCACCAGGTCGAACAATTCGTCGTTGCCGCTGGGCGGTACGGCGATGCGTTCGGCGAGGTTGTCCGAACCGATCCGGTTGGCGGTTTCGCCGATCAACCTTACCG
Source organism: Dyella sp. (assembly GCF_051954575.1). GTDB lineage: Bacteria > Pseudomonadota > Gammaproteobacteria > Xanthomonadales > Rhodanobacteraceae > Dyella_B. The sequence goes on along the minus strand of NZ_JBQCHP010000085.1, from coordinate 57,682 downwards.
GACGCAGGATCATGCGGCTGGTGCCGATGCCGATCAGCCCGCTGGCCAGCAGCATGATCACCACCAGCGCAACGCACACTTCGACATAGGCCGCCAGGCTCTGCCGCATTTGCCGGGTGGGCGTACCGATGGTGACGTCGAACGGCGGCATGATGAATTCGCCCACGCGCAATTCGCCCACGCCCGCTACGGAGGTGTAGTAGACGTGCTGGCCCGGTACGTCGGGAATCGGTTTGCCATCGAGGTTGTTGGAATAGAACAGAATGTCGTGCGGCGGCTGGTCGATGTTGATGTAGAACAGCACCGAAGCGTAGTTGGTGGTTTCGCGGATGCGCTGGTCCACGATCTGCGGGGTGAGCGCGCTGTAGTCGGTGCCAAGGCGCGCACGAATCTGCTCGAATTCGGTCTTGTTGAGCAGGTCCAGGTCGCGCTGAATATAATTTTCCAGCAGCAGGTAGCCGACCACGAACAGCACCACCAGCGTGATCGTGGCACTCATGGCGTACCACAGGCTGATGCGTGCCCGCAGCGACTTCATACCAGCTGGTAGCCTATCCCGCGCAGTGTCTTGAACATGGGCGTGGCGTCATCTTCGAGCTTGGCGCGCAGCCGGCTCATGTAGACGTCCAGCAGATTGTCTTCCACCAGACCGGGCCATATGCGCTCGGAAATGTAGGAGCGCGTCAGGGTGCGTCCGGCGTTCTGCATGAATATTTCCAGCAGCGCGAATTCGCGGCTGGTGAGCTCCACCGGCTGGCCGCGCAAGCGCACAGTGCGGCTCAGCAGGTCGAGCTTGATGGATTTATGCTCGAGCACGGTGTTCTTGACTGCCGATTGCCGGCGCATCAGCGAGCGCACATGGGCGAGCAGTTCTTCGAAGCTGAAGGGCTTGGGCAGATAGTCGTCGGCGCCGAGATTCAATCCGGCGATGCGATCGTCCACTGTGTCGCGCGCACTCAGGATCAACACCGGTTCGTTGAAACCGCAGCGGCGCCACTCGCATAACAGATCCAACCCATCCCCATCGGGCAGGCCCAAATCGAGAATGATCACGTCGAAGTTGTCTTCGGCCAGCGTATCGCGCGCTGCCTTGCAGCTCTGTGCCCATTCCGCGGTATAGGAACGCTCGCTGAAACCACGTTTCAGGAATTGGCCCAGCTTGTACTGGTCCTCGACGATCAAGACTTTCATTGACGAAACTCGCCCTCCCCGGACGTTTTCGAGTCTACGCCGAATGCCTGCACTTGCTTGACGCGCCGCACAAGCTCGCAGCGCTTATCTGAAATTTTTTTAAGGATGCTTTCATGAGCGCGACAGGAAACGGCTCTATGGTCATGACATCGTGCAGCAGTGCATCCATTGTCCCGGCAAACTTTCACTTTTCGATCGTGCTGAAATTCAACGCCCACCCGGAATGTTTTTTAATGCACAGTCACATCTCACACTCGCGCATCGAGGCCCTCATGAAGTTATCGGCAGGTACACCCCCTTCACCCGATCCCGCTCCTGTCGCGGAGAAGGAACCGGTCGCCCTGCCGGACGCACAGGCCACGATCGCCGCCCGCCTCGATCGACTGCCGGCGTCGGCCACGTTGTGGAAAATCATCGCGCTGATTTCCCTGGGCGGCTTGTTCGAGTACTACGACCTGTTCTTTACCGGCTACGTCGCACCGGGCATGGCCAAGTCCGGCTTGTTTTCGGCCGACTCGCTCGGCTTCTTCGCCAGCCTGGCCGGCATCAAGGTGGCGGGCGTCGGCACCTTCATCTTCTGCACCTTCGCGGGCCTGTGGGTGGGCGTGGCGTTTTTCAGCCATCTGGCCGATCGATTTGGCCGGCGGCCGGTATTTACCTGGTCACTGGTGTGGTACGTGTGCAGCACCACCGTGATGGCCTTTCAGCACACCGGCGAGCTGCTCAACCTGTGGCGCTTCATTGCCGGGGTGGGTTTCGGCGTGCAGCTGGTTACCATCGATACCTATATTTCCGAGCTCACCCCGTTGGCGTTGCGCGGGCGCGCGTTTTCGCTCAACCAGTTCGTATCGTTGGGCATCGTGCCGGTGGTGGCTTTGTTCGCCTGGCTGCTGGTGCCCACCGCGCCGTTCGGGCTGGATGGCTGGCGCTGGGTAGTCCTGATCGGCTCGGCCGGCGCCACGGTGGCGTGGTTCCTCATTCAACGGATACCGGAAAGTCCGCGCTGGCTGGTCCTGCACGGCCGCATCGCCGAGGCCGATACGATCACTACCGATCTGGAGCGCCGCGTCGCAAAAGATACCCGCAAGCCGCTGCCGGCGCCGCACCTGGAAACGCCGGAGGAAGAAATACCGGGCCGCTTCGGTGAAATCTTCTCGACGCACTACTGGCGCCGCACGCTGATGCTGTCGGTGTTCAACATGGCGCAGGTGATCGGTTTCTACGGTTTTGCGGCGTGGGTGCCGACGCTGCTGATCGCGCGCGGCATCAACATCACGCACAGCCTGCAGTACTCCTTCATCATCGCCATCGCCAATCCGTTCGGCCCGCTGCTCGGCACTTGGTTCGCCGATCACCTGGAGCGGAAAACGCAGATCATTCTTGGCCTGACCGTGATGGGCGTGGCGATGCTCGGCTTCGCGCATGCCAATTCACCGGTACTGCTGATTTCGCTGGGCGTGGTGTTCACGCTGGCCGCCAACATCATGTCCTACGCTTATCACAACTATCAGGCGGAGCTGTATCCCACGCGCATTCGCGCCCGCGCCGTCGGCTTCGTCTATTCATGGAGCCGCTTCGCCGCCGCGTTTGCGGGGCTTGCGATCGGGTATTTCCTCAATCTTGGTGGTGCGCTTGCGGTAGCCACGTTCGTGGCCATTGCGATGGTGGTGGGTATTACCGTCATCGGCGTGTTCGGGCCTTCCACGAAAGGCGTTGCGCTGGAGCGGATCAATCATTGAGCTGGCGCGAGAATCCAACCGCGCACATCCTCCACGTCGGCGGTTTCCAGCCATACCTCCATGTAGCGCGGGGCGCGAAAGCCCAGATACCACGAATCGTAAGGAAGCCGCGTTGGCGTTGCGCCCGCCAGCGCGCAGCCAGTGAGCAGCAGAACAAGGCCGTACGTGAGGTATCTCACGTGTTGGGCAGCACTTTGCGTTGCCCGTCGCGCTCGGGACGATTGGGATACAGCAGGTCGAGCGCGTCCGCTCATTGGACTGACTCGGTTGCAGCGGGGCATTTCCAGGAATCGTAGGGAATCGGATGAAGCCGCAGATATTCCTTCGACTCTGGGCCAAGCGTTACGTACCGTCCTTCGTATTTACCTTGATCCGGGCCCTTCGGCTCGATCTCGGCTTTCTGGCACAGGATTTCCACCGGCGTGCTGCTTGGGCTCATCACCCACGCCCTGATCCAGCCGCCCGGCGCCAAGCCGATCGCCAGCGCTTCCTGATATTCGTACTTGATGGGCGGACGCATCGACGGAGCCTTTTCGCGCATCCGCTGGCGTGCCGATGCGGGAATGTCCAGTACGGCGCGATAGGTCTGCGGTTCGGCCAGCGATTGCCAGCGGACGTATATCCGCTGAGGTAAAGCGGCACCTGTTATATCGCGGCCTTTTCCCCAACCCACCGGCTGGGACCAGCCGGCGGGATCGCCGCTGTAGTTGATGGCGACGGTGCCGGACATGGCGCCAGGGAAAATGCGCCCATGCACGTCTTCGACATCGGCGGTTTCCAGCCATACCTCCATATACGAGGGCGCCAGAAAACCCAGCCGCCAGGCGTCATAAGGCAGGCCGGTGCGCGGGCTGCCCGGCGCCGCGCAGCTGGCAAGCAGAGCGGTCGCCAGGCAAACGAGGGGCTTCATGGCGCGTTTCATCGGTTGGGCAGCACTTTGCGTTGCCCATCGCGCTCGGGATTGGGGTACAGCAGGTTGAGCGTGTCCGCTCATAGGACTGACGCGGTTGCAGAGGGGCATTTCCAGGAATCGTAGGGAACCGGATGAAGCCGCAGATATTCCTTCGACTCTGGGCCAAGCGTTACGTACCGTCCTTCGTATTTACCTTGATCCGGGCCCTTCGGCTCGATCTCGGCTTTCTGGCACAGGATTTCCACCGCCTTACTGCCCGGACTCTTCACCCATGCCTTGACCCATCCGCCGGGCGCCAAGGCGATGGTGAGGATGTTGCGGTATTCCTCCACCACCGGCACGGTGGTGGAGCGCGCCTTGCTCAGCATCAGCCGCCGCGTCGACTCCGGGATATCCAGCACGGCGCGATAGGTCTGCGGTTCCACCAGCGATTGCCAGCGCACATAGATGCGCTTGGGCAGGGCCGCGCCCGTAACATCACGGCCTGCGCCCATGGAAATGCGCTGGCCCCAGCCACCGGCCTCGCCGCTGTAGCTGATCGCCACCGTGCCGGACATGGCGCCGGGAAACACCCTACCGCGCACATCCTCCACGTCGGCGGTTTCCAACCATACCTCCATGTAGCGCGGGGCGCGAAAGCCCAGGTACCACGAATCGTAAGGAAGCCGCGTCGGTGTTGCACCCACCAGCGCGCAACCCGCTAGCACTACGAGGCTATAAGAGAGGTATCTCATGTGTTGGGCAGCACCTTGCGTTCCCTGTTGCGTTAGGGACGGTTGGGATACAGCAGGTTGAGCGTCCCCCGCTCATTGGACTGATGCTGTTGCAGCGGGGCATTTCCAAGATTCGTAAGGAATGGGGTGAGAAGTGATGTACCGCTGCGCCGCCGGTTCGAGCTGGTCAAACGCATAGGCATACTGTCCTTGATTGCGCCCCTCATCCGGGCCCTTCGGCTCGATCTCGGCTTTCTGGCAAAGGATTTCCACCGGCGTGCTGCTCGGGCTCATCACCCACGCTCTGATCCAACCGCCCGGCGCCAAGCCGATCGCCAGCGCTTCCTGATATTCGTACTTGATGGGCGGACGCATCGATGGAGCCTTTTCGCGCATCCGTTGGCGTGCCGATGCGGGAATGTGCAACACGGCGCGATAGGTCTGCGGTTCGGCCAGCGATTGCCAGCGGACGTATATCCGCTGAGGTAAAGCGCCACCCGTTATATTGCGGCCTTTTCCCCAACCCACCGGCTGGGGCCAGCCAGTGGGATCGCCGCTGTAGTTGATGGCGACGGTGCCGGACATGGCGCCATGGAAAATGCGCCCCTGCACGTCTTCCACGTCGGCGGTTTCCAGCCATACCTCCATGTACGAAGGTGCCAGGAAACCCAGCCGCCAGGCGTCATAAGGCAGGCCGGTGCGCGGGCTGCCCAGCGCCGCGCAGCCGGCAAGCAGAGCGGTCGCCAGGCAAACGAGGGGCTTCATGGCGCGCTTCATCGGTTGGGCAGCACTTTGCGTTGTCCGTCGCGCTCGGGGCGGTTGGGGTACAGCAGGTCGAGCGAAATGCCGCTGTGCTGGTATTTGCCCGCAAGGATGTTCCAGTGCGCGGACTGATGCAGGTATTTGCGTGCCAGTAGTGCCTGTTCCTGCGCATCGAGCAACTGGCCCGCGAGCAGCTTGGTGGCGACGGATTGCAGCTCATCCGGCAGACGATGGGCCTGATCGTTGGGAACGGGTTTGAACATTACCCCTGCATCGATTGCCAGCTTATGCATCATCCGCAACGCGATCAGCTGGTAGCTGGCCTCAATCGAGCGCTTCAGGCGCAGCGTGGCGTAGACGGTGGGGAGGGTCTGCTTCACCACACTCTGGTGCGATTGCTGCCGGTGCTGCAGCACCAGCCAGGCGTCGACCGTCAGCGCCTGGGCGGGCTCGCCGTTCTTGTCGGGCGGGGTGGAGGTGTCGATATCTATGCCGCCGAGCCGCTGTTTCCACGCGGGCAACTGTTGCGCCACTTCCCGCCAGGCCCGGCTTTGCGAGAGGTCGTTGCGTAGCGCGGGCAGCGCGCCCAGCGGCTCGTCGTGGCGCACCGGCTCGATCAGCATCAGCGGCCCTTCTTCGCGGTGGCGGTAGCCGCCGCCGATATCCGAATGCACGCCGGGCAGCGGGATCTCCTGATGCTGGGGCACGACGGTGGTGAGCATGAAGTTGGCGCGGTGTTCGTCGCGCGCGGCGATCTGCACTACTTTGCGGGCGCAGCCGGCAGGCAGGCCGATCCGCAGCGACCCGGTATGGCCGGCGCGCACGTTGAAGCCGTCGGCGAGGCTGGCGTACGACACCACCGTATCGAACAGGCCGACGAAGCCGACGCGGACGTCGTGATCGGCGTCGAAGGCGTCGGTGAAACGCGCAGCGCTGGCCGGCAAGGCGGACGCGAGCGGGCCTTGCCGCTTGCGGTTGATCTCGTTGACGAAGTGGCGTGCCGCCGCCGCGCCGCGGCTAAAGCCGAAGGCGTCGAATTCGATCGCTTCGATGGCGGCATCAGGATGGCGCTGACCGAATAGCTCCATCTGCTTGGGAATCAATACCGTGATCGCGTGCTTGACACGTTCGAGCATGCCGGTTTCGCCGGTGCCGAAGGCGTAGCCGGGCATTAGCGTGTCGGGCTTGCCTGCGGTGGTGCCGATACCGTCAATGTAGATCGGGATGAAGTATTCGCTATCTGCCTCGTTAAACCCCGTCGTGGCGCTGTCCCGATACAACTGATACAACCGCCACACATTCGTATACCCGCCCTCGTAGCTGGAACGCTCCTTCAGCATGTACGGCTCGCAATGCGCGGCGATGGCCTGCTGTTCCTGCGCGCTCTGCCCGAGCGCATCGCCGCTGGAAGCCTTGCACTGCGCGAACAGGTCGGTGTTGCCGGCGTTGTTGCCAGTGCCGTCGAAGAACACGCCGATGCGCAGGGCGCAGCGGCGCTCGTTCGCCCTGTGCCGCTCGTTGCGCGACTGAAGGTCGGAGGATGACGCGTAGCGCGCGCCAGCGCTCCTCGCCGCAAGCGCGGTGAGAGTAAAAGCAGCACCCTCACCGACGACGTCGACCTTCGCTGCGCTAACGTCGTGAATATACGAACGCCGCCCATGGACAGCGATGAGTTTGGGAGGGCGCTCGCACTTGCACAGCACGATATCCCCTTCGACCGCTTCGCGTGCCTGGATGGTCTCGTCGTACATGCGCAAGCTGTCGCGCGGCGTTCCGTTGCCCTGCACGATTTTCCCGGTGCTCTGGCATACCCCGCAATAGGCGAGATGTCCGATAAAAGTCTGATTGCGCATACGCCCATCGTGGCCTTCGATGGTGCACTGGGGCGTTCCTTGAATAACCCTGCTGCCAGAACCGCTGTCGAGCGGGTCATCCTCCACGATGTGATAGAAGAACGTCATGACCTGGCTCCTCCACCCCACATCATCCGTAGCGGGCCGGAGCGAGTAGGTAAAGGCCACATGGTTTTTCTATCTGCGCCCGCCACGGCCGGGCGCAGATCCTGGTTGTGCAGCTCCGAAAGTACGGCGATGACAACGCCGTGAATGGTGGTGGGGTCCCCGTGCTTGCCCATCCTCATGATCGATGCTTCCCTGGGTGACGCGAAATGCGTCGCGAGGTGCAAAGCAAATAACGTCAGCGCCTGGAAGTCATCGGTATTTGGCGGGCAGCAAGGTCAGCAAAATACCTTGTTTGCATACGATTGCGCTTGCCGGCCGTAGTCCCTATTCGCTGACGGCCGCCTGCAAATGCGGCCTGCAGTCAGAGAGCCGGTGCTCCATCCACGGCCTACATCTTCTCCGGCGCCGCCTGCATCGCCAACTCGAACGACCGCTTGCGCGCCGCGTGATCGAAAATATTCGCCGTCAGCATCAGCTCGTCCGGCCGATGCCGTTCGATGAATGCCGACAACCCTTCACGTACCGTCTGCGGCGATCCCACGATGGCACAAGCCAAAGCGCGTTCCACCATGTGTTTTTCCGCCGGCGACCAGAAACTTTCGATATCGTCGATCGGCGGCGGAATCAAACCGGGGCGCCCACGGCGCAAGTTCACGAAGCTCTGCTGCTGGGTGGTGAACAGCCGCCGCGCTTCCGCGTCGGTTTCGCAGGCCACCACGTTGGCGCAGAGCATGGCGCAAGGCGCGTGCAGTCGCGCGGAAGGTTTGAAATCGCGGCGATAGAGCATCAGCGCTTCGTCCATCGCATCCGGCGCGAAGTGCGACGCGAACGCAAACGGCAGACCCAGTGCGGCGGCAAGTTGCGCGCTGAACAGGCTCGAGCCCAGCAGCCATACCGGCACATCGATGCCGGCGCCCGGCACGGCGCGAACGACTTGCGCAGCGGATGCGGGCGCAAAGTAACCGAGCAATTCCTGCACGTCGTTCGGGAAGGTTTCGGCGGCTTCGTAGTAACGCCGCAATGCGCGCGCGGTCGGCTGGTCGGTACCCGGTGCGCGGCCCAGGCCCAGATCGATGCGCCCCGGATACAACGACGCCAACGTGCCGAACTGCTCGGCCACCTGCAGCGGCGCGTGATTGGGCAGCATGATGCCGCCTGCCCCCACCCGGATGCGCGAGGTGCCGCCCGCCACGTGACCGATCAGCACCGCCGTCGCCGCGCTGGCGATACCGGGCATGTTGTGGTGTTCGGCCAGCCAGTAGCGGTGATAGCCGAGCTGCTCGGTCCATCGCGCCAGATCGAGCATGTTGGCGAACGCCTGCGCCGGCGTGCTGCCTTCGGTGACGGGGGCCAGATCGAGTACGGAGAGAGGAATCATGCGAAGGCCTTTGGCGAGGAAGCCACGATCTGGGGATGGTTGCCCGAAATGCCAGCGCGATTACCACAGCCGCCTGGCTGGCTGCTGAACGGTTTCAGCAACTTTTTTCAAGAAACGTTTTGTGACGCAAATCCCAAAAACGGTCATCGAGGCGCCGACCTAACCAAATTTTGATGCCACTGAACACACGAACGCTAGACTCGACCAGCCAGCGAAATCCAGGTGCGTCATTCCCAGGATTGGTACCGCGCCGCTTCACTCCACGAGAGAAGTCGGCCGGGATACGGCATCACTGCCGTGTTGGATGTCTTCGCTGGCTTCAAACGGCTGCTGCATCATCTTTCGCGTCTCGGCGCTCAGGGGAAGACGATAGGCCGTTCTACGGACGACCTTCATGGGTGCTCGGAAAAGCACGACCAAGCCCGGTTCCGCATCGTTTATTTGCGGCGCCGCCGTCATGTCGTGGCAAAAACTCGCGTTATCGCCACTACTCAAATCAGGTGAAGGAACACCAAAGCATATGAATGTGAATCAATGAAACTACTTGCAACCGTTCAGAAAAAACTTCTTGCTCCACTTGCTGTATCCCTCGCACTTTTCGCCGCCAGCGCACCGTTATCGTCGAACGCAAACGCGCAGGCAACGCCGATCAAGGCACCGATCTACGGCGTCACACTGGACGACCTGTCCAATCTCAGCGCGATCATCACCTCGTTGACCAAACTGCCGTATCGGCCGACCGTGCGCGTCGTGTTCGATCCAGGCACCAGCGCGTCCCAGTACTACCCTGCCCTGGTCAAGCTGCACACGGTCGCGTACGTGATGGGCGAGATCATGGATTCCTACTACTTCCCGACCGATATCAACACCTACACCGCGCGCACCAAGGAGCTGGTCTATGGGTTGAACGGCACCGTAGACGTGTGGGAAATCGCCAACGAGATCAATGGCGAATGGCTGCGGCAGAACCCTAGCGGCAACAACGCCACCGTCAATGCCGAAGAAACCGCGATCGGCCAGATGGTCGCCGCCGCCAGCTCGATCGTGAAGGGCGTGGGCGGAAAAACCGCAGTGACGCTGTATTACAACGACGACAGCAAGGGCAACAATTGCTGGGAAAAACCGCAGGATTACTGGAAGACGTGGCCGACCAGCTTCCTGCCCTCCAGCGTGCGCCAGAGCGCGGATTATGTCCTCTTCAGCTACTACCCCTACCAGGATTGCCCGGGGCTGTCGCCGTCGTGGACTTCGGACTTCAGCGCACTGGAGAGCATCTTCCCGAACGCGAAGGTAGGCTTCGGCGAAATCGGTACGTCCAGCACGGGCGCACCCACGTCGGTACAGACAAGCCTGATCAAGACTTACTACCCGATGGTGAACAGCTTCAGCGATCCGAAGTTCGTCGGCGGCTTCTTCTGGTGGTACTACGCCGAAGAGATGGTGCCGTACACCAAGACGTATTGGAGCGTGCTCGATCAGACGGTTGCGCCGCTGAAGGTTCCGCAATAACGCGGGTCTTCTTCCTTACGCGTGCAAGGAAGAACGATGCCGGTTCCCCAACATCGCCGACGGCGATGTTGGGGTTCTTTTTCCACATCTCGCGCATCCTAGCGCTGCATCACCCCCGCCAACGCCGGTAAATAACGCAATTCGAAAAACACGCTGTCGCCCTGGCATGGCGCTCGTTGCGCCAAGGCTGCATGGGCCTGGGCCGCCGGCAAGGGAACCGCGCTGAACGCCTGGTCATTGCCGGTCTGATGGAAAATCTCGAACACCACGCCGCGTGCGTGGGCCGCCGAGCACTGGCTGGCTGCATCGAGATAGAGTTTGCGTTCTCCCTCGCCGAGGCGGCCGGTGCCTGCGCCGTCCTGCACCCACGCGTGCACGCCGCTTTGCTGGACGTCATCGAGCAGTTGGGCGTAACGCGACGGCGCCATGTTTCCCGCAAAAAACGACGTCACGTACACCGGCCGCCGCGCGATGCGGTCGAGCTGGCGGCGTTCGGAGGCGAGATAGTCCTGCAATGGCTTGCGTGCGTCCGGATCGCGCCAACGCTTGTCGTCGATCTCGATCGGCAGGTACCAACCGGCTACCGCGTCTGCGCCCAATTCATCCACCCACTGGCGCGCCAGGTCACCGTTGCGGCGCGACAACGTATGCAGGTAATCGCCAAGCTGTGCGTTCGACGCCTGCTGGCGCTGGAAGAACGCAGGATCGCTATCCAGCCCAATCACCACGCGCAGCCCGGCAGCGCGCGCTTCGCGCACACGCTGCAGCAGCCATGCGTGCCCTTGCGGATCGGCGAAGGCATCGCCATAGGCCGTCCACTGCAGCACCAGCGTATCGAAACCCTGTCCGCGCAATTGCCCGAACAACGCCGGCCACTGTACCTGCGCGACGTCGCGATCGCGCAGCTGCGGCTGGTAGATGATCGCCGTGGATGCGCAGGCAAGCAGCGGCGCCAGCAGGCCCAGCGCAACGATCAACCGTAGCAGGATGCGTTTCACCATTGCGCCCTCATGATCAGGAACACGGCGTTTCGTTCACGCAGGTAGCTGGTAAATGCATGCTGCCCTTCCAGCGCCACGCTGAAGCGGTGCGGATAAGCATCGTAATGCGTCTGGCCAAACCAGATGTTCCATTGCACGCCTAGCCCGACACGCCCGTCGCGCATGTAACCCAAACCCTGCGCACGGTCGATACCGGTGTACTGCAGATGGACGTAGGGCTCGACGGTCTGCCCCTGCACCAGCTTGTCTTGCAGGCCGAAGCGGTAGTCGAGCGTGAACACACTCTGCTTGGCGCGCAGGTAATGCGCCAGATCGACGTAGAAGTTTTGCGTAAACCAGCCCCATCCGCTGGCATGCCAATCATCGCTGAGCTTGGGACCGAACGACCATGAACCGCTGGCGCGCAGCATGGTGTCGTTATGCGTGCCACGGTTATTGCCGGCCGGCGTCTGCTGTTCGACCGACAACACGATGTTCTGCGAGATCAGCGGTTTCCAGTGCAGCCCCACACCCAGCATCGTCGCATGCACCGGCCACACCGAACCGGTGGCACCACTGCCGGCAAATAGGCGCGCGTAGGCGGCCAAGGTATGGGTATCCGCGCCGGACAGCAGCCGATATTGCGCTTCCAGTTGCGCGTAGCTGCGGTAGGAAACACCAGGTGCCACCGTGTTGGCCGCCGAGGACACCGTATCGCCCAGCGACATGTCCGCGTTGACACTCCATTTGCGGCCAAGGTCTTCGTGCAACCGCTGCAAGGCAAAGCGCTGATCGTCCTGGTCACGCGTGTCGGCACCGGCACCATCCGTCGCCGGCTCGCCGGCAACATCGAACTGGTCGATCGCCTGCGCGGCATACCAGCGTGCCTGCGCGGTATCGCCCAGTTTCTGGTGCACGTACAGCAATTGGCGGGTCAGTGCCGCGTTCTGTGGATCGGCCTGATGCGCCCGCTCGAATTGCAGCACCGCCTGGTCCGGCGCACCGGCTTGCAGATAGGCGTAACCCAGGGAAGCGGCCAGCCGGCTGTCGCCGGGCGCAAGCATGCTGGCCCGCTGCAGCGACGCCAGCGCTTGCGATGCATCGCCCGCCTGGCTTTGCAACGCCGCCAGGCGGGCGTAGTAACGCGCATCCGGATGCAGGGCCACGGCATTTTCCAGATCGTTGCGCGCCAGCGCCGGATCATGTGGTTCATCGGCCTGGGCACGCAGCCACCAGTAAGTACCGTCCTGGTTTCCGCCTTGCGCTGCGTAGGTATCCAGCCATGACCGCGCCACAGCCGTTTCATGGATGGTGAGCGCGGTGGTAGCCGCGGCGATCAGGTCCGCCGGCTGCATGTGCGCTGGCGGCACCGCACGCCACGCCTGCAGGGACGTTTCGTAGTCTTGCGCGCCATAGGCCTGATAAGCCAGCGCTCGCATGGTGGCGCTATCGCTTTGTTGCCTGCCGGCTTGCGCATAGGCGTATTCGGCCAGACCGGGCCGCTCGCTGCCATAGCAGTCGCCGAGCTGGCGCCACGAGCTGGCGGGATAATCCGGCGATAGATCAGCCATGACCTGGCGAATGCCATCGCAATCGTGCAGCGCGCCAAGAATGTGCAGTTGCTCGATGCGCAGCGGCATGCTCTCCAATGGGCGCCGCAACCGTTCGCGATCGTCCGCCGTGAACCAGCTTGGCTGCTGCTGCGCCAATACGGCCAAGCGGGCAAACAAGGCCGCCGCATGCGAGTTGCCGGCAAACGGATAGGCATCCAGCAACAATTGCTTAGCCTCAGTGAACGCACCGGCTTCCAACAGCCGATAGCTGAGAGGATCGAGCAGGCGATAGCCTTCCGGCTGCGCGATCAGCGCCTTCGCCTGTAAGGAAGCCTCGGCGTAGCGCCCCTGCTCCAGGTCGAGCCCGAAACGCTGTTCGCGAAAACGCTCGGCCGGCAGACGCGACAGCATGCTGCGTGCCACCGCATGATCGCCGCGCGCCATCGCCAGCGACAACGAAAACTGCGCCTGCCATGCTGCATTGGTGGGATAACGCGCTACGTAACGATCCAGCAGCGATGACTGATCGCGCGCGGCGATCGCCAGCAGATTCACCCATCGCCGCTCGTCCTTTTCGCTGGTGAACGCCGGCTGGTGCGCAGCCATGTACGAGACAAGCGCCTTGCGGTCATCGCGGTTGCTGATGGCTTGCGCGATGGCCAGATCCTGTTCCGGGGCATCCAGGCCGCCACCCTGCGATTGCAACTGACGCGCAACGTCGAGTTTGCCGAGCTTGAGCTGCAGCGTGAACCACTGCCGGCGCTCGTCGTCGCTGAGCTGACCCTGCGCATTCAATGCCGCCAGCTGCGCATCAGCGCGCTGATCATCGCCCAGATAAATCGTCCGCTGCACTAGCGCATGCCGCAAGGCCAGGCCTTCGCGGCTGCGTGCAAAATCCGGCGCAGACAGCTCCGCCTCGGCTTTGGCCATATCGCCGATTTGCAAATCGTCGAAGCCGCGCTTGGCGCGGCATACCGGCCGATTGTCGCGACTGCAATCGACGGCGGCCGTCGCCGGCGGGGGTATCGCCGCACGCAGCCGCGCATCGTTCGGGGTGTAGCGCAGTTGTTCGTTCAATACTGCCTGCGCCTGCCCCATATGGCCGAAATGCCGGTAGGCCTCGACCAGGTCCAGTGCCGTGTCAACGCTTTGCGGCGCCAGTTCGCGCGCGCGCATGAATTCGGCGATGGCGTTGCGCTCGTTGCCTGCGCGCAGCGCCGCATAGCCGGCCTGACGATGCGGATAGAGCATGAAGTGCTGATAGCCGCTGTCACCGCCAGCGGCGTCCTGATTCTGTGCACACAACGGCCATGTCGGCGCCATCACCAGCAGCGCCAACGCACAACGGGTAGGTAACGGTCGTTTCATGAGGCACGCCCCATTCGCGCGAACGCGATGCGCTCCTGCTCGAACATGCTGGTGACGCTCGGCTGCAACGAGGCTTGCAGCGCCAGCAGGCGATTCAACGTGTCCTGGCTGATCACGCCCTGGCTGATCAGGAACTCGCCCAGGCGCTGCTCGCTGCGCGCGTAGCTGAGCAACAGCGCCCTGAAGGCGACTTCATCCAGCAGGCCTTGCGCCACCAGTATCTCGCCCAGCAGCACCTGGCGCGACATGTATCCGTCCCACAACTGCGGCACGCGATCAAGGCCGATCAGGCCCTTGTCTGCGGCAGCTTGCAACAGACGATAAGGGTCGCGCTCATCGCCGTGCACTTGCGCATACCAGCGCCGCAAACCGACCGTGACCTGCCCCTTGTAGGCAATCACGTAACGCACGCGGCGGCCAAGCTGGCGCGCGATGGCGGCCAGCGAAACGGGATCGATGTACGACTCGCTGGCCAGCACCAGCACGCCGTCGTCCACCCGCAATGGCACGACCGCATAGTGCAGCGCGATGTGGCGCGGAACCTCGTTCAACAGTTCACGCCGCAGCCGCGCGGGGTCGATGGATTCACATGGCACGCCAATCTGCTCGGCAACCTGCCGCGCCAGTTGCTCGGCGGTGATCCGCCCTTCATGAATCAGCGAGCTGCCCAGTTGCAGACCGTCGATGCGGTGCAATTGCGCATCCTGTAGATCCGCTTCGGAAATCGCGCCGTTCGCCACCAGCATCTCGTCCAGCGAGCGCTTGCCGCGGTTCTCGCCACCGATGCTGGGAAAATCGTGCGTGGTCTTGTCCCAGGCCACGCGCCGCGGATCGCCACAACGGATGATCTGGCTGATGGCGCGCCAATTGGCCATGAAATTGATCAGATTGCCCCACAGCAGTCGCGGTATCGACAGCAGGCCCTGCTTGAGGCCGTAATAACCGGAGACGAATACCACCCGTTGCAGCATGCGATTGCCCATCAGCCCCACATTCGCCGCCAGCACCGCGTGGAACCAGTGCTGCCCTTCGAAGATCGACACGAACCGCGGCGCTTCTGGCCACACCATCTGCAGCAGCCAGATCATCGCCAGCTGCACCATGATCAGCATGGCGGCGAAACTCACGAAGTTATTGATGGCGCCCTTGCGGTCGCGCCACAGGAAATAATTGAGCACCAGGCTGTGCTTCCAGCCGTGCGTGCGATAGCCCTGGTAGACGATGCCGATGATCCAGCGCGACTTCTGGCGCACCGCCGTCGCCAGCCGGTCGGGAAAATACTCGCGCACGCACACCACGTTCGCGTCGCGCGGGTTCTGGCCCAATTGCCCGCGCTTGGGATGCCGCTCATGCCGCAATACCGGAAAGCGCACGAAGATTTCTTCCATGCCGCGTTCCTTCAGGCGCAGGCCGATGTCGTAGTCCTCGGTCAGGCTTTGCGCGTCGAAGGCAATGCCATGGCCGTCCTCGATCAGCGCCAGCATGGCGCGCCGGCTGAAGCAGGTGCCGACACCGGCGCTGGGCACCTGGCCGGCCAGCGCCTCGCGCACGGGAATGTCCTTGCCGTGCAGCTCGGCGAACTCGTCCAGATAATGCAGGCTGGTGAAATTGTTCCACTGCCGCTCGAACGGATAGACCGGAATCTGAATCAGATCCTTGCGATGCACCAGGTAATTGAACAGCCGAAGCTCGTGCTCGCACACCACGTCTTCCGCATCGTGCAGAATGAAACCTTCGAAGGCCACGTGCGCGCGGCCTTCGAACTGCATGATCGCATCCAGCACGTTGTTGAGGCAGTCGGCCTTGCTGGTCGGACCAGGACGCGCGCACACCACCTTGTGCACGTTGGGAAAGCGCGCGCAAACCTCATCGACGTCACGCTGCGTATCCGGATCGTTCGGATAAGTGCCGACGAAAATGTGATAGTTCTCGTAATCGAGCGTGGTGGCGGCCAGTTCGGCCATGTGGCCGATCACGCCGGTTTCCTTCCATGCCGGCACCATGATCGCCAGCGGCCTTTCCGCCGGGCGGTACAGCTCGTGGTAATGCGTGTGCTTGCAGGAGTAGTAGACGAACAGCGAACGCCACAACCGCCGGACCCAATAAACGCTGTCGATGAAAAAGTCGTCCAGCCCGCTGATGAAGATCATCACCGCAACCACGGTAACGACCACGCCGAGGGCATAAAGATAGCTCGTGAACGCATCCAGCCACCACATAGGGGCCCCCTTCGCTCAGATTGCTTCGCGCTTGCACTCTTCGTATGCCAATGCGTCCCTTAGCCGCTCAACCACGCGCACGCTCGCCTTGCCATCGCCGAATGGATTGCCCGCATGGGCCATCGCACTGTACGTATCCGCATCCGACCACAGCGCTTCGATTTGACCGACGATGGACGCACGCCGCGTACCGGCCAGCCGTGCGCAACCTGCTTCGATCGCTTCGGGCCGCTCGGTTTCGGTACGCAGCACCAGCAGCGGCACGCCGAACGTCGGCGCCTCTTCCTGCAAGCCGCCCGAATCGGTCAGCACCAGCCAGGCGTCGATCAGCGCCTGCTGCATCTGCAGGTAATCCAGCGGCGGGCTCAGGCACACATTGGTCAGGCCGCCGAGGATGGCGTGCACGGGCTTGCTCACGGTCGGGTTGAGGTGCACCGGAAACAGCACTTGCAAATCGGGATGATTGCCGGCGACGTCGGCGATCGCATAGCAGATTTCGCGCAAATCGCTGCCCCAGTTTTCCCGCCGATGCGCCGTGACCAGCAGATGCCCGCGCCCTCGGACATGACGCTTGATGCCATAGTGCTGCATCGCCCAGTGCTGTGCGTCGATCACGGTATTGCCGGTAACGCTGATGCGTTCGCGCGCGATGGCTTCCTCGCGCAACGCCTGCGCGGCGCGTTCGGTGGGCGCAAAGTGGAAACGGGCAATGCGGCTGATCATCTGGCGCAGACCCTCTTCCGGAAACGGCCGCTCCAGATCGTGGGTGCGCAGACCCGCCTCGATATGCGCCACGGGAATGTGATGGTGAAAGCCGGACAGCGCGCCCAGGAATGTGCTTTCGGTATCGCCCTGCACGATCACCAGCGACCACGCCGTATCGCTCAATACCTGGTCGAGCAGGCCGCGGCAGCAAGTGCTGAACTCGCACAGGCCATCGCCACTGCGTTCCAACGAGATGTCCGGATGGATCTCGAAGCAACCGAGCATCTGCCGCGCCATCTCGCCATGCTGTCCGGTGTGCAGCCAATGCGGCCGTGCCCATCCACTGCCACGCAGGCAGTGATACAGCGGCGCAAGCTTGATGATCTCCGGACGCGTACCGGAAATGATGAGTATGTCTTGCATGTTCCCCCCTTTGCAGAGTGGGAATGCCACCCCGCGTGCCGACGTCCCTGTCTCGCCCCCTGACGCTCGTTTTCGAGCAGCGGACAGCGGACCTGCCGAATGGACGGAATCGGGAGATTCGCTGGTACAAGCAGCGCAAGCAGCTGCTTTGATCGCTATATTGCCAACTAGAAGTTAAGCATACACATTAAATTGATTAGTTTTTGGTTATTTGGCACTTGACTCGATCCAATCAATTTGCTAGTCGACAAATCAACCGTGCCGCCGTAAGCTCACCCCCAGCGAGGCGTTCCATTTTCACGGGACAGGGGCCTGCGCATTCGGGATGTTGATCGCACCAGGGCAACGCGCGCGCAAGCGATGGTGTTGCTACGCATCGATTCCGTCTTTTGCGTTAGGGGGCTTTCCATGATCCGACCAGCTTTCCGTGGACCATCCACGCTCACGTCGTTCCTTGCCGGCCTCGCACTGGCCGTGGTCGCTGCATGCGGCGCACCCTCCACTGCAGCGCAAACGCTGTTTGCGGGCGCACGCACACTTCCCGCACCGCCGCCACCACCGCAAGCGACATTGCCCGTCAAACAGGCAACGATAAAACCATCGACATCGACCACGCTGTCGACATTCACCATCAGCGCAACGACGGCATTGACCCAGGCCGCCAATGCATTCAATGGCGCGCCCGGCGCCAACACCAACCAGAACACGCTGGTGCTGTATGACAGCACCGGCCAATGGGGATGGCTGGGCGAAGCGTACGGCGTAATGGCCGGCAACCTGGTCACGCACGGCAGCAAGTACACGCTGCACGCAGCGGTGAACTATATTGCGGGCGAACTCAGCGGCTATACCGGCCTGATCTACATCGGCTCGACCTATAACGAGCCGTTGCCCACCGCCTTGCTGGATGATGTGCTGGCCACCGCCAAGCCCGTGCTGTGGATGAACGACAACATCTGGCAGCTGTCCGCGCGCGCGGCGAATTTCGCAGGACAGTACGGCTTCACGCCGATGTACTTCGATTTCTCCAATGCCTTGACGGTGACGTACAAAGGCGTGGCCTTGCAGCGTAATTCGCTGGCCGTTCCCTCCGGTTTGCTGCAGACGGTGATCAACGATGCGACCAAGGCCCAGGTGCTGGCCGTCGCCACCAACGATACCGGCGGCACCATCAACTGGGCCACGCGCGGTGCCAACCTCACCTACATCGGTGAGATCCCCTTCAGCTACACCGGCCCGAACGATCGCTACCTTGCCTCCATCGACCTGATCAGCAAGGTATCCAACCCGAACATGCTGTCACGCAAGCGCGCGCTGGTGCGCATCGAGGACGTGGGACCGGATGCCGATCCGGCCGAGCTGCGCGCGGTCGCCGATTACCTGTACAGCAAGAACGTGCCGTTCAGCGTGGCGGTGATTCCGTTCTACGTCGATCCCAACGGCTATTACAACAACGGCATACCGATGTCGATCCATCTCTACCAGGCCAAGGGCGTGGTAAGCGCGTTGAAATACATGCAGTCCAAGGGCGGCACCCTGCTGATGCACGGCTACACGCATCAGTACTCGAACATCCCCAACCCCTATAGCGGCGTCAGCGGCGACGATTTCGAGTTCTACCGTGCGCACATCGACAGCAACAATTACGTGGTGTTCGACACACCGGTGGCCGAAGACAGCATGTCATGGGCGCAAGGACGCATCACCAAAGGTATCCAGGAGTTCACCAAAGCGGGCTTTTTCGCTCCCACCGTGTTCGTGCCGCCGCACTATGCCGCTTCGGCGATCGACTACCAGGTGTTCCACTCGCAATTCGCGGCGCTGTATCAGCGCAGCCTGTTCGCCTCCGGCTGGTGCCCGAACGGTGCATGCGGAACGGGTACGCCTGATTACACGCGGATCTACGGCCAGTTCTATCCGTATCTGGTGCGCGACATTTTCGGCGCGACGATCGTGCCCGAACAACTGGGCAACGTGGAACTGGTCGAGTTCAACAACAATCCGCCGCGTTTTCCTGCCGACATCCTCTACAGCGCAAACTGCAATACGGTGATCCAGGACAGCGTGCAAAGCTTCTTCTTCCATCCCTACCTGAACATCAGCTATCTCAAGCAGATCGTCGAAGGCTTGCAGGCCATGGGCTATACCTTCGTGCCCGCGAGCGTGGTTTCGCAGGGTTGATGGTTCATCGCCGGCGACTGTCCCCTGCAGGCCCCGGCATGAAGAGCCCCTTTCCTTCGGGAAAGGGGCTCACTTTTTTTCGCCACAGTTCTTCAGAACGCCTGCTGCTGCGGGTATTCGGCGGTGAAATCGTTGTCCCACAGGAAATTGGTGAATGAGACGGTGACCGAAATATCCAGGCCTTCCACGAAATGCCAGCAGCCGACCGGCAGGAACAGAATCTCGCCGGGGTTCAACACGCACTCCAGCACCTGCACGTTCGCCATGCGCGGATAGCGTTGCAGGTCGATCTGCCGTCCATCCACGTGCGTAAAACAGTGCTCATGGTTGTAGACGTGCGCGATCTCGCAGGCCGGCATCATCAGGATGCGTTTGCGGCCCAGCACCTGCGCCATGAAGTTGTTGGTCAGGTCATGATGGAATGGGGTAATGGTGCCGGCCGGGCCGAACCATAGAAAACCCTGCGCGGCGCCCTCGCCGTTCAAGTACTCGGGAATCTGCACGATGTCCTGCCACAGTTCGGCCAGCGCCGTGCGGTTCGTTCCCTCGTTGTAGGCGGTCATGTAGAAATCGTTGCTGCGCCCGGCGCTGCGCACCATTTCCACGTAATCGCCGAACGGCATCGTCTTGCGGTGCGCGGTCTTGCGCAGCTCGTATTGCGCGTCGGCGTCGCGCCCGAACTGGATCTCCACTTCGCGCTCGCCGCAGCATCGTTTGAAGTAGTCCAGGTTCCACCGGGTCATCGCGGGCCAGTCATCGAGCATGCCGGTGATGATCACCGGACGACCGGCGGTGTAGTAGGCATCGAGGAATTCATCGCGCGACAGCTTGTGCCTGCGCGGCACCTCGGTACTGCGCAGGCGGTTCATGTGGCGCTGCGTTTCCAGCACCCAATCGTGCTTGGCCAGCCGGTTGCGCAGCCGCTGCGCGCCGGCGAGATACGGGCTGGCCATGGCCTGCTGCATTTCCTGCACGGCTTCCTCGTGCGGAATGCCGGCACGTAGCATCTGTTCGTAGATGGCCTGCGGCGGACCGTCCAGCAGCAGGTTCTCCGCAATCCATCGGCGCCACTCGTTGTCGACGTGGACTACCGGCTTCAACTCGACGTTCGCCATGACATCCCCTCGCGTGTTGCCCGGCCGTAGCGACGAGCCTGGCACACGCCAAGCCCACCGCGGTGTCGATTGTGTCGGCGAAATGACAACGATGTCCATAGCCTGTTTTCCTTGACGCCCGATCGACCCCCGAAGTGGAAAAGTGGTTATCCCTTAAGTTTCAGCCGGAGGCCCGTCATGCCTGAGGAACGCACATTGCGCGCCGCCGAACGGGATCGGCGCGAAGGCAAATCGCCCAGCACGCAAGCCGGCGAATTCGTGCGCGAGGAAATCGAACACGTCCGCGAGGGCAAGCACGGCGTGCGCTCGTCCAAGCAGGCCATCGCCATCGGCCTGTCCAAGGCCCGGCGCGCCGGCGTGCGCCTGCCGGCGCCCAAGAAGAACGCCAGCAAACAGGTGCAGGAGAAGGCCGAGCAGGATCTGGAAGCCGGTGCACAGCATCGCCGTAAATCCCCACGGCGTGCGCGCGCTACCGAGAACGCCCTGAAGCGCGAAAGCCGGCAGCCCGCGTCGAAAAGCGCGCTGTCACGACAGGCCAGGACAGCTGCGGCCAAGCGCAGCAGCGGCGCGCGTTCGGCCGCAGCGAAGAAGGCGGCGCGGACCAAGGGGCCGGCGAAGCGGTCGGCGGCGGCAAAGAAGGCGGCTAGAACGCGGAAGGTAAGGGCTTAGTGCAGTTCGGCTCGTGCGAGGCAGTTGGGCTAGACAGCGCGCCGTCTTTCCTTAGGCTTCGCAGCCAATGTAATGCGTAGCTCGCAACCCACCGCATCGGCATAACGCCTGAGCGTCGCCATTGACGGAGCATGCTTGCGGCTGCCTGCATTGGCTTCTAATCGCGCCACCGACGCCTGTGCAACACCCATGCGCTCAGCCACGTCCGCCTGCGTCAGCTCGGCGCCCTGGCGCGCACGCACCAACTCAGCCAAGGCGGCAAACTCATCGGCCAGCGCATCGTAGGCTGCTGCAAACGCTGGATCTTTGCGCCAACGCTTGCGCGTAGCCTTAACGTCCAGCGGCACCGGCTTGTACCGTTCGCGTGTCATGCCTTGACCTCCTTCAACCTCGCCCGCGCAATGTCCAGATCATGCGCCGGGGTTTTCTCTGTCTTCTTGATGATGGCGTGCAGGATCACGATGCGGCGCCCGACCACGGTGCAATAGAACGCGCGCCCGATACCTTCGCGACCTTTTGCCCGAACCTCGAACAAACTCGCTCCCATCGCCCGCGTATGAGGCATTCCGATGTCGGGGCCAAGCTCGACCATTGTCTCGACAATACGCAGGAAACTGGCACGTACACCCGCCGGCCAGTTCTCTATGTACGCGGTGACCCGAGTGTTGTAGTAGCTGATTTGCCACGTCACGAATATAACATCCTTGTTATTAACAGGAAATCAGTCGGTACCCCTCGACTATGTTCGGTTTAGCGCCAATCCGTGGTAACCCGCCGCCCGCTGCTTTTCCGGTAAGGTTTTTTCCCTTACCCCGCCAACGCCGCATCCACAATCCCCTGCGCTTCGCGCAGGATTTCACGCAGATGCTCATCGCTGCGGAAGCTCTCGCCGTAGATCTTGTAGATCTCCTCGGTACCCGAAGGACGCGCTGCGAACCAGCCGCTTTCGGCCATGACCTTGATGCCGCCGATCGGCGCGTTGTTGCCCGGTGCGCGATCGAGCACTTCTACGATCTTCTCGCCGGCCAGTTCCTTGCTCTGCAACTGCTGCGGCGAGAGCTTGGCGAGCCGGGCCTTCTGCTGGGTGTTGGCGGCGGCGTCGACGCGGCTGGAATACGGCTTGCCCAGTGTTTCCGTGAGATCGGCGTACAGCTCGCCCGGATCCTTGCCGGTGCGTGCGGTCATTTCCGCAGCGAGCAGCGACGGCACGATGCCATCCTTGTCGGTGGTCCACACCTTGCCGTCGTGACGCAGCATGGAAGCACCCGCGCTTTCTTCGCAGCCGAAACCGAGCGAACCGTCGAACAGGCCATCGGCGAACCACTTGAAGCCGACCGGCACTTCGTACAACCGGCGGCCGAGGCGCTCCGTCACGCGGTCGATCAGCGAGCTGCTGACCACGGTCTTGCCGACGCTGGCGCGATCCGCCCATTGCGGACGATGGCGGAACAGGTAATCGACCATCACCGACAGATAGTGATTGGCCTGCATCAGGCCGGCGCTGCGCGACACCACGCCGTGGCGGTCGTGATCGGTATCGCAGGCGGCTGCCACGTCGTAGCGGTCCTTCAGGCCGATCAGGCGCTGCATGGCGTATTGCGAGGAAGGGTCCATGCGGATCTTGCCGTCCCAATCCACCGTCATGAAGCGGAAGGTGGGATCGACCACGTCGCTCACCACGGTGAGGTCGATGCCATAGCGTTGCGCGATCGGCTGCCAGTAATGCACGCCGGCGCCGCCGAGTGGATCCACCGCCATGCGCACGCCGGCGCTGCGGATCACGTCGAAGTCGATGATGTTTTTCAGATCGTCGACATAGCGGCCGAGAAAGTCGTGTTCCTGCACCAGGCTGGAACGGCGCGCAGTGCGATAGCTGATGCGCTTTACGCCATCGAGGCGGCTTTCCAGCAAGGCATTGGCGCGCTGCTGGATCCAACTGGTGACGTCGGTTTCGGCCGGCCCGCCGTTGGGCGGGTTGTATTTGAAGCCGCCGTCGCCGGGCGGGTTGTGCGAAGGCGTCACCACGATGCCGTCGGCCAGGCTGTCCACGCGCTGGCGGTTGTGCACCAGGATCGCGTGCGACACGGCCGGCGTGGGCGTGAATTCGCCACCGGCCGAAATCGCCACCGCCACTTCGTTCGCCACCAGCACTTCCAGCGCGCTTTCGAACGCGGGCTGGGACAGCGCATGCGTGTCGATGCCGATGTACAGCGGTCCGTTGATGCCCTTCTGGCGGCGGTAGTCGCAGATCGCCTGGGTGATGGCCAGCACGTGCCATTCGTTGAAGCTGCGATCGAACGAAGAGCCGCGATGGCCAGAGGTGCCGAAGCTCACGCGCTGGGTGGGTTCGGCCGGGTCCGGGCGAAGCGCGGTATAGGCTTCCAGCAGCTTCGGTACATCCACCAGCAGGGTTTCCGGGGCGGGTTTTCCGGCGAGCGCGTCGACGTTCGGGTTCACGTGTACAAGATCCTCACAGATACGTTCGTAGGTTGGGGTGCAAACCCCAACGGTGCCATGTCGATCAGGTCGACGATGTTGGGGTTTGCACCCCAACCTACCAATTATCCGGGAAGCCGCATCAATCCTTCGTCTGCGCCGGGCCCAGCGGGTGGCCGTCTGTTCAGGCCTCCGCCTGTACCAGTTCGGCCGCCAGGGCGGGCAGCTCGGCGATCGCCTCGATGGTGTAGTCCAGGTCGGCCTGGAGGTCGCCCAGGTCCGTGGTGAGGGCGTAGTGGCCCTGGCGCACGAACACGGTGGTGAGCCGGTCGCCGAGCTTGCGCTTCATCTTGGCGAGCAGGTTCGGCTTGTCGTCGACCATCACGTAGTGCGATGCGGGGTAGCGTTCCTGCATGGCGTCAAGCGCGAGTTCCTTGTGCACGAAGATCAGCACCTCGCCGCGCACCGCGGCTCGGATGCCGGCGCGTTCGATCTTGTGCGGCTGAAACACCACGTCGCCATCGGAAAGGATCACCGCGCGGCCGAGCCGGTTCAATTCATCGATGGTTTCCAGCGCTTTCGGGTACAGCTGGTGCTCGAACGGATAATCGAGCAGCCAGTACGCGAGGTTGAATACGCCTGGGCGCGTATCGTTTTCCAGGCGGAAGTGCTGCAGCGCGCCGAGATAGTCGACGTAGCCCAGCGAGTTCCTCAGTTCTTCGTAGATCGCCCAGTAGCGATCGCATTCGGCCTGCCCGAACTCGCGCATGAGGTGCGCGCGCAGTTCGTTCCCGAAGCGGTCGTTGTCGAGCAAGGTGTTGTCGACATCCAGCAGAAATACGTGCGCAGCGTTGGTATTGGCCTGGTTCACAAATAGACATCCACATGATGCTCGCCGCCGTCGTCGATCAGCGGCAGGCGGTCGCCCTCGACCGGCTTGCCGTTGAACAGGATGCGGCGCGGTTCACCCTGCCCTTGCCCCGCATGCACCACGAACTGGTAGTCGGTCTCGCGGTGGCGGTAGCTCAGGTGGTACTCCGTCCAGTCTGGCGGAAGCACGGGGGTGATGTACAGGCTTTCGCCTTCCACGCGCAAACCCAGCAGCGATTCCATGATCAGCCGATACATCCAGCCGGCCGAGCCGGTGTACCAGGTCCAGCCGCCGCGGCCGTCGTGGATGCCGCCATAGTAGACGTCAGCGGCGACCACGTACGGCTCCACCTTGTAGACGTCGATGCGTTCGCCGCTGCCGTGGCTGATCGGGCTGATCATATGCAGCAGTTCCCAGGCGCGCCGCGCGTCGCCGTTGGCGGCGAAGGCCATCGTCGCCCAGATCGCGGCGTGCGTGTATTGCCCGCCGTTTTCGCGCACGCCCGGCACATAGCCCTTGATGTAGCCCGGGTCCAGCGCGGAACGGTCGAACGGCGGATCGAGCAGTTGCACGATGCCGGCCTCGCGCTTCACCAAGTGCCGGTCCAGCGAGGCCAGCGCCTGCTGCCGTCGCTCCGGCGGCGCCACGTTCGACAGCACCGACCAGCTCTGTGCGATCGAATCGATGCGGCACTCTTCGTTCTGCCTGGAACCCAACGGCGTGCCGTCGTCGAAATACGCGCGGCGGTACCACTCCCCATCCCAGCCGTGTTCGTTCAATGCAGCAGCCAGTTTGCGCGCTTCGTTTTCGCAACGCTGCGCGTAGGGCTCGTCGTTGTGGCGGCGCGCGGTTTCGGCGAACGAGCTCAGCACCTCGCATAGGAAAAAGCCCAGCCAGATGCTTTCGCCGACGCCCTTCTCGCCGACTTTGTTCATGCCGTCGTTCCAGTCGCCGGTGCCAATCAGCGGCAAGCCGTGCGGCCCCATCGCCTGCAGGCCGCGCTCGATCGCCTGCACGCAATGCTCGTATAGCGTGGCGTTCTGCTGCGAGTGGATGGGCAAGTCGTAATAGGACTCTTCGTCCGGACGCACCGGACGGCCTTCGATATAGCCGATGCGTTCGTCCATCACACCGGTGTCGTGCGTGGTGTGCACGTAGCGGCTGAGCGCCAGCGGCAGCCACAAATAATCATCCGAGCAATGCGTGCGCACGCCGCGATCCGTAGGCGGATGCCACCAGTGCTGCACGTCGCCTTCCACGAACTGGTGCGCCGCGCACAGCAGCAGGTGTTGCCGCGCGTTGTACGGACTGGCGTGGATCATCGCCATGGAATCCTGCAACTGGTCGCGGAAACCGAACGCGCCGCCGGACTGGTAATACCCGCTGCGCCCCCAGAAGCGCGCCGCGATCACCTGGTACATCAACCAGCCGTTCGCCAGCGCATTCACCGCCACGTCGGGCGTCTTCGCCTGCACCTTGCCCAGCGTCCAGCGCCAGTGCATGCGCACTTCTTCCAGCGCAGCGATGGCGGCGCTGCCGCCGCGATAGCGATGGGCCAGATCGCTGGCGCTCTTGGCGTCGGGCGCCGCGCCGAGGCGGAAGATCACTTCGCGCGTTTCATTGTTGCCCAGCTCGAACGGCACCTGGATCGCCGCGCAGGGATCCAGGCCGGCGCCGATGCGTCCCGACAAGCCGGCGCGACCCATGGCCGCCGGTATGCGCGGGCCGCCGTTGCGACCGAGAAACTCCATGCGATCGCAGGTGACGCTGCGCGTGGCGGCATCGGTATCGAAGAACGCCACCCGCCCCGGGAACTCGGTGTTGTACGCATTGCGCGCCAGCAAGGCGCCGGTGGCCGGGTCCGATTCGGTCACGATATGCATCGCGTACTTGTTGCGCATATCGCCCAGCACCCATTCCACGTAGCCGGTAGCGGACAGCCGCCGCGCGCGGCCGGAACGGTTGCGCACGCGCAACACCCAGAATTTCAGCCGCGCATGCAAGGCCACGTACATCCACAGCTCGGTGTGGATGCCGTCCTCGACGTGCTCGAACACCGAATAGCCAAAGCCATGCCGCGTCACGTACGTGCCCCTGCCACGATGCGGCAGCGGCGTCGGCGACCAGTAGCGGCCGGTTTCCTCGTCGCGCACGTACATCGCTTCGCCGCAACTGTCGCTCACCGGATCGTTGTGCCATGGCGTAAGCCGGAACTCGTGCGAGTTCTCCGCCCAGGTATAAGCGCTGCCCGCCTCGGACACCACACAACCAAAATCGGGATTGGCCAGCACGTTCGCCCACGGCGCCGGCGTGGGACGGCCCGGACGCAGCACGATCACGTATTCGCTCAGGTCCGGCGAAAAACCGCCGTAGCGATTGCTCAACTGCAGGCTGTCCATCAAGGCCTGCGTGGTGTCCTCGCCGATCACCTCCACCGGGCGGATCAGCCGGTTGATCGCCAGCGCCGGCAACTGCGCTTCCACGCGGCGGCGCTCAATTTGATCGGCCAGCACACCACGGCTATCGGAGAGCACGATGCGCGCCACCGATTGCACCAGCACGCGATCCTCCGCCGAAAGCTGTTGCGACGGGCGTACGAAAATGCCGCCGGGGCGATCGACCATGCCCGCTTCGGTGCTCGAGGCGATCAGTCCGAGGATCAGATCCTGCAGTTCCTGCCGATAACCGGCCTGGTCTTCGTTCCAGATCACCAGGTCGACCGGCAGCCCTTTCAGCCGCCAATAGGCGTGCGCCTGCACCAGCTGCCGCACCAGTTCGATGTTCGCGATATCGCCGATGCGCAGCAGCACGATCGGCAGGTCGCCGGAAATCGCCTGCCCCCACAATCCCGATTGGCCGCGTCGGTTGGCTTGCAGCACGCTGGTTTCGGCGCGCAGCAGCGTGTTGGCGTACAGGATGGAGGCGGCCATGCGTTCGTACAGCCGTGCATCCGCATGCGCGGCGTTGAGTTGCTGCAGCAGTACCTGGCTATGCGTCCAGGCCAGGTCGAACACACGATCGGCCAGGTGGCGATCGCGATATTTTTCGGCCAGGTGCAGGCAGGCGTCGCGGTTTTCCGCCATGCCGGTAACGATGTCGATGGTGGCCGACTGCTCCGGCGGCAGCGTGATACGCACGCGGATCGCAACGATCGGATCGAGCACCGAACCCACCGTGTTGGAAAGCCGCGCATGCGATTCCATCCGGCTCAAGGCCAGCGGCCGGGCGACAGTACGGCCGCGGCCGATGAATTTCGCGCGATCCGTTTCGTAGGAGATGTCATCGATCTGCGCATCGTGCACCGCCAGCACGTGGCACAGCCATGGCACCCGTTCGTTGTTGGCGCGCGGGCGGCGCGTGCCGATCAGCGCCTGCGCGGACGCCACCCATTCGGTCTGCACGAACAAATTGCTGAAAGCCGGATGCGAGGCATCGGCCATCGCCGGCGCGATCACCAGCTCGGCGAAGGTAGTGATTTCGATACTGCGCGGACGACGGCCGCGATTGGTCAGCCGCACGCGACGCAGTTCGATGTCGTCTTCCGGCGACACCACGATTTCGGTATGCGCGTCGTAATGATGCTTGCGCACGCGGAACTCGGCGCGGGCATCGGAAAAAATCGCTTCGTAGTGATCGGGCTTGACCAGCGTTGGCTGATAGGTGGCCGACCAGAATTCCTTGGTCTCCACATCGCGCAGATAGCAAAACTGGCCCCAGTTGTCGCGCGTATAATCCTCGTGCCAGCGGTGCACGGCCAGATCGCGGCAACGGCTGTAGCCGCCGCCGGCGCTGCTCACCATCACGTGATAACGGCCGTTCGACAGCAGTTGCACCGCCGGCCGCGGCATGTTCGGATCGGTGAACACGCGCAGCGGGTTGTCGGCCATCACAGTGCCGGTCTGCAACGTTTCGAAACCGATCGCATGCAGGTATTCGGTGGCATTCTTGGGTACGCGCTCCTGCAGCAGCAAGGCGATGGCGCGGAACTGCGGATCGTTGTCGAAGCGCTTCTGCATCGGCCGATCCAGCAGCAGGTACGCCAGCGACAGCAGGCTCATGCCCTGGTGGTGTGCCATGAACGAGCTCACCACTACCGAGTTCTGCCCGTGCGGCACGCGCGCAGGGGTGTAGTCGATCGCTTCGTAGAAACCGAAACGCCCTCGCCTGTCTTCGCTCGCAAGCCGTTCCAGGTTTGCGTAGGCTTCCGATGGCGCCACCATCAAGGCCATCACGCAGGCATACGGCGCGATCACCACATCCTCGCCGAGGCCACGTTTCAGCCCTAAGCCCGGCACGCCGAACGCGCGGTATTGATAGTTCAAATGCACGTCGACGATGTTGTAGCCCGATTCGGATACGCCCCACGGCACGCCGGTCTGGCGGCCATATTCGATCTGCCGCTCCACCGCCGCGCGGCAGGTCTGGTCCAGCAGCGTGCCTTCGTAGGTGGGCATCACCAGCATCGGCATGAGGTATTCGAACATCGAGCCGGACCACGACAGCAGCACAGGCTTGCCGCCGGATGCGGTGAGCAGGCGTCCCAGTGCGAACCAGCTCTCTTGCGGCAATTGACCTTGCGCGATGGCCAGATAGCTGGCCAGGCGCGCTTCGGAGGCAAGCAGGTCGTAGCAGCTGGCGTCCAGCCGGCGTTCGTCGACGTTGTAGCCGATGGAAAGCAGCTTCTTGCGCGGGTCGTACAGGAAACGGAAGTCCATCGTGGCCAGTTCCGAAATCACCGCGGTCAAACGCAGGATTTCGTCGCGGCGCCCTTTCGGCGTCGATGCTGGCGTGCCTTCCGCGGCAAGATGGTTGGACACCAGCACCTGCCACAAGGTGGGAATGCCGTCGCGCTCGGGCATGCCGGCCGTCCATGCGCTGACCAGGTCCATCTCGTGCCGAAGATCGGCCAACTGCTCGCGCAGGCGCTGGTACCAGAAGTGCGCTTCGGATTCCGGGTCGTTCGGAACGAGGGTATGCAGATCGTCGATGCGCATTTGCAGATCGACCACGTGCACCATCACCCGTTCCAGCGACGGCGGTGGCGTCTGCACGTTATCGCGCAGCAGATGGCGCAGGCTGGCGATGGCCGCATTGTGCTGACCGTCCGGCAAGGCGTCGCGCAACAGCGTCAGCGTATCGCGCAAGCCGTCCAGCAGGCGTGGGTGGAACAACGGATCTTCCAGCAGCGCGAGCAAGCCGGGCCGCAAGGTCAGCAGATGCGCGGCGAGATTGCCGCTGTCCACCGATGAAATGTAGTGCGGCGTCAACGGCTGCAGCGTGGTGGTGTCGTACCAGTTGTATAGATGTCCACGATAGCGCTGCATGTTCTGCAAGGTGTGCACTGTCTTGGCCACGCGATCGAGCAGGCGTCCGGCGGTGATGAAGCCGAAATCGTACGCAGCCAGGCAGGAAAGCAGCGACAGGCCGATATTGGTGGGCGAGGTGCGATGCGCCACCACGGCGGCGGGCACTTCCTGCATATTGTCCGGCGGCAGCCAATGGTCTTCCTCGCCCACGTAGGTTTCAAAGAACGCCCAGATGCGACGCGACAACGCGCGTAGAAAACGCCGCTGCCGCCGCGATGGCGTGAACGCGATTTCCTTACGCCGCCCGCTCGACCAGTACGCCAGTTCAGGGCCGACCAGCCACAGCAACAGCACCGGCAAAGCCGGCGCCAAGGCGAGCGGCTGCCGGGCCCAGATGGCCACCGCGCCCAGCAGCGCCAGCGCCGGGTTGATCCACATCATGCGATAGGTGCGCAAGGCCGATTGCGTGTCTTCCTGTTGTACCTCGCGCGAGGTTCGCCACTGCAGCAGGTTGCGCCGACTCACCGCCATGCGCCACACCGTGCCTGCGATCGCATCCACGCTGCAGTAAACCTCGTGCGGCAGGCTGGTGAGATTGAACAGCGCGCGCGCAATGTGCTGCCCTGCCGGCGCCAGCGCGGATTTCAGGTGCGACGCGACGGTAATGTCTTCCTGCTTCTGCACGATCGCCAACAGCGCCGAAAGCACCGGCAAGGTGAACAGCAGCGCCAGCACCGCCACCGTCCAGACGATCGGTTGCACGAAACACAGCCACACGATCAGGAACAAGGCGACGAACGAAGGCGCCACCAGGCTGCGCCGAAGGTTGTCGAAGATCTTCCAGCGCGACAGGCCATCCAGGGTGTTCTTCACCCATTGCCCTTGCGCATTCGTCACGCGCGGCAACATCCATGGCAGCAGCTGCCAGTCGCCGCGGGTCCAGCGATGGCGGCGCTGGTAATCGGCGAGATAGCTGGCGGGATATTCCTCGTACAGCGGCACGTCGCTCAAGAGACCTGAGCGCGCATAGCAGCCTTCGATCAGGTCGTGGCTGAGAATGGTGTTTTCCGGAAAGCGGCCGTCCAGCGATTGCGCGATCGCCTGCACATCGTAGATGCCCTTGCCGATGAAGGAACCTTCGCCGAACAGATCCTGGTAGACGTCCGACACCATGCGCGTGTATGGATCGATACCCACCTCGCTGCCAAACAGCGCGGCGTAACGCGACCGTCCGCTGCTCGGCAGGCTGATGCCCAATCGCGGTTGCAGGATGCCGTGGCCGCGCAGCATGCGCCCGCGCTCGGCGTCGTAAACAGGGCGATTGAGCGGATGGACCATCACGCTGGCGAACGCCTGCGCGGCGTCGCGCGGAAGCTGGGTGTCGGCGTCGAGCGTGATCACGTAGCGAATGCCACGCAGCACGTCGATCGGGCCAACGGTCAGCATGAACGGCGTGGTCCGTCCGGTAAGCAGCAGATGATTGAGATCATTGAGCTTGCCGCGCTTGCGCTCATAACCCATCCATACCTTGTCCGCAGGGTTGTAGCGCCGCGGACGATGCAGCAAGAAGAAACGGTCGCGCGAACTGGGGGCGTATTTCGCATTCAACGCATCCACGTGCTGGCGCGCCAGCCGCAGCAGGGCCTGGTCGTTTTCCTCCCATTCCTCATCGCCGTCCTTGAAGTCGCTGAGCAAGGCGAGATGAACATTCTGGTCGCGGTTGGCCAGGAAATGCACTTCCAGCGCCTCGATCATGTCCTCGACATCCTGCGTGCTGCCCAACAGCGCCGGCACCGCCACCAGCGTGCGCGCCGATGGCGGCACGCCGCGCGAGAAATCCATGCGCGGCAACATGCTCGGCCTGGTGCAAAGGGTGACGATCCAGTTCACCAGCCCCAGCGCGAACTGACTGGTGGCGAGCAAGGATGGAATGGCGATCAGCACCAGCGCCCACGCAGGATAACGGTCGCTGCTGGCGGCCGCGACGATCGGTGCGGTCAGCAGTAGCGTGAGCAGCAGCACCGTGCCCGCATACAACGGCAGCGCCCAGCGCTGCAGCGTGCGCCGCAGGTTCATCCAGCGGTGGTAGCGGTAGCCGACTTTTTTCTCCAGCGCTGGCAGGCCTTCGTCGATCAGGTAATAGCCCACATGCGCGCGAATGCCGGCCACCGCGTTTTCGGAGGCGCACGCCACGGCCAGCTCCAGTGCTTCGTGGGCAACGGCTTCTTCGGGTTGGTTGCAGGAACGCGCCAGGCGCTCGATCACGTGGCGGTAATGATCGCGCGTGGCGAAATCCATCTCCGCATAGACGCCGGCGGGATCCTTGCGCAGCGTCTGGTCGACGATACTCGAGCGCTCGACGAAGGCATGCCAGTCGATCGCCGACAGATGGCGCAAGCTGCCGATGCTGTTGCCTACGGAAACCTGGTTGGCGGCCTGCTCCTGTGCTTCCACCTGCAGCTGATGTTCGATACTGGAGCCGTTTTCGGCCAGGCGCTGCTCCACCCAGGTCAGCGGCATCGCCAGCACCGGGCTCTGCCCTTGCAGGCGGCGTGCAAGTTCGGCGACGAAGGCGTGCGTCATCGGCGGATCGGAGCGCGCCATGTCAGCCACGCCGATTACCACACTCTTCGGATCGTGCTCGGCGATTTCGGTCAGCACGTCCGCCCATTTTCCGGCCTGGTCGCGGTAATGCCGGTTTGACATCACGCGCACGGCCGCGCGGCGCAGATTCTCGATCAACGCCAGCCGCAGCATGATGGGAATCGCCCACAGCTCGCCCAGTGTCAGCGGCCGCACGGTCTGGTAGGCGGAAATGAAGCGGCCCAGGCTTTCGTCGTCCACGCGGCCATCGCCGTGTGCGATGGTTTCCAGCGCCAGCACGTACACACGCGGCAAGTCGTCGCCTTCGGCATCATCGCGCACCAGCCGCGGCAGTTCGCGGTTGTAGCGCCGCGGCAGATGGCGGCGTGCGATGCGGATCTGGTCTTCGATCAGGTAATAGTTGTCCAGCAACCATTCGGCCGCAGGCGAAATGCGCCGGTTGCTTTTGGCCGCGGCGGTCAGCGATTCGCAGGTTTGCAGCAGCAGGCCGGCGTTCTCGTCCAGGCGCTTGAGCAAGTGATCGGATGACGAACGCGGACTGAGCTTGTGCTGCCTGGCCAGCGCAATGCCGTGCTGCTCCATCTGCTCGGCACTGAACAGCTCCGCGCGCAGCGCCGGCTCCATCGGCTCATCGCCCGAAGCCCCTTCGCCATAACGCGCAGCCGCCTGCGGATGCAGCGCTACGTGCAAAAGAGAGTTTTCGCTCCTCAACATCGTTTCGTTCCGAGTGGTGCCACCTCCCCGTCAGAGCGCAATGCCCTGGCGTTCTTCCGCACGCCGGCGGGCATGCGTCACGGTGCGCTGCAACGTAAAAAAAATAGCGTTCGGAGCGTGAAATTAAGGTACGCAAAAGCCTGCGGTGGTTGTTATCGGCGCAATATTCGGGTGTGGCGGAAAGTAGGCTGGGGCTTCGCTCCAGGCTCGCTTCAGGACGAAACCTGA
The DNA here is from genome assembly GCF_051954575.1 of Dyella sp. Taxonomy (GTDB): domain Bacteria; phylum Pseudomonadota; class Gammaproteobacteria; order Xanthomonadales; family Rhodanobacteraceae; genus Dyella_B. The sequence continues at coordinate 24,144 of NZ_JBQCHP010000085.1, read as the reverse complement.
CGTCGCCCTATGCATGGCGGCGTCGGGTTACGAATCACGGACTCCGGTCTCCCGTGGAATGGCGGCCCGCTCAGTTCACTTGTACGCCAGGCCCTATATTTTTTTTGAGAAAGCTCTGCACACGCTTGTACATGTCCACGAGGTTCTCTTCCTTGTAGAAACCATGCCCTTCGTTTGGCCTGGTCAGCCATTCATACGGCTTGTGCGCAGCATCCAATGCGGCACGCATGGCCTTGGCCTGCGCAAAGGGGGCGCGTTCATCCGCCTCACCATGAATCAGCAGCACGGGCACATCGATCTTGTCGGCGAGTTTGTCGGGTGAATTGGCCGCCAATTCGGCAGCATCCTTGCCAATGGCCTGCTGCAGATAGTTTCTCCCTGCCTTCCGATCCTTGATATCGCCCTTGTCGTACATCATGGAAAGATCGTAAATGCCCGCTTCGCCGATCGCGCATTTGAACAGGCCGGGCGCGCGAATCACGGTCATCATCGCCGAATAGCCGCCAAAGCTGCCGCCGTAAACGCAGACGCGCTTGGGATCCCCGTAGTGTTGTGCTTCAGCCCACTTCACTCCGTCGATCAGATCCTGCTGAATGCGCGTTCCCCATTTACCATACCCAGCGTCGACGAACCCAGGGCCGCGACCGCCCGATCCGCGGTAGTTGACCTGCAGAACCAGATAGCCGCGGCTTGCGAGGAACTGCGCATCCGTATCGAAGAACCAGCTGTCGTGGATATCGAACGGGCCACCGTGCGGCATCAGCACCATCGGCAGATTGTTCATGGCAGCACCGCGTGGCACGGTAAGGATCGCTTCCAGCGGCATGCCGTCGCTGGCGGTGAAACGCATGGGCACGCGCGACCCCATTTTGTCAGGATCGATGTTTGCGTTCTGCGAGAACAGTTTCGCTACTTTCCACGCCTTTCTGTCGAGCAGGTAATACGTGCCAGGCTCGCGATCACTGCTGACCTCAAAAATCAATACGGTTCCGTCCTCGCTGTAGCTGGAAAAACTGACGAACTCGTTTGGAAATTTGCCGAGGAGCACTTGATAAATCTGCGCCAGCGGCTGATCGCCGTTGATGACGGTCGGAGTCGGAATGCCGGTGACGGGCGCAGCGGCGATAGGCTGGTTTTGCGGCGTCCACTGTACGTAGCCAATGCTGCCAAAGTCGTCTTTGGCCAGCAGTTGGGTCTGGGTGCCGTCCGCGTTCGTTTGCACCAGCGACAATGGGCCGCCCTTAACACTGGTACTTGCATACAGGTGCTGTTTGTCTTGCGAGAAAGCGATGGGTTCGAAGCGATCCCCGTGCTCTGCGCTACCAAGCTGCGCCCATTGGCCGTTCTGCAAGCGGTAGACGACGTAATTATTGTTTATGTCCAGGCCTTGCGCGTAGCGCACCTTGCCATCCGGATCCAAGGTGAAGTCCATGTCGCCGACATTGATCTGGCCGATCAGATGGCGCACACCGTTGTCGGCATTGACATCGTACAACCAGGTATTCTTCTCGTCGTTCCACATGTATGTCTGCATGTAGAAATGGCCGTTGGCTTTCGACGGCAAGCTGGCGACAGTGCCATAGCCATCGTCGGCAACGCGCTCCAGGCCACCACGCCCGGTTATGCCCCATTCGCGATTGAACATGGGCTGGACCCGCTTGCCGTCCGCGTCGGCCGCGACGATTTCGCCCAACCGCTCCGGACGATCGAGTGAACCCACGAACTTGGCCAGTTCGACTACCAGGCGCTCGGACGCAGTCCACTGGATATCGTACGGAAGCTGATGAAAGGGTAGCCGCAAGCTTTTCGGGTGGTTCATGTCATCGAGGTGGTAGACCAGCACGGCATGGTCTTCGCCCTGCTCCATGGCTACCGCCAGATACTTACCGTCAGGCGAAAGCCTGGGCATCGAAAAGCTGCTACGGCGCGCAAACGCCTCCACCGGCACTTGGTCGCCAGCGACGGCAACGACAGGAATCAGCAAACACAGCACGGCCGCGAAGGCACGCGTACGTCCATTCTTCATGTTTTATTCCCCTGTGCGCGCGAGATGAGATTTTCGCCAGTCTAAATAGAATTACGCCTCTCCAACGAAGGCCATACATCCAAGTCTTCCGTGGGTATATCAATTCGTAGAACGCGTGACATTAGAGACTTTATGGATGCTTAGACTATAAGGAGTGAGTGGAGCCGTTGCATCTTTTGATGGACAAGGCCTACGAGGGCGACGAGACACGTCAACTGGCACTCGAGCTAGGCTTTATTCCCGTTGTTTCACCCAAGAGCAATCGTCTTGAGCCGTGGGAATATGATCGAGAAATGTACAAGCGTCGTAACGAGGTGGAGCGGCTGTTCCGACGTTTGAAAGGGTTTCGTCGCGTCTTTTCCCGATTCGACAAACTGGATGTCCTGTTTCTTGGCTTCGTCCATTTCGCGCTCATCGTCGACGGGCTCAAAGGTAGTGTTAACACGCCCTAGGTTACCTACCAAATCGATTCCATATTGCGACAATCGTCAATACCACACCTCCCCCCAAGAACGTCATAAACGTCCCAAACGACGTCGAACATCCGAATGATTTCATGCCGCCACCATAGTGGCATCCTACGGGCTGATTTAGGAGCGACAATCCGTAGACAAAAAAAATGAGGCATGCAACTGCAAGCACAAGGAACGTTAAAAATATGAAAACAATAGGATTCTTCATTTAGTATATTCAAACCAACTTTCTTTCGCTGTCTTGAGGAGACTTGACCAGGGGCAATCGCTTAACACCATAAATCCCGAAACGACGAGCCGCCGCCGTTCACGCATTTCGGTGACTAACTTTTTTTACGAGGCGTGCCCTGACATCATCGCCGCATCATCCACAACCACCGGCTGCGACTGCGCCAGGTGTTCGACGGCATATCCCGCATCCGCCCATGCATCCAGGCCGCCCAGCAACGGGCGCACCTTGCGGTAGCCCAGCACCATCAACCCCTTGGCGGCTTTTGCGGCGGAGACTTCGTTCGGGCAACTGCAGTAGATCACTACGTCCCGGTCGATCGGCACGTGATCCAGTTCCCGCTCGACACTGCCCAGGTTGATCAGCAGCGCGCCGGGTATCACGCGGTTATCGGCCAGGCGCGATGCCTGCGAGCGTATGTCGACCACCACCGGTGCCTCGCCTTCCTCGACGAGCCGATGCAGTTCGTCCACGGTGATGCGTGCGAGACGCAGGGACATCAGCAGGCGTTTGCGCTGCCACCATTTCACGATGACGTAGGCGAGCAGCAGTGCAAACAATACTTCCACCGCCACCGTGCCGGCGCTGGCCAGGGCGAACAGCACATAATCGATTTGCTGCGAAAACACGTAGCCCAGGCCGACCACGACGCCGATCCAGAGCAGCGAACCCAGGGCGTCGAACAGCACGAAGATATGCGGTCGCAGTTTCATGGCGCCCATCAGCGGCGGTGCGATGGTGGAAAGGCCCGGCACGAACTTGGCGATCAGCAGGATCTGCCCGCGCCAGCGCTGGAAGCGCAATTCCGATTGCTTCACGCACGAATCGGGCGAGAGCGAAATGCGGCACAGCGTGCGCATCACCGAGGGACCAAGCCGGCGGCCAGCCCAGTACCAGGCGACGTCGCTGATCAGGCATGCAAGCAACGCCACCAACACCACCGTGGCCAGCGGAAGCTTGCCGACGGACGACAGCGCGCCGGCCACCACCAAGGTCGGCACGGCCGGCAACGGCAACCCGGCCTGCTCCACCAATACGTTGATGAAAACCAGCAACAAGCCGTATTCGGCAATCAGCGCGACGATCGCATGCGTCACCTGGGAACCCTCGGTCGGAACGAGTGCATCGTTGGGCCGAACGCGCTGGATTGCAAGGTTTTTGGCGGGCTCCGCGCAGGTTTTTTTGGGTTGGCGCAGAGACACCGCCGGACCCGACATGCCTGGGATGGTCATGCCGGGTTTCGGCTGCAACCTGGCGCAGGCTACGCGTTGCTTATGCCCGGCTGCGCAGTCGTGGTCAGGCTCGGCTTGGACACGTCCTCACCAAGCAGGAAGCGGAAGATCAGCCCGCCCGCCGCACCGCCGAGCAGCGGCACCAGCCAGAACATCCACAATTGCTGCAGCGCCCACGTACCCTGGAACACCGCCACGCCGGTGCTGCGCGCAGGGTTCACCGAGGTATTGGTGACCGGGATGCTGATCAGGTGAATCAACGTGAGCGCCAGGCCGATCGCCAGCGGGCCGAAGCCGGCCGGCGCGCGGCGGTCGGTGGCGCCGTGGATCACGATCAGGAACATCGCGGTAAGCACGAATTCGCTCACCACGCAGGCCTGCAGCGAATAGCCGCCCGGCGAATGCTCGCCATAGCCGTTGGAGGCGAAACCGCTGGCGGTGGCGTCAAAGCCGGGCTTGCCGCTGGCGATCACGTACAGCACCGCGGCCGCGACGATCGCGCCCACGACTTGCGCAACGATATATGGCACCACGTCCTTGCCGCTGAAGCGCCCGCCGAAAAACAGCCCCACCGTCACTGCCGGATTGAAATGCGCGCCGGAAATGCCCGCGCAGGCATAGGCCATGGTGACCACGGTAAGGCCGAAGGCCAGCGCCACGCCGGCGAAACCAATGCCCAGATTCGGAAAGGCCGCGGCCAATACGGCGCTGCCGCAACCGCCGAGCACCAGCCAGAAAGTGCCGAAAAACTCTGCACAGAGTCGTTTAAACATGGATTGTCTCCCATCGACAAAAGGGTTAGCGAAAACGCTACGCGTCTTTCTTGTGGTGCCTTATGCCCCCTCGCATCCACGCACGCAGTCCTGCGCATGCCGATGGATAGGCGGGTAAATACCACGCCTTTCGTTTCGATGAAAGAGATTGCCGCTTTGCAGCCGCTGCGTTGAGATTTTTCTCAACGCCAAACGTAAAAACGGGATGCGCCACTGGCGTGACGCATCCCGTATGGTTTGCAGGGCCGCTGCGTACGCAACAGCCTTAAGCGAAGATCAGAGCGCCGCGTCCTTGAGCTTCTTGAGCGGACGGATCTTGACCTTCACGGTGGCGGGCTTGGCGGCGAACCACTGCTCTTCCTTCGTGAAGGGGTTGATGCCCTTGCGCTTCGGCTTGGCCGGCACGTTGACGGCGGTGATCTTCAGCAGACCAGGCAGGGTGAACATGCCAGCGCCCTTCTTATGGATGGAAGCGTGCACAACACCTTCCAGCGCGGACAGAACGCCACGCACATCCTTGGATGCAAGACCCGTGGTCTCCGCCAGGTGCGCAACCAGACCGGACTTGCTCAATGCATCCTTGATCGGCTTCGGAGCTGCTGCGGCCTTGGATGCCGACTTGCCTTTTGCTGCCTTCTTTGCCATGGACTACCCCATCGTTATATGGATTGTTGAAATACGCCTTTCGGCGAGCGAAATGTAGGGGAAATTTGTGCCTTCGCCAACTGGTAAATGCAAAAAAAGCCCAAAAAGATGCATCCGGGCACACCCCGAAGCAGGAAAACCCCGGGAAGCAAGCTTTTTGCCAACCCGATCGGGGTTTATGGCGTGCAAAAAGATGGCGTGCGCTGGGCATTTTTTGAGCACTCCGTGCGGTATCGAAAGCCATCCCCCTTTGAGCCAATAGTCGTACGAGGCGAACCAAGCGAAGCGCGGACATGCCATGCGCGAGTGAAGCTGGATTCCCTTTGTGCGAGCTCTCCGGACATGGTCCGTTGCGTGCGGCTTCCTTCTCGCATCGTTATCCAAAACTTGGGAATGCGATGAGGGCATGAGCAGCGTGCGACGATTGCGGGTTGCGTTGTATGTCTGCATCCCTCTTCGCCCGAACCCTCAGCTAGGGCCTGTTCATTTCATGTTCGTTGCTCCGACGAACGCCGGGGTCCAGCGACTTCTGGCGCGTAATCCAGGTGCTCGATTTTTGCCTGCAAATTCAGTACTACCGATTCGTCATTCCAGCGAAAGCTGAGGCGCTTCACAACAGCGAAGCTGGTCAATCCAGTGCCGTTCACGCTTAGCAAGTCGCTGGATCCCAGCTTTCGCTGGGATGACGGGACATTTGTGGCAACCATCTCTCCGGCGGCAGAGAGCGTTCGTCGGTGACGAACGAGCATGAGACAACGCTCAACCTCATCTCTGATATGACCGCAAGTTCTCCGACGGCCAGGCATTTGCGCGATACACACGCATGACGCCCCCTAGACACCCCTTTCATTCCGCACTCACCGCAGCTGCCGTACAAACAACGGCACCTGCACAGGCGCCAGGAAGCGCGCGCAAACGCCACGGTGGCCGCCCGCAACCTGCAAAGGGAAGCCGCGCTCTCGCATGCCAGCGGCATGGCCCTGGAATTTCATCCGATGCCTTACGAAACGAAGACCGCAACCCGCGCGCCAGGCCCCAGCGTATCCGCCGTCAAGCGGGCTCCGGTGAGCGTTGTGGTGCCCTGTTTCCGCTGCGCCGCCACCATCGATGACGCGGTAGCGTCGATCGCTGCGCAGACCCTGCCCCCCGCCGAGGTGCTGCTGGTGGAAGACGGCAGCGGCGATGGTACGCTCGCCGCCTTGCATCGCGTTGCCGCGGCGTACGAGGACGGCTGGATCAAAGTGATCGCGCTGGAGGCCAACGGCGGCCCGTCGCGTGCGCGCAACATCGGCTGGGAGCGCGCCACGCAGCCTTATATTGCCTTTCTAGATGCCGATGACACCTGGGGCGCACGCAAGCTGGAATGGCAGATGGCGGCGTTGGAAGCCGATCCCGGCATTGCGCTGATCGCGCACCGGATGATCGTGGCCGCGCGCGGCACCCCTGTTCCCGAACCGCAAGGCTCGCCGCAGGCGCAGATCATCGGCCGAAGCCGCGTGCTGTTCCACAATCCGTTCCCCACCGCCTCGGTGGTGCTGCGCCGCGACCTGCCCTACCGCTTCGATCCGCAGGTCTGGTATTCGGAAGATTACCTGCTGTGGTCGCAGGTCCTGTTTTCCGGCCACCGCTGCGCCAAGATCGATCAGGTGCTGGCGATCTGGAACAAGCGCAGCCCGGGCCAGCACGGGCTCAGCGACAACTTCGCGGCAGTGCACAGCGCACGCCGCATCATGCGCCGACGGCTGTGGCGCGAAGGCTTCATCAGCTTTCCCGAATATCTGTTCACGCGTGCGGTAGGGCTGGTGGCACGCATACGTCGGGCATTGTTCAAGCCGCCCGGATTTACGCCCACGCCCGGCGTGGCCTCGCAGCGTCACGCATTGAAGCCGTAAGGTTAGGCAACACTGATCCAGTGTTGCCTTAAGGCCGTCACTTCACCACATTGGCCTGGCTGTAGCCCATATACAGGCCGATCTTGTCACCGGCTTTCAGGCTCGCCATGGACGCGGGCGGAAAGTGCACGCGCAGCGCCATGCCTTCGGCCGTCACATCCACGATGCCGGTCTTGGGGTCCGCGGCGGTGACCGTGGCCGGCATGGTGTGCATGCCATGCATGTTGACCATGTCGTTGCCTTTGATGGCGTGCGCCATATGCGCACCCGCGCCTGGGGCGGAACCGGGCGGCGGTTCGTCCTGTGTGGACGCGATGGCCGCGCCCGCCAGCAAGAGCATGCACGGCAGCAGCGCGCACCTGATCGAATTCATACGCATGATGGCTCCCTCATGGTAGTCAAGTCGCCGTCACGAGTATGCAAGCGCCGATGTTCACGGAGCCTCAAGGATTCATGCTGGCGCACAGCTTCATGGTTCGCCTGCATGGAAGAGTGTCTTGACGTAGTAGTGCTGCGTCTTGCGCCGCACATAACCCATGCGCTCGTAGAACGGATGCGACGCATCGCGCAGCACGTTGGAACGCACGCACAGCGTGTCGAAACCACGCTGCTGCGCCCATTGCTCGGCGGCCTGCACCAGCAAGCGCCCTACGCCGCCACCGCGGTGTTGCGCATCCACCACCAGGCCCACGATTTCCACGCGTTCGCCGGACTCCAGCGTGCGGCGACGTTCGACGGCGATCCAGCCGAGCATATGCCCGTCGCGTTCGGCGACGGTAATGCAGTGATCCGGATGCGCGGTCAATACCGTCAATCGTTCGTGCATCGTCTCGACCGACGTCGCATAGCCCAGCTCGCCAGCCAGGCGTGCGACTTCGGCGGCGTCCTCCACGCGCGCCTTGCGCAAGAGGGGCGCTTTCGTCATATCAGGCCAACCTGGTGCCGTTCGGCACCGGACGCTCGACGGTGGTGATCACCACGCCTTGCTCGGTCGGGAAACCGGTAAGCAGGAATTGCGAGCGGAATGGGCCGATCTGCTTCTCGGGAAAATTGATCACGCCCACGATCTGCTTTCCAAGCAGCGATTCGGGCGTATACAGCGCGGCGATCTGCGCGCTGGTTTTGCGCTCGCCGTACGGCCCGAAATCAACCCATACCTTCCATGCCGGCTTGCGCGCTTCGGGGAAAGGCTCCACGCGGAGGATCGTGCCGGCCACGATCAGCACTTTTTCGAAATCCGCCCAGCTGATTTCTTCGCGTTGTTGTTCGCTCATCCTTCAAGGCTCCGCTTGAACCAATCGTTGAACTCCTGCCACCAATAGCTCGCCTGCGCACCCAACAGGCCGAAGGGTTTGTAGGCGTGGGCCAGGCCGTAATCGGCGAACTGTTTCCAGCCTTCGTCACTTTCGGCCATGGCCGCCGCCAACAGTTCGCCGGCGGCGCAAGTTGGCGCCAGGCCGTGTCCGCCGAACGCCTGCGCCCACCACAAGCCTTGGCCATCCGTGCCGATCTGCGGCATCTGATGGCGCGCGTAACTCATCAGGCCAGACCATGCGTAGTCGATACGCACGCCTTTCAAGACCGGAAAAACGCGCAGCAGGTCGCGCATCAGCACGCGCCGCACCGCTGATGCGGAGCGGTTTCGTACGGAGATCCTGCCGCCCCACAGCAGCCGGCGATCCGGCAGCGGGCGGTAATAGTCGAAGGCGAACCGCGTGTCGTATACGGCGGCGCGCGTTTGCAGGCATTCGTCGAGACGTTCGCCGAGCGGCTCGGTCACCATTACGTAAGTGGCGATCGGCAGCACCGAGCGGTCGATCTGCCGCCGCAGTCCGGCCAGATACCCGCCGCAGGCCAGCACCACCTGTTCGGCCTGCAATTCGCCTTGCGGTGTACTGATTCGCCAATGCGCGCCTTCGCGGCGCAAGCGCCAGACGTCGCTGTTTTCGTGCACGCGCACACCTTGCTGCGTTGCGGCCGCGGCCAGCCCGATGGCGTAGTTCAACGGATGCAGGTGCAGCGCATTGCGTTCGTAAAGGCCATCGAAATAGCGTTCGCTGCGCACCCGTTCGCGCAGTTCTTCCTGCGCCAGCCATTCCCAATGCACGCCGTAATGGTCGGCGAGCAGACGCTGGCGTTTGCGCAGCACGTTGGGATCGCGGAACCAGTTCGCCCAGATCACGCCCTGGTCGACCATGTCGCATTGCATGGCGTAGTGCGTGACGCGTTCGCGTATGCGCCGCACGGCGGCGGTGGTGAGATCGAAGATACGCCTGGCGCGCTCCGCACCCAACTGATGGTGCAGCGCCTCCTCGCCCAGCGAATACCCGCCGAACACGAAGCCACCGTTGCGGCCGGACGCACCGAAACCAATCTGCTCGCGCTCAAGCACGACCACGTCCCGCACACCGCGTTCGGCCAGACCCAATGCCGTATTCAGCCCGGCAAAGCCGCCGCCGATAATTGCCACGCGCGTTTCCTGCCGCCCTTGCAAAGGGGCATAAGGCTCGTACGGCATGGCCGTGGCGCGGTAATAAGACGGCACCGGGGGTTGCATCATGTGGGATAGGCCGGGCGGTTATGTTGGCGAGCATAACGCAGTTGGCGGGCTACCTGTCCGGCGTGTACGGATGCAGGTTCAGGCCTTGAAAAAAGGCCTGTGCTAAATTAACGCCCATGCCCCATGTCATCCACGCCAAGCGCCGCAACGCGGTGTTCCACGTCCAGGTCATCCATGCGCTCGCGCAAGACGAAAACGAGCGCACGATGTGGGTTGCGACCTGCGATGACTTGCATCTGGTCACCGAGCATGCCAGCTATGACGGCCTGATCGACCGAGTGTGGGAAATCGCCCCGGAACTGGCCGAATACAACCAGCCCGGCATCGATATTGCCACCATGCGGCTGCGGTTCGAGTTCGAGGACTCCGCTCAAAACCATCCCATCGCGCTGTAAGGCATGGGTTCCGGTTTCTACGCGCAGTTGCGCGAAATTTTGCTCGCTCACGGATGTGAGCGCATCCGCCAAGGAAAGGGGAGCCATGAAATATGGTACAGCCCCATCAACAAGGCGAGATTCCCGGTTGCGGTGACGGTGGAGAACAGGCACACCGCCAACGTCATCCTCAAGCAAGCCGGCATCAACAGGAAACTTTGATCCTCGCCGACGTTATTCGGCCAGCGTGATATCCAGAATCCGCTGATCCGCCAGTCCATGGTCATCTACCACCCGCACTGTATGCCGCCCTGCGCCGTGCGGCTGCCAATACATCAATTCGCCGGGCGCGCTGCGACCGACGTAGGCATCGTCCACGAACCAGTACAGCGCGCGCACGTCCGCATCGTTGGTGGCGGTGAACGGAATGCTTTCTTCAGCGAGCTGCTTCAGGCGCAAGGTGTAGGTGCTGCCGCGCAAGGGCGAGGTGATGCGCGGGGGCGCACCACTGATGCGTTCGTTGTCGTTGCAGGCCTCGTTCACAGGAGGCTTCCGGCGCGGCATGCCGGCCTGCTGGAACACGCGCTGCAAGTCCGAAGGCCAGAATTCGTATACCTCCACATGCGTGCGCTTGTCGTCGAACGGCGGACAGGCGGCCTTGCCGGTCGCATCGTCGATCACCACGGGGCGGTAGATGCTGTCGACGCGGATCGGCGATTTGCCGGGAATGAACCAGGTCATGCCGCGTTGTGGACACCATTGCGTAGGCAGGTTGCCGCTGGCCAGGCAGATCTGTACGCGCCGCAGGTTTGGCGGCATGGCGCGAATGGGCTCGTTGAGCGGCACGTGTTCGGCATTCATCGCATCGATGATCTGGAAGAACAGCGGCGCCGCCGCGTCGATGCCGACGAAGGCAGGGTTGCCGCTGCCGTCGAAATTGCCGATCCATACCACCAGCACGTAGGGGCCGAAACTGCCTGCCGTCCAGGCATCGCGAAAGGCCCAGGAGGTACCGGTTTTCCAGTACACCGGCAAACGTGTGCCCTGCATGTCCGCGGCATCGTCGGGGCGCGGGTTCTGGCGCAGGATGTCCATCGCCATGTAGCTGGCTTCGTCGCTGAGCAGGCGCGTTCCATCGGTTTTGGGATCATCCACGCGCAGGCGCAAGGGACGCAGTACGCCGCGATTGGCGAGCATGGCGTAGAGCCCGGCCAGCTCCTGCATGCTCACTTCGCCGCCGCCCAGCACCAGCGACAAACCGTAATGCTGCTCGCTGGCCATGCGGCTGACGCCGGCCTGCTGCAGGAAATCGAAAAGGCTGGGTTGATGCAACTGCGAGGCCACCCATACCGCGGGGATGTTGCGGCTGCGGATCAAGGCCTGCGTAGCTGTGATCGGCCCGAGAAAATTGCCGTCGAAGTTTTCCGGCGTATACGGGCCGAAGGCGGTGGGCACATCGCGCAGCACGGTCTGCGGATGCAGCACCCCCTGGTCGAAACCCAGCGCATAGATAAAAGGCTTCAGCGCGGAGCCCGGCGATCGCTTCGCCAGCGTGCCATTCACCTGGCCCTGGATGGCGGCGTTGCGGTAATCGGCCGAGCCCACCATCGCCTTGATGCCCATGTCGCGTGTATCGACCAGGATCGCCGCCGCATTGGCGATGCCGCTAGATGCCTTGCGCTTGATGTACAGCGCAATCTGGCGCTCCAGCGTGCGCTGTAGATCCAGATCGAGCGTGGTGGTGACCACGGCGCTGCGCGCTTCGCCATTCAGCGATTGCGCGGACAGAACTTGCTCCACCGCATGCGGTGTCTCGAACGGCAAACGGCTGAGCGGCCGCAGCGTCAGTGGCAGCGCGAACAGCGGTTTCAGGTTGGCATCGTGCGGATGTGTAGCCAGCCATGCCTGATACAGGCGATTGCGCGCATCGGCCAGGCCACTGCTGATCAATGCGCTGCTGCCGCCCTGCCCGGCCAGCAAACGGCGCGAGGGATTCTGTGGAATCACCGCCAGCGTCAGCGCTTCGGGCAGCGAGAGCTGGCTGGCCGGTTTGCCGAAGTACACCAGGCTTGCTGTGGCGATGCCCTGCACGTTCGAGCCATACGGCGCGAGATTGAGATAGGCCTCGAGGATCTCGCGCTTGGAATGGAACAGTTCCAGCTGCATCGCGCGCGCGATCTGCCGCAGCTTGCCCAGGGGGGTGCGCGTGTTCAGTCCCCACAACAAGCGCGCGAGCTGCATGGTGATGGTGGAACCGCCCTGCGGCGAACCGTGCCGGATGTAGGTGATCCACGCGCCACGCAACAAGCCGTACGGGTTGACGCCGGCATGCCACCGATACCAGCGGTCTTCATGCAGCAGCACACCATCGACCAGTTGCGGCGAGATGTCTTTCAGTGGCACCCACAGGCGATATTGCTGGTCGCTGGCGAGCGTCAGGCGCAGCAGATGGCCTTTGCTGTCGTAGACCGCGGTCGATGAGGGCAACCAGCTGCGCAGCGGTGGATGCGGCCACAGGCGGCAGCCGGCGAGTATGGCGAACAGCAGCAGCGCTGCCATGAGCCAGTTTTGCCATCGCACGATCCAGCGATGGGTGATGTGCAGGAGTTTCATGGGTGCAGCCAGCTCAATCTGCACGCGCGCGGGAAATGGCCCCCTCCCCTGCAAGCAGGGGAGGGCTGGGGTGGGGTTATGCAAGCTTGCCGCACGGCAGTCATTTCCCGCGAGGTTGCTTCACCCCACCCCAAACCTCCCCTACAACACGTAGGGGAGGGAGCAACATCTTCGGCTTCGTTACGCTCAAGGCTTCGCCACCACCTTCAACGACAACCCACCCGCCGAACGCGCCTGACAAGTCCGGTCATACAGCGATTCGGCATACGCCGGCGGCACTGCGAACGTACCCGCGTTGGTGGCACGGATCCGATACACGAATTGCCGCACGTCCGGCGTCGCCTCGCCGTAGATCACCACGCGATCCTCGCGGATATCCGCGTATTCCGGCTGCCAGGTCGAGATCCCCAGGCCGATCGGCGAACGCCATGCCTGTGGTGGACTGGCGTTGCTGTCGCCGTTTGCGTTGTCGCTGGAAGCGTCATCGCTCTGCGGTGCGCTGACCGCGGGCGGCGGTTCGATCACCGGTTCGAAACCGCCGGGCAGCAGGTCCACGATCGCCACGTTGCCGACCGCATCGCTGCCGGTGGCACGGATCTTCACGTGCACGTCGATCTCTTCGCCCAAGGTGATCGCGTCCAGCGGCTTGCCTTGCGCATCGGTGTACTCGCGAATGATCTCGATGCCGTTGGCGATCGCCTTGTCCGGCTGCACGCGGTCGTAGCCGCTCTGGCTGGCCACGCGCCAGGCCGGCAGGTCGCTCTGGTTGAGGAAGCGCAGCTTGGTCGCCGCCGCGTCCCAGCTACCGGCCTGCAGCAGGTTGCCCTGCACGCTGGAGATGGTCTTGGTGCTGCCGTCGGCATGCACTTCCTGGATGCCCAGCTTGTCCAGCTCGGCGCCGTTCTGGCCGGCGTAACTGTCCAGCGCCAGGATCGTCATCGACGACGACAAGGTATTGTAGTTGTCGTGCGCCAACGGCCAGGCAATGTTTTCGAACACGCGCGCCGGCAGCGCTTTTGCGCGCTCCGGGAAGTGCCGCGACAACAGGTACAGCACGCTCGCATCGCGCACCAGCGGATCGTAGTAGTAGCTGTAGACGAACTTGTCGTCCTGCTTCGAGCGCGTCAGCACCTGCTCGGGGCCCGCCATCAGGCGATTGGCTTCGTCGTCCTGTTTGAGCAGCTTGTAGGAAGCGGCCAGCCATGCCGCGGCCAGGTCGTTCTTCCACACCTTCGGATACGCTTCCTGCAGGCGCTTCTGGATCGACGCCAGCGCGTTGGTGGTGACGTTGCCCTGGCGCGTCAGCAGATACGCGGCATAGGCGCGCTGGCGCAGTTGATCCAGCGAATCCATGCCATCGTTGGCGGCCAACTGCTGCAGGTATTTGTTGCCGGCATCGAGCATGTCCTGCGGCACGACGGTGCCACGATCGCGTGCCTCCAGCATGAAGTTCATCGCATAGGCCGATACGAACGGCTCCGAATCGGGCGTGGCCACCCAAAGGCCGAAACCGCCTTCGCTGTTCTGGCGTGCATGCAGCACGTCCAGCAGCTTGGTGATGGCCTCCTCGTTGCTGATCTTCTTGGCGTCTTCGCCGCCGAAGGCCGGTTGCAGCGCATGTGCGAACACCGGCACCTGCGGCCACTTGGCCACGATCAGGCGCGGCATCGCCATGCTCACCACCTGCTCGCTGCAATAGTGCTGGTAGTTCACCAGGTAGCTGGTGATGCCCTGCGCCAGCACGATCGGCAACGGTGAGATTGCCGCATCGCGCGCCGCGTACGCATCGAACATCTGCCGCAGCGGCGACAGTTCCGACTGGCTGCGCGTGAATACCTGGCCGACATCGACCTGGGTACGATACGCCGCTGCCGGTCGCACCGACACATCCACTGCCTGGCGCGCGGATTTGCCGGCATATGCTGCAGTGAAAGCGAGATGGCCGGAGCCGAGTTTGTCGGTGGCCTTGACGCGGAACTTCACCACGCCTTCATGCATCTGGGCCAGGCTCACGTTCTGCGTGGCCGCACCGACCACTTGCAGTTGCGGTCCGGTTTGCAGCGTGACCGCCACCGGCACCGGCTTGCCGCCCAGGCCGGTGAGGTTGTTCGCCACGCCGACGCTCACTTCGGTTTCGTCACCCGGCGCAAGCGTGGTCGGTGCGTTGAGTGAAAGCACGAAATCGCCGCGTACCGTGGTTGCGCCTTCAAAGGTGCCGACGCGATCCGGCGATACCGCCACCGCCATCACGCGCAGCTTGCCGTTGAAGTAATCGGGCACGGTGTAGGTGAAGTCCTTGTCGCCATCGACATCGACGATGCCCGACCAGAACACCACCGGCTTGTCGCGCTTGCGCTTGAACGGATTGAGCTGGCGTCCGATCGCCGCATCGGCGTCACCGCCGGGCGCTGCCGACAAGGCCATCAGCTTTTCGAAATCTGGCAGGATCAGGTCGAGGATCTGCGAGGTCTGCACTTCCAGCATCTTCTTGCGGAAGAAGAACTTCAGCGGATCGCCCAGCTTGTAGCGCGCCACCTGCAGGATGCCTTCATCCACCGCAAACACCACCGCCTTGGCCGGATGCTCCGCATGCAGCTTGAAGGTGACGGTATCGCCCGGTTTCACCACGTCGGGCGAATCCACCTTGAGCACATCGCGGCGTGCATCCAGGTTCACCGAGAACGGCACCACACCGTAGCTTAGCGGGCTCATGAAGATTTCATCCGACGACGGATCGCGGATGAACTGCACGTTGATATAGCCGTTGCCTTCGAAATCCTTCGGCAGCGTGATCTGCTGCACCGAGCTGGTGGTATCGGCATGGAACCAGGCGTGCGCATACACCTTGTCGCGCTCGATGGTGATCAGGCCGCTGCCCGCATACGGTGCTCGGATGGAAATGTTGATGGTGTCGCCGGGGTTGTAATCGGCCTTTTCCAGATTGAGCTGCAGTTCCGCATTGCGGTCGAGCGAGCGCGAAAGGTTCGCGTCGCCCGCCACCGAGTAGCCCACGCGGTTCACTTCCACCCGATCGCTGCCGCGCAGGATCACCAGCGCGTAGTTGCCGGGTTTGTCGGTGGGCAGGATGTAATCGAACCCTCCGGCTGGAATGCTCAGCGGCTGCTCGCTGAGCTGGATTTCCTTGAGCTTGGATTCGTACTTGTAGACGCCCGAATCCTGCTTGGTCAGCACGGACACATAACGACGTTCGATCAATTGCGCCTTGAGTCCGTCCAGCTTGATCGACTTGGCCTGGTTGTCGATCGCCACCAGGTGCACTTTGCGCACGGCGTTGCGGCTGACGTAATCGAGCGCGTCGTCGCTGCGATAGCCGACCAGCCAATCGTTGCTCGACACCAGCGTTTGCGTGGCGGCGGCCACGCTGCGGCCACCTTCGGGCTCGTGCGCCTTGACCAGGAAATACAGCTGATAGGTCGCGTCGGCGTATTTCTTGAGGTCCAGATCGAATTCGGCGTGGCCTTTGTCGTCGGTCTGGCCGTCCTGCAGGTTTTCGTCGTAACCGTCCTTGGCGCGATGGACGTCGTAGAAGTGGTAATCGGGCCAGCTACGGAAGGACGGCCATGCCGGACGCAACGTCAGCGAGGCTTCGACGCGGCGATCTGCCGCCGGCGTGCCGAACAGGTTCTGCGCATCGACCAGGCCCTTGAGCCCGGTAGGTTTCACCCAGCCTTCGGCAACCTGGCTGGACAGCTTCGCCGTCACCTTCATACGGTCGGGCTGGAATTCCTTCACCTGTACGGTGGTGTTGCCGATCTGCGTGTCGGCTTTGCCGTCGCGCACGATGTAGAGGTTGATCGTCCAGGTGCCGGTCGGCGCGGTTTCGGCCGGCGTGTAGCTCAGCTCGCCGAAGCCGGAATCGTCCATCTTCAACGGCAATTGCTTCACCGTAACGCCGCGCGGATCGACCACTTCGGCCTGCAGCGGAATGCCGGCGACGTTGCGCAGCCAGCTGGCGGCGCGCACGATCAGGCCGATGTGCATCTCATCGCCCGGACGATAGATGCCGCGATCGGAGAACAGATACGCCGACAAGGTGCCCGGATTGACTGCGCTGGCTTCGCCGCCGATGTCGAAGCGCGAGTAGTCGAGCTGTCGGTCGGCGCCGCCGATCGGCAGGAACGATAGATCATCCGCCTTCTTCACCACGAACAGCGCCGGACGCTTCTCGCGATCCAGGCCCTTGAAGGTGGGGAAATGCACCACGCCATCGGCGCCGGTGTCCTGCGCGAACAGCGTCTGGCCGTTCACCGCCAACACGGAGACGTTCGCGCCCGCCACCGGCTGGCCGGTGCGGATCGATTGCACGAACACGTCCTCGCTGCCGTCAAGCGCATGCTTCACCAGCATGCCGAGGTCCGTGACCACGATCAGGCGGCTGTCCTGCGCGGAAGGACCGCCTTCTTCTTCGCCATTGCCGCTTTCATCGCTGGGCGTATCGCTGGAAGTTGCCGCCGACGTATCGGGCTCCGGATCAGGCTGCGCACCGGGCGGCGGCGGTGCGATGCCCTGCTTCGCGCGCGCTTTCGCCTTGGCTTCCTGCTCGGCCTGCTTCTTGGCCTGCGCCGGATCGAAATCGTACAGATGCAGCAGGAACACGCCACGCTTGCCGGACTGCAGATACTGCCCGAGGTCCACGCCCTCGTAATGCGCATGGGCCGGATCGCCGGCGGGGAATGCACGCTTGAGTTCGAAGCGGTCGACGATGTGTTCTTCGGTAAAGTCGTAAGGCAGTTGCGGATGCTTGTAGTCGCCCTGGTTGAGGCTGACCAGGTGTTGCAACTGATCCGGCAGCACGCGGCCGATCTGCAGGCGCATGCCGGCCATGTTGCGCGACACCACCGAGACGCGCTTGCTGCCGCTCAACGAAAGCAGCGAGCCGTCGGCCATGAAGCGCAGCAGCTTCGGATAATCCGGCACGGTGACGACCGCGCTCGCCGGTTTGCCGAGCACGTAGCCGCCGAAGGATTTCAGCCCTTTCTCTACGCGCACATAGATGCGCTGGCGCGGATTGGCGTGGAACTTGAAGCTCTGCAGCGCCTGGTAGTCGTTTTCGGTCGGCACCACTTCCAGCGGAAGCTTCTGCGATTTGCGCAGCACGTCCTCGCCGACTTCGCCGGCACTCCAGTCGTAGGCGGCCGGTTCTTCATTGTTCTCACCGTCCTGGCTGCCTTCCTCGTCGCTGCGCTCGGCGTTCGGATTGCGCTCCGGCAATACCCAGGCGTGCACCAGCGAGGCCAGGTCGCTGTCGCGCACGGCGCCGCTCAGGTTGACCACCAGCACCTGCTCGGGCTCGTATTTATCGTTGTCGACCAGGGTCGGGCTCACGTCGTCCACAGTGAGGCTGTATAAGCCCGGCACGCGCACGCTGGTCTTCAATTCGGCCTCGGTGCCGTTGCCGCCGCGCGCACTGCGCACGCCGCTGTCGAGCGTGAGCGCCACCGCGCCATCGTCGCGCGGCAGGTCCAGCGGTTGCGAGTGGATCCATGCGCGCAGCTTGTATTGGTCGTAGGTAACGCTGTACTTCAACGGCGTCGAGGAGCGATCGCCCTGCCCGGCCAGGCTCAGCGCAATGCGCTTTTCCAGTTGCGCCGGGTCGACCGGATAATTGAAGTCGACCGGAATGATGGTTTTCTTGGCGGTGGGGTCCTGTGGATCCTGGTAGAACTCGCCCTTGCCCAGCACGGCCTTGAACGGCTGTATGTCGAACTCGAAATGGTCATCGGCCATCAGCACGTGATGGGCGAAGGCTTTGGGAATGTCGAAGCGAATCTTGTAGTGCTGCCCGATCGGCCAGTCGGCGGCCGGCGTAAAGCGCAGCGTCTTGTCGTCCACCCAGGTCCACTGGCCGCTCGTCTGCGGCTGCATGACGATGCCGTCGGTCACTGGCTTGCCGACCAGCTCGATCGGCGCGGCGGAGGCCGAAAACGCGATCTCCAACGGGTGGATCGTGATCGGCAGCTTGCTGTAGTCCGTAACGTCCGGCGCTTCGACCTTCCAGGTGATGCGCACCGGTTCGTGGGGCCGTGGCCGATGCTTGTACCAATGCCAGCCGAACCAGCCACCGGCAATCACCGCCAGGCTGGCCGCCATCACGCCCAGCGTATGCAGGGGACGCCGCCGCGCGGCGAGCATCCAGCCCGGCGCAGACCAGCTCACCTGGCCAAGCAATGGGCGCAACATCCATCCCAGCGCGCTCAATACGCCACGCAGCAGCCGTACCGGCAACAGAAGCAGAAAACGCAGCAAATCCATAATGCTTTCCGAAGTTCAATCCGTTAATGGTCCACGGCAATACTTGCCGTGGCGTTCGCACAGCTACAGGGAGGCTCAGGCCGGATGGCATGAACGGCTACGAATGGAATTCCCCATGTGCATACTGCCAAGGAATCATGGCAGAGCGCCGCCGCAATTCTGGCATGAGTGGAAGCGTAAGGGCAGAAGGATGGCGAAGTGCTGTGGGGCTCGCTCAGAAAGTTCTATAAGCCACTACGCTAGGCGACACCAGCAACCTGCTCGCACCGACGCTTTACTTTGGCCGCAAAACAGCTCTTATCTTCCCGCTCTTACCACCCCCACAAAAGAACCGCCCCTCCTTATCGGATTCGAGCCCCGATACGCCTATGCCAGGCGGCATATCCAATCGCTCCAGCACTTCACCCGTTTGCGGATCGATCCGCCGCACGTCGCTCTCATCGCCTTCCCACGTGGCATGCCAGAGCTCGCCGTCGATCCAGGTGACGCCAGTGACGAAACGGTTCGATTCGATGGTGCGAAGAATTGCTCCGGTTTCGGGATCGATCTGGTGGATTTTGCGGGCTCGGTATTCACCTACCCATAGCGACCCTTCGGCCCAGGCGAGCCCTGAATCGCCGCCGCCTCCGGGCGCTGGAATGGTGGCGAGCACCTGGCCGGTGGCCGGATCGATTTTATGGATGCGATCTTCGGTGATCTGAAACAGATGCTGGCCATCGAACGCCGTGCCCGCATGTGCGGCGATGTCGATCGAGCGCTGCATGTTCCCGGTCGCTGGATCGAGGGCGTTGAGCTTGTCGCCGGCGGCAAACCAGACTTGTTGGCCATCGTAGGTCACGCCTCCGACCTGGTCGACGCCGGGAAAGGGGCCGTACTCGCGCAGAATCTGGGCTGCGGATCGTTTCATGGTTCTGTCCTGGTCAGTCGGTGATCGCCATCCTAGGGCCTGTTCGCACTATTGGCGTAGCCCGCGTTGTCATTGAGTGGCTGTCAGGTGGTAGTGCGTGGCGCAGCCTTGGCTGGCTGCCAAGGCAAGCCGCGCGCTGCCGCATGACGGCCACTCAACGACAACCCGAAGGGCCGGGTCTGTTTGCGCGCCATGCCGCGTCATCGCTCAGTCGTGTTCCGACGAACACACCCTCGCTCTTCCTTTCCTGGCGGGCAACAAGCTCCCCGCGCGGGCCACGCCAATAGTGCGAACAGGCCCTAGTCACCCGGCAACGGGCCTGGGAGTAACAAAATCGACGGAAAACCCGGTACCGGCGGCGTCATCCAGCGACGCGCAGGGCCGCGGCCGATCGCTTGCACCTTGCCGCTTGCCGCCAGCGCATCGAGCGCTCGCTGCACCGTGCGTGGGCTAGCACCCAGCGCCATCGACAAGGCCGAACTCGACCATGCCTCGCCGTCGGCGAGCAAGGCGAGCACGGCCGCATGCCGGTCTTCGACGGACGGCGCCAGCACGACCACCTCGCGTGCGTGGCGTGGCGTCAGCGCAAAGCCTCGTTCCGTCGCGCTTACTTCCGCCACCGTTCGCAGCATCGCACGCAGTCGCCCGACTTCGACACGCAAGCGCGCACGGTGCGATTCATCGGCGTGCCTGGCGCGAAAGGCGTGCGCGACAAGCATGCTTCTCGGTACATCGGCAGGCCAGGCTTCAGCCATGAGCCGCGCAAGCGTGAACAGGACCGGACGCGTGGCAAGCGAAATCGCCTTACCTGCCTCATGGATCACATGGCGGCATGCATCCACCACGAACGCCGGCGAAGTCAGCAACGCTTCGACCTCATCCAGCCGCAGCAGACGTTCTTCGCCGCGTGCGATCAGGCGTGCGGCGGGTGCGTTCAGTACGTGCGCGGCGCTTTCGACCTCCGCCATCAACGCGGGGATGCGCGCCACATGCGCCGCGTGCGCGGCCCGGTCGAGCGCAGCGCGTGCCCGTTGGGTTTGCAGACGGCGGATCGCGATGCCTGCCACGACCAGTTCGTGCGCGGCCCGCGACGCGGGTGGGAATGGCGTGGGGTCGAGTTCGGCCAGCATGTGTTCGGCGTCGTCTAGACGGCCGAGCAGGAGCAGACGGCGAACCTCGATATTCCGCGCGTGTGCGGCGTTGACGCGATCGCCATGCATTTCAAGCGTTGCACGTGCGGCTTCGAGCGCCTTCGCAGGCCAGCCCAGTTCGCGCGAGACCAGCGCGATTTCCGCCTCGGCCACGATGCACCTCGCCCGGGCCACTGCCTCTTTGGGACCGAATCCGCGCGCTGCCTTGCGCAAGAGCGCCTTGGCCCGAGCCAGGTCGCCGAGCTGCGCCATGGCGATGCCGCGCAGCGCGAGGCTGGGCGCATCTTCGCGCAAGGCGACCCGCTTCAGCGCGCCAAGCGGATCACCGGCGGCAAGTGCGCGCGCCGCGGCGGTGATCAGGGAGTCCATAGCCATCGCGCCACACTTGTCACTCCCACCCGTTCGGAGCCTAAGCGTCAACTATATCCCACGGTTAGACACCCGCTATTTCACGAACGGAGGAACGATCATGACCACGCATACGGTTGGAACACGCGAACAATGGCTGGAAGCGAGGCTGGAACTGCTCAAGGGGGAGAAGGAACTCACCCATCGCAGCGACGAGCTGGCGCGCCAGCGACAGGAACTGCCGTGGGTGCCAGTCAACAAGGGTTATCGCTTCGATACCGATGAAGGCGGAGCTTCGCTGGCGGACCTATTCGGCGGACGCTCGCAGCTGCTCGTCTATCACTTCATGTTCGGACCTGATTTTGCCGCCGGCTGCCCGTCCTGCTCGGCGATCGCCGATGGCTTCAACGGTATTGCCGAACATCTGGCGAACCATGACGTGATGCTGTGGGCCGTGTCGCGCGCACCGCTGGGGAAACTGCAGGCCTACAAGAAGCGTCTGGGATGGACGTTTCCGTGGGCGTCCTCGCTGGGCGGCGATTTCAATTTCGATTTCACCGTTTCCATCACCGAGGAACAACAGCGCGAGGGAAACTACGAATACAACTACCAGCGCGGCGGCCACGCGATGGATGAGACGGCGCAGTTCCCGCAGGTGGTGATCGATCACGCGCGCGCAAGCGGAACGGATGCGTTGTCCTACGTGCGCGAACGGCCGGGCATGAGCGCATTCGTGCTGGAAGACGGGGTTGTCTATCACAGCTATTCCACCTATGCGCGCGGCCTGGACGGCCTGTGGGGCATGTTCCAGTGGCTGGACCGGGCGCCCAAGGGACGCAACGAGACAGGCGTGTGGTGGCGCCGCCACGACGAGTACGGCAAGCGCTGACGCACTTTCCGGCCGGTGTCGAAAACGCGGTACCGGCTTCGTCGATCCCATGACCCTGCCGCATCGAGGCATTCCCATGATCGCCGCCCAGACTTCCGAACGCGCCTTCTTCGCCACCTCGGCGATGCTTTTCGCCATCAGCGCGGTGCTGACCATCGCCGGATGCGCATCCATGTCCAGCATGGATGCGATGCCGATGCCGGGTGGCTGGACGATGTCGATGACCTGGATGCGCATGCCCGGCCAGAGTTGGGGCGGCGCGGCGGCATCGTTCATCCTGATGTGGGATCTGATGATGGCCGCAATGATGCTGCCGTCCCTGGTGCCTGCGTTGCAGCGCTACCGCCAGACCGTGCGTGCGCGCGATGGCGTGCAGGTGGAACGGCTCACCATGCTGATGGGTGCGGGTTATTTCTTCGTATGGACGGTGTTCGGCCTGCTCGTGTTTCCGCTGGGCGTCACGCTGGCGGCGGTGGAAATGCGGTGGCCGGCCTTGGCGCGCGTCGTACCGCAGGCAGCTGGCGCGATCGCCCTGGTCGCTGGCGTATTCCAATTCACGCCCTGGAAAGCGCGGCAGCTTGCTCGGTGCCGGGAAGTACTGCGGCATGCGCACACCGGCAACGCGTGGCGGCAGGGCATGTGCCTGGGGCTGCATTGCTGCTTGAGCTGCACCAACTTGACGGCGATTCAGCTGGTGATCGGTGTGATGGACCTGCGCGCCATGGTGTTCGTGACGGCGGCGATTACGGCGGAACGGCTTGTGCCGGCAAGCAAGCTGGTGGCGCAGGCCATCGGCGTCATAGCGATCGGTGCGGGATTGGTTTTGATCGTCTAGCTCGTAGATTGGGGTGCAAACCCCAACATTTGCAATCTACCAGACGTGGCGATGTTGGGGTTTGCACCCCAACCTACGATCATCGCCCCAGCGAATGCCGGGACGATGTTTCGGCATAAATCAATACGACTTGGCGACTTCGCGCACGACCTTCGCCAGGCTCGGGTCCTGCATCGCCATATGCATGGTGGCGCGCACCAGGCCAGCCTTGTTGCCGCAGTCGAAACGGGTGCCTTCGAAGCGATAGGCGAGCACCTTGCCCTGCTCCGTCAACAGTGCTTCGATCGCGTCGGTCAGCTGGATTTCGCCGCCTGCACCCGGCTTGGTCTGTTCGAGCAACTGGAAGATACGGCCCGGCAGCACGTAACGGCCGACTACGGCCAGGTTGGACGGTGCATCGGCCGGCTTGGGCTTTTCGACCATATAGCGGATGCGCGCGCTGCGCTCATCGATCGGTTCGGCGTCGACGATGCCGTATTTGTCGGTCTGGTCGTGCGGCACTTCTTCCACCGCGATCACGCCGGCGGATTCGGATTCGGCCAGTTCCGCCATCTGGCGCAGGGCGCCCTTGCCGCGGTTCCAGATCAGGTCGTCGGGCAGCACCACGCCGAACGGCTCGTCGCCCACCACCGGTTTGGCGCACAGCACTGCGTGGCCCAGGCCCAGCGCCTCGGGCTGGGTGACGAAGATGGCACGCACGTGGCGCGGCAGCGTGCCCTGCACCAGGGCGAGCAGTTCGTCCTTGCCCTTTTCCTGCAGCTTCGCTTCCAGCTCGTACGCCTTGTCGAAGTAGTCGGCGATGGCGTGCTTGTAGCGATTGGTGACGAAGACCAGCGTATCGGCCCCGGCATCGACGGCTTCGTCGACGGCGTACTGGATCAGGGGCTTGTCCAGCACCGGCAGCATTTCCTTGGCGACCACCTT
>NZ_JBQCHP010000084.1:0-8425 GCF_051954575.1 Dyella sp. | reverse complement strand
AATTCGAAGACCTCGAACTGCCCGCTGTGCTGAAGGACGTGATCATGACCAAGCGCGGCCTGGTGATCATGGTCGGCGCCACCGGCTCCGGTAAATCGACGACGCTGGCGGCCATGGTCGGCTACCGCAACGAGCATAGCCAGGGCCACATCATCACCATCGAAGACCCCGTCGAATTCGTCCACCCGCACAGGAATTGCGTGATCACGCAGCGCGAAGTGGGCGTCGACACGGACAGCTTCGAGGCCGCGCTGAAGAATTCGCTGCGCCAGGCGCCGGACGTGATCCAGATCGGCGAGATCCGCGACCGCGAAACCATGGAACACGCGATCGCCTTCGCCGAAACCGGCCACCTGTGCCTCGCGACGCTGCACTCCAACAATGCCGACCAGACCATCGAGCGCATCCTCAACTTCTTCCCCGAGGGCGCGCACAAGAACGTGCTGATGAACCTCGCGCTGAACCTGCGCGCGGTGATCAGCCAGCGCCTGGTCAGCGGCAAGGACGGCCGCCGCCTGCCGGCGGTGGAAGTGCTGCTGAACACGCCGCTGATCCGCGACATGATCCGCCGCGGCCAGATCCATGAAGTGAAGGAAGCCATGGACCGCAGCCTGCAGGAAGGCATGCAGACCTTCGATCAATCGCTCTACAAGCTGTACAAGAGCGGCCGCATCGAGCTGGAAGAAGCGCTGGCGAAGGCCGACTCGCGCGATGGGCTGGCGTTGAAGATTCGCTTGTCCGAGGGCGGGAATTCGGAATCGGCGGAGCTGGTGGGCAACGACCCGTATGGGTTGGGGTTCTGATCTCTGGAGCCCGCTCCCTCTGGCGCCGATTAGCCTCGAATCTCAATTGTGCGAATGACGGCTCCCTCCCCTGCACGCAGGGGAGGGTTGGGGTGGGGCTGTACGAGCTTGCGGCGTCGTTGCAATGCTTCGCGAGGTTGCTTCACCCCACCCTAACCCTCCCCTACTACACGTAGGGGAGGGGACACATTGCGGCAAGCTGAGCACGCGTAGGTTGGGGTGCAAACCCCAACACCAGCATGCATGGCCGAACGAAAATGTTGGGGTTTGCACCCCACAACCTACGAGATGCTTTCCCGCGCACGCAGATGTTGCGCCACGCGCAACTGGAACAGCAGCTTGGTAATCAGCAGCTTTTCCTCGACCGGCTTTTCCACCAGGTCGTTAGCGCCGGCGCGGATCAACGCGGCCTGGTTGTCGGGATTTTCATCGCCCGTCATCACCAGCACCGGCAGCTTGCCTTTGCCGTAGCCGAATTCGGTGCGGATGCGTTGCAGCAGGTCGCCGCCGGTGAGTTCGCCTTTGAGGCTGACGTCGGTCAACACCACATCTGCGCCCACCACGCCTTGCTCGCGCTCGGTTTCGAGCAGCGCCAATGCATCTTCCACGCTGACCACGTGGCGCACGGTGAGGCCGATTTTCTCCATCATGCGGCGCGTGGCCAGCGCCACCACGCGGCTGTCCTCGACATACAGCACCACGCCTTCGGCGGCGCTTTCCGGCCGCACGTAGCCGCGGATGAATTCCGCCAGCGCCTGGAAGCCGAGCGACTTGTCGAAATAGTCGGTGACGTGTTCGCCCAGGGCGCGGCGATGCAGGCGATCGTCCACGTCGCCCGATACCACCACGATCGGCACATAGATCTGCGGCGCGGACTCGCGCACGTAGCGCGCCAGTTCCAGCCCGTCCATGTCGGGCAGGCGCAAGGCGACGGTGATGAAATCGAACACGCCGGCTTGCAACAGCCGGTGCGCATCGGCGCCGGAGCCGCAATCGACCACCTCCGCCTGCGGCAATTCTTTTTGCAGCACGCGCGTGATCAGTTGGCGGACGACCTTGGAACCGTCCACCACCAGCACGCGCGGTGCGGCGCTGAGATCACGGTTGCTGATGCTTGCACTCATCAAAAAACCCCACCATCCCGGTTTTGCGTGGCTTCCGTGCATAGCCATTCGGCAGGTGCCCCCTGCACCTGTAGGACGCCATTCTATCCGGCCTCGCGGAAACGACCGCTATGGTGACTCAGAATGGTGCAGAGGGGGTGCGAACGGCTTCACCGCTGTGGGATCCGACAGGGCCGCAAGCGAGATTGCTCCCTCACCCGGAGACCTCAAGCGGCCTTGCGCAATGCCCAGGCGCTGACCAGCCGCGCGCCCAGCCAGCCCAGAAACGCCGCCGCCACCGGCACCGCCAGCAGCAGCCAGGGCGGCAGGCCGCCGACGCGCAGCGTGCCTTCGTAAACCTGGCTGAGGCGAGCCACCGGTTCGGCCAGCGCGAATTCGATCGCCAAGGCCAGGCCGACTGCCAGCACGCCACTGAACAGGCCATACCAGATACCGGCGTACAAATAAGGCCGCCGCACAAAGGCACGGCTGGCGCCGATCAATTTGAGCACGCCGATTTCTTCGGCGCGGCTGGTGATGTCTACGCGCACTGTATTGCCGACCACCAGCAGCACTGCCAGCGCGAACAGCGCAGCCAGGATCAGCACCAGGCGATTGCCCACGCCGAGCAGCGCATCCAGGCGCTGCCGCCAGGTGCCGCTGTCCTGCACCATGTCCACGCCCTGCATGCCGCGCAGGTCGTCCACCAACCGGCCCGCCGCGGTCGCGGAAATACCATCCTGCGGCTGCACTTCGAGCACGAAGGGCAGCGGATTGTCGTCCAGCGCATGCAGCGCATCGGAGAAGCCCTGCATCTTGCTCAGTTCGTCCATGCCTTGCTGCGGCGATTTCACCGCGACGTGCGCCACGCCATCGTGCTGTTCGATCTGCCTGGCCAGGATCTGCGCATTGCCGACGACCTGGTCTGTTTTCAGGAACACGTTGATCACCTGGTTGCGTCCCAGCGCATTGCCCAGCGACTGCACGTTCGAAAGCAGCAGGTAGAACGCCAACGGCAGCGCCAGCGCCAGGCCCATCACCGCGATGGTGAGCAGGCTGCCGACCGGTTTGGCGGCGAGGCGGCGCAGGCTGGCGCCCGCGCTCCAGCCGTGATGTTCGCGCCAACTGGAAAACGGACGGCGATGGCTGCGTTCGCTGCGCGCCGGAGGCTGGGCTTGCGTTTCGGTCGGTGCGCTCATAGCACTTCCTCCGCCGCGACATCCGCCACCAGCCGGCCATGATCGAGCACGACCACGCGTTTCTTCACGCGCTTGATCAAAGGTAGATCGTGGCTGGCGACCAGCACGGTGGTGCCGAACTGCTGGAACTCGGCGAACAGGCTCATGATTTCAAATGCCAGTTGCGGATCGAGATTGCCGGTTGGTTCGTCGGCGATCAGCACGCTCGGCTTGGCGACGATCGCGCGCGCAATGCCCACCCGCTGCTGTTCGCCGGTGGAGAGCGATGCCGGCAGTTGCCGTTCGTAATCGAGCAGGCCCACTTTCTCCAGCGCCGCACGCACGCGGCGGCCACGTTCCAGTGGCGAGATGCCGCCAATCACCAGCGGCAGTTCCACATTGGCGAACACGCTGCGGTCCATCAGCAGGCGATGATCCTGGAACACCATGCCGAGGCTGCGGCGTAGCTTGGGAATGCCGCTTTGGCTGACCTTGGCCAGGTTTTGGCCATCGAGCATGACGTGCCCGTGCGTGGGCCGCTCGATCAGCGCCAGCAACTTGAGCAGCGTGCTCTTGCCCGCGCCGGAATGCCCGGTCACGAACGCCATCTCGCCCTTGGCGACTTCGAACGTAAGCTGCGAAAGGGCTTCGTGTCCCCCTTCATAACGCTTGCTGACTTGATCGAAGCGGATCACGCGTTTCCCTGTCCAGGCTTAGGTTGCTTGGCGGCAAGGATAAAGGGAATGGCGCATACGGAATAGCGGCGCAGGTTGGGACGCGAACCCCAACGCATGGACGTGCATGGCTAGGTTGGGGTTTGCACCCCAACCCCTGCTCAACCGCCGGTGAAGAGGCGCGCGAGGCGGCGGAAGAAACCGATTTTCTTCGGTGCAGCCTGCTCACCCGACGGCGATTGCGCCACCACCTGTCGCGATGGACGGCTGGTGCCCGACGCGGCGGATTGATTCACGGCGACTTCGGTGGCCGGCGGCATGCCCGAACGATGACGGCCGCGGCCACCGCGACGGCGGCGACGCTTGCCTTCGCCACCTGCGGTTTCCTGTGCAGGCGCGGTGCTGGGTGCATGTGCAGGCGTCGCAGGCTTTGCTTCGTTCGCCGTTGCATCGCGTTCTTCGCGCGGCTTGCGCGGACGCTCGTCACGCCGTTGCCGCTGCTCCGAACCCCGGCGTTCGCCACCGCGTCCGCCACGACCTCCGCGCGAGCCGGACGGCTTGCCGTCGGTGCGCGGCGTGACCTTGTCGCCGAACTCCGCGCTGTCCGCCGCCGCTTCGGCCGCGTACTGCGCATCTATCTGCTTGGGCGCGGGCATCACCAACAGGTCCGCTTCCATATTGGCGACCGGAATTTTCTGGCCGATATAGGTTTCGATATCCGGCAAGGACATCGCATACAGGTCGCAGGCGAAACTGATCGCATCGCCTTCGGCACCCAGGCGTGCGGTGCGGCCGATGCGGTGCACGTAGTCTTCGGCATCCTGCGGCAGGTCGTAGTTGAACACGTGGCTGACCGCGGGAATATGCAGGCCGCGCGCGGCGACGTCGGTGCAGACGAGCACTTCCAGTTGCGAATCCTGGAACCGCTGCAGCAGTTTCTGGCGCTTGAGCTGCGGCACGTCGCCGGACAGCGCACCCACGCGATAGCCCTGCCGCTTCACGCGCTCAGTGATGCGTTCGGCCGCGGCCTTGGTGTTGACGAAGATGATGCTGCGCTCGGCCTTGGTGCGCTCGAGCAGGTTGAGCAGCAGCGGCATTTTTTCTTCCTTGGCCGGGAAGTACACCACCTGCCGCACGCGGTCGGCGGTGACGTTGTCGGTTTCCACCGTCATCTTCTCGGCGTTGTGCATGTGTTCGTAGGCCAGCTCCAGCACGCGGTGCGACAGCGTGGCGGAGAACAGCAGCACCTGGCGCTGCTCGCGCGCCGGGAGGCGGCGGAAGATGAAGCGCACGTCCTTGATGAAGCCCAGGTCGAACATGCGATCGGCTTCGTCGATCACCATCACTTCCACGCCGTTGAAGCCGAACACGTTCTGCTTGTAGTAGTCGAGCAGGCGGCCGGGGGTGGCGATGATGATGTCGCAGCCGTCCTTCAGCTGCTGGCGCTGTTTGTCGTAGTCGACGCCGCCGTAGATCAGCGCGGTGCGCAGGCCGGTGTAGCGGCCGATGTTCTTGGCGTCTTTTTCGATCTGGATCGCCAGTTCGCGGGTGGGCGCGATCACCAGGGCGCGCGGGTCGGAGTCCTTGCGTTCGGCCACCGCCGGACGGGTGAGCAGCCGGTTCATCAGGGCGACCAGGAAGGCGCAGGTCTTGCCGGTGCCGGTCTGGGCCTGGCCGGCCACGTCACGGCCGGTGAGCGCCATCGGCAGGGTCAGCGCCTGGATCGGCGTGCAGCGCGCGAAACCGGCCTCGTCGAGGCCTTGCTGCAGCAGCGGGTGCAAATCGAATTGGGTAAAGAAGGTTTCGGTCAGTACGGTTTGGGACATGAATGGGAGTCTGGTACAGGCCAGCGAACGAGCGCTTGGGCCCGGTCCCGCAGTCAGTCTGGCAAACCTTGGGACAAGTGGATGGATGCGACGCGCAACTGGCGCCGAGAGAGTGGCTGCATCCCCGCCGGCATAGGTGAAGCGGCTCGTGAAGCAGGCTTCACCTATGCCGGCCGGGCAGGCCACGGGTACCCTTGAATCGCTTGAATCGCGTCCCGACTTAGGCTGGAATGGAACACATGCCGCAACGGCACTGATTCCACTTCCCGGATCGACCCGCGCCCCATGGGCACTTCCACTAGTGTAACTGATGATCGGCACGCGGTCTTAACCCATCCGCCTTTACCCCCGGAGACACCATGGCGAGCGAATTGATTACCCATGTGAGCGACGACGCCTTCGATCAGGAAGTGCTGAAGTCCGACACCCCCGTACTGCTGGACTTCTGGGCCGAATGGTGCGGCCCGTGCAAAGCCATTGCCCCGGCGCTGGACGAGCTGGCCAAGGAATACGAGGGCAAGCTGCGGATCGTGAAGCTGAACATCGACCATAACCAGAAGACTCCCCGCACCTACGGCGTGCGCGGCATTCCCACCCTGATGGTATTCAAGGGTGGCAAGGTGGAAGCCACCCAGATCGGCGCGGTGAGCAAGGGTCAGCTCAAGCAGATCATCGACAAGGCGATCTGATCACAGTCGCACCACCCGTCGCTGCAGCCACCCTTTACGGCGCTGCGCGACGGGTGTTAGATTCAATCCTATCGGGGCTGTCCTTGCCCTCCGCGCATTCTGCGCAACGCTCGTCCTCCCTCCTGTCATCAACGGCGCCCCGTGAGGTTTGCCCGTGTCCGATATCGAAAGCAAAGATTCTTCCGACGCCATTCGCGCCGACTCCAAACCCGTAACTGAAACGCCTACCCGAACCCGTTCGCCTCGCCGATCCGCTGCCGCAGCGAGCGAAGCCAACCGCCCTGCCCAAAGCGCGGCCGAAACGCCGCCGCCCTATACGGAGCGCCCGACCCCGCCACCTGCGGAAGTCGCCCCGTCCTACACGCCCACGCAGGAACCGCTGCGCTACGGCGGGCAGAACGGTGAGGCATCCGAAGCCCGCGACAACGCCCCGCAGGGCGGCAACGGCAACGGTAATGGCGGTGGACAGCAGGCGCAGAACCAGGGCCAGCATGGCCAGGGCAACGAGCGCCGCAATGATCGCAACGACCGGAACGACCGCAACCGCCGCCGCCGTCACGAGCGCGGCCAGCGTCCGCCGGGCCAGGGTGGTGGTGGTGGCCCGCAGCGCAATCCGCACGGCCTGCCGGTGGACGACGAAAACGCCGACATCGGCAGCAACGACCGCGTCATCAACCTCACCGAGCTGAAGCGCAAGAACCCGGTGCAGCTCCTGGAATTCGCCGAATCGCTCGGCATCCAGGAAGGCGTAGCGCGCCAGCGCCGCCAGGACGTGATCTTCAATATCCTCAAGGCCCACGCCCGCTCCGGCGGTGGCATCTGGGCCGAAGGCGTGCTGGAAATCCTGCAGGACGGCTTCGGCTTCCTGCGCTCGGCCGATGAGTCCTATCTGGCCGGCCCTGACGATATCTACGTGTCGCCCAGCCAGATCCGTCGCTTCAACCTGCGCACCGGCGACTACATCACCGGACGCGTGCGTCATCCGAAGGAAGGCGAGCGCTACTTCGCGCTGCTGAAAGTGGATGACATCAACGGTGATCCGCCGGAAGCATCGAAGAACAAGATGCTGTTCGAAAACCTGACGCCCTTGTTCCCGCGCAGGTCATTCAGGCTCGAACGCGGCAACGGCTCCACCGAAGACATCACCGGACGCATCCTCGATCTCGTCGCACCGATCGGCCGCGGCCAGCGTGGTCTCATCGTGTCGCAGCCGAAATCCGGTAAGACGATGATGCTGCAGAACGTGGCGCAGGCGATCCAGTACAACCACCCCGATGTGCATCTGATCATGTTGTTGATCGATGAGCGTCCGGAAGAAGTCACCGAAATCGCCCGCACCGTGCGCGCCGAAGTGATCAGCTCCACCTTCGACGAACCGGCCGTGCGCCACGTGCAGGTCGCCGAAATGGTGATCGAGCGCGCCAAGCGCCTGGTCGAGCACAAGAAGGATGTGGTCATCCTGCTCGACTCGATCACCCGCCTGGCCCGCGCCTACAACACCGTGGTGCCGAGCTCCGGCAAGGTGCTCACCGGCGGCGTGGACGCGAACGCGCTGCAGCGCCCGAAGCGCTTCTTCGGCGCCGCGCGCAACGTGGAGGAAGGCGGCTCGCTCACCCTCATCGCCACCGCGCTGATCGACACCGGCAGCAAGATGGACGAGGTGATCTACGAAGAATTCAAGGGCACCGGCAACATGGAAGTGCACCTGTCCCGCCGCATCTCCGAAAAGCGCGTGTACCCGGCCATCGACATCAACCGCTCTGGCACGCGCCGCGAGGATCTGTTGATCGAACCGGACCTGCTCGCCAAGATCTGGATCCTGCGCAAGCTGCTGCATCCGATGGATGAACTGGCGGCGATGGAATTCATGCTCGACAAGATGAAGAACACCAAATCGAATGACGAATTCTTCAATTCGATGAAACGTTAAACAGTGTCACGAAAAAGCCGCCCATGAGGCGGTTTTTTTGTCTCGCCAAGACGTCATTCCCGCGAAAGCGGGAATCCATGTTGCTCTGATGCGCTCTTGAAAATGGATTCCCGCTTTCTCGGGAATGACGACCTGGAGGGGGATGGCAGCTCGATACGGAAATAAACCAACGTTACGCCTCACGCCTTTTTCAAGAAACACACCTTCAACACCAGATCCTTG
>NZ_JBQCHP010000083.1:0-2968 GCF_051954575.1 Dyella sp. | reverse complement strand
CGCGCAGCGCGGCGACAGCGTCACCGTGATCAACCAGGCGTTCTCCACCGATGCGGCGGCCGACAGCGCGCCGGTGGCGCAACCGTTCTGGCTGCGTCCGGGCATGCTCGATCTGATCAAGCAGGGCGCGGGCATTCTCATCGCCGTACTGATCGCCTTCGGCTTGCTGCGCCCGCTGCTGAAAGGCCTGCTGCGCGGACCCGAACCGGTGCCCGCGCTGGCCGGGCCGGTGCCGACCGTATCCGTGCGCATCGCCGATGACGAGCGCGACGATCCGGTGCGCATCACCTCGCCGCAAATCCAGAACATGGCCTACGAGCAGAAGATCGGACTGGCACGCAAGCTGGCGCAGGAAAATTCCAAGCAGGTCGCGCAGGTCGTCATGAATTGGGTGGGCGACGATGGCAGCTGAGGCATTGCTCAACGGCGCCCAGCGCGCCGCGATCCTGTTGCTGACCCTGGGCGAGCAGGATGCCGCCGAGGTGCTCAAGCATTTGAGTGCGCGCGACGTGCAGGCCGTAGGCACCGCCATGGCCACGCTCAGCAACGTATCGCGCGATCAGGTCGAGCAAGTGCTCAATCGCCTGAACGAAGACATCGGCCGCCAGACCGCGCTCGGCGTGGGCACCGAGGAATACATCCGCAAGGTGCTGGTCAGCGCACTCGGCGAAACCAAGGCCGGCAGCCTGATCGATCGCATCTTGCTGGGCCGCTCCACCAAGGGCTTGGAATCGCTCAAATGGATGGAAAGCCGCGCCATCGCCGAGATGATCGGCATGGAGCATCCGCAGATCATCGCGCTGGTGCTGGCGCACCTGGAGCCGGACCAGGCCGCCGAAGTGATCGGCTACCTGCCGCAGCGCGTGCGCAGCGATGCGGTGATGCGCATCGCCAATCTCGATGGCGTGCAGCCGCAGGCGCTGAACGAACTCGATGAAATCATGGAGCGCCAATTCTCCGGCACCTCGAGCAAGCTCAAATCCGCCTCGGTCGGTGGCCTCAAGGCCGCGGCCGCGATTCTCAACGCGATGGAAACCTCGCGCGAAACCGAATTGATGAGCGCGATCCGCACGCACGACGCTGGCCTCAGCACCAAGATCGAAGAGCTGATGTTCGTGTTCGACGATCTGGCCGACATCGACGACCGCAGCATGCAGGCGCTGCTGCGCGAAGTGCCGTCCGCCAGCCTGATCGTGGCGCTGAAGGGCGCTGAAGCGAGCGTGCGCGAAAAGATCTTCGCCAACATGTCCAAGCGCGCCGCCGACATGCTGCGCGACGACCTGGAAGTGAAAGGCCCGGTCAAGCTCAGCGAAGTGGATGCCGCGCAGAAAGAAGTGCTGCAGATCGCGCGCAAGCTGGCGGATGCGGGCCAGATCAGCCTGTCGGCCAGCGGCGACGAGTTCGT
Organism: Dyella sp.; assembly: GCF_051954575.1. Lineage (GTDB taxonomy): Bacteria > Pseudomonadota > Gammaproteobacteria > Xanthomonadales > Rhodanobacteraceae > Dyella_B. Next base: position 1,563 of record NZ_JBQCHP010000083.1, on the reverse strand, counting down.
GTAATGGCTAACTCTTCGAGGTATCGCGTAGGTTGGGTAGAGGCGCAGCCGAAACCCAACATTGCCATGCCGATCACGACGTTGGGGTTCGGCTGCGCCTCAGCCCAACCTGCGGGGAATTGCTGATGCCCGGCATCCTCACCCGCGAAACCGTCGCCGGTTTCGACCGCTGGGAACCACCCTCGGTCGGCAACGAAGCCGCCGCCGAACCTGCCGCACCGCCCGGCCCGACCATCTACGAACTGGAAGAAATCGAACGCCAGGCGCGCGAGGAAGGCTATGCCGCAGGCTTGGCCGAAGGGCGCACGGCAGCAAAGAAAGAACTCGACGAACGCCTGACGCGGCTGGATGCCTTGTGCACCGCCGCTGCGCGTCCGCTCGCGGGCATGGACGATGCGGTCGAGCGCGAGCTGGCCTTGCTCGCCACCGTCATCGCCCAGCGCGTGGTGACGCGCGAGTTGCAGCTCGATCCTTCCTTGATCGAACGCGCCGTGCGCGAAGCTGCCGCGGCGTTGCCTTCCTCGACACGCGAATTGCGCGTGTGGGTGAATCCGGGCGATCTGGATTTATTGCGCGAACTGGGCGCAGCCGAACCGCATTGGCGTTTCGGCGCCAACCCCGCTTTGCAACGCGGCGACTGCGTATTGGAAAGCGAGCGCTCGCGCCTCGATGCGCGGGTCAGCACGCGCCTGGCCGCCGTCGTCGATGCGGTGCTCGGCGACGATCGCGACGATGGCGTGGACGAGGTGCCCGCGTGAGCGCCGCAACGCCGGGCAAGCATCAGCGCTGGCGCCGGCAACTGGGCCTGCGCGCACAGCATGCAAGCGCCGCACAGATGTTGACGGTGGAAGGGCGCTTGCGCCGCGTGGTCGGCCTGACCCTGGAAGCCGAAGGTTGCGAAGCGCCGCTGGGCGCACGCTGCCTGGTCGATGCCGCCGATGGCAGCGAACTGGATACCGAAGTGGTGGGCTTCGCCGACGAACGCCTGCTGCTGATGCCCGTTACCGAAATGCATGGCGTGCTGCCGAATGCGCGCGTGCGGCCGTGCTCGCGTACCGGTGGCTTGCCGGTGGGCGATGCGTTGCTTGGCCGCGTGGTCGGTGCCGACGGCATGCCGCTGGATGGCGAAGGCCCGTTGCGCGCGGAAAGCCACGCCGCACTCAAGCGCGAGCCGATCAACCCGATGGCGCGCAAGCCGATCGATACGCCGCTGGACACCGGCGTGTGTGCGATCAATGCCTTGCTGACGGTGGGACGTGGTCAGCGCATCGGCCTGTTCGCAGGTTCCGGTGTGGGCAAGTCCACCTTGCTTGGCATGATGACGCGCTACACCGATGCCGACGTCGTGGTCGTCGGACTGATCGGCGAACGTGGCCGCGAAGTGAAAGAGTTCGTCGAACAGACGCTGGGCCACGAAGGCCGCGAGCGCGCGGTGATCGTGGCCGCGCCCGCCGACGCGCCGCCGCTCAAGCGCCTGCGCGGCGCGCAATACGCCACCGCGATCGCCGAATGGTTTCGCGATCGCGGCCAGCGCGTGCTGCTGCTGATGGATTCGTTGACGCG
>NZ_JBQCHP010000082.1:0-21494 GCF_051954575.1 Dyella sp. | reverse complement strand
CCCGGCGTGGCGTCTTGTGGGGGGTTGGGGCTTCGTCTTTTCCCCCCCTCCCCCCGCGGGGGGGGGGGCGGGGGGGGGGGCAAAATCTTGCGGGGAGGGTTGTAGGTGACTGAGACGAAGAGCGCCTGTTGGCGGTAGCGTTGTAATTTGCCGCGAGGTTGATCCCTCACCCCAACCCTCTCCCCGGAGGGGAGAGGGACTAGAACGCGCTTAGCCGATATGCACGCGCTCGTCGCCTTGCGCCTTCACCACTTCACCGATCACCCAGCTCTTCAACCCATGCTTGGCGAGCAACTCGGTAGCGCCATTTACCGCATCGCGCGGCAGCAGCACGGTAAAGCCCACGCCGCAATTGAAGGTGCGCCACATTTCTTCACGGGCGACGTTACCTTCGTGCATCAGCCAGTCGAACACCGGCGGCAGCACGATGGTGCTGGCGTCGAGCTTGAGGCCGAGGCCGTCGGGTACCACGCGGATGATGTTTTCCTTCAGGCCACCGCCGGTGATGTGCGCCATGCCGTGCACCGGTGCCGACTTCAAGAGTTCCAACATGGGTTTCACGTAGATCGTGGTCGGCGCCATCAGCGCATCGGCCAGTTTCACGCCGCCCAGGTCAAGATCCAATGGATTACCGGCACGCTCGACGATCTTGCGGATCAGCGAATAACCGTTCGAATGCGGACCGGACGAAGCGACCGCAAGGATCACGTCGCCGGCGACGACGTCATCGCCACTGAGCAGCGCATCCTTTTCCACCGCGCCGACGGTGAAGCCGGCCAGGTCGTATTCGCCCGGCGGGTACATGTCGGGCATTTCGGCGGTTTCGCCGCCGATCAGCGCGCAACCGGCCAGTTCGCAACCCTTGGCGATGCCGCCGACCACGGCCACGGTGGTGTCCACGTCGAGCTTGCCGGTGGCGAAGTAGTCGAGAAAGAACAAAGGTTCCGCGCCTTGCACCAGCACGTCGTTCACGCACATGCCGACCAGGTCGATGCCGATCGTGTCGTGGCGGTTCAACTGCTGCGCCAGCTTGAGCTTGGTGCCGACGCCGTCGGTGCCGGAGACCAGCACCGGCTCCTTGTAGCGCGTGCCGAGGTTGAACAAGCCGCCGAAGCCGCCGAGCCCGCCCATCACCTCCGGGCGGAAGGTGCGTTTGACCAGCGGCTTGATGCGTTCGACCACGGCATTCCCGGCATCGATATCCACGCCTGCGGCGCGGTAGGTAAGGGCGTCGGACATGGCCAACCTGACGAAAGAAGAAACGTCCAATGATAGACGTTAAGGGTGGGATTGGGCAGACTTCCGCCGATCCCCGCCCTTACGACGACCGAACGCTCATGCGCCTGCCACGCCTGCCGATCGCCCTCCTGCTGCTTGGCCTCGTCCTGGGGCTTGTCCCGGTGGCGCAGGCGCAGACCACCTCGCCGTCGCCTTACACCGTCGTGGTGCCGGTGCCCGACACCAGCGCCACGCAGCGCAACCAGGCGTTCCAGGCGGCCCTGGGGCAGGTGCTGGTGCGCGTCTCGGGCGGCCAGGACCTGACCGGCAAGGACGGCTATCCCGAGGCCATGCAGAATGCCGCCGGCATCGTGAAGCAGTTCCAGTATCAGGGCGATGGCGGCAATCCGCCCACGTTCACGCTGACGGTCACCTTCGACCAGGGCGCAGTGCAGCGGCTGGTCACGCAGCTGGGCGCCACCGCCGCAGGCGTCAAGCCGCCGCTCTTGCTGATCGTGAAGGGCGGCGATGGCCACCTGCTCGGCAAGGACGAGCTCGGTGCGCTCACCGGCGCGGTCGGCAAGCGGGGCTATCAGGTGAGCTACGCCGATCCGGCCCAGCTTCCGGACCTGGGCAAGCTGGCCGCCGCCGATCCGGCAGCCTTGTCCGCGATCAGCCGGCTCTACCACACCGGCCTGGTGCTGATCGGCGAGTTGCACGGCAACAATGGCGACTGGACGCTGATCAGCGGCGGCCAATCGCAACACTGGAATGCCCAGGGCGACAATCCGGACGCCCTGTTCGCCGACGCCGGCAAGGGCGCTGCCGATCGCCTCGGCCAGGCGCTGAACGTGATCGCCACCAGCGACGTCAACGGCAAGCTGTGGGTTAGCGGCCTGCACTCGGCCATGGATTACGCCAACCTGCTGGCGACGCTGCGCGCCGCTCCTTCCGTGCGCAGCATCTACACGATCGGCGCGCAGGACGATGGCGTGCTGCTGGCGGTGAAAGCCGGCATGCCACTGGACAATCTGGTCACCAATCTCTCGGCCGGCGGCCGCGTGATGGACGGCGGCTCTCACGATGGTGCGGACGCCAGCCTGCGCTGGCTCCATTGAAAGCATGATCACTGCGATGCCCGCCGCGTCGCGTTCTCCCTGGCGGCATCTGCCCAACGCCATTTCCATGCTGCGCGTGCTGCTGGTGGCGCCGATCGGCTGGTTGCTGTGGCATGAGGAATGGCCAGCCGCATTGGGCCTGGTGGCGGTGGCGGGTGTGTCGGATGGGCTGGACGGTTTTCTCGCGCGCCACTATCGCTGGCAGAGCCGGCTCGGAGGCATGCTCGATGCGATCGCCGACAAACTGCTGCTGATCGGCTGCTTCGTGATTCTCGCCTGGCGGCAGGAAGTGCCGCTGTGGCTGGCTTCCATCGTCTGCGGCCGGGACGCGGTCATCGCCGTCGGCGCATTGGCCTGGCGCGTGCTGATCGGGCCGATCGAGCCGCAACCGAGCCTGCTGTCGAAAGCCTGCACGCTGGCGCAGATCATTTACCTGTTGACGGTATTGCTGGCACTGGCGCGCTGGCCCGCGCTGCGTTCGTATGCGCTCGGCTGGTTGGTGGCGGTGTTGTGCGTGGCGAGCGGCGTGCATTACGTGTGGTACTGGTCCCACCGTGCGTGGAGTGTGCGCAGATGACATGTGCGCTCTGCCCAGCCTACCGGGCGCATCCCTGCAGGTAGAATGCATCGGCGTACCTCCAGAACGAGTCTTTCGTGTCCATAAGCCAAGAGACGTCCCGCCGCTGGCAGATGCTGGCGATCATCGTAGCCATCGGCTTGCTGATCTGGCTGCTTGCGCCCGTGCTCATGCCGTTCGCGATCGCCGCCATGCTGGCTTATCTCAGCGATCCGCTGGCCGATCGGCTGGAACGGCTGGGACTGGGACGCACGCTGGCGGTGAGCATCGTGTTCGTGGTGCTGATCCTGGTGATCTGCGCGGTGCTGCTGTTGCTGGTGCCATTGATAGCGAGGCAGATCGAAAACCTGGTGCAGAACTTTCCCACCTATGTGGAATGGGGCAGGGACAAGGCGGTGCCGTGGCTGCAGACCAAGCTGCACCTGGACCCCAAGGCGTTCGATACCGATCGCTTGGTCGAACAGATCAAGGAACACATCGGCTCCATCGGCTCGGTGCTCGGTACGCTGTCCCGCTCGGGACTGGGCGTGGTCGCGTGGCTGACCAACGTGGTGCTGATTCCGGTGGTGTGGTTCTATCTATTGCGCGATTGGGATCGCATGGTGGCGTGGATCGATCGCATGCTGCCGCGTTCGGTCGAGCCGACCGTGGCGCATCTGGCGCACGAATCGGACGTGGTGCTCGGCGCTTTCGTGCGCGGGCAATTGCTGGTGATGCTGGCGTTGGCGATCTATTACGGCGTGGCGCTGACACTGGTCGGCATCACGGTCGGTCCGCTGATCGGCATGGTGGCCGGTTTGCTGAGTTTCGTGCCGTACCTCGGTTTCATCACCGGTTTTGGCGCGGCGATCATTGCTTCGCTGGTGCAACACGGCGACTGGCCGCATCTGCTGATGGTGGTGGGCGTGTTTGTCGTCGGACAGTTGCTGGAAGGCTATGTGCTGGTGCCGCGGCTGGTCGGCGAAAAAATCGGCCTGCATCCGGTAGCGGTGATCTTCGCTGTGCTGGCGGGCGGTTACCTGTTCGGTTTTCTCGGTGTGCTGCTGGCGCTGCCGGCGGCCTCGGTGATCCTGGTGTTGCTACGCTATCTCGCGCAACGCTATCGACAAAGCGATCTGTATACCGAAATGGGCGAACCCGACAGCGTCATTGCCGAAGTGGACGTGGCGGTGAGCGGTGACGCCTCCATACACGTTGCCGGCAGCACCGACGAACCATGACAACGCAACTTCCGCTGGGCCTGCGCTGGCCTCGCCGCCAGCGCTTCGAGCATTTCCATGCCGGCGCCAACGCTGCGGCATTGGCCGCAGTGCAAGCGCTTGCGGTGCAACCCGGCGCGCCCTGGGTGTATCTGAGCGGCGCCGCCGGCAGCGGCAAAAGCCATTTGTTGATGGCCGCCTGCCATGTCGCGCACGAAGCCGGCCGCACGGTGCAATACCTGCCCTTGAAGACCGTGCACGAACACTTCATGGCGCTGCGAGGCGTGGCCGGCAGTCAGCTCATCGCGCTCGATGACATCGACGTCATTGCCGGCGAACGCGACGCCGAACATGCCTTGTTCGATCTCTACAATCGCGCCCGTGCCGAAGGCACCGCGCTCATCTTCACCGCGCAGGCCGTGCCGGCGCAGCTCAACCTCGGCCTGCCGGATCTGCGCTCCCGGCTGGGCGCGTGCACGCAGTTCACACTCAAGCCACTGGAAGATGGCGAGCGCCGGGAAGTGCTCAAGCAGCAGGCCGCGCTGCGCGGCATCGAGTTGGACGAGGGCGTGCTCGATTGGCTGTTTGCGCGCTATGCGCGCGACCTGGGCGCGTTGCTCGATCTGCTCGATCGCCTGGACCAGGCTTCGCTGGCGGCGCAGCGGCGCATTACGATTCCGTTTCTGCGCACGTTCCTGCGCGAAGCGGGTTAGGCGGCGAAGAGCGCGGACTATTGAGAGGATGACGCGATGGATACGACCGACATCACCTTCTCGCAAGCCGAAAAGGAAGTGATCGTCCGCAAGATCAAGCTGTATTTCTCCGAAGAGCTGCAGCAACAGATCGGCAGCTTCGATGCGGAATTCCTGCTCGATTTTTTCGCGAAGGAAATCGGCGCGTATTTCTACAATCGCGGCTTGTACGATGCGCAGGCGATCCTGTCCAAGAAACTGGATGACATCCAGGATGCGATCTACCAGCTCGAGCGACCCACCGAGTTTCAGCGATAAGACGCACGACCGGAGGCTTCATGATCGATCACCTTAACGTTCCCGTCAGTGATTTCGAGAAGAGCAAGGCGTTCTATGGCAAGGCGCTTGCGCCGATCGGCTACACCTTGCTGATGGAATTTCCCGCTTCGGCGACCCGGCACAGCGATGTTGCGGGATTCGGCGAACCGTCCAAGCCGGATTTCTGGATCGTCAGAGGTACACTCAGCGGGCAGTCCATCCACGTCGCCTTTCGCGTGAACAGCCGCGCGCTGGTCGATGCGTTCCATCGCGCGGCCATCGCGGCTGGTGGACGCGACAATGGCGCGCCAGGTCTTCGCCCGCATTACCACCAGGATTATTACGGCGCGTTCGTGCTCGATCCGGATGGTCACAACATCGAAGCCGTGTGCCATGCGCCGGAATAATCGCATGCGCATCGCATGCATCGCGTTCAGTACGTCAACCCTTCCATGAACACAGAGGCAAGCATGTCCCCGCGGAAGCTTTCAGGCGAGTGTTTGTGCGGCGCCGTTCGGTATGAGGTGGAAGATAGTTTTGGCTATGCGCTCAATTGCCATTGCTCGCAATGCCGCAAGGCCACCGGTTCCGCCTTCAAGCCCTTCGGCGGCATCGAGCGTGATCGGTTGCGTGTCGTGCAAGGCCAAGAACACCTGATGATCTTCGGCGATGAAAGCGGGCACGATGCACATTGCAAGAAGTGCGGCTCGCTGCTGTATTCCGTGGTGCGCGAAGGACAGTACGTGCATGTCACCTTGGGAACATTGACAGACGAACCATCCATCCGGCCGACGGCGCATATCTTCGTCGGCTCGAAGGCGCCATGGTTCACGATCACCGACGAGCTGCCGCAGTACGAGGAGCTCGACTGATGGGCGGATGAAATCGCGTAGGTTGGGGTGCAAACCCCAACATCGTTATGCCGGTTCGTGCGGGAATGTTGGGGTTTGCACCCTGATATATCCCCACGTTTTTGCTTTGGAATCCCGGGAAAATCAGGCGACTGCGTGCTGGTCGATCAAAATCAAAAGAATCACGGCGTCATTCCGGCGAAAGCCGGAATCCAGTTAAATACGCTGTGCGCAGCACACAAAACCCATGTTGAGTGCTTCGCACGCATCCACACTGGATTCCGGCCTTCGCCGGAATGACAAGCGAAAACGTGGGATATATCAGGATTTGCACCCCAACCTACGTCAGGCCCGCAGCAACGCCGGTGTGGCTTGCGCGCCGATCGCTTCCACCATCGCCTTCACCACATGCAGGTTGCCGGCAATGACGTTGCCGCTTTCCGGAATCCCTTCACGTCCGGCGAAATCGCAGTACTGGCCACCCGCTTCGCGCACCAGCAGTACACCGGCGGCCATGTCCCACGGCTTCAAACCGATTTCGAAGAAGCCGTCGTAGCGGCCCGCGGCGGTGTAGGCCAGGTCGAGCGCGGCGGAGCCGGAGCGGCGGATGTCTTCGGCCTGTGCGAGCAGCGAGCGCGTCATCGCCAGTTGCGATTCGAGATGCGCGCGCTGGCGATAGGGAAAGCCGGTGCCGATCATCGCGCCGGCGAGGCCCTCGCGCTTGCTGACGCGGATGCGCCGATCGTTGAGATAGGCGCCATCACCCTTGCTGGCGGTGAACAGCTCGTCGCGCAGTGGATCGAACACCACCGCGTACACCGGCTCGCCCTTGTCGAGCAGGGCGATGGACACGCTGAAATGCGGAATGCCGCGCAGGTAATTGTGCGTGCCGTCGAGCGGATCGATGACCCATACCTGCGGGCTCTTGCCGATCGCGCCGCCTTCTTCGGCGAGGATGGCGTGGGTGGGGTAGGCGCGGCGCAGTTCCTTGACGATCTCGGCCTCGGCCAGGCGGTCGACCTCGGATGCAAAGTCCATGCGTTGTTTTTCGACGACGTTGAGGCCATCGATGCGATTCATGTAACGCAGGATCACGTTACCGGCGGAGCGCGCGGCGCGTACCGCGACGTTGACGGCGGGTCTGGTCATGGCTTTGGCTTGGCAAAAGAACGGGTTAGCGACCGGCGATCATAGCAGAGCGACCACGCACGGGCGAGCGGGAACGGCTGGACGCGCCCTCGATGCGCGTTCCTCCACTATCCTTGCCAGCCCGAAAACGCCCGATGTCCGCCGCATGACCGCTGCCGATTTTCCTAGCCTTATCCGCTTCGTCCTGGTTCGTACCTCCCATCCGGGAAATATCGGCAGCGCGGCGCGGGCCATGCGCACCATGGGCTTTACCCGCATGGACCTGGTCGCGCCGCACCGCTTTCCGGATCGCGAGGCGTCGGCCATGGCGGCCGGTGCGGACGAGGTGCTGGCAGGGGCGGGCGTGCATGCGGGCCTGGTGGACGCGCTGGGCGGCGCCACCTTGGCGCTCGGTCTTTCCGCGCGCCGCCGCGGCGTGAACTTGCCCGAGCTGACGCCGCGCGAAGCCGTCGCGCAAGCGCTTGCCGCCGCCGCGCGCGGGGAACAAGTAGCCCTGGTGTTCGGCAACGAGCGCACCGGCCTGGAGAACGAAGAACTCGCGCGCTGCCATGCGATGGTGCGCATCCCCAGCGTGGACGATTTCAGCTCACTCAACCTCGCGCAGGCCGTGCAGGTGATGGCGTATGAACTACGCGTGGCCTCGCTAGGCGAGAACATCCCCGCGCCCCCGCCGTTGCATGACGAACCGCCCGCCGATGCGGCGCAGATGGAGCGCTTCTACGAGCACCTCGCGCAGACGCTGGATGACATCGATTTCCACAAGGGCCGCTCGCCGACCATGATCATGCTGCGTTTGCGCAAGCTGTTTCAGCGCGCGCAGATGGATGAGCGTGAGTTGCGCATGGTGCATGGGATATTGGCCGATGCGCAGCGCATGGCAAAGCTCGCCGGCGAAAAGAAGCCGTAGGTTGGGGTGCAAACCCCAACGTAGCCATGTATGTAGATGCCGAGTGTTGGGGTTTGCACCCCAACCTACTGTTCGTCGTCGCCCAGTTCGATCCGCGGTGCCGGCGTCACCAGCAGCTTGTCGATGCGCGCGCCGTCCAGATCCACCACTTCAAACCGAATGCCGCGCCAGGCGAACACTTCGCCGGTGACCGGAATATGCCCCAGCGCCGCCATCACCATACCGGCGGCGGTGCGGAAATCGTGCTCGTCTTCGCCGGGCAGCTGGTCCAGGTGCAGTAGCTCGCGCAGGTCGTCGGTAGAGATCGCGCCGTCGATCAGCCAGCTTCCGTCTTCGCGCTGCACGATCGGCGAGTTCTCTTCGCCGCCGCCGCCATGGCCGAGCTGGCTGGCGCCGACCACTGCGGCGAGCAGGTCGTTGAGTGTCACCACGCCATCGATGTCGCCGTACTCGTCCACTACCAGTGCCATCGGCGTTTCCGCGTCGCGGAATTCTTCCAGCAGGTCCAGCGCGCGCGCGGTGGCCGGTACGTATAGCGGCTTGGCCAGCGTGCGAAACAGTTCCGGTTTGCCCAGGGTGATGCCGCCGAGCAGGTTCTTCACTTCCATCACGCCGACCACGTCGCTTTCATCGCCGCGGTAGACGGGATAACGCGAGTAGGAGGTGTGCCGCAGCACCTCGAGGTTTTCCTCCAGCGGCGCATCCATGTCCAGCCAGGCGATGCGCATGCGCGGGGTCATCACGCTGTCCACCGTGCGATCGCCCAGGCGCAGCACGCGGTTGACCATGGCCTGTTCGTCGGCGTCGAGCACGCCCTGCTCGGCGCTCTCGGCCACCAGCAGGCGGATTTCCTCTTCGGTGGCGGCGCTGTCACCGCGATGCTGCACGCGCATCAGTTTCAGCAGCACGCCGCTGGAGCGGTTGAGCGTCCACACGAACGGCGCGGTGGCGCGCGAAAGGATGAGCATTGGCATGGCGACGATGCTCGACACCTTTTCCGGCGCCGACAGCGCCAGGCGCTTGGGCACCAGTTCGCCGACCACGATCTGGATGAACGAGATCACCACGAAGCCCAGCACGATGCCAATCACCCGCGTGTATGGCGCGAGCCACGCAATGCTGCCGCCATGCAGCATGTTGCCGATCTGCGTGCCGATGGCATCGCCGGCCACCGCACCGGTGATCAGCATTACCAAGGTGATGCCCACTTGCACGGTGGACAGGAAATGTTCCGGCGCCTCGGCATGACGGAGCGCAATGCCGGCGCGGCGGCTGGTGCGGGCCATCTGCTTGAGGCGGCTCTTGCGCGAGGCCACCAGCGCCATTTCCGAAAGCGCAAAGAAACCGTTGAAGAGGGCGAGGAGCAGGACGAGCGCGAGTGTGGTCAGCATCGCGACAGGGCATCGGGTGCGGGCATGCCGGGAGTGTAAGGCACGGCGGCCCGCGTGAGCAGTCGCCGAGGACGGCCTGGTCGACGCCGGCGCTGGCAGTTGCGCGGCGGATCGGGCGAGGCGAACGCCGGCAGGCGCTTTCCTTGCCGGCTGTCCGGCGATATCCCAAAACGCCCCGGGTGATGCGGCATGGCTGGGCGGTCCTGTAACATTTGCGAAATATTTTCACCTCTTTCTCGTTTCCAGGGCGCCTCTGCATGTTTTCTCTCCAGACGATTTTCGGCAAAGGCGACAAGTTCTACGGCCTGCTGGAACAGAGCGCCGAGGCCGCCCGCGAAAGCGCCAAGGCCCTGCACGAACTGGTCAGCCAGGCCGATCACGCGCCAGTGATGGCCGCCTTCGCCGCTGCCCGTTCGCGCGAAAAGGCGCTGGCCGGCCAGATCAGTGAGGAACTCGTGAACACCTTCGTCACCGCGCTCGATCGCGAGGACATCGAGGCGCTCAACTCCGCGCTGTACAAGATTCCCAAGAGCGTGGAGAAATTCGCCGAACGCTACGAAATCGTCGCCGGCCGTCTGGAGGGCGTGGATTTCGCCCAGCGCGCGCTGGTGCTGACGCGCGCCACCGACGTGATCGCGGAGATGATCGGCGAGCTACGCCGCGGCCTGCGCATCGATCCGGTGAAGAAACTGCAGGATCGCCTGCAGACGCTGGAATCGGAAGGCGACCGCATGCTGCTCGCGCCTTATCGCACGCTTTACCTGGAAGGTAATGACGCCATGCGCGCGATGCTGGCGAAGGATCTGTTCGAGCTCATCGAGAAGGCCATCGACAAGTGCCGCGACGTCGGCAACATCGTCTAGTCCATCGTCCTGAAAAATTCCTGACGGGCCGGGAGCGCACGCATGAGCCTGGGCCTTGTCGTTGCGGTCGTGCTGATCGCGCTGGTCTTCACCTACATCAACGGGTTTCACGACACCGCCAACTCCATCGCCACGGTGGTGGCTACCAAGGTGCTGTCGCCTGGCCAGGCCGTACTGCTGGCGGCGGTGACCAACCTGATCGGCGCCATGTGGGGCACCGCGGTGGCGGCCACCATCGCGGCCGGCATCGTCAATACCGGCGTGGTGCCGGCGGGGCCGGAACTCCTGATCTGCGCGCTGCTGGCGGCGATCGTGTGGAACCTCATCACCTGGTGGCTGGGCCTGCCTTCCAGTTCCAGCCATGCGTTGGTGGGGGCGCTGGTGGGCGCGGCGATCGCCGAGTCCGGCGGGCGTTTCGCGGCGGTGATCTGGGCGCAGGGCGGCGCGCACTGGTGGGAAGGCAAGGGCGTACTGCCGAAGGTGGTGATGCCGATGGTGGTGTCGCCGGTGATGGGCTTCCTGCTCGGCTTCCTGTTGATGGGCGCCCTGTACGGCCTGCTGGCCTGGTTCGCCAGCCGCAAGGGCGTGCTGCGCAGCCTGGGGCGTACGCCGTTCGTGAACAGCTTCTTCGGCAAGGTGCAGATTCTTTCCGCCAGCGCGATGGGGTTGGCGCACGGCATGAACGATGCGCAGAAGAGCATGGGCATCATCGCGCTGGCGCTGGCCAGCGCTACGACGGCCGGCCAGTTCGATCAGTTGCCCGAGTGGTTGTCGTTCCTGCGCATCCATGCTTCCACCGCGGGCGGTTTCGCGGTGCCGCACTGGGTGGCGGCCGTGTGCGCGCTGACCATGGCCGGCGGCACCGCCGGCGGCGGCTGGCGCATCATCAAGACGCTCGGTCACAAGATGGTAAAGCTGCATCCGATCAACGGTTTCGCGGCCGAAGGCAGCTCCGCGCTGGTGATCCTGGCCGCGTCGACGTTCGGCCTGCCGGTGTCGACCACCCACGTGGTGTCGTCCTCGATCATGGGCGTGGGTGCGGCCAAGCGCTTCAACGCCATCCGCTGGTCGGTGGTGGAACGCATGGTGTGGGCGTGGATACTCACCCTGCCGGTGACGGCGGTGGTCGCGTACGGATTCGTCTACCTGGCCCGTCAGTTCGGGTAGGTTGGGGTGCAAACCCCAACATCGCCATGCACACAGAATCGCGGGGTTGGGGTTTGCACCCCAACCTACAGGCTGTCGCCCTCGTTGACGATCATCTGCTCCAGTTGATCGCCCAGCGAGCCCAGTTCGGTGATCAGCCGCATCAGCTCCTGCCCATTGACCAGCTCGTACGGCCGGTTCTCGCACAGGTGCAGATAGGGTGAGCCGTCCAGGTCCGCCACCGCCAGGAAACCCACGCGCTGCTCCCAGTTGAAACGCAGGCAGCGCTTGGGATCGGCGCCCGACAGCGGGCCGATCGGGGTGGAGATGCGCAGGTACCGGCGGCCGTTCTCGTCTTCCAGTTCGGCCAGGTACATGCCCTGGTGACGGCCGTGCGGCAGCGTCATGTCGAAACTGATCACGTACGGATCGTTGCGCCGCAAGGTATGCAGGCTGCCAATCAATGAACGCACGGCTTCGAAGTGATGCATGCGGCTATCCGGAGCGAAGGCGGACCGCTGCTACTCTGCCACGAGCTTCGTCATGGTGCACGCGGTGATGAAAAAGGAGTACCTGAAAGTCTATGCGGCCATCGCCGCCATTCCGCCCGGCCGCGTCGCCAGCTACGGCGCCATCGCGGCGCGGGCGGGATTGCCGGGGCGGGCACGCCTGGTCGGGCGCCTGCTGGGCGAAGTGCCCGATGGCATGAAGCTGCCGTGGTTCCGCGTGCTGCGCTCCAGCGGCCAGATCGCGATGCCGCCTGGCAGCCGCGGATTTCGCGAGCAATGCCGGCTGCTGCGCGCCGAGGGTATCGAGGTGAAGAACGGCCGCGTGCCGTTGGCGCGCTTCGGGCTGGATGCCGATGTGGATCGGGAGTTGTGGGGATTGAAGTAGCGAATGGAGAATATGTTGTTTGAAGCAGCATGGAGGCATTCGCTCGCATCGGCATGCTTGCGAAGGTGACGCAAGCAATCAAACGCCATCACTTGACCCGGCGCGACGCCGCCGCAACGCTGTGCGTCTCTCCTGTTTTCCTTTGACGATGCCCCCCACGCCTCTCCACATCCTTCAAACCGTTTTCGGTTACGCCCACTTTCGCGGCCACCAGCAGGCCATCGTCGAGCACATGGCCGAAGGCGGCGATGCGCTGGTGCTGATGCCGACCGGTGGCGGCAAGTCGTTGTGCTACCAGATTCCCGCGCTGCTGCGGCAGGGAACCGGCATCGTCGTGTCGCCGCTGATCGCCTTGATGCACGACCAGGTGGACGCACTGCGCGAAGCCGGCGTGGCCGCGGCCTATCTCAATTCCAGCCTCGACGCGCAAGAACAACGCGAAGTGGAGCGCAAGCTGTCGGCCGGTGAATTGAACCTGCTGTACGTGGCGCCAGAGCGTCTGCTTACCGGGCGCTTCCAGGAATTGCTCGATCGCACGGAAGTGGCGCTGTTCGCCATCGACGAAGCGCACTGCGTATCGCAATGGGGCCACGATTTCCGCCCGGAATACCGCGAGCTGATGATCCTGCACCAGCGCTATCCGGACGTGCCGCGTATCGCGCTCACGGCCACCGCCGATCCGCGCACACGCGATGAAATCGTCGAGCGCCTGGTGCTGCAGGATGCGCGCCAGTTCGTTTCCAGTTTCGATCGCCCGAACATCCGATACACGGTTACTCAGCGCCACAACCCGCGCAGCCAGTTGATGGGATTTCTCGATGGCCATCGCGGCGATGCCGGCATCGTCTACTGCCTGAGTCGCCGCAAGGTAGATGAAACCGCTGCATGGTTGAGTGAGGCGGGCATCGAAGCGCTGCCGTATCACGCCGGCCTGGATGCGGCCACGCGCATGGCGAACCAGCAGCGTTTCCTGCGCGAAGACGGCGTGGTGATGGTGGCGACGGTCGCCTTCGGCATGGGCATCGACAAGCCCGACGTGCGCTTCGTCGCGCATCTGGATCTGCCGCGCAGCATGGAAGGCTATTACCAGGAAACCGGGCGCGCAGGTCGCGATGGTCTGCCGGCCGAAGCATGGATGATCTACGGCCTGTCCGATGTGGTCACGATGAGCCAGATGATTGCGCAGTCCGAATCGGGCGATGAACGCAAGCGCATCGAGCGTTCGAAACTGGATTCGCTGCTGAGTTACGCCGAAGCCACGCAATGCCGGCGCGAAATGTTGCTGGCCGCGTTCGGTGAATCGTTCCAAGGTCCCTGCGGCAACTGCGACAACTGCTTGCAGCCGCCCAAGACCTGGAACGCGACCGTTTCGGCACAGAAGGCCTTGTCGGCCGTGTATCGCAGTGGCCAGCGTTTCGGCGCGGGACACGTGATCGACATCCTGCGCGGCATCGACAGCGAACGCATGAGCCAGCTCGGACACGATCGCTTGAGCACCTTCGGCATCGGCGCCGACATGGACGAAAAGCAATGGCGCTCGGTATTTCGCCAACTGCTTGCTGCCGGCTTGCTGGCGACGGACGCGGAAGGCTATGGAACCTTGCGCCTCACCGCCCGCAGCCGCGACGTGCTGACCGGCAAGCAGGACGTGCACATGCGCGAGGAAACGCGCCCCGCGCGTCGCGCATCACGCCGCCGCGACAGCCAGTTGATCACCGGCGCAAGCCTGGGGATCGAAGCCTACGAGCAACCAATGTGGGATGCGTTGCGTTCGCTGCGCGCGCGTCTGGCCAAGCAGCATGGCGTGCCGGCGTACGTGATCTTTCACGACGCCACCTTGCTGGCCATGTTGCGCGCGATGCCGGCAAATGAAGAAGAGCTTGCCTCGATCAGTGGCGTGGGCGAGGCGAAGCTCAAGCGTTACGGCCGCGATTTTCTGGAAGTGATCAACGCGCAGGAATGAGAAAAAACGACGCGCACGGCTTCGCGAAGGTTTCATTCGGGCGACATGCCATGCTGATACGTACGGCGATCGGCTGATTCGTCAATCTTGCAGGACGCAAGCTATTCGGATGAATCAAGGCCGTGACCGATCATCCGTGATCAGTCACGTCACGGCTTGGCCGGCCCGGTGCGCGTCGCGAGCGGCGCACACGCGGTTGCGACGGGTCGATGCCAGTAACTCTGAAACCATTGGTGGCCCGCGCCAGCCTGGCATGCGGCAGATAGGCGGCTTCGGCGACGTAGCGCCATTGGCTCAGCATTTGTGGCAGACGGGCATGGGGCCACGCATCGCGCAATGCATCGAGCGCGGCTTCGGCCGAATCGTGGCGGGCCACTTCGCGTGCCTCGATCAGCGAGCGCCAACGGCGCCCATGCTTCACGATGCGGAACAGGCCCCGGCTGGAGGGAAAAACGTACTGCGACACCATCGGGACATTCTCTCGATCCGATGGTGAAAGCATTGCCTGCGCGGATGACGCCAGGATTATCTTCATGCGTCATTACGATGGCGATGCGTGATGCATATGTGACGATCGCAATGCACCTGTGCACTGGCGCTCAGGCGGCTCATGCATGAGCGACGTGCCAGGGATCAGGGCAAGGCCGACTTGGCCAGCGCCTTGATCTGTTCGGCATCCGTCACGCCGACCATGCGCCCGGTTTCCTTGCCGCCATCGAAGGCGATCAGGGTACTTTGCTGCACAATGCCCAGTTCGCGTTTCTCCGCGTTCTGGTTGTCGTAGTCGAGCCGGAGGATCAGCAGCTTGTCGAATGCCCGATCTTTGCTCAACGCGTTGATGATGGGCTCCTGCTTGCGGCAGATCGGACACCAGCTGGCGTAGGCGTCCACCAGTACGGATTGGCCTTTGGCCTGGGCGGCCTTGAGCGCCGCGGTGCTGAAAGGCTGGATGGGTTGCGCGATCGCCGGCGCGGCCAAGGCAATGCCGAGCAGCAGGGCGGAAAATTTGGGAAGCAAAGACATGAGCGAATCCTTGTTGAGGGGGATGCTCCTGGCTATTCGCTACGCCTGATTAGGAGTTACAGCGGTAACCGCACACACGGCCGGAGCGAACAGACGATGAGTGCACAGGAGTCCATCATGTTCGTTCGTTCCATCGCATCGCCGGCGGCAGAGGTCACGCCATGAGCGCCGGCCTCAATCCGGTCTTCGCCTACGCCGCGGGCGCGCTGACCATACTTTCGCCATGCGTGATCCCCCTCATTCCCATCGTGCTCGGCAGTGCGGCGCAACGCCACCGCTGGGGGCCGTTGGCCTTGTCGACAGGTTTGGTGGTGTCGTTCACGTTCACCGGTTTCCTGATTGCCACGCTCGGCGCATCGATCGGCTTGAGCACGGAAACGATTCGCGTATGGAGCGCGGCGCTGCTGCTGGTCGTAGGCGTGGTGCTTGTCGTGCCAAAGCTGCAGGGTTTGTTCGAGCATGCCGCCGGCCCGCTCGCCAATTGGGCGGGCGAGCGCCAGGCGCGGCTGGAAGGTTTCGGTCTGGCCGGGCAGGCCGGCATCGGCGTATTGCTTGGCCTGGTCTGGAGCCCTTGTGTGGGGCCGACGCTGGGCGCAGCTACCGTGCTCGCGGCGCAAGGCAAGGATCTGGGCCAGGTAGCCATTGTGATGGGTGCTTTTGCGCTCGGCATCGCCAGCGTGCTGCTGGTGATGGCGATGCTCGCGCAGAACGTGCTGGCCCGCTGGCGCAGCCGGATGATGTCGGCGGGCACGCGCGGCCGGCGCGTGCTCGGCGCACTGATCGTGCTGGTGGGCGTGATGATCATCACCGGCGCCGATCGCAATCTGGAAACGGCCGTGATCGGCGTGCTGCCTGATTGGGTGACGAATCTTACGACGTCGCTGTGATGAGGCCGGTGTGCCCGTCGCTGGCGCATTGCCTCACGCGACTGGCGAATGCACGCACGGACTTCGCAAATAGTGTAAACAGGCCCTAGTTCATGCCGATGATGCGTCCCGAATCGGCATCGATCTGCAGTGTAACGCGCGCCCCCGCGCTGTTCCTGGCTTTGGCTGTCCAAACGCCGTGGTTGAAGTCCACGTCATGCACGTGCGTGTAGCCCTGCGAAGAAAGCATGGCGCGGATATCCTTTTCGTTGATGCGCGAGACTTGCTTGTTCGGATAAGCCATGCCGGTAGTTGGGTCCACGCGCAATTTCACGTGGGCGCCATCGCCGCTGCGCGCACGCGCGGTCCACACGCCATCCCTGAAGTCGACGTCGTGGACGTCGGTATAACCCTGCTGCGTGAGTTGCGTAACGATCTGCTGTTCGGTCAGCGCTGGATGCTCCTGCGCCATGGCCACGCCCACACACCCCAGCGCCAACGCGATGGTCATTGAAACGATCTTCTTCACGGACCTTACCCTCGTTGCCTCTGAGTGGAACGAGTGTTGGTCGGCTGCGATCAATCCATGGTGAAGAAAAGATTAGCGGGATAGGGTTCCGTTCATGCTATGCCCATCAACGGTTGAGGGCTTGTGCAACGGAGGGCGACAGCTTGCGCATGAAGGCTTCGACCTGTCGCGTGTAGTCAGAATCCAGGCCAAGGCGCTCGTTGATCTGTTCATGTGTCAGATCCTGTTCGACCACCGATGCGGGCGTGCCGAACGAGGTGGCTTTCTCCACGAAGTTGTGCGCCTGCGGGCAGGAATTCCGACGCTGGCTGGAGCATACGGCGAGAAACGGCACGATGCGCTCGTGCAACTGCTGCAACGGCGAAGCGGCGATCCAATCGCTGCTCTGGCTTCCGAATGCGCGATCGTAGAGCGGCAGATGACGCGCCTGCATGATGGCCACGACGTTCAACGCGGCGCTGTCCAGCGAGATGGTGCCCAACCACGGCGCGACGCCGTAGCGCTTGCCGATCGACGGTTCGGCGCTGAGCAAGGCCACCAGATGCGCGCCGGCCGAATGCCCCATCAAGATGAAAGCGCCAGGATCGCCACCCCATTGCCTGGCGTGCTGCTGTGCGTAGGCCAGCGCTTGCGCCACGTCGCCGGCCTGCGTCAGCGGCGGTGTCTGCGGCAGCATGCGGTAATTGATGGAGATGACGACGAATCCTCGCGGTACCCAGCGGCCGACCTTGTTTTCGATCACGTTGCGTACGGCCTTGTCACCGAATGCCCAGGCCCCTCCGTGCACCAGCAGAATGACCGGTGCATGCTCGGCATGCTGCGGCGCGTAGACATCCAGGCGCTGTTGCGGATCGTCGCCATAGTGCACGTCGCGGATCACCTGGACCGAAGCGGGCAACGTCGCCCCGATCTGTTGGGATTGCATGGCTTGACGACGTTGCATCTGCGCTCGCCACGCATCGGTTTGCGCGTGTGCGCAAACCGGCAGTTGGGCGAGCGAAAGCCATGCCATGCAGCTGAGGAAAAGCCGGGTCGCGCCTGTCATGAAAGCCCCCTTTGTCACGCTGCCGAGTGTGCCGCGAGCGCGGCACGATCGCCAGTCCAATTGCAAGGCGGCTTGCAATGGGGACGGCGCGATGGCGGTTTCAGGGCCACCGCGCGCTTGCCTACGACATGAGCCGGCAAGATTGCTCAGCGATCGACCAGCGACATCATTTTTTCGGTATAGCGTGGGCCGGCGGTCTTGCCGGGCGCCAAGGCTTCATCCAGCGCGCGCATATGCGCGGCAGTGAGCGCGATGGATGCCGCGGCAATGTTCTCTTCCAGATAGCTTCGCCGCTTGGTGCCGGGAATCGGCACGATGTGCTCGCCCTTGTGCAGCAGCCAGGCGAGCGCGATCTGGCCGGGCTTGCCATGCAGTTCGCCGGCGATGTCGCGCACGACTTGCGCGGCCTGAGCGTTCGCGTCGTAGTTCTCGCCTTGATAACGCGGATCGTTGCGACGGTAGTCGTCTTCCGGATACTCCTCCGCGCGCTTGACGGCGCCGGTGAGGAAACCGCGGCCCAACGGAGAGAACGCCACCAGACCGATGTTCAATTCATCGAGCAGGGGAATGATGTCCTGCTCCAGATTGCGTTCCCACAGCGAGTATTCGCTTTGCAGCGCCGAAACCGGATGGACGGCATGCGCGCGGCGGATCGTGCTGGCTCCCGCCTCGGACAGGCCGAAGTAGTGCACCTTGCCCTGTTTCACCAAGTCGCCGACTGTGCCGGCCACATCCTCGATCGGCACGTTGGGATCGACGCGGTGCTGATAGAGCAGGTCGATATGATCGGTGCGTAGACGCTGAAGCGAACCGTCGACGACTGCGCGGATATGTTCAGGCCGACTGTTCACGCCATTGAGCTGCTTGCCTTCGATCTGGAAACCGAACTTGGTCGCCAGCACGACCTTGTCTCGCTTGCCCGCCAGGGCACGCCCGAGCAATTCTTCGTTGACGAACGGCCCGTAAACTTCCGCCGTATCCAGAAAAGTGCAACCCAGTTCGATCGCCCGATGCAGGGTGGCGATCGATTCGCCCTCATCGGCCGGACCATAGAACTGGCTCATGCCCATGCAGCCCAGGCCGATGGCGGAAACTTTTAATCCTTGAGTGCCGAGCGTTCGAATGGGTAGCGTCATGACGATATCCTCGATGGTGATGGCTTTTTTTCAGGGTATTCGACGCGCGCCTACGGCAGCGCCTGCGGATGCCAGCCGGCAGCCCAGCTTGAAGGTTTGGGCCCCATCTCGAAATGCAAGCTGCCGCCCGCTTCGATCTGCGCGTAGGAGATGATCGGCTGGTCCAGCGGCTTGCCGTTGAGCGTCACCGATTGGATATAGACGTTGCGATCGGAGTTTCCAGCTGCGGTGATCTCCAAATGCTTGCCATTGGGAAGATTCAACATGACGCGGCTAAACAGCGGACTGCCGATGACGTAGTCGCCCGATGCCGGATTGAGCGGATAGAAACCTATGGCCGTGAAGATGTACCACGCCGACATCTGTCCGCAATCTTCATTGCCGAGCACGCCGTTGGGCGTATTCGAATACGCATCGCGCGCGATTTCGCGCACGCGCGCCTGCGTTTTCCAGGGCTCGCCGGTGAAATCGTAGAGATACCCGTAGTGATGGCTGGGCTCGTTGTCGTGACGGTTATGGCCGCCGTTGAAATGCGCGTCGAGCTTGGCCGCTGCGGCCTGCGGTCCACCCAGCAGCTTCACCACGCCAGGCACATCGTGCAAGGCGGCGAACAGATACACCCATTGGTCGCCTTCGGTCCAACCCTCGTCGGGCGATGCCCAGGTGCCATCCATGTTCCTCGCCTGCATGAAACCGCGCGCCGAATTGAACAGCTTGCGGTAATTGGCGGAGCGCTTCATGAAAAACTCGTAGTCGTCGTGCTTGCCTGCCGCTTTGGCAACCTGGGCGACAGCGTAATCGTCGTAGGCTTCCTCCTGCGTACTGGAAGCCGATTCGGAAATCTTGTCGGCCGGGATATAACCCAGCGTCTTCGCGTAGGTGAGCCCGGCGCGGCCTTCGTACGGCGTATGCGGTTCGCGGTCGAACCAGCGGCGGGTGGTGTCGCCATCGGGCGGCATCGTCGCATCTTTGTGCACGGCCTGATAGGCGAGCTGGTAATCGAAGCCCTTGAAACCCTTGTTGATCGCTTCGGCCACCAGCGAATCGGCATGCGTGCCGATCATGATGTTGGTGTAGGACGGATTGGGCCATTTCGGCATCCAGCCGCCTTCGCGATAATCCTGCAGCAGCGCCTGCACCATGCCATCCATACGCTCCGGCGCGAAAATCGTCAGCAGGCTGTTTTCGGCGCGGAACGTATCCCAGATCGAATACGCGGTATACGAAACGCCGTCATGCACCTGGTCATCGAACGCGCTGTAGTAGCGGCCGTGCTCGGAGAACAGTTTGGGGTAGAGCAGGGCGTGATACAGGCCGGTGTAGAAGATGCGTCGCTGATCGTCGCTCGCGCCTTCGATCGAAGCGATGTCCAGCTTCTGGTTCCACGTGGCCTTCAAGGCATCGCGGATACGTTCGAAATTCCAGCTTGGCATCTCCGCATCGAGGTTGGCGCGCGCCTGTTCGATGCTGATGAAAGACGTGCCTACTTGCGCATCCACGATTTCGCCGTGGCTGGTATCGAAGCTCGCCAGCGCGCCGACGTTATCGCCTTTGACTTCCTTTTTATCCGGCCAGGTGAGCACGCCTTCGTAGACCTTCGCCGCCGCGAAGGGCTGCTTGAAGCGCACCACGAAATAACCTTTGAAGTTTTTCAGCGCCAGCGGACCGAGATGCGCATCCATGCGATCGGGGTTGTAACCGACGATCTCATTGCGGCCGGCATCGATGCTGACGAAGCCCTCGATGCCCGGACGCGTTGCCTCGATCAGTACGTTCGCTTTGGACCCATGCGGATAGGTAAAGCGCAGATATCCCGCATGATCGCTCGCCGTCATCTCGGCCAGAATCTTGTGCGCCGGATCAGGCCCCATCTTCACCGCGTAGTAATACGGCGTGCTGACCTCGTCCCGATGCGTAAAGGCAAGCCGGCGCGCTTCCGGCGCGTAATTGGTCGTGTCCATTTCCGGCATCAGCGTGACGTAGCCGTAATCGCCCATCCAGATCGCCGGCTGATGCGTGCCGATAAAGCCCTGGATATAGGTATCGTCGTATTCGTAGGAACTCACACTGATGCGGTTCTGCCGCGTCTGCGCCGTCCAGTTCGTCATGCCGAACGGCGTGGTGACGAACGGCATCGTGCCGCCGTATTCCGCGCCTTCGCCGCCGGTGCCGATGAAAGTGTTGACCCAGTCGACGGGGGTGGTTGGTTTCTGTGCTTCAGCAGCGAAGGCGACGATCGTTGCAGTGCAAAACGCGAGCACCAGACTGGCACGGCGGAAGGAACGAAACATCGACAGCTCCCTTTTGCTTTTGGTTATGCGGCAGAGGTCATACCCGAAAAAGCGTTTGGATGCGTCAAGTGGCGATGTTGATGAGTGTTTGCGGCAACGTGATGACCTCAGGTGAGAACTTGTTCGACTGGTTCATGGCTCCATCTTCTCAAGAGTTGGAGCCCCCACCAATCTCGGCGACGCCCCCCCGTTTTCAGTAGCGGGACGAATTAGAGTCCGGGGTTAACTTTAGCTGCTTTGCATAGGCGTCGGGTGTCAGTCCGCCCAGCGCCCTCTTCGGTCGCTCTTCGTTGTATTCCCGGCGCCAGGTTTCGATCT
>NZ_JBQCHP010000081.1:0-15242 GCF_051954575.1 Dyella sp. | reverse complement strand
GGCTCGGACGTGCAAGTGGACCAGGCCATCGCGATGTATCCGCGGCTGACCCGGTTCCTGCAGCAGGAGGTCGACGAGCCGGTCGAACTGCATGCTGCGCAAGAACGGCTGGCCTCACTGACGGCGGAGATCTAAGCCATGCCATCGCGCTCGGATCGACTGCAACCGGCCGTAGACCAGGCACAGCGCCGCCAGAAAGACGCATTGCAGCGCCTGGCCGATCATCAACAGAAACTCGCGCACGCCGAACAGCAACTGGAAGAACTGCAACGCTATCGGCGCGACTACAGCCTGGCCGACGGTGGCCTGACGGTAAGCGCGCTGCTCAACCGTCAACAATTCGTCGATCGCATCGACCAGGCGATCGTGCAGCAGGCCAAGCTGATCGAACGCCTGCAGCGCCAGCTCGAGGGCGCGCGCGAACGCTGGCTGCAGGCGCATGCGCGCGAGAACGCGCTCGAAAGCGTGGTCGATCGCCTGCGCAAACAGGAAAGCCAGCGCGAACAGCGGCTTGAACAGGCGGAAGTGGACGAGCGGATGCAGCATCGCAGCCATCGGCTGGGCGCGCCATGACACATTTCCCGTTGCTGGCTTGCTTCTTGCTGCCCATTACTTGGATCAACGTATTGAAGAGCATGCCCGCATGAGCGCCACGCCACTACCTTCTCTGCCGATTGCCTCCTCGACGCAGCATGTGGGCGCGCCGCGGCCGGCGAGCCAGCAGCACGGCGGCGCCAGCTTCAGCGCGCATCTGCAGTCGGCTCAGCAACAGCAAACGCCGCCGGCGGATCCGGCGCAGGGCGCCGCGCAAACCAGCGACGCAAGCCAGAACGACAACAACGCGCAAGCGGCGAACGCAAACCTTGCGGACAAGCCGGGCGCCGCCGATGCATCCAAGCAGGACGATGCCAACAACGGCAGCGATGTCGGCATCGATCTCACCGGCGGCGCCGGCACCCTGGCGCATGTCGTGCTGAACCTGATCGATCACGTGGTCGGCGATACGCACGGTGGCAACGCCGCGCATGCGGCGCCCGCCAAGCCCGCGCCGCAAGCCGGCGACAAGCCGGCAACCACCGCGCAACCGGATGCGCTGGCGGCCGCATTGATACCCACGCCGTTGGCGGTCGCCATGAGCGTGCCTGCGGGAACGGCCACAGGCAACGTTGGTGCGCCAAACCAGGGCATTGATGCACTGTCGCAAAAGGCATCCATCTTTGCGGACGCGAACGCCAGCGTCGCCACCGCTGGCGATGCCAGCCATGGCGCGGCGCCTACGGATGGGAGCGCACCTGCATCGGGCAACGGCGACAATCTGCAGACCTTCGCGGCAGGGCTGGCCGCGGTCGGCCATGCCGCCGCGCCGGCGACGAGCACCGACAGCACATCACAAAGCTCGCCCGATATTGCCGCGTTGGGCAGTCTTACCGCAGCGGTGTCAGCACCTCCGACGAGCGCACCCACAGGCACCACGCACAACCTCGCAATGAATGCACCGGTCGGTTCCTCCGGCTTCGCCAAGGAACTCGGCCAGCAGATCACCTGGCTCAGCGGCCAGGACGTGAAGCAGGCGCAGATACGCTTGAACCCGCAGGATCTCGGCCCGCTCGACGTGAAGGTGAGCGTGGAGCACGGCCGCGTGGATGTGAGTTTCATGACCCAGCATCCGGCCGCCACCGCCGCCGTGCAGCAGGGCCTGGACCAGCTCAACCAGATGCTCGGCGGGCAGGGCCTCTCGTTGGGACACGCGACGGTAGGCCAGCATGCGCAGCAGCAGTTTGCGCAACAAGGGCAGCATGCGCAGGCATCCAGCAACGCCAGTGACGAATCGGTCGCGGACACTCCGATCGCAGCAGCAACGCGCATAGCCGTAGGCCTGGTCGACGCGTTTGCCTGACGCGCACCGTAAACACCCGTAGGCGGGGCTGAGCCCCGGACTTGATCCGGGGCGAACCCCAGCATCGTAATCCGACATGGTTACGTTGGTTATTTTCGTCAGCTGACAAAATCACCACGCAGCGCACGCGCCTTCATTCCGACACGCGTCAATAAAACGCCACCCGCGTCGCCTCTTCTCGCCACAAACCGCGCCGTTATGCGCTTCCCCACCGTGGCACGCAGCTTGCTAAAAGTTCTGCAGCTAAGCCCGCTTTGCGAAAGGCGCGGCGCCACGTCTTGTTATGGAATGAGGTTGTTCATGGCTAACGCCGAGACTGTCGACGGAAACGAAGCTGCCGTACCGAAGAAAAAAGGCGGCGCCAAGATGTATGCGGGCATCATTGTGCTCGCCCTGCTGGGCGTGGGCGGTTATCTCTACAGCCGCGCACAGCATGCGCAGCCTACCGCTGCGGCCGGTGCGCCGAAGGCGCCGGAACTGTTCCTGCCGCTCGATCCGGCCTTCGTAGTGAACTTCCAGGACCAGGACGCCACGCGCTATCTGCAGGTGGGCGTGACCGTGATGACGCACGACCCGGCCGCGGTGCAGGCCATGAAAGAAAGCGATCCGGTGATCCGCAATGCGCTGGTGATGCTGTTCAGCAGCCAGACCTATGCGGGCCTCAGTGACATCGCCGGCAAGAAAAAGCTGCAGGCCGAAGCGCTGGATGCCGTGCGCAAGATCGTCGCCGACAAGACCGGCAAGCCGGACGTCGACGCGCTTTATTTCACCAGCTTCGTGATGCAGTGAGGGAGTAGAGCCTCGATAGGGTTTTGGCGTGGCCCGCGCCGGATCTGTTTGCTTGTCGGGCAAGGAGGAACGAAGGCGTGTATGTCGATGCACAACTGAGAGAGGACGCAGCCCGGCGAGCAAACAGCTCCGGCCCGGAGGGTTGTCACGGTGCGTCCACGAGCGGTGCGCGCGCGGCTTGGCTTGCCAGCCAGGCAAGCGCTGCGCCGTGCACTACCACCAGGCGGATGCACCGTGACAACGCGGGCTACGCCAAGACCCTATCGAGGCTCTTACGATGAGCGACCTTCTTTCACAGGAAGAAATCGACGCCCTGCTCAACGGTGTCGATGGCGGCCAGATCGAAACCGAAAGCGACTTGCCGCCACCGCCAGGCTCCGTGCTGGATTTCGATTTCACCCAGCAGGACCGCATCGTGCGCGGGCGCCTGCCCACGCTGGAAATGATCAACGATCGTTTCGCGCGCTTCTTCCGCACCGGTCTGTTCGGCGTGCTGCGCAAGACCTGCGAAGTGTCGGTATTGGGCGTGAAGATGCAGAAGTTCAGCGAATACGTGCACGGCCTGAACGTGCCGAGCAATCTCAACCTGATCAAGGTGAAGCCGCTGCGCGGCACCGCGCTGGCGGTGATGGAGCCGCGCCTGGTCTTTACCGTGATCGACAATTTCTTCGGCGGCGACGGGCGTTATCACGCGCGCATCGAAGGTCGCGATTTCACGCCCACCGAAAACCGCGTGATCCAGATCCTGCTGGTCGAAGTGTTCGCCGCGATGGTCGAAGCCTGGGCACCGGCGATGCAGGTGCAGTTCGAATTCATGAACTCGGAGATCAACCCGCAGTTCGCCAATATCGTCAGCCCTACCGAAACGGTGGTGGTCTCGCGCTTCCACGTCGAGCTCGACGGCGGCGGCGGCGAGGTGCATCTCACCCTGCCTTATTCAATGGTGGAGCCGATCCGCACCATGCTCGACGCCGGTGTGCAGAGCGACCGCATGGGCGAGCGCGACGAGCGTTGGATCAACTGCCTGCACGAAGAAGTGATGGACGCGGAAGTCGAGCTCAGTTCGCTGCTGCTGGAAACCGACATCAGCATCGGAGAGTTCCTCGGCCTGCGCGTAGGCGACGTGATTCCGATCAGCCTGCCTGGCATGACCACGGTATTCGCCGAAGACATACCGATTTTCCGCGGCGAGTATGGCCAGTCCAATGGCCGCTACGCGGTTCGCTACAAGCGCGCGGCCGGGCGCCGCGCACCTCTTTCCACGTTCGACTTTGCTCCGGAAAAAATCGCATGAGCCAGACCCTCGACCCCAATCACGGCGTCAACGGCGCACAGCCGCGCATGGAATTCGACGCCTTGAGCGCCGCCGGCGACAACGCGGCCGACGTCAGCCTGGACATGATCCTGGACGTGCCGGTGACGTTGGCGATGGAAGTGGGCCGCACGCGCATCAGCATTCGCAACCTGCTGCAACTCAACCAGGGCTCGGTGGTGGAGCTGGACCGCGCGGCCGGCGAACCGCTGGACGTGTTCGTCAACGGCACGCTGGTGGCGCACGGCGAAGTGGTGGTGATCAACGAGAAATTTGGCATCCGTCTCACCGACGTGATCAGTCCGGCCGAACGGGTGCGCAAGCTGAGATGAGCATCGTGATGACCGTATTGGCGCGCGCGCCGGCGGCGAGCGTGTCCGATATCAATGTGACCGGCGAATTGATCCGCGTGGTGTTGAGCCTGGGCGCGATCGTGGCGTTGATCTTCGCCGCTGGCTGGCTGACACGGCGCCTGCAGTCGCGCCAGTTCGTGGGCGGACGCCGTTTGCGTTGCGTGGAAAGCATGTCGATCAGCGCACGCGAGCGCGTGTTGCTGATCGAGGCCGATGGCAAGCGTTTGCTGGTGGGCGTGGGCGCCGGTGGCGTGCGCGCGTTGCATGTGTATGACGGTACGGTGCCGGTGGAAACAGCGCCCGCGCCGGTGCCGATGCCGCCTTTTGCGGAGTTGTTGAGCCGGCTGGGGCGCAAGTGATGGAAAACTTTTCCCCAGAAACAGCTAAGTGGTTCCCTCCCCTGCGTGCAGGGGAGGGGCAGGGTGGGGTTGCACTAGCTTCCCGCGCCGTTGAGGTTTGCTGCGAGGTTGGCTTCACCCCACCCCAACCCTCCCCTGCTGCACGCAGGGGAGGGAGCAGATTTCGGCAGTGCGTGGCTTATCTCGTGCTGTTGCTGCTGTTCGCCATGGCTCCGTTCGCGCACGCGGCAACGACAGCCAGCACGTCGACAGCCATTGCGCCCATCGCACCCATCGCCCCGATCTCGCAACAAGCCGGCATCCCCGTCCTGACCGTGCAGAATGCGGGCAGCGGCCAGAACTGGAGCGTGTCGCTGCAGGTGGTCGCGCTGATGACGGTGCTGACGCTGCTGCCGGCGGTGTTGCTGATGATGACCTCGTTCACGCGCATCATCATCGTGCTCAGCTTTCTGCGCCAGGCGTTGGCCACGCAGTCCACGCCGCCCAACCAAGTGCTGCTGGGCCTGGCCTTGTTCCTGACTCTGTTCGTGATGTCGCCGGTGCTCAACCGCGCCTACGAAGATGGGGTAAAGCCATACATGGATCACCAGATCAGCGCGGAAGCCGCTATTCCCGCTGCCGCCGCACCGTTCAAGCATTTCATGCTGAACCAGACGCGCGATGCGGATCTGCAACTGTTCACGCATCTGGCGAAAGAACAGCCCTATGCCAGCAAGGACGACGTGCCGTTCCGTGTGGCGATGCCCGCATTCATCACCAGTGAATTGAAGACCGCGTTCCAGATGGGCTTTCTGTTGTTCATCCCGTTCCTGGTGATCGACCTGGTGGTGGCGAGCGTATTGATGTCGATGGGTATGGCGATGGTGTCGCCGTCGATCATCTCGCTGCCGTTCAAGATCATGTTGTTCGTGATGGTGGATGGATGGGCGTTGTTGGTGGGTACCTTGGCGGGGAGCTTCTACACATGAGTGCGCGCACATGACGCCTGAATGGGTGATCCACTTCGGCCAGCATGCCCTCTACATCGGCATGCTCGTCGCCGCGCCGCTGCTGCTCGCCGCATTGCTGGTGGGCCTGCTGATCGGCATTCTGCAGGCCGCCACGCAGATCCATGAAATGACACTCAGCTTCATTCCCAAGCTGCTGGCGATGGCGGCGGTAGTATTGCTGGCGGGACCGTGGATGCTGCACACGCTGGTGCAATTTACGCACGACATCATTGTGGGATTGCCGGAAGCGATCAAGTGACGATCGAGTTGGCCGCGTTGATCCACTGGCTGTCCGGCATGTTCTGGGCGTTGGGTCGCGTGGGCGGCTTCTGCATGGCGGCGCCGATCTTCAACGCCACCGTGGTGCCGGCGCGCATTCGCGGCGCACTGATCGTGGTGCTGACGATGGTGCTGTCGCCACTTGCACCGACGCAGATGGATCTGTTCAGCGCTGCCGGCGTGGCGACCATGGTTACGCAGATGTTGATCGGCGCGAGCATTGGCTTTGTGCTGCAACTGGTTTTCCAGGCGGTGTCCTACGGCGGCATCCTGGTCGGCCAAAGCATGGGCTTAGGGTTTGCCGAAATGATCAGCCCCACCAGCAACACCAGCGTGCCGGTGCTGGGGCAGTTCTACATGGTGATGGTGAGCCTGCTGTTTCTGGCGATGGACGGCCATCTGCAAGTGATCCAGCTGCTGGCGGACAGCCTGCGCAGCATGCCGCCAGGCGTTACCGGCGTGGATGGCAAATCGCTGTGGGCGATCGTGATGGCCGGTGGCGATCTGTTCGCCGGCGCGCTGCGCGTGGCCTTGCCGGCGATGACGGCGCTGTTGCTGGTGAATATCGGCTTTGCGGCGACCAGCCGTGCGTCGCCGGCGATGAATCTGTTTGCGGTGGGTTTTCCGATCAGCATCTGCATGGGCTTTATCGCGTTGTGGCTGGCGCTGCGCGGATTGGCAGGCGCGTATTCGGCGCTGCAGGCGGCGGGCTGGCAGTTGATGCGCGGTTTGGTGGGGCTGTGATGATGAATTCTTTCGTCTTCTTCCCGGCGCTCGCGTTTGTGCAAATGCGCAGCGTTGTATGGAGAAATCATCGGCTTGCCGGATCTGGTCCCTCCCCTACGTGCAGTAGGGAAGGGTTGGGGTGGGGTGAAGCGAATCTCGCCTTGAGCTCAAGTTGTGCCGCAAGTGCATGCAACCCCACCCCAGCCCTCCCCTGCAAGCAGGGGAGGGGGCAGTCTACGGCGAGGTTGTAAACCATGGCCGAGACGGAAAACGAAGACCGCACCGAACGAGCGTCGGAAAAACGCCTCCAGGAAGCGCGCGAGAAAGGCGAAGTTCCGCGATCGCGCGATCTGTCCGGCGCGATGGTGGTGCTGGCCGGCGCCAGCATCCTGCTTTCCTACAGTTCCAGCATGTATGTGCACATGCGGCACGTGTATGCCTTAGGGCTGGGTTATTCGCGCGATGCCTTGTTCAGCGACGAGCTGATGTCGCGCGTGCTGCATGCGGCGCTGGGCGACATGCTGGCGCTGCTGCTGCCGGTGTTCGCCGCGACCATGCTGGCGGCGGTGGGCTCCACCGTCTTGATCGGTGGCTTCAATTTCAGTTCGCAAGCGCTGACGCCGAATTTTGCACGGCTCGATCCGATCTCCGGCCTTGGCCGCCTGGTATCGCTCAACGGGCTGATCGAATTGGCCAAGTCATTGCTGAAAGTGGCCGTGATCGGCATTGCTTTGGTTTTATTGCTGCGTCACGACGAAGCTGCGGTGATGGCGACCGGGCGCGAAGCGATCGGCGCCGGTGTCGGCCGGGCGTTGTCGCTGGTGGCGCATGCAGCGTTGTTGTTTGCGGTGATACTGGGCGTGATCGGTGCGCTCGACGCGATGTGGCAACGTTTCGATTACGCGCGCAAGCATCGCATGTCCAAGCAGGAGCAGAAGGACGAACACCGCGAAAGCGAAGGCGACCCGCACCTGAAAGGCCGCATCCGCCAGATGCAGCACCAGATGGCGCGCCGGCGCATGATCCAGGACGTGCCCAAGGCCGACGTAGTGGTGGTCAACCCCACGCACTTCGCGGTGGCGCTGCGTTACGACGATGCGCGCATGCGTGCGCCGCGTGTCGTGGCCAAGGGTCTGGACGTGCTCGCCATGCAGATCCGCATGGTCGCCGACGCGCATCGCATTCCGCTGGTGGAGGCGCCGCCGCTGGCGCGCGCGCTGTACGCCACCACCGAGATCGGGCACGAGATTCCGTCGGCGCTTTATGTCGCGGTCGCGCAGATTCTCGCCTACGTCTACCAGCTCAAGCAGGCCGTTGAACGTGGCGGCGCCATGCCCGATGCGCCGCAGCCGGATATCGATCCGGAGCTGCAGGGCCGCTACCGGCCGTAGGGATGCTCTGATCTATTCCACGTACCCGTCACCGCCCTGTATGCGCGCCTCGCTGTGCTCCAGCGGCGAAGGCAGACTGGCGCATCGTCGAGACGCTGGGGTGCAGCGAGGCGCGCATACAGGGCGGCCCCAACCGATTGAATTTACATGAGGGGTGACGTCCAGAAGGCCCGCAGGCTGCGCCGCGCGGCTTGAACAGACGGCCAGTCTGCCCTGCGCCACGCAACACACCCTGCGGGCCTTCTGGACGTCATGCCGGGTGCGTGGAATAAATCAGAGCATCCCCAAGGCACGAAACCTGCAATGAACGTCATGACCGTGGCGGCGCGTCGGTTTTCCAACGCGCGGGCCGGGATGACCATCCCAGCATTTCGCCGCCAACCGTAAACCGACAAGGCCCATGCATGGCAACCGCTAACGTTCTGGACACCTTCAAGCAGGCCAGCCGCCGCGGCGCGGGTGCGCCGATCGTGATGCTCGCCATGCTGGCGATGCTGATGTTGCCGTTGCCGCCGTTCGTGCTGGACATCCTCTTCAGCTTCAACATAGCGCTGTCGCTGGTGATCCTGCTGGCAGTGGTGTACGTGATGCGGCCGCTGGAATTCGCGGCGTTCCCGACGGTAGTGCTGCTGGGTACCTTGCTGCGGCTGGCGCTCAATATCGCGTCCAGCCGCGTGATCCTGCTGCACGGCCACGACGGCGCGGGTGCGGCGGGCAAGGTGATCGAGGCGTTCGGCGAATTCGTCATCGGCGGCAATTTCGCGGTCGGCCTGGTGGTGTTCGCGATCCTCACCATCATCAACTTCGTGGTGGTGACCAAGGGCGCCACGCGCGTGTCGGAAGTGACCGCGCGCTTCACCCTGGATTCGATGCCCGGCAAGCAGATGGCCATCGACGCCGATCTCAACGCCGGCCTGCTGACGCAGGAGCAGGCGCGCGAGCGTCGCCAGGAAGTGCGCGAGGAAGCGGATTTCTATGGCTCGATGGACGGTGCCTCGAAGTTCGTGCGCGGCGACGCCACCGCCGGCATCCTGATTCTTTTCATCAACATCGTCGGCGGCTTCTTCGTCGGCATGCTGCAGCATGGCCTGGGCGCCGGTGAAGCGGCGCGCACCTATACGCTGCTGACCATCGGCGACGGCCTGGTGGCGCAGGTGCCGGCGCTGATGCTGTCGATCGCCACCGCGGTGATCGTCACGCGCGTGTCCAAGTCGCAGGACATGGGCAAGCAAGTGGTCGGGCAGGTGTTCGCGCAGCCGCGCGCGCTGGCGGTGGCCGGCGTGGTGCTGGCGGTGATGGGTTTGATCCCCGGCATGCCGAACATCGCCTTCCTGCTGCTCGGCGCGGTGTGCGGCGGCGCGGCGTGGCTGATGGTCAAGCGCGAACGCGAAGCCAAGGAACGCCTGGCCCAGGCCGCGACCGACGCCTTGCCCGCACCCGCGTCGACGGAGCGGCTGGAACTCGGTTGGGAAGACGTCGCCAGCGTCGATCCGGTCGGCCTGGAAGTGGGCTACCGGTTGATTCCGCTGGTCGACAAGAACCAGGGCGGCGAGCTGATGTCGCGCATCAAGTCGGTGCGCCGCAAGCTGTCGCAGGAGCTCGGGTTTCTCGTCGCGGCGGTGCATATTCGCGACAATCTGGATCTTGGGCCCAACACTTACCGCATCTCGCTGATGGGCGTACCGATGGGCGAGGCGGAGGTGTATACCGAGCGCCATCTGGCCATCAATCCCGGCCGTGTGCACGGCACCTTGCATGGCGTGGCCACGCGCGATCCGGCGTTCGGGCTCGAAGCGGTGTGGATCGAGAACAACCAGCGCGACCACGCCCAGGCTTTGGGCTACACGGTGGTCGATCCGGCCACGGTGGTGGCCACGCATCTGTCGCATATCCTGCAGAACCACGCGCACGAATTGCTTGGCCACCAGGACGCGCAGCAGCTTCTGGACCGCCTGGCGCAGACCACGCCCAAGCTGGTGGAAGACCTGGTGCCCAAGCGCCTGTCGCTGGGCGTGGTGGTGAAGGTGCTGCAGAACCTGCTGGCCGAGCGCGTGCCGATCCGCAATATGCGCACGATTGTCGAGTCTTTGGCGGAACACGCCGGCCAGAGTCAGGATCCTGGCGCCCTGACCGCCTATGTGCGTGTCGCACTTGGCCGTCAAATTGTGCAGGAGATCGCAGGTTTGGGTACCGAAATCCCGGTCCTGACGCTTGCTCCGGAGTTGGAACAGATTTTGCTCGGATCCCTCTCGAGCAGCGGTGCCGCCGGCGCGGCCGTGGAACCGGGGCTCGCCGACCGCCTGCAGCAGAGCGTCGCCGAAGCGGCGCGGCGGCAGGAGGCCAGCGGCGAACCGGCGGTGATGCTGGTGCAACCGCAACTGCGTCCGTGGCTTTCGCGCTTTACGCGCCACGTGGCCCAGAACCTGCATGTGCTGGCCTACAACGAAGTACCGGACAACCGTCGTGTGCGCTTAGTGCAGGCGATTGGCCGTTGAGAGATGCGGAGAGGGTGAGATGGTGGCGATGAAATCGAATTTGGGGATGTTGCGTTCTTGCGATTACGCACGTTCTTCCATGGCCGTCATTCCCGCGAAAGCGGGCATCCACATTGACTTTTTGCATCAGAGCAAAATGGGTTCCCGCTTTCGCGGGAATGACGGCCATGAGGGTTGGTTGCAGCGCACCGCAAGGAGCGCCGCGTGAAAATCAAACGCTTCCTCGCCCCCGATATGCGCCAGGCCATGCGCGACGTGCGCACCGAGCAAGGCGCCGACGCCGTGATCCTCTCCACGCGTCGCCTGGAAGAAGGCATCGAAATCATCGCCGCCGTCGACTATGACGAAGCGCTGATGCGCGAAGCTGCACGCGTCAACACGCCAGCGCCGGCCGTCAGCAAACCGCCGGCGAAGGAAGCCGCAAAGGAAACACCCAAAGAGCCGCCCAAGGAGACGGCACGGGAGCTGCTGAAAGAGCGCGCCAAGGAAGCGATCAAGGAAGCGGCCAAAGTGCCGCCGAAAGAAATGCGCGCCGCCACGCCGCCGCCACCACCGCCGTTGCCGCTGCCAGCCAGTGAGATCGCTGCGCTGCAGCCGATGATCGAGCAGCATGCGCTGGAAACCGCGCGCATGCGCACCGAGCTCGGCGGTCTGCGCCAATTGCTCGAACAACAGCTTTCCAGCCTTGCATGGAACGACATGGAGCGCCGCAGCCCGATGCGCGCCCGCGTACTGCGCGACATGTCGCGTCTTGGCATCGATACCGATGTCGCGCGCAGGCTGATCGACGAACTGCCTGAGGACATCAACGCTGACCAGGCGCGCTACCTGCCGCTGGGCCTGCTCAGCCGCAGCCTGAAAGTGAGCGGCCGCGGCCTGGCCGATGTGTGCGGCGTGACCGCGCTGGTCGGCCCCACCGGCGTGGGCAAGACCACCACCATCGCCAAGCTCGCCGCGTGCGCGGTGATGCATCACGGCCCGACCAAGGTCGCGCTGGTCAGCACCGATCACTACCGCATCGGCGCCGCCGCGCAGCTCGAGCACTACGGCCGCCTGCTCGGCGTGCGCGTGTATCCGGCCTACGACGCGATCGGCCTGGCACAGACGCTGCACCTGCTGCGCGATCACCACACCGTGCTGGTCGATACGGCCGGCGTATCCGGCAGCGATCCGCGCCTGCAACAGCAGATGGAAGTGCTGCGCGAAGCCAGCGTGCATGGTGCCACGCAATTGCGCGCCTGCCTGGTGTTGGCCGCGAATGCGCAGGCGCCGGCACTGGATGAATCGGTGCGCGCGTACCTGCCGATCAAGCCCAGCGCATGCATCGCCACCAAGCTGGACGAAGCGCCGAGCCTGGGCGGCCTGCTTTCCGTATTGATCCGCCACGGCATTCCGCTGGACTGCACCACCGACGGCCAGCGCGTGCCCGAAGACATCAGCGCGGCCGACGCGCGCGTGCTGGTATGCCGCGCCGCGCAGCAGCAGCGCCGGCTGGGCATCAACGGGGATGAATTGGATATGGCCGAACGTTTCGGCATGGCGGTGGCAGGACTATGAAGGAGGCACTTCACGTGAACCAGGCCGCCGGCT
Organism: Dyella sp.; assembly: GCF_051954575.1. Taxonomy (GTDB): domain Bacteria; phylum Pseudomonadota; class Gammaproteobacteria; order Xanthomonadales; family Rhodanobacteraceae; genus Dyella_B. The sequence goes on along the minus strand of NZ_JBQCHP010000081.1, from coordinate 3,062 downwards.
TGCATAACCTGTTCTCGCCAGCGCGCCCGCTGCGGGAAGAGCGCGACGTGTTCCACCAGGCCGCGGCGCTGCGGCCGATCCTGCCGCGCTCGCGCATCACGCGCACCATCGCGGTGGCGGGCGGCAAGGGCGGCGTCGGCAAGACCACCGTGGCGGTGAACTTGGCGATGGCGATGGCGATGGCCGGCCGCGACGTGATGCTGCTGGACGCCGACATGGGCGTGGCCAATGTAGACGTGCAGCTCGGCCTCAATCCGATGCGCCATATGGGGCATCTGCTGGAAGGCCTGTGCACGCTGCAGGATCTGGTGATTCCGGCTCAGCACGGCCTGAAGGTGATACCGGGCGGCTCGGGCGTGCGCCGCCTGGCCAAGATGGGCAACGGCGAGCATGCCGCGGTGATCCGCGCGTTCGACGATTTGATCCAGCCGCCGGAATTCCTGGTGGTCGACACCGCCGCCGGCGTGGCCGACAACGTGGCGATGTTCGCCGCCGCCTCCGACGACGTGCTGATCGTGGTGTGCGACGAGCTGGCCTCGCTCACCGATGCGTATGCGCTGATCAAGATTCTCGCCCACGACTTCGGCGTGCGGCGCTTCCACATCGTCGCCAACATGGTGCGCCAGGCGGGCGATGCGAAAAAACTCTACGAAAAACTCGCGCGTGTGTGCGGGCGCTTCCTTGACGTGGCGCTCGACTACATGGGCATGGTGCCGCACGACGAATGGCTGCGGCAGGCGATCAGGCGCCAGGGCGCGGTGGTCGACCTGTGGCCATCCAGCCGCGCGGCGATGGGATTCAAGCAATTGGCAGGTGCGGTCGATACATGGGGTAAACCCGCAAACCCGGACCTGGGGCGAATTGCCTTTTTCAGCGGCCAAAGTGTGCCGGCTGCGGGGTGGTGACATGAACGTGGCTTCGGAATATCTGCAGCTGCAACGCGAGGATGCCGATCAACTGGTGCGCAAGCATGCGCCGCTCGTGCGGCGTATCGCCTATCACCTGATGGGTCGATTGCCGCCGAGCGTTGACGTGGGAGACCTGATGCAGGCGGGGATGATCGGCTTGCTGGAGGCGGCGCGAAATTTCACGACCGATCGCGCGGCCAGCTTCGAGACGTATGCGGGCATCCGCATACGTGGCGCGATGCTGGACGAGCTTCGGCGCACCGACTGGACCCCGCGTTCCGTGCATCGCAAGGTCCGCGAAGTGGCCGAGGTGGTGCGGCAGATCGAAAACGAAACCGGCGCGGATGCGGATACCGCCGAGGTGATGAAACGGCTTGGCATGAGCGCCGAGGAGTACCACCAGGTGTTGTCCGACGCGACCAGCGCGCGCTTGCTCAGCCTGACTGCGCCCGATGACGGCGAAGGCGGCGAAAGCGGCGCGCTGGACGTGGTCGACCACGACAGCCTGGGGCCGCAGGACAGCTTCGAGCAGGATGGCTTGCGCGAAGCGTTGGCCGAGGCGATCGGCACGCTGCCCAAGCGCGAACAACTGGTGATGTCCCTGTACTACGAGCAGGAACTGAACCTCAAAGAAATCGGGCTGGTGCTCGGCGTGACCGAATCGCGCGTGTGCCAGATCCATGGCCAGGCACTGGTGCGGCTGCGTGCGCGCATGGGCGACTGGCGCGGTTAGCGACAACGAACGAAGGAAGGAGTAGGCGACGAGTTTTTACGACGGCACTTCCAACACTGCGCACCGCCGCGTGCGGCCTTCTCTTCGGAAGAAGGCTTCGCCGGCGATCGAGGTTCGGCGGCGCTTCCTGGTTTGGCCGACCTGCGCCGGCGAAACCTTCTTCCCAAGCAAGAAGCCACACCGACGGTTCGCAGCCCACTCGTTTTTCCTCACTCCCCTCGTTTTCAAGCCTCTGGAGAAGGTGTTTGGACAAGAACATGAAAATCCTGGTGGTAGACGACTTCTCCACCATGCGGCGAATCGTTCGCAACCTGCTGGTCGAACTGGGTTTCAGCAACCCGATGATCCAGGAGGCCGACGATGGCCATAACGCCTTGGCGATGTTGAAGGCCAACCCCTTCGACATGGTCGTCACCGACTGGAACATGCCGAACATGACCGGCATCGAGCTGCTGCAGGCGATCCGCGCCGAGCCCAAGCTCAAAGGCCTGCCGGTGCTGATGGTGACAGCCGAAAACAATCGCGAGCAGATCATCGCTGCCGCCCAGGCCGGCGTGAACGGCTACATCGTCAAGCCTTTTACCGCCAACACGCTCAAAGAAAAGCTGGACAAGATCTTCGAGCGCCTGGCCGCCAGTGGAGCATCCGCATGAATGCCATGACCGTCCCCGTCAACGAGAGCCTGCCGCCGGAAGTACTGGAGCTGCTCAACAGCAAAGACGGCACCGCCTTCGAACAGGCGCTCGATACGATGGTGCGCCAGCGCGAGCAGCATCTGTTCCGCGCGCTCGGCGTGCTCGCGCGCGACCTGCACGGCGCCGTCTCGCGCCTGGGCAGCGATCTGGCCAACGAAGGCGTGCCCGACAGCATGGTCGATGCGCGCAATCACCTGGCCGAAGTGCTGGACATGAGTTCCAAGGCCGCGCATCGCAGCCTGGACTTCGTCGATCGCATCCGTCCCGAAGCCGAGGCGCTGTCCAACAACGCCAACGCGGTGCTGGATTTCAACAGCAGCGACACCGATCCCGCCGCCGTGCTGGCGCGCCAGGCGCAGGTGTTCGCCAGCGCATGCTGCGAAGGCCTCAACGACATGGTGCTGGTGCAGTCCTGGCAGGACCTGGCCGGCCAGCGCGTGAAGAAAGTGGTGAGCTTCATCGAGAGCGTCGAATCGTCGCTGCTGGAACTGGTGCGTTTGACCGGTGCATTGGCCGGCCGCGAGGCGCCGGTGGAAGTGGCGAAGGTCAACAGCCAGGACGAAGTGGATCGGTTGCTGAGCGAGTTTGGCTTCTGAGGATGTTGTGGATGCTTGCGTCATCTTTCCGAGCCGTCATTCCCGCCACAACGCGACACCACCAGTTCTCGGTTGAAAAGAGCCACATGGCTTCCCCCAATAGCGGGGCTGGCGGCCACGCTAGCGGGAG
>NZ_JBQCHP010000080.1:0-124824 GCF_051954575.1 Dyella sp. | reverse complement strand
TGGATTCCGGCCTTCGCCGGAATGACGATACGCTTTGAATGAAGCTATCGCGTTGCCGCATATAACCGCACACGATAAATCCGCACCTTTTGCGCATCCATGCTGAGCTGTCTTCCCTGGTTGCTCTGGTCGCCGTTCAAGCGTCGCTCGATCTTCCAATCCGCGCCCGAGCGCGACACTTCTTCGATGCTGGCGATACCAGCCACGCGCGCGTCCACATCCGGATCGCGCGTGATGCTGACGGTGAGTCCGCTACCAATGATATAGAACTCATCAGCTGCCGATTCGAGCACCAGCATGGCGCCGTCGTTGCTGAGCAGGCGTTTGTCCGGCCAGGAGCGCGCAAGCGCCGCGGTGAACAGATAACCACCCAGCGCAACGGTCTGCGTCGGCCGCGGACTGGTTGCATGAAGCACGAGGCCACGCGTGCGGTTTTCCGCCTGCGCTTGTGTGAGTTGTTCGCCGAGTTCATCGAGCGCGCCATACACCTGCATCAACAGCGGTGGCGGCGCGTCGTTGTCGCGAGACAGGCTATCGATGCCGAACGGACAGAAGCCGAAAGCCTTGGCTTCGCCATAGGCGTACAGCGCGTTGTACGGAGCGCTCTCTATTTTCGCTTCCGGGATGAATGCCGGATTGCCCAGTGACCGGTAGCGTTGCACCCAATGGGCGAAGTCGGGCCAATAAATGTCCGGCGCGTAAAAGTCGATATGCGTCGCGACAGCTTGATAGACCTGCTGGTAATAGGGATGAGGGCCGCCGCTGGGATACTCGCCTGCGCGTTCGAGCGGCGCCGGAAGCTGGGCGTTCATATACATCGGCAGCGCATACTGCTGCTTGCCTGCGCTGGCCACGGCATCGGCATAGCTGGCGTAGCGCCAGGCCATGAATGCTTCGTCCGCCGCATCGCCGAATACTTCTTTCCAACTGCGTCCTTGTGGGTTGAAGTGGGCCGCGAGTTCGGGTGTCAACGTGCCGCGTTTCGCCGCCAGGGCTTGCACGAGCGATGGTGGCACTTCGCCATCGAAGGCGCGATTGGCCGGTGCCGAGCGATCCCTGCCGTCACCGACCAGGCCTACTTCGTTTTCGACCTGTACCATCAATATCGTCTGCTGTGGATCTGTCGTTCGCACGTGCGCCATCAGCGCAGCGAAGGCATGGCTGTCCAGGCGCAACGTTTCTTCACCGAAGGTCGAAAGAATTTCCAGTGGCGCGCCGTCGACGGCGCGTGCGCGGGGAAAGCGTTGCGTATCGGCTTTTACCCAGGCCGGCGCGTATTCGGAAAAACCGTTCTTCCAGCTGCCGAACCACAGCAGCACCAGATGCATCCGCTGCTGCCGCGCCCCCGCGATCCAGTGGTCGAGCACATGAAAATCAAAGCGACCTTCCACCGGCTCGATCTGTTCCCAGGCCACCGGCATCAAGACTGTGTTCACGTGCAGGTTGGCCAGGCGTGGCAGGATCGCATCGGCTTGCGCTGCAGTGCCGGCAGACGAATTGCCCAGTTCGCCGCCAAGCATGAGATAAGGCTTGCCGTGTACAAGCAATTTGCTGGCGCCGTTTTCCAGCACGACCTTTGGCAATTCGGCCGCAGCGGCGGTAGCCAGCCATGCGAACAGGCTTACGGTAAGCAGGAAACGCTTCATCATGTTACCGGCCTCATCGCTGCGATCAGTGTCCGTGAAACCGATGCCGGCGTACCGTCCGCAAGAGCGGCATAGGCTGCTTGCAAGGCGCGGATAAAGCGCGCGTCCCGCGACAGTGGCGCGGCGAAGACTGTGTCAAGTTGCAGAAAAGCATTCACGTCGCCGACGGCATCGCCGGTGCATGCCAGGCCAACGGTGGCGAGTAAGTCGGCGAGGGGGTCGACCAGCGCGACGCCGTTGCGAGCCTGCCTGCGCACGAATTGCATCCATGCCGCCACTGCAAGGCACAGGTCGCCGATCGGCTTGTCCGCCGCGAGCGCCTCGGCAATGGTGCTGAGCAGGCGCACCGGCAATTTCTGTGACCCATCCCATGCGATCTGCGCCAGGCGATGGCGAATGGCAGGGTTGCGGAAGCGCGCAAGAATTGCGTCGATGTAGGTCGGCGCGTCCAAATGATCAGGCAGGGGGATCGCCGGCGCGATGGCGTCGCGCATCAAGCGTTCCACGAAACCAGCGAGCAGCGACTCCTGCATCGCATCGGCGACCGTTTCCACATTCAGTAGCGAACCGAGGTAGGCCAGGGTAGAGTGCGCGCCGTTGAGCAGGCGCAGCTTGGCGCGGTCGTAGCCGGCGATGTCGTCGCTCAGGGTAGCGCCAGCCAGTTGGAACGGCGGCCGCTGGTTGCAGAAGCGATCCTCGATCACCCATTGCGCATAGGTTTCGCGCTGGACCGGCCACGCATCCCGGCATCGGAGTTCGTTGGCAACATGTTCGCGCAAGGCGTCATCCGTGGCCGGCGTGATGCTGTCGACCATGGAACAGGGGAAGGTCACGTGCGCTTCGATCCAGTTGGCCAGCGCCGGATCGATTCGCCGCGCGTACTGCAGCACGGCGCCGCGCAAGCGACCGCCGTTATCGGCGAGATTGTCGCAACTGAGCACGGAGTATGGAGCCAGTCCAAGCTGCAGGCGCCGACGCAATCCAAGGGTGACATAGCCGATGGCGCTGCGCGGCGATTCGGGATGCGCCAGATCGTGCACGATATCCGGATGCGCGGTGTCCAGATCCTGGCCCGCCAGGCAATAGCCCTTCTCGGTGATCGTAAGCGTCACCAGCCGCACGTCGGGATCGGCCAGGCGCGCGAGCACGGCCGCGGACTCATCGCGCGCGCAGAGCAGTTCGCGGATCGCGCCGATCACGCGCAACCCGGATTGCTCTCCCAGCAACTGCAGCGTGTACAGGCCTTGCTGCGGGCGCAGCGCATCGCGCACCTCGGTGCTGTGAAGGGACACGCCGCAGATCGCCCACTCCGGATGCGCCGCGAGCAGATCGTCGATATAGACAGCCTGATGCGCGCGATGAAAGGCCCCGACACCGATATGCACGATGCCGATGCGCATGTCTTCCAATCGGTAAGCCGGCGTGGCTACGGTGGCCGGCAAGTCCGCCAGCGTCTGTTCGGACAATCGCGGCAAATCGCAAAGCTCGGCCATCAGCGCTTCACCTCGAAGCTGCCTTGCGCCAGAAACGCCAGCATGTCGGCCTCACGCAGCAGATTCACATCGCCTGGAATCGAGTGCTTAAGGCACGCCGCGGTGATCGCGAAATCCAGCATGGCCTGATCCGGCATGCCACGGAACAGGCCGTGCAGCAGACCGGCAGCGAAGGCATCGCCGCCACCGATACGGTCGACCACATGGTCGAGCCGGTGCGTGACCGTGATCAGCACGTGCTCGCGCGTGGCCATCAGGCCGAACAGGTCCTGGTCGTCGACATTCCGGTGCAGGCGCTCGGTGGCAGCGATACGGCGCAAACGCGGCCACGCTGCAAAGGCGGCATCGGCTGCGGCGCGAAAGCGGTCGCCGGCATCGGCTTGTGCGCAGGCCGTACCGAGTATCAATGCAACGTCGCGGTCGTTACCAAAAAGCAGATCGGCTTCGCTGACGATCTCGCGCAGCAGGGCAGGGGCTTGCGACGCGCGCTCCCCCCATAACCTGCTGCGGTAGTTGCAATCGAAAGAGATCGACATGCCCGCATCGCGTGCCGCATGTACAGCAGCCAATGCGGCGTTCGCGGTGATTTCACCCAATGCGAGATTGATGCCCGACAGATGCAGCCATTGCGCACCATCCAGCAGGCGCGGCCAGTCGTAGGCACCCGCAGGCGTGCGTGCGAATACGGAATCGGCGCGGTCGTAGAGCACTTCCGAAGGGCGATGCATAGCGCCGGGCGCGAGGTAGTACACGCCCATGCGTCCTTCCGCATAACGGATGCCGCCGGTGTCCACGCCATGCTTGCGCAATTCGCCCTCGCAAGTGCGGCCGAGCATGTTGTCCGGCAGCGCGCTGACCATCACGCTGCGATGGCCGAGAATGGCCAGCGAGGCAGCCACGTTCGCCTCCGCGCCGCCGAAGTGCACGTTGAAGCGCGGCGATTGCAGCGGAAGTTCGTTTGCTGGCGGCGATAGTCGCATCAGCAGTTCGCCGAACAGAACGATATGGATACCTGCTTGTGATGTGTGATGCATGCTTGTTCCGGTTGCGCTCACTTAAGCCAAGAAGTTTGACGCCTGCCATGATCGGCCCCCTCCCCTACGTGTAGTAGGGGAGGGTTGGGGTGGGGTGAAGCAACCTTGCGATGAGTTCAAACGGTGCGGCAAGCCCCGAACAACCCCACCCCAACCCTCCCCTGCACCCAGGGGAGGGAGCGGATCGCGGCAAACGTCGAGATACACGTTTAAGTAAGCGCTGTTCACGCCTGTTCTCATTGCTGTACGACCATAAAATCTTTCGCCAGCCGAATGTCCGCACTGGACGCCCCGATCTGCACGCGATAGCTGCCCGCATCGACGGCATAGGCATGATGCACGTCGTCGTAATACGTCAGGTCGGTCGCCGGCGATATATCGAAGGTAACGGTCTGCTCTTCACCCGCTTGCAGGTGCAGTCGCCGGAAGCCGCGCAGCTCCTTGTTGACGCGCGCGTGCGGCGCATGTAGCGGCTGCAGATAAAGCTGCACCACTTCGTCGCCGGCGCGTTCGCCGGTGTTCTTCACTTTCAGCGCGATCTTGATGTGATCGCCGGAGCTGGCCTTGCTGCGATCGAGCTGGAGATCCGAATAGGCAAAGTGCGTATACGACAGGCCATAGCCGAACGGATAAAGCGGCTCTCCTTTGAAGTAGCGATAGGTGCGGCCTTCCATGCGGTAATCGTCGAACGCCGGCAGCTTTTCGTCCGCCTTGTAGAAGGTGATCGGCAGGCGACCGGCGGGATCGATATGGCCGAACAATGCATCGGCCACCGCCGTGCCGCCGTCCTGGCCGGGGTACCAGGCGACGAGGATGGCCGGCACGTGCTGCTTGGCCCAGTCGATGGCAAGCGCCGAACCGGTGGTGAGCACCAGCACCACCGGCTTGCCGGTGACTTGCAATGCTTCAAGCAAGCTTTCCTGCGTGGCGGGCAAGCGCAGGTCGGTACGGTCGCCACCGGCGAAGCCGGGATAGCTGACCTTCATTTCCTCACCTTCGAGATCGGCGGTGAGGCCGCCGACAAAGATGATGATGTCCGCCCTGCGCGCGGCTTTCAGCGCCTTTTTGCGATTTGCTGCATGAGCATCGTGGAAGCCCTCGACCAGTTCCGCACCATGCACGTAGGTCACTTCGGCGTGCGGTGCGGCCCGGCGAATGCCTTGCAGAATCGTTGTCGGCGCCTTTGGCGTGCCGTGGTAGTTGCCCAGCAGCGGCGCGACATCGTCGGCGGTCGGGCCGATCACGGCGATGCGGTGTACGTTCGCCGACAACGGCAGCACGCCGTCGTTCTTCAATAGCACGATGGATTCGTCGGCCGCGCGACGCGCCATTGCATCGTGTTGCGAAGACTGATTGACCGAATAAGGCAGGTGCGACCAGGGCACGCGATCGGGTGGGTCGAACATGCCGAGACGCAGGCGCGCCAGCATCAGTTTCTTCAGCGCTTGGTCGATATCGCTTTCCGCAATCAGGCCATCGTGCACGGCTTGCGTAAGCGCGGCGAAGGTCGTGCCGCAGTTGAGATCCATGCCGTTCTTCACCGCCAAGGCAGCGGCCTGTTCGGCGCTCTGCACGATCTTGTGATGTTGATAGATATCTTCCACCGCATCGCAATCGGACACCGTGTAGCCATCGAAACCCCACTGCTTGCGCAATATGTCCTGCAGCAGGCGCGGACTGGCCGAGGCCGATTCGCCGTCCACGCGGTTGTAGGCGCCCATCACCGCATCCACCTTGGCTTCCTGCACCAGGGCACGGAAGGCCGGCAGATAGGTTTCGTAGAGATCGCGTTCGCTGGGGTGCACGTCGAAACGATGGCGCTCCGATTCCGGACCGCTGTGCACGGCGTAGTGCTTGGCGGTGGCGTCGAGCTTGCGGTAGGTCGGATCGTCGCCTTGCATGCCTTGCACGAACGCCACACCCATGCGCGAGGTCAGGAACGGATCTTCGCCATAGGTTTCCTGCCCACGCCCCCAGCGCGGATCGCGAAAGATATTGATATTGGGCGACCAGAACGTAAGCCCTTCATAACGCGCATGCATGCCGCGCCGCTGGAAGTCGTTGTACTTGGCGCGCGCTTCGTCGCTGATGGCGGTGGCGACCTGATGCATCAGTGGCGTATCGAACGTCGCCGCCAAGCCAATGGCCTGTGGAAAAACGGTAGCCTGGCCGGCGCGCGCTACGCCGTGGAGGCCTTCGTTCCACCAGTCGTAGGCGGGGATGCCCAGGCGCGGAATGGCGGGCGCGACGTTTTGCATTTGGGAGATTTTTTCTTCGAGGGTCATGCCTGAGACGAGGTCGGCGGCGCGGTCCGCGAAGCTGTGGTTGGGGTCTTTGTAGATGGCTGTCTGAGACCAGCTCAGTGTGCTCGTGATGAGCATGAGGGTGGCGGCCAGAGCTTTGCTGCGCAGCTTGTTCATGGTCTACCCGATGTCATTCCGGCGAACGCCGGAATCCAGTTTGGAATGTGTCCGAAGGACACGACATTTTTAACTTGAGTGCGGTGCACGACACGTTCGACATGGATTCCGGCCTTCGCCGGAATGACGATTCGTGATGTCGTAGCATGTGCGTAAACATCAATCACCAATCCCACATCGTCCCGTCTTCCAGCCTCGCCACCGGCAACTGCTTGGGCGCATACGGAAACTTCGCCGCCAGCTTTTCGTCGATGTCCACGCCGTGCCCTGGCGCCTCGCCGCAATGCAGTCGGCCAGCGCGGAACACGTAATCGTGCGGAAACACCTCGTTGGTTTCATCGGTATGGAACATGTATTCCTGGATGCCGAAGTTCGGCACCCAGGTGTCGAAATGCAGCGCAGCGCCCATGCACACCGGCGACAAATCCGTAGCGCCGTGGAAACCGGTGCGCACCTGATGCAGCGCTGCGAAATCGGCCAGGCGACGCAAGTGCGTGATGCCGCCGCCATGCACGAGGGTGGTGCGGATGTAATCGATCAGCTGGTTCTCGACCAGATGCTTGCAATCCCAGATCGAATTGAACACTTCGCCCACTGCCAGCGGCGTGGTGGAGTGCTGGCGTATCAGCTCGAACGATTTCTGGTTTTCCGCCGGCGTGGCATCTTCCAGCCAGAACAGGCGGTAAGGTTCCAGGTCGCGAGCCAGCCGCGCGGCTTCGATCGGCGTAAGGCGATGGTGCACGTCGTGCAACAAATGGACGTCGTTGCCATGGTCGGCGCGCAGGCGCTCGAACAGTTGCGGCACGGTCTGGAGATATTTTGGCGTCGACCACACGGTTTCGAGCGGCAGTTCGCTTTCGGCCGGTTCATACGCCTTGCCGCTGGAAATGCCGTAGGCCTTCTTGACGCCGGGCACGCCGCACTGCGCGCGTACCGCGAGAAAGCCTTGTTCGATAAAGCGGCCCACCGCATCGCTCGCCTCGGCGATGTCGCGCCCGTTGGCGTGGCCGTAGACCAGGGCGCCTTCGCGCGAGCGGCCGCCGAGCAATTGGTAGAGCGGCAGGCCGGCGAGCTTGCCCAAGATGTCCCATAGCGCCACGTCCACTGCGGCGATGGCAGTCATGGTGACCGGGCCGCGTCGCCAATACGCGCCGCGGTAAAGGAACTGCCAGATGTCCTCGATGCGCCCTGCATCGCGGCCAATCAGATTCGGTACCACGTGATCTTGCAGATACGACGCGACCGCAAGCTCGCGCCCGTTGAGCGTGGCGTCACCGAGGCCGGTGATGCCGGAACGCGTCTCGATCTTCAGAGTGACGAAGTTGCGGCCGGGGCAGGTGACGATGACGCGGGCGTCGACGATCTCGCGATCGCGATTGGAGCCGTGGGAATTTGCAGATGCAGGGGAAGCGTTCATGGCGTTGTTCACGGATGGGAATGCGAGGAGAGGATGCTCAACTGGAACGGGCCAGCCGGCAGTCCGGCCTGGTCATACAGCGTGCAGATCGGGCTGTCGGCCCAGCAGTAGCGCACGCGTGTCACGCCATCTGCAGACGGTTGTGCATGCAGCACAACCTGGTTGTCGCGGATGTCGGCCATGGCGTAGTAGCACGTGCCAGCTTTGTCGCCGCACAGCTCGAAGCCGATCGGGTGATCGGCGCTATAGGTGATGAGATGTCCTGTGACGTCGTTGAAGTCGAGCGTCACGGAGTCACCGCTTTGTTGTGCCGAGACAGGTGTGGGACCGGAAGCCGGCAACGTTTCACCATAGATGACGTGGCGCGCGGCACGCGCAAGGCGGCGCCCCAGTTCCTGCTTGTTGGCTGGATGGATGTCGTAGCGTTCGCCGATGTCGACGGAAACGGCGAGTCCGGAGTGTTGATCTTCCGCCGCCGCCAATCGCTGCGCTTCACGCACTTCGGCCCAGCCGCTTTCGCCCGGATGCGTCGGCGACGGACCATAGCTCGACAATTGCGCGATCAGCACTGGCAAGTTGGCGCCGAAGCGTTCGCGTTCGTCGGCACGCCACGCTTCCAGCAGTTTGCGGTAGCTGCCTGCATCGCCGGTATTGGACTCGCCCTGGTACCAGAGCTCGCCGTGAAAACCGTAGTGGCCCAATGGCGCGATCATGCCGTTGTAGAGCGTGGTCAAGCCCGATGTCGACTGCCACGGTACGTTCGGCGGCGGGCCATAGGCCAGCGGCACCATTTTGTATTGCCATGCATCCAGCGGTACGCGGGAACCGTCGGCCAGGCGCAATGCACGCTGCGACGCCGGCCCGTAGATGCCGCCATCGCGATAGGTATTGAGCACATTCACGGCGATAAGGTTTTCGCCTTCATGCAGCACGCCCGGCGGTATCGCATAACCACGCACTGTGCCGCTGCCATAGCCGGTGCCGACCCAGCGCCCGTTCACCCAGGTCTGGTCGATTTCGTTGGCGGTAAAGTCGAGTGCGGCGTGCTGCGCCGCTTGCGCCTTGGTCAAGGTGGCGGTGGTGCGATACCACAGCATGCCGGTGAAGTTGGCCAGTTCCGGTTGGCCCCAGTGTTGCCAGGCACCCTTGTCGATTGGCGCATTGAGCCAGCCGGTATCGCTGGAATCGGCGGGATTCCATGGCTCGTCGGTCTTGGCGATGCCTGGGCGGGAACGCCACCATGTCTGCCACACACGGCTCCAATCCTCGCCGGCGCGCGCCGGATTCTTGCGGTATTGGGCAAGCAGATCCAATGACGTGTCATAGCCGCCGACCTTGCGCAGCGCCGCGTCGCTCATCCAGGGCTCGATGCGCGAGCCGCCCCACGCGGCGACGATCAAACCCATCGGTACCGGTACATCTTTCTGCAGTTCGCGCGCAAAGAAATAGCAGGTGGCGGAAAACTCGGCCACGGTGTCCGGCGTTGTCTTCAGCCAGTGATCGGAAGCGGGAATGCCATCCAGCGGCTTGACGCTGCTGACGTTGTCCACCGTCAGCACGCGAATGCGGTCATTGGACGCATCCTGCACTTCCGCGCGCGCATCCAATGCGCGCTTCACCGGCAGCACCATGTTGGATTGGCCGGAACATAGCCACACATCGCCGACCAGCACATCGTGGATGGTCTGCGTCGCGCCGCCGGCCGTGGCGACGGTGAGCGTATACGGGCCGCCGGCGGAATGTGCCGGCAGCGACGCTTGCCAGCGCCCGTTGGCATCGGCTCGCGCGTGGATATCCTGGCCGGCAAAGGAGATGTTCACCGCCTCGCCGGGTTTGGCATGACCCCACACTGGATCGGCCTGATCACGCTGCAGGACGGCATGATCCTGAAAGAGCGGGTTCAATAGAGGCGCCTGCTCGTTCGCGGCCTGCGCCGCCTGCATGCCCAAAAGCAGCAGCGCTACAGCCGCGCTGCGACGTTTCACCTGCGAGAACATACTCACCATGAGGATTGTCCCGGAACGTAAGGGAATGACAGCGATTCGTAGTAAGACAAGGGATGCGGCGGCGCCGTAAGGCCCGGCGGCAGCGGCAGGCCGGAAACTTGCTGGAAATAGGCGATGCAGGCGTCGCGCCACCACTGCGCTTCGCGTTCCTGGATGGCGAGGAAGCTGGCTGCCTTGCGGTAGCGCTCGGCGTCGATATGGCCGTCCAAATGGCGCCACGTTTCGCGCATCCGCTTTACGTCATCCACGCCCTGCGTGTAATGCGCCACCAGTTCGTACCACAGCGTGTGTCCGGAACGCATGCGGTAATCCCAGGGCACATGATGGAACCACAGCAACAGGGTTTCCGGCGTTTTCGCGACGTCGTTGAACTCGGCCGCGACGGGCGGCGCGTATTGATCCACGGCATCGCTGCCGGTGCGCGTGCGATCGAAACCGATGCCCTGGCGATCCGCACGGTGGTAATACGGTGGACGCCAATCGGCGCGCGCCAAGCTGGTGTCCCAGGGGGCAGGGCCGTAGTGGTGGCCAGGCGCCATCAGATGGGCCAGGCCCAGCGGCGTCATGTAGTCGACGGCCGCTTCGCGCGAGCCCATCATCATGTCGACGACGGGTTTGACGAACGCGGCGTCGTTGGTGAAGGTCATCCTGACCCATGTTTCGGCAATGGCCCGCGTGGAAAGCGTCGGGTTCCACGCTAGGCGTCCGAATACAAACCAGTTGGCCTGGTTGAAATCCGAGCCGCACCAATCACGGTCGGTACCGATGTTGGCGACGCCGGCCATGCCGCTCAGCGCATGTGCGTCCATCGTGCCATCGATCACCTTGGCGACGGAGGAGCCGCTGCCCTTGGCCATGGTGTCGGCCGACAGCACTTCTTCATACAGCGGCCCGAGGTAGACCAGGTGCGTGGCGAAACCTAAGTATTCCTTGGTGATCTGGAATTCCATCATCAACGGCGTGTGCGGCATCGCGCCGAACAGCGGGCTGAAGGGTTCGCGCGGCTGGAAGTCGATGGGGCCGTTCTTCACCTGCAACAGCACGTTGGTGCGGAAACGGCCATCAAGCGGTTTGAATTCGCTGTAGGCCTGCTTGGCGCGATCATCCACGCCGTTCTGCGAATAGACGAACGCACGCCACATCACCACGCCGCCGTGCGGCGCGAGCGCATCGGCAAACAGATTGGCGCCGTCCGCGTGTGTGCGTTTGTAGTCCTGCGGGCCGGGCTGGCCTTCGGAATTGGCCTTGACCAGGAAGCCGCCGAAATCGGGAACGAGCTTGTAGATTTCGTCGACCTTCTCCCGCCACCAGCGTTGTACGCCCGGATCGAGCGGATCGGCGGTCTTCAGGCCGCCGATCTCGATCGGGGCACTGAACCGCACGCTGAGGTAGACATGGATGCCATACGGGCGGAATACGGCGGCCAGCGCCGCCATTTTCTTCAGGTACGCCGGCGTGAGGATCGCGGCGTCCGCATTGACGTTGTTGAGCACCACGCCGTTGATGCCGATCGACGCATTGGCGCGTGCGTAATCGATGTAACGTGGCGACGTCCAGTCCGGCAGTTTCCACCAGTCCCAGATCGATGCGCCGGCGTAACCGCGCTCGACGCTGCCGTTGAGATTGTCCCAGTGATCGAGCACGCGCAGCTTGACGTGCGGCGCTTCGCTGATGGCCAGGTGATCGATCGGTTGTGCCGTCTGCAACAACCGCAAAAAATGAAAGCTGCCATACAGCACGCCGATATCATCGTTGCCGACGATGGCGATGGCGGAATGCCCATGCAGCGTCACGCTGCGGATCACATAGCCTTCCTTGCCGAGCTTGGAGGTATCCAGTTTCAACTGCGCGATGAGCGGCGACGATACCGGTGTGCCGGCGATGATTGCGCCATCGCTCGTGACCGTATCCGACAGCGGTGGCGCCGTACCCAGCAAGCCGTGCAGCCCCCGCAACAGTTCCTCCCGGACTGCGGTGCGCGTGGGCGTGGCGGCATCGGCGATCAGTTGCGACGCGTGGCTCCGGTAAAGCTTGATCTGCTCGAAGGGAAGGGGGTGATAGCGCATCCACAGCTCATAGCCATCTTCGGCGCGGGCCTGTGCCATGCCCAATAGCGTGGCGAGCAGCAGCACCGCTATGGCGATAGCGCGGAAAAACCTGCGCCTGGTCGGCCCGTCGCCCGATGCCACTGGTAACGCTAACATATGCAAAAATGCACTCATATCCGGTTTTCAGCTCGGGCCACGCTTGCGTTCTCGATCATGGCCGATTCGCGTGAAAGGAAACGACATTGAACAGGACCAGCAAAAGGTCGGTGCGCCGCAAGGGTGGAGCCGTCACCATCGACGAGGTGGCCGCACTCGCCAAGGTATCGCCGATGACGGTATCGCGCGTCGTCAACGGTCACAGCAAGGTGCGCGATGCGACGCGCGAGCGGGTGATGGAAGCCGTGAACAAGCTCGGCTACGTTCCCAACGCGGCGGCCAGCTCGCTGGCGGCGGCGCAGGATGCGCGCATCGCATTGATCTATACCGACCCCAGCGGTGCCTACTTGCGCGAGCTGTTGATGGGAACCCTGCATGGCGCGGCGCGCTCGGCGGCGCAATTGGTGATTGCCGACTGGGACGAGCTCGGTGCGGGTGCTGAGCGCAAGGCAGCGCGCGCGCTGGCGCGCAAGGTGGCCGGCGTGATCCTGCCGCCGCCCTTGTGCGAATCCAAAACGGTGATCGACGAACTGGTCAAGGCCGGCGTGCACGTGGTAGCGATCGCTTCCGGACGTTTCAATCCCGATATTTCCGGCGTGCGCATCGACGATTTCCTGGCCGGCAAGGAAATCACCGAGTACTTGATCAAAATGGGACACACGCGCATCGCCTGCATCAAGGGCAACCCCAGCCAGACCGCCAGCGTGCGCCGCTTCGAAGGTTATCTGGCCGCTTTGAAGGAAGCGGGCATTCCGCCGGATACGGCCTTGGTCCGGCAAGGCTATTTCACCTACCGTTCCGCGCTGCCGGTGGTGGAAGAGCTGCTCGCCTTGCGCAAGCCGCCTACCGCCATCTTCGCCGGCAACGACGACATGGGCGCGGCGGCGGTATCGGTGGCGCACCGGCGCGGCATCGACGTGCCGCGCGATTTGTCGATCGTCGGTTTCGACGACAGCTCCGCCGCCACCACCGTGTGGCCCGAGCTCACCACCATCCGCCAGCCGATCCTGATGATGGCGGACGCGGCCATCGACATCCTGCTGCGTACCATTCGCCGCAAGGAAAGCGAGCCGCGCGTGGTGGTGCACCAGGTGGTTGCGCACCAGCTGGTGCTGCGCGACTCGGTTGCTCCGTTGCGCGCGGTCGGCAAGAAATCCTAGCGATGAGGCGGGTGGCCGATCGCGCATATCAGCGCATCAGGTATTGGTTGAGCAGGTTCTCGTAACGCTCCTGCTTGCCGCTGCGCCTGACCGGTTCGCCCTGCTCGATGGCCAGCGCGCGCAGGTCGGCGAGGCTCAGCCTGCCTTGTTCGAAATCCTTGCCGGCATCGCGGTCGAAGCTGGCATAGCGTTCGGTGCGCCAGGTTTCCCATGGTGAGCGCGTCAGCAGCGCATGCGCCACTTCCAGGCCGCGTGCAAATGCATCCATGCCTCCGATATGCGCCAGGAACAGATCATCCGCATCGGTGGACTCGCGGCGCACCTTCGCATCGAAATTCAACCCACCGGGCGCGAGCCCGCCCTGGCGAAGCACGACCATCATCGCGCCGACGGTGTCGTACAGATCGGTCGGAAACTGATCGGTATCCCAGCCGTTCTGTGCATTGCCGCGGTTGGCGTCGATGCTGCCGAGCAGGCCATGATCGGACGCCACCTGCAGATCGTGCTCGAAGGTATGCCCCGAAAGCGTGGCGTGGTTGGCCTCGATGTTGAGTTTGAAATCCTGCTCCAGGCCATGCTGCTTGAGAAAACCCGCGACAGTGGCGGAATCGAAATCGTATTGATGCTTCATCGGTTCCATCGGCTTGGGTTCGATCAGGAAATTGCCTTTGAAACCGATGCTGCGGCCGTAATCGCGCGCCATCGTAAGAAATCGCGCGAAGTGATCCAGCTCGCGCTTCATCTGCGTGTTGTGCAGTGATGCATAGCCTTCGCGCCCGCCCCAGAACACGTAGTTTTCACCGCCCAGTTCCACCGTCGCTTCCAGCGCGGCCTTGATCTGTACCGCTGCGCGTGCGACCACCGCGAAATCGGGATTGGTCGCCGCACCGTTCATATAGCGCGGATGGCTGAACAGGTTCGCCGTACCCCACAGCAGCTTGATACCCGTCGTCTGCTGGCGCTGTTTGGCCAGCGCGACCATGTGCTTGAGATTCTTTTCGTACTCGCCGATGCCGTCGGCGTCCGGTGCAAGATCGATATCGTGGAAGCAGTAATAGGGCACGCCCAGCTTGGTGAAGAATTCGAATGCGGCATCGAGTTTGGCTTCGGCGCGCGCTAGCGGCGAGCTGCCAGCATCCCACGGATAGTTGCGCGTTCCCGGCCCGAACGGATCGTGGCCGGCATTGCAGAAGCTGTGCCAGTAACACACGGCGAAGCGCAGATGTTCGGCCATGGTCTTGTCGCCGATGCGCTTGCCGGCATCGTAATGCTTGAACGCAAGCGGGTTGTCCGAATCGCGGCCTTCGAATGGAATGCGGCCGATGCCGGGAAAGAATTCGCGTTTTCCTATGAAAGGCGTGCCCATGAGATTTGCTCTATCCCCAAAATGTTAGCGCTATCATTATCGCAGAGGCATGCGACTGGCAAGCGCGGTGTGGGTGCATAGGTCGTAGGTACTGCTGAGATCAATGGATGTGCGCATGCACGATGTCATGCTGCATTGCGCTAATGGCGAAGACGAAAACGACGGAGAGCAGTGCGACAACAGCGCGAGTGCAAATTTTGCAATGCATCGAAGAATGCATCAAAAGTCACCGGGCCCCGGCGTTCGCCGGGGCGACAATGCTCAAGTGGGAGTCATTGCGTCTGAAGCAGGTGCGCAAGCGGCTACCGATGCTTGGGCTTCAACCGCACATACAGCTGCTTGCGCACCACCGCCACCACTTCGCCCGCAGCCGTCTTGATCGGCACATCGAACCAGTGCAGCACCTTCTCGCCGGCTGCGGCGGCGTGGCGCAGCTCGTCCAGTACCTGGCGTTCGAGCTTGAAATGCGCGTACACATCTTCGCGCCCCGGCGCAACGAAATCGATCGTGCCCGCCTTGTCCCACACAAAGTGGTCTTTGCCCAGGTGATGCAGGATCAGCAGCATCCAGAACGGATCGGCCATCGCAAACAGATTGCCGCCGAATTGCGTGCGCACGTAATTGCGATTCCACGGCCGCAACCGCAACACCACGCGCGCCTCGGTGTAGGCGTCATCCAGGCTCAACACGCGAATGCTGTTGAACAGGAACGGCGGCCACAGGTTGAGCAGGCGGCGGAAGGTGGAGGCGCGCATGGAAAGCTCCAGGTTGAGGAGCTTTCAGCTTGCCATACTTTTGCGTATGGATGATTAGAACAGCAACGACGCCATCCGCCTGCGATACCGCCCCACCAGCTCCGCATCATCCAAGGTATTGAATGCAGCCAGCAGCCGCTTCTTCGCCTGGTTATCGTTCCAGTCGCGGGCTTTTTCGAGGATCAGCAGCCAGTGCTCCAGGCCGCTGGCCGGATCGTTGCCGAGCAGCAGGCGCACACCCAGCAAATCGTGCGCTTCCCAGTCCTGCGGATTGGCGTGGAGGCGTTGTTGCAGCACGTCCAGCGGCGGCGTGCCTTCCAGCGAACGGGCCAGGTCGAGCTGGCTGCGCAGGCGCACGGCGCGGGTATCGGTGGCGAGGTTGGCGGGCAGGGCGTTGAGTTCGGTTTCCGCGGCGGCGGCGTGGCCGGCTTGCGCCAGGGCGGCGGCCAGGTCGAGCCTGAGCTCGGCGCGGTCGGGATGGGCGGCGATCTCCTGTTGCAGGCGATCGATCGTCTGCTCGGGCGATTCGAGCGGCGCTTCTTCGGGCTCCGCTTCGACATCTCCTTCCAGCGGCTGCACATGGCGGGAGAGGAATTGCCGCAACTGGCCTTCGGGCAGGGCGCCGGCGAAGCCGTCCAGGATCTGGCCGTCCTTCACCATGATCACGGTGGGAATGCTGCGGATGCCGAACATGCCGGCCAGTTCCTGGTTCTTGTCCACGTCCACCTTGCCCAGGCGGAAGGCGCCGTTGTATTCGGCGGCGAGCTTTTCCAGCATCGGTCCAAGCGATTTGCACGGGCCGCACCATTCGGCCCAGAAATCCACCAGTACCGGCGTTTCGAGCGACGCTTGCAGCACCTCGGTTTCGAAGTTGTCTTGGTTGACATCGAATGTGTGCAAGGAAGCTGCGGCGTTCACGGTAGGCTCCAGAGGGATGAACCCCACGCACATCGGGGCGTCGCGCAGCATATCAAGTGCGCGCAAGAGCTTTAAGGATTTGCGAGAATCGCCACTATGAGTGTCCCCCCGGCCAGTGTCGAGCAAGCGCAGAAGGCGATGTCGTCGACATTGCTGATCTGCGAACACTGCGACACCGTGCACCGCCGCCGGCCGCTCGCGCGCGGCGAGGTGGCCCGTTGCATGCGTTGCAACGCGGTGCTGGAACGCCATCAGCGCATCGGTTTGGATACGATGCTGGCGCTGGTGGTGACGGTGATGGTGGTGTTCGTGCAGGCCAACGTGTGGCCGATCATCACGCTGGGCCTCAACGGGGAGCAGATCCACGCCACGCTGTGGGGCATCATCATCATGATGTGGAAGGAGCACTCGCAGGTGGTGTCGGTGCTGGCGGCGGCCACGCTGTTCTTCTTTCCGCTGTGCAAGATGGGCATCCTGGGCTGGCTGCTGATCTTTGGTCGGCAGGGAAAGCGCGCGCCCGGCTTCGTGCCGCTGATGGTGGTGCTGCATTACATCGCGCCATGGACGATGAGCGAGGTGTTCGTGCTCGGCGTGCTGGTGTCGATCGTGAAGGCGCACATGTATTTCGACGTGACGCCGGATGTGGGTGTGTTTGCGTATGCCGCGCTGGCGCTGCTGATCACGGTGTTTGCCGGCATCGATCTGCGCCAGCTATGGGACAAGATCCCCGAGGAGCCCGCATAATGGCCGTGTTGCCGCGCGCCCACGAACTGGGCCTGATCGGCTGCCACGTCTGCGGCCAGATCTGCCGCGACACGCAGGTGGATCACGCGGCCTGCCCGCGTTGCGGCAGTTCGCTGCATCGGCGCAAGCCTTACAGCGCCGCGCGCACCTGGGCGCTGTTGATCGCCGCCTTCATTTTCTACATTCCCGCCAACGTGCTGCCGATCATGCGCACGGTCAGCCTGGGCGACGTGGACGACAACACCATCCTCAGCGGTGTGGTCGAGCTGTGGGTGAAAGGCTCGCCGGACCTGGCCGTGATTGTGTTCACCGCCAGCATCGTGGTGCCGATGTTGAAATTCCTGGTGATGAGCACGCTACTGTTGAGCGCGCATCGTGGCACCAGCTGGGCACGCCGCCAGCGCGCCTTGCTGTACCGGCTGGTGGAATTCATCGGGTACTGGTCCATGCTGGACGTGTTCGTGGTGGCGCTGCTTACCGCCCTGGTGCAGTTCGGCTTCTTCAGCCAGGTGGAACCGCTGCCGGGGGTGGTGTATTTCGGCCTCACCGTGATACTTACCATGCTGGCTTCGCAGAGTTTCGACCCCCGCCTGATCTGGGACTGCAAGGACGACGATGACTGACCACAACCAACCACCCCGCGTGGGCGGCGACCTGCCCGAACCGGTCGTGCGGCGCAAGCGCGTGAACGCCGCATGGATCTGGCTGGTGCCGGCGGTGGCGGCGCTGGTCGGCCTGTCGCTGGTGATCAACGCGTGGCGGCAGCAGGGGCCGGCCATCAACATCAGCTTCCAGACCGCGCAGGGCCTGGAGTCGGGCAAGACGGTGGTGAAGTACAAGGACGTAGTGATCGGCAAGGTCACCAACATTCGCCTGAGCCAGGATCACAGCAAGGTGATCGTGAAGGTGGACCTGGACAAGAGCGCGGCCGGCATCGCCGTGTCCGATTCGCGCTTCTGGGTGGTGCGCCCGCGCATCGGCCTGGGTGGCGTGTCGGGTATCGATACGTTGTTGTCGGGGTCGTTCATTGGCGTGGACGTGGGCAAATCCTCGCAGCCACAGACCGATTTCGTCGGGCTGGAGAATCCGCCGTCCGTGCTGCACGACTCGCGCGGCAAGAGCTACACCTTGCATGCCGGCGACCTGGGCTCGCTGGATATCGGCTCGCCGATCTATTTCCGGCGCATCCAGGTGGGCCGCGTGGCGTCCTACAAACTGGATGAAGATGGCAAGGGCGTCACCATGCAGATTTTTGTGGACAGCCCTTACGACCGTTTCGTCAGCACCGAGTCACGCTTCTGGAACGCCAGCGGCGTCGACGTATCGATCAGCGCCGATGGCCTGAAGCTCAACACGCAATCGCTGGCCACCGTATTGGCCGGCGGCGTGGCGTTCAACGATGCGCCCGGCCCGCACCCCGGCGAAACGCCGGCGCCGGAGAACACCACCTTTACCTTGTTCGATACCCAGAGCAACGCGATGGCGCCGCCCGATGGCGAGCCGCGCTATATCGTGATGCGCTTCAACCAGCCACTGCGTGGCCTGGCGGTGGATGCGCCGGTGGAATTCCGCGGCATCAACTTCGGCCGGGTCGTGTCGATCCGCATGGATTACGACGAGAAGACCAACGAATTCCCAATCTACGTGGGCGCGTTGATCTATCCGGAGCGCCTCGGCCGTGCGCATACCAAGCTGGCGGCCATCGCCCGGTCCAAGGGCGACGAGAATATGTCGCAAATCGTCACCACACTGGTGGCGCAAGGGCTGCGCGCGCAGGCCAAGGTGGGCAACCTGCTTACCGGCCAGCTATTCATTTCGCTGGATATCGAGCCGAAGGCGTCCAAGGCCAACGACTACGATCCGAACGCGCGTCCGCTGCAAATTCCCACCATTCCCGGCAGCTTCGACAAGTTGCAGGAACAGATGGCGGAGATCGTCGACAAGTTGAACAAGATTCCGTTCGACGCGATCGGCAACAACCTCAACCACACGCTGGCCGATCTGGACGGCACCATCAAGCAGCTCAACGGCGACGTGCTGCCGGCCTTCAAGCAGACGCTCAAGGGCGCCAACCAGACGCTGGGCACGGCCAACAACGCGCTGTCGGCCGATTCGCCGCTGCAGCAGAACCTCAACAGCACCATGCAGGAGCTGCAACGCATGGCCCGTTCGCTGCGCGTGCTTACCGATTACTTGAATGCCCAGCCCAGTTCGCTGATCCGCGGACGTACCAAGGATGCGCCGCCGGCGAGCACTGCCACGCCATCCAACGCCCAGCCGCAGCAAGGGAGCAAGCCATGATTCGTATGCGATACCTGCTGGCGGCATGCGGCGTGGCGATGCTGGCGGCGTGCGCTTCGGCGCCGGTGCACTACTACACGCTGGTGCCGCCATCCGATGACGCGCCGGCCGCAAGCGTGGCGCCCGCGCCGTTCCAGTTCGAATTGCTGCCGGTCGGCATTCCCGCGCAGAACGACGTGCCGCAACTGGTGGTGCGCCAGGGCGGGCAGGCCGTCAGCCTGCTCAATGGCGAGCGCTGGGTCGCCCCGCTGGGCGACGAGGTGCGCGGTGCGCTGTCGGTCGACCTGGCGCAACGCACCCACGCACAGGACATCAGCGGCGGCGTGGCGGCGAACGGCAAGCCGGTGCTGCGCATCAAGGTGGACCTGCGCCGCTTCGATTCCTCGCCCGGCAACTATGCGCAGATCGACGCCACCTGGACCGTGCGCGAACTGCGCAGCCAGGCCGCACTCACCTGCACCAGCCATATCAGCGAAAGCGTGGGGCAGGGCTATGGCGACCTGGTCGCCGGCCACCAGCGCGCCTTGTTGACCCTGGCCGGGCAGATCGCCAGCGTGGCGCCGGCGATGGCGGCGGGCAGCGTGCCGGCTTGCCCGGCTTCCTGAAGTCTGGAAACCACCCATAGGTTGGGTTAGCGGAGCGTAACCCAGCGATGCCGCTTCGAAGACGTTGGGTTACGCTGCGCTAACCCAACCTACGATGATTCCCCCAGAGAGAGGGGATGAAAGACCCCGTTTCTGCTAGTCTGCCGGGTTCCACGCAGCGCACGGCGACGGACGCCCGCGCTACCGAAAACGCATCACGGCGCCGATCATGCAGGACAATCAAGACCAGGGTTCTTCCAACGACTACAACCCGCAGGCGGTGGAATCCGCCGCGCAGCTGTATTGGAACGCGCAGCGCGCGTATGAGGTGAAGGAGGATCCCTCCCGCCCGAAGTTCTACTGCCTGGCGATGCTGCCGTATCCCTCCGGCGCGCTGCACATGGGCCACGTGCGCAACTACACCATCGCCGACGTGATCAGCCGCTACCAGCGCATGACCGGCAAGAACGTGCTGCAGCCGATGGGCTGGGACGCGTTCGGCCTGCCGGCGGAAAACGCGGCGATCAAGAACAACACCGCGCCGGCGAAGTGGACGTACAAGAACATCGACCACATGCGCGAGCAGCTCAAGTCATTGGGCTACGGCATCGACTGGTCGCGCGAATTCGCCACCTGCAAGCCGGACTATTACCGCTGGGAACAGCTGATGTTCACCCGGCTGATGCAAAAAGGCCTGGCCTACCGCAAGAACGCGGTGGTGAACTGGGATCCGGTCGACCAGACCGTGCTGGCCAACGAGCAGGTGATCGACGGCCGCGGCTGGCGCTCCGGCGCGCTGGTGGAAAAGCGCGAGATCCCGCAGTGGTTCCTGAAGATCACCGACTACGCGCAGGAACTGCTCGATGGCCTGGACACGCTGCCCGGCTGGCCGGATGCGGTCAAGACCATGCAGCGCAACTGGATCGGCCGCAGCGAAGGCGTGGACATCCATTTCGCGGTGGAAGGCGAAGCCGAACCGCTGACCGTGTTCACCACGCGCCCGGATACCTTGATGGGCGTCACCTTCGTGTCGATCGCCGGCGAGCATCCGCTGGCGCAGAAGGCCGCCGCGGGCAACCCGCAACTGGCCGCATTCCTGGAAGAACTGCGTCACGGCGGTGTCTCTGAAGCCGAACTGGAAACGCAGGAAAAGCGCGGCATGGCCACCGGCTTGTTCGCGATCCATCCGGTCAGTGGCGAAAAAGTGCCGGTGTGGGTGGCCAACTTCGTGCTGATGGGTTACGGCACCGGCGCAGTGATGGCGGTGCCCGGCCATGACGAGCGCGATTTCGAATTCGCACACAAATACAACTTGCCGATCAAGCAGGTGATCGCGGTCAGCGCCGAAGAAACCGGCTACGACCCGCAGCGCTGGAAGGAGTGGTATTCGGACAAGTCGCGCGCCGACATGTTCGTGATCAACTCCGGCGAGATGGACGGCAAGAACTACCGCGACGCGTTCGACTTCATCGCCGCCAAGCTGGAAGCCGCCGGCAAGGGCCATCGCCGCGTCAACTGGCGCCTGCGCGATTGGGGCGTGAGCCGCCAGCGTTATTGGGGCTGCCCGATTCCGGTGATCTACTGCGCGCATTGCGGCGCGTTGCCGGTGCCGGAAGATCAACTGCCGGTGGTGCTGCCAGAAGACGTCGCCTTCTCCGGCGTGCAGTCGCCGATCAAGGCCGATCCGCAATGGCGCAAGACCACCTGTCCGCAATGCGGCGGCGCGGCCGAGCGCGAAACCGACACCTTCGATACCTTCATGGAATCGAGCTGGTACTACGCGCGCTACACCAGCCCCGGTGCGAACGGCCTGGTCGACGAGCGCGCCAACTACTGGTTGCCGGTCGACCAATACATCGGCGGTATCGAGCACGCGATCCTGCATCTGCTGTACTTCCGCTTCTATCACAAGCTGATGCGCGACGCGGGCCTGGTGCATTCCGACGAGCCGGCCACCAACCTGCTGTGCCAGGGCATGGTGATCGCGGAAACGTTTTATCGCGACAACGCCGACGGCTCGAAGGATTGGATAAACCCCGTCGACGTGGAAATCCAGCGCGACGCGAAAGCGCACGTGATCGGCGCGGTGCTGAAAGCCGACGGCCAGCCGGTCCACATCGGCGGCATCGAGAAGATGTCCAAGTCCAAGAACAACGGCGTCGATCCGCAGGCGATGGTGGACAAGTTCGGCGCCGACACGGTGCGCCTGTTCTCCATGTTCGCCGCGCCGCCGGAGCAGTCGCTGGAATGGAACGAGGCTGGCGTGGAAGGCATGGCGCGCTTCCTGCGCCGCTTCTGGCGCGAGGTGTTGACGCACGTCGGCCAGCCGGATCATCCGCAAGTCGATCCGTCCAAGCTCGACGCCGGCCAAAAGGCGCTGCGCCGTCAGTTGCACGAAACCATCCAGAAGGTCAGCGACGACTTCGGCCGCCGCCACGCCTTCAACACCGCCATCGCCGCGCTGATGGAACTGCTCAACGCGCTGGGCAAGTTCACCGACCAGAGCGAGCAGGGCCGTGCCGTGCGCCACGAGGCGCTGGAAACCATGGTGCTGCTGCTCAATCCGGTAGTGCCGCACGTCAGCCACGCGCTGTGGCAGGCGCTGGGCCATGCGCAGGCGGTGCTGGACGACCAGCCCTGGCCGAAGGTGGACCCGGCCGCACTGGTGCGCGATACGCTGACCCTGGCGGTTCAAGTCAACGGCAAGCTGCGCGCTACCATTGAGCTTCCCGCCAACGCCTCGAAAGAAGAAGCCGAGGCGCTGGCGCGCGCGCAACCCAATGTGGCAGCCTTCCTGGAAGGGCAGACCGTGCGCAAGGTGATCGTAGTGCCCGGCAAGATCGTCAACATCGTTGCAGGATGAGTTCATGAATCAGGCTCTTAGACTGATCGCGCTGCTGCCCATGCTCGCCCTGGCCGCATGCGGTTTCCATTTGCGCGGAAGCGCAGCCATGCCCCAGGGTATGCAACGCGTGCACCTTACGGTCGGCGGCAGCGGCGATTTCCAGCGCAAGCTGGCGCGCGCACTGCTCGCGTCCAATGTCACGCTTGAAGATTCCGCCGGCCCCGGTGTCGCCGAACTGCGTGTGCCGGCGCAGAACTTCACCGTGCAGTCGCTCACCATCAACGGCGCCGCGCAGGTGACCGAGTTCGCCGTGCGCTTCCATGTGGCGTTCGCCGCGACCGATTCGGATGGCAAGGTGATCGTGCCGGAGCAGACCATCGATCTGCAGCGTGAATTCAGCTACGACGCCAGCCAGCCGGTAGGCACGCAATCGCAGATGGAGCAGATCCAGGGCAGCCTGATCGACGACGCCATCCAGGCGGTGCTGTTCCGCTTGCAGGCGGTGGCCGAGCACGGCACCACGGCGGCGGCCAAGGCGGTCGGTCCGATGCCGGCGACCGCGAGCACCACGCAGCAACCGCCGCAATACGTGCCCACGCCGATCGGCAACTGAGGCAGGCGCTGACCTATGCCGCTCAACCACGCCCAGTGGCAGAAGGCGCTGGCCGCGGATAGCCTTCGGCCCGTCTACCTGCTGGCTGGCGAAGAACTGCTGGTGCTGGAAGCGGCCGACGCGCTGCGCGCGCAGGCGCGCAAGCTCGGTTACAGCGAACGCCAGGTGCTGGATGTCGGCGCGCATTTCGACTGGGACGAACTGGCCCGCTCTGCCGCGGGCATGTCGTTGTTCGCCACGCGCCGCCTGCTCGACTTGCGCCTGCCTACCGGGCGTCCCGGTGTCGAAGGCGCCAAGGCCATCGTCGAATTCTGTGCCAACCCGCCGCCGGACGTGACGCTGTTGATCACCGCAGTGGAATGGAGCAGCAAGCACGAAGGCGCGTGGACCAAGCAGGTCGACGCCGCCGGTTGCCTGGTGGTGTTCAACGCGCCGCGTCCGAACGAATGGGAAGCCTGGATCGGCGCGCGCCTCGCCTCGCGCGGATTGGCCGCCACACATGATGCGGCCGCGCTGCTCGCCGAGCGCGTGGAAGGCAACCTGCTTGCCGCCGCGCAGGAAATCGACAAGCTCGCCGTGCTGCACGGACAAGGCAAGGTCGATGCGGCGGAGATGGAAAACCTGGTTGCCGACAGCGCCCGTTACGACGCTTTCAAGCTCACCGACGCCGCGCTCGGTGGTGATGGCGCGCGCGCGCTGCGCATCCTCGACGGCCTGCGTGCGGAAGGCGACGAACTGATTGCGCTGATGGGCTGGCTGGTCAATCAATTGCAGCTCGCGTTGCGCCTGGCCAACGCGCAGGACTTTGCTGCGCAGGCGCGCGCCGAACGCTTGTGGCCGGCGCGTGAACAGCTTTTCCGCAAGGCGCTGCGCCGTGCGCCGCGCGAACACTGGATGCAATGCCTGGCGCGCGCGGCGAAGATCGATCGCATCGCCAAGGGTCGCGAGTCCGGCGATGCCTGGCTGGAAGCGCAGCGCCTGATTGCAGCGATGGCCGAACCGCGGGCGGCGCAGGCATTGGTATGAGCCGTTCCGTCTCTCCGCTGGCGCTTTTCGGCGGCACCTTCGATCCGATTCATATCGGCCATCTCAGCGTCGCCTGGGAAGCCTCCGAACTGCTCGATGCCGAAGTACGCCTGATGCCCGCCAACGTGCCGCCGCATCGCCCGCCGCCCACCGCCAGCGCCACCCAGCGCGTGGACATGCTGCGCGCGGCGTTACGCGGGCAATCGCGGCTGGCGCTGGATACGCGCGAACTCGAGCGCAGCGGTCCGTCCTATACCATCGACACGCTGGAAGAACTGCGCCGCGAATACGGCGAACGGCCGCTGGTGCTGTTGCTCGGCGCGGATGCCTTTGCGGGCCTGCGCAGTTGGCATCGCTGGCGCGAGTTGTTCGACGTCACGCATCTTGGCGTGATCAACCGCCCTGGCATCGAAGCATGCGTTCCGGTGGAACTGGAACGCGCGGTGGCCGCACGGCGCACGGATGATCCCGGCGTGATTCGCTCGATGCCGGCAGGCAAGGTGATCGAACTCGCGGTCACGCCGCTGGAAGTGTCCGCGACGCGCATTCGCGAATTGCTCGCGACGGGACGCGATCCGCGCTATCTGCTGCCGGCAGGGTTGTTCGATGACGCAGCGTTGCTGGAGCCGTACCGCACATAGGTTGGGGTGTAAACCCCAACATCGCCATGTTCATGCACGAAGGCGTTGGGGTTTGCACCCCAACCTACGATGGGCTCACGAAACCCGATACGCCACAAACCGCAACGCCACCGAATTCATGCAGTAACGCAACCCGGTCGGCGGCGGGCCATCGTCGAACACATGGCCCAGATGGCTATCGCAGCCGGCGCAATTCACCGCCGTGCGAACCATGCCGAAAGCGGTATCGCGAGTTTCGATCACATTCGGCTTGGCGATCGGCTGCCAGAAACTCGGCCAGCCCGTGCCCGAATCGAACTGCGTAGCCGCATCGAACAAGGCGGTGTCGCAACCCGCGCAGCGATACAGGCCTTTGCTGCGCGGCCTTTCATGCGGACCGCTGAACGCCCGCTCGGTACCTGCGCGACGCATCACATCGAACGCGGCGCCGGAAAGCCGTTCATGCCACTGCGCATCGGTCAACACCAGCTTGCGCACATCGCAGGGGCCGAGATGATGGCCATCGTCGTCGGCGAAGCATTCAAGCAATACGGTGTCAGCGCGGATGGTCGCGGCGGGCGTGGCGTTACCCTTGCCGCCGAGCAGCCGCAGCATTGTCGATCCGCCCACGACCGCCACCGCACCGCCTCCCACCAGGGCAAGCAGGAATCGCCGCCGCTCCAGGCCTTTGTCGTCGTAAGCTGAAGTCATTGTCTTGCTCCTGTTGCTCTCAGCCGAACGTGAACGCGTACGCGCGCACGTTCGGATCAAGAAAGGTGATTTCGAATACGCGCTCGCCCGTGCCGTGCGCCTGGCGCACCAGTTGATACAGGCGTTGTCCGTTGACGACGCCGTTGCCCTCGGCATCGATGTCGGTACCGTGATCGTCACCTGGCGGCTTGCCGTCGAGCGTGACGCGGAAGCGCACCGGCTTGCCGTCTTCGCCAGGGCCCAGCACCAGGTGCAGGTCGCGGCCACGGAAGCGATAGACGATGCGGCCGTTCGATTTGTCGAGCGTGGCGTGCTGGGCGTTGACCGTCCAGGTTCCGTCGAACGCCCACTGATTGGCGGCGAGCGCATCGGGCGCCTGATAGTTCCAGCTATCGTCGTGCGCAATCTGCCCGCCGGCGAAGCCTTCGCTGCGCGCATAACCGACATAGGTTTCCGGGGAACGGCGCATGTCCCCGGAACCGGCGGCTTCGGCACCGGATGCACCGGGTTGTACGTAACCGCCGGGCAGATCCTTGTAACCGGCGTCGCTCAGCAAACGGCGGATTACTTCCTCGCTGCCGGCGTAGTTGCCTTCGCCGAAATGGTGCGCGCGAATCTGTCCGTGCGCATCGATGAAATAGTGCGCCGGCCAGTATTCGTTGTTGAAGCCTTTCCAGATCGCGTAGTCGTTATCCATCGCCACCGGATAGCCGATGTTGAAATCCTTGATCGCCTTGGCGACGTTGGCCGGATCTTTCTCGAACGCGAATTCCGGTGCGTGCACGCCGATCACTACCAGGCCGTGATCGCGATACTTCTGCGCCCATGCATTCACGTACGGCAACGAGCGGATGCAGTTGATGCACGAATAGGTCCAGAAGTCGACCAGCACCACCTTGCCGCGCAGCGCTTCGGGCGTCAGCGGCGCGCTGTTGAACCATTTCGTCGCGCCGGCCAGCGATGGCAGTTCGCCTTCCACCGGCAGCGGCGCGCCGGTCTTCGGTGCGGGCGCGGCATTGACCGGGGCAGGGCGCACGGCGTCGATCAGTTTCTGTTCGAAGCTGCCTGTGCTGGCCAGCGACACGCGCGTCAGTAGACCGGTATCTACGCCGAGCGCGATCGCGACCACGCCGGCCAGCACCAGCACGCCGAGTGCGCGGCGCACCCATTCGCCGGCGCCGAGCGAACGCTTCATCAGTGCGAAAACGCGCCCGCCGACCACCAGGGCAAGCGCCAGCGAGACCGCCGCGCCGGCGGCATAGGTGAGCAGCAACAGGCTGGTCGTCGCGCTGGCGCCCTGTAGTGCCGCGCCAGTGAGCAGCAGGCCAAGGATCGGTCCCGCGCACGGCGCCCATAGCAAACCGGTGGCAATGCCCAGTCCAGCCGCAGACCATGGCGAGTCCTGCAGGGCTTCGGTTTTTTCGGTCAGCCGATTGCCGAGCTTCACGAACGGCCGGCTGATCCACTCGGCGAAGTGCGGCACCAGCAAGGTCAGGCCGAGCACCGTCAGCACCGCCAACGCGAAATAGCGGCCGTACTGATTGGCGTGCACCGCCCATCCGCCGCCGACCGCGGCGAGCGTGGCGACCAGCGCGAAGGTGATGGCCATGGCGATCAGCATCGGCAAGCCGTTACGCGCGAACGGCCGATCGGCGCGTGCGAACACGAACGGCAGCACCGGCAGGATGCACGGGCTGAGGATGGTGAGGATGCCGCCGAGGAAGGCCAGGATGAGGATAAGCATGGCGAATGTGATCGTGGGTTTGGTGAAGTATTCGCCGGGTAGCGTGCCCCGGTTACGTGGACAGGCCCGGAAATTTGCGCTGTGCGAGGTAACCCTATACCCGCATTCGGCGAATGGATCCTCAAGCAATCAACGATCGCCAGCATGTCATCAGTCGCCTTGACGTTTGAGGGTCCGTGGGTCCTACTACGCCAGCCTCCGCCAAGGGGGTCCGATAGCGACAAGGCCGTGCCGACCGACATCCCAAGTGCCAGCGAACAGGCTGACCGGCAGCGGGCAGCATGGATGGCCGCCGCGCAAGCGGGCGACCAGCGCGCCTATACGCGCGTGCTGAACGATTCGGTGGCGCTGATCCGCGCGGTAGCGCGGCGGCAGGGCGTGGCGGTGGATGCGCTGGACGACGTGGTACAGGAAACCCTGCTGACCGTGCATCGCGTGCGACATACGTTCGATCCGTCGCGCTCCTACGATGCATGGCTGTCGGCGATCGCCGCGCGCCGCGCCATCGATCTGCTGCGCAGCCATGGCCGGCGTGAGCATCGTGAAGTGCACGACGAATTCGCGATGGACACGCACGCCGACCGCGAGGACGCCAGTACCGGCACCCTGCGCCAACAGGAGGCCGAACGCCTGCGCAAGGCGATCGAAACCCTGCCGCCGGGGCAGCGCGAGGCGGTGGAACAACTTGGCCTCAAGGAACGTACGCTGGCCGAGGCCGCCGAGCGTACCGGTCGCAATACCGGCGCGCTGAAAGTAAACCTGCATCGCGCATTGAAAACGCTGCGCGATCGCCTGCATGGAGAATCCTGACCGCTCATGTCTGGGAGCCTGCTTTCATATGCCAAGCACCTCGCGTTGCGCCTGAGTGGCCGCCATGCGACGGCGCACGGCTTGACCAGACGGCCAGTCTGGCGCTGCGCCGCGCGCCGCCACCTGGCGACCACTCAGACACAATCCCAAGCACTTGGCATATGAAAACAGGCTCCGCACCACGCCACCAAGCCCTGATCGACGCGCTCGGCGCCGAGCTGACGCCGGTGCGGCGCTTGCTGCCGCCATGGCGGCGCGCGCTCGCTTGGCTGGCGATCGTGGCGGTGCTCGCCGTGGCGCTGTTCATGCGCTTCGGTGCCGGCACCATGCTGCATCGCTGGAGCGCCGCGCCCGACCTGGGGGTGGCCGCCTGCGGCGCGGTGATCACCGCAATCACGGCCGCGCTGGCTTCGTTCGTGCTGGCAGTGCCGGGGCGTTCGATCCGCTGGGCATGGCTGCCGGTGCCCAGCGCCCTGGTCTGGATCGGCGCCAGCGGCCTGGGCTGCCTGCGGGCGCACATCCCGGGCATGCCGGTCCTGAACCTGCACGGCGCCAACGACTGCCTGATCTTCATCGTCAGTTTTTCGCTACCGCTGTCCGGGGTAATGATCTGGCTGCTGCGCCGCGCCTGTCCCCTGCGACCGGTGCTGACCGCCGTGCTGGTGGGGCTGGCCAGCGCCGCGGCCTCGGCCAGCCTGCTGGAGATCTGCCACAACTTTGACGCCGCGGCTTCCGACCTGGTGATGCATGCGGTGGCGGTGGCGCTGGTGGTAGGGTTGAACGCGCTGATGGGTGGGCGGTTGTTGTCGAGGGCTTAAGGCGACACTGACCAAGTATCGCCGCCGTCACCAGTCCTGTCTGTTCGCAGGCCACAGGGACGTCGGCGAAGGCAGACTGGCGCATCGTCGAGGCGGGTACCTGCGGCATGCGGACAGACAGGGCTGGCCCCACGTATTGCATTTAAATGATGGGGTGATGCCTGGAAGGCCCGCAGGCTGCGCCGCACGGCTTGGCAAGACGGCCAGTCTTCCCGGCGCCACGCAACACACCCTGCGAGCCTTCCAGGCATCATGACGATGGCGATACTTGATCAGTGTTGCCTTAAGCGCAACAGCAGGCTTGACGAGCCATTACACCAGGGCGGATATACTGCACTGGCGCGATCCCGCGCAGCCGATACGCCGCGAGGCCCCCACTCTTGACCACCATCCGCCATACCAAGGCCGTCAACACGGCCTCCCTGCGCAAGACCGTTATCGCCGCCCTTGAAGATCTCAAAGCCAAGGACATCCGGGAAATCGATGTACGCGGCAAAACTTCCATCGCCGACCTGCTCGTGATCGCTTCCGGCACCTCGGCCCGCCACGTAAAATCCATCGCCGACGAAGTCGTCAAGTTCGCCAAGCAGGCGGGCGTGATGCCGCTGGGTGTCGAAGGCGAACAGGAAGCAGAGTGGGTACTGGTAGACCTGGGCGACGTCATCGTGCACGTCATGTTGCCGCGCATTCGCGAGTTCTACGGCCTCGAGCGCCTGTGGACCGTGGGTGATCGCGACGCCGAAGGCGAAGCCGCGCTGGCAACGGGCTAAACGGAAAATCTGGCATGCGCGCGCGCCTGATCGCCATCGGCGAACGCATGCCTGCATGGGTTGCAGAAGGGTTTGCCGAATACCGCAAACGGCTCTCCCACGATTTGCCCCTCGAATTGATCGAACTGAAGCCCGGCGCACGCGGCAAGGGTCGCGACGATGCGCGCGCGATGCACGACGAAGGCGTCGCCATGCTCGCCGCGCTACCGCGCGATACCCATGTGATTGCGCTCGACGGCCGCGGCAAGGCGTGGTCCAGCGAAGAGCTGGCCGAACAGCTCGCGAAATGGCGCATGGCCGGGCGCGATCTGGCCTTCCTTATTGGCGGCCCTGACGGTCATGCGCCGGAAGTGGTGGCGCGCGCCGATCAAAAGTGGTCATTGGGTCCCTTGACGCTCCCGCATATGCTGGTGCGGTTGGTGCTGGTGGAGCAGCTTTATCGCGCTACCACGCTGTTGGCCGGCCATCCTTACCATCGCGCCTGACCGGCGCACGCCGCCGTCACCGCTTTGTCACGGGAGTTGTCATGCACTTCGAGGTTCACCAGGCGAGCATTTTCGATCTGGATACGCTGGTGCCCTTGTTCGACGGCTACCGGCAGTTTTACCGGCAGCCGTCCGACCCGGAGCGGGCGCGCGCTTTTCTCGCCGAACGTTTCGCGCATCACGAGTCGCTGATCCTGCTCGCCTGTGATGAGCACGGCGCAGGGCTGGGTTTCACGCAGCTGTTTCCATTGTTTTCATCCGTGCGCATGGCGCGCATCTACCTGCTCAACGATCTGTTCGTGGCGCCGGATGCGCGTAAGCATGGTGTGGGCAAAGCCTTGCTCAAGGCGTCGGCCGAACACGCGCGCGCCCTGGGCGCAGCCAGATTGTGGCTGCAGACGGAACTGGGCAATATCTCCGCGCAGGCGTTGTACGAATCGGCCGGGTGGCAACGCGATCCGGATTTTTGCGACTATGCACTGAGTTTGTAGCAGCGCGATCCACGCGCAGAGAGGACAAGGATGGCCGGGGCGATACGTCTGTTGTTGATCATGGCCTCGCTGTTGTTGTCGCTGCCGATCATGGCGAAGGGTGGCGAAGCTCAGAACTTTCTGTTCCTCGGTCAGGGCGAGATCGATCGACATGCGGAGCTGTTGCGCCGCCCCGATATCGACGGCGTGCAGATCGTCTACACCTGGAGGCAGCTGGAACCGCAAAAGGGACGCTACGACTTCTCCGCCATCGAACACGATCTTGCCCGCGCCACCGCCTTGCACAAGGCGCTGTTCATCCAGCTTCAAGACCGTTTCTTCAGCAAGGACGCACGCAACCTGCCCGATTACCTGCTCAGCGATTCCGTTTACAACGGTGGCTTGGTGGCGCAGGTGGACAATCCCGGTGAAGGCAAGCCGCAGGCCCAGGGTTGGGTGGCGCAGCAGTGGAATCCGCAGTTGCGTGAGCGCTATCAGCAACTGCTGCAGGCGCTCGCCAAGGCGTTCGACGGACGCGTGCAAGGCATCAATCTGCCGGAAACGGCGATCGATATCGACCAGAAAAACGACGAGACGGGTTTCACCTGCGACGCCTATTTCGAGGCCGAACTGGAAAACATGCTGTTCGCGCGGCGGGCGTTCACGCGCTCGGCGGTGGTGCAATATGTCAACTTCTGGCCGTGCGAATGGGACAACGACCATCGCTACATGGAGCGCCTGTTCGAAGCCGCTGCTGCACATGGCATCGGCTTGGGCGGACCGGACATCGTGCCGTATCGGAAGGCGCAGATGCATAACGCCTATCCGTTCTTCCATCGCTACAAGGATCGGCTCAGCCTGGTCGCAATGGCAGTGCAGGAGCCCACCTTGACCTACACGAACCCCCGCACGGGCAAACCGTTCACCAAGGCGGAGTTCGAGGATTTCGGGCGGCACTATCTTGGTGCACGCATCATCTTCTGGAGTACATCGTCGCCCTGGTTGCGGTAAGTTGTGCGACGGATGTTTGGCAAGGAACAGGTGATCCATGCTCTATCTCGCCTCCCAATCGCCGCGCAGGCGCGAGCTGCTCGGGCAACTCGGTGTTACGTTTTCCATTCTCGACGTGGATGTGGCCGAAATACCGTATCCGGAAGAAACGCCGCTGGACTATGTGCGGCGCGTGGCGCGCGACAAGGCGCACGCCGGCTGGGAAGCGCTGACGCGCGAAGCGCAGGACGATGCGCTGGTGATCGCGTCCGATACGGAAGTGGTGCTGGAGAACCGTGTCTTCGGCAAACCGAAGGACGCCGATGACGCGGCGGAAATGCTGCACGCGCTATCGGGCCGTACGCACGAAGTGATCTCGGCGGTCTGCATGATGTCGGCCAAACAGGAGCACGGCGATGTGTGCGTGTCGCGCGTGCGCTTCGCCGAGTTGAGCGAAGCGGATGTCACGGCGTACGTGGCGACCGGTGAGCCGTTCGGCAAGGCGGGCGCATACGCCATCCAGGGCCTGGGCGCCACCATGATCGAACATCTGGAAGGCAGCTATTCCGGCGTGATGGGTTTGCCGCTGTTCGAAACGTCACGGCTATTGCGGAAGTTTGGCGTAGGTTGGGTTGGCGCAGCGTAACCCAACAATGGTTGGTCGTTCCGATGAGTTTTTTGTTGAATGACGATGGCCGTCGCGGCTTATCCATTCCCCACTGAAAACAACGCCACCAGCGCAAACAGATTGAACACCCCGTGCGCCAGCATCGCCGGCCACAGCGATGCGGACTTCAATCGCAACCAGCACAACGCCGCCGCCAGCAACATCAGGTTCGGCAAGGCGTACCACTGAAAATTCAGCCCGGCCAGATGCACCGCGCCGAACAGCAGGGAACTCATCACGATCGACATCGCCGTCGACATGCGCCGCAGCAGCGCCGATAGCAGCACGCCGCGAAACATCAGTTCCTCGATCATCGGGCCGACGGTCACCGCCACGATGCCCAGCGGCAGCCGCAAAGGCGCCGACGCATGCCGGCCGAGTTCTTCCACGTTCTGCGTCACTTCGTGGCCGTGCGCCAGCCACTGGGTGATCAACGCACCGAGCGGCGGCATCGCCAGCCCGACCAGCAGGGCTGCGGCATACCAGCGGGGCGCGGCATGGCCGTGCACCCCAAAGCCCGGCGGCATGGCGCGAATCCACAACAACGGCCAGGTACGATGCACCAGCCAGAACAGCAGCATCGCGATCAACGGTACGGCGACTACCACCAGCATCGCGTTGCTGTCCGGTTGCTGCAGCACGTCCGTGGCATGCTTGCGTACTTCGGCCAGCGGCAATTGCGGGTGCCTGATCTTTTCGATCGCGCCCGCCATCACGCCCATCAGCGTGCCCGCCACCACCTGCAACAGGAAATAGAGCAGGATCAGGCCAAAGGCCTGCAGCACGCCTGGTGCGTTCGGCAAGGGCGAGCGTGTCGATGCGTCCGTCGCGCTCATCGGCTGCCTTGCATCAGCCTGCCAGCATGGCGCGACCCAGGCCGAGCGCGCTCATCACCACCAGCGCGGCCCAGCCCAGCATACCGACCGCGTAACCCGGTCCGCGTTTGTTGGCATCGCCCAGATAAGCCCAGGCATACCACGTGCGCCCAACGATCCACACCAAGCCGGCGATACCACCCCAAAGCACATAGCCGTAATGCACCGCCAGCCACAGCGCAGGCAGGAACATCACCGTGCTTTCCAGCGTATTCATCTGCACGCGGTAAGCGCGTTCGAACGCGGGGTGCCCGCTGATGGCCGGTGCTTTGATCTGATACTTGCTGCGTGCGTGGCCGACGGCCCACATGGTTGCGAATTGCAACAGGACAGTCAGCAAGGTAACCAGGGCGGGCAGGTTCTGAATCATGGTGCGTACGCGTAGGAAAGGAGCTGCCACTGTAGCGGTTTTGGTGCCATGCTGTGGGGGTTGGCCGGTATGGCATGCGATGGCGCGCGGGAGGCGTTATGGACTGGCAAAAGGGCGAAGAAAGTCAGAACGTCGAAGTCGATCAAGGCGGTGGTGGCCGCGGTTTCGGCGGCGGCCGGATGGGCATTGGTGGCCTGCTGATTCTCGCCTTGCTCGGCTGGATCTTCTTCAAGAATCCGCTCGCGCTGCTCGATCAGGGTGGTAGCCAGCCGTCCGGCTATGCGCCGCGCAGCCAGCCGGCGCAGGTCGATCCGCAGCAGATGGACTTCGTGCGCCGCGTGCTTGGTTCCACCGAAAAAACCTGGAGCGACATCTTTGCCAGCATGGGGCGCACTTATGTCGATCCCAAGCTGCACTTGTTCAGTGGCGGCGTGAATACTGCGTGTGGTGCAGCATCGACCGCCGTTGGGCCGTTCTATTGCCCCGGCGACCAGAAGGTTTACCTTGACCTGGATTTCTTCCGCGAACTGCAAACGCGTTTCCATTCCAGCGGCGATTTCGCGCGCGCCTACGTGATTGCGCATGAGGTCGGCCATCACGTGCAGAACCAGCTCGGCGTTTTCGCCAAGAGCGAGCAACTGCAGCGGCAAGGTGTGGCGATGGAAGGCGCCGGCGGACTGTCCGTGCGGCAGGAGCTGCAGGCCGATTGCTTTGCCGGCGTATGGGCCAATCGCACGCAGCAGCGCCTGCAATGGCTGAAGCCGGGTGATGTGGAGTCGGCGCTCAATGCCGCCAGCCAGATCGGCGACGATACCCTGCAACGTGAAGCGCGCGGCACCGTGGTACCCGATTCGTTCACGCACGGCACTTCGGCGCAGCGCGTGAAATGGTTCAAGACGGGGCTGGAGAGCGGAGATATCCGCCAGTGCAACACGTTCAGCGGGCCGGTATGAATGCCTGGCTAGTGTCGTGATCCATCCGTGCCAACGCTGTGGCGCTTGTTGCGCCAGCTTCCGCGTCGCCTTTCACTGGATGGAAGCGGACGCGTCGATGGGCGGCCAGGTGCCGCCTGAACTCACTGAAAAACTTGATCCCCATCGCGTGGCGATGCGCGGTACGCAAGCCTACTGGCCGCGATGTGTGGCGCTGGAAGGCACGGTCGGCGCCGCTACCCGTTGCAGCATCTACGCGCGGCGGCCATCGATCTGCCATGACGTTCAACCCGCCTGGGAAACCGGCACGCCGAGTCCGCAATGCGACAAGGCGCGCAGCATGCACGGTCTTGCGCCGTTGGCCATGGACGACTGGCTATAGCGAGCCGCTAGGTTTTGGTACCTCGTCGTCATTCCGGCGAACGCCGTAATCCAGTTTGAACACGTCGTGCTAAGCACACAAAATTTTCTCTCTGGTGTGCTTCGCACGTCATTCCTGACTGGATTCCGGCGTTCGCCGGAATGACGGTAAGGCGGATTGCGGCTCTCGACAAGCACAAATCTCCACTGCGGATTGGCGCTACGGTTGCGTGGTTCCCTGAAACATCTGCACGAACTGCCGCAACTCGCTTTCATTGACGTCGGACACCGCCACGAAACGCATGTGCTCGTCCGTCCATCGGATCACGGTGTAGCCATGCCATTGCGCAACATCTTGTGCGGAGGCGGATGCCGATATCGGCCACTGATAAAGATTGATCACGTGCAGGTGCCGCCGGTAAACCAGTGCGGCCACGGTACGGCCATCGAGCACGTCCAGTCGTCCGCCGACGAGCGGAAAACCCTGGTTTGCCAGATCCTTCACGCGCGGCGAAAAATCCAGCTTGCCGTCGAACCATGGCTTTACCGTGTGCTGATCGGTGGAAATCACGTCCATCAGGTGTTGCGGCTGCATCGAGCGGATATGGCTGGAAACCACTTCGTCGAGTGACTGGCCAGTACCGCGATGCAGCGTGTACCACCACGCCGGTGCGGCAAGTAGCAGCGCGGCGACGAATCCCGCCGCCATCGCCAACGCAACAGGTGCACGATGTGCGCGCACGGCGCGCGGCACGACCGGTTCGGCGGACCATGCTTTGCGCAACGTATCGGGTGCGCGCCGATATAGCGATGCGCGCGCAAAGCCCTCATGCAACTGCGCGTAGTCCGCATGCAACGCTGCGCAGGCGGCGCATCCTTGCATATGCCGATCGATGGCCACGCTTTGCGCGGCATCCAGTTCGTTATCCAGATAGGCGTGCAGAAGCAGCCTGGCGTCATCGCACATCATGACGGCGTGCCTCCGTGAAAGTGGTGGACAGTTCGGACCGCAGCCGTTCGCGTGCGCGGGCGAGGCGCGACATCACCGTGCCGATCTTCTGGCCGGTGATCGCAGCGATTTCCTTGTAGGAGCATTCTTCCAGCTCGCGCAGCACGATGGCTTCGCGCAAGGGGTGCGGAAGGTGGGCCAGCGCGGTCTGCAATGCATCGACGTCGACGGCGAGCAGGGCGCGCGCTTCGGGCGAGGGCTGTTCGTCGATCACGACGTGGGCATCGTCGTCGAAGGTTTCATGCGCATCGTCGGAGGCGCTCTTGGCGCGCAACGAATAGAACGTGTTGCGCACGATCGCCAACAGCCATACGCGGGCTTCGCCACCATGGAAGCTTTCGAAGTAACGGAATGCGCGCAGCATCGCCTCCTGCACGACATCCTGGGCGTCCGCATCGTCGCGCGCCAGCCAGCGTGCGAGGTTGTAGGCGGCATCCAGATGCGGCAGCACGCAGGCCTCGAAATGGGCGCTGCGGGAAACGGCTGCGGAGGGGCGGAAGTCGGAGGGCATAAAACCTTCTACCGGTATGGCGGCGACTTTATTCCCACGCCGGAAAACACGGAATAGGCCGGCCTGCAGGCAGGTAAAGGCAGGTGAGGGCGGCGCTGGGCGGCCCAAGCGGCGGAGTGACGATGATGCAGGACCACGACAACAGGATCGACGAGGAAGCCGGCGGTCGTCGGCAGTTTCTCAAATGCATGGCCTGGGCCGGCGCCGGCACCTTATGGATGATGAAGGGCGGCGTGTTGCGCGCGCACCCGCTCGGCGATGCGCCTGCCATCAAGGGCGGCACTTTCGGCTTCGTGCAGATCAGCGACTCGCACATCGGTTTTCACAAGGCGCCCAATCCGGACGTGATCGGAACGCTGCGTCGTTCGCTGGCGATGATCAATGCGCAGCAGACCCGACCGGCGTTTCTGCTCCATACCGGCGATCTGACCCATCTTTCCAAGCCCGAGGAATTCGACACTTTGAACGGATTGATGCAGGAAGCCCGCGTCAGCCAGCGCTTCTACGTGCCCGGCGAACACGATGTGATCGGCGACAACGGCACCGAATTCTTCCGCCGCTTCGGCGTAAAGCAAAACGCCGGCGGCTGGTACAGCTTCGATCAGGATGGCGTGCATTTCGTCGGATTGATCAATGTGCTTAACCTCAAGGCCGGTGGACTGGGTTCGCTGGGTGCGGATCAACTGGCCTGGCTGAAGAACGATCTGGCCGGCCGGTCGGCCGAAACGCCGGTGGTGGTGTTCGCGCACATGCCGTTGTGGCCGCTGTATCCGCAATGGGGCTGGGGTACGGACGACAGCAGCGAGGCGCTGAGCTATCTACGCCGCTTCGGCTCGGTCACTGTGCTCAACGGACACATCCACCAGATCCAGCAGAAGGTGGAAGGCAGCATCACGTTCTACACCACGCGTTCCACCGCCTATCCGCAGCCTGCACCGGGCGACGGTCCTGGACCGGGACCGTTGCAGAGCGTGACCGCGCAGGCACTGCATCGTTACCTTGGCATTCGCGATGTGCGGCATGTGCAGAGGGGCGGTGCACTGGCGGTAACCGACGAGGTGCTGGCATGAAACCCTTATGGAGATGGAGGGGGATTGGCATGCCTGCGGCCATCGCCCTGTGCAGCGTCGCGGCCTCGTGCGCAGCGGCGGACGCCGCGCCGGCCAAGGGCGTCACCCATGAGGTGGCGATCCAGAATTTCGCCTTCGCGCCGAAATCACTCGTGGTGCCGGTGGGTACGCGCGTGGTCTGGACCAACCATGATGAGGAGCCGCACGTGGTAACCAGTGCCGGCGGGGCGTTCGTAGCGTCCAAAGCGCTGGATTCAGGCGACACCTATACGGTGATGTTCCTGAAGCCGGGCACCTACACCTATTACTGTTCGATCCGTCCGATGATGGTCGGCACAGTCATTGTGCAGTGACGGCAGCGGTTGCACCGTCGAAGCGGTAACAATCCATGGCAAGGAAGCCCAGGTCGATGCCCGCATCGATGCGCCGTCCGTCGAAGTGTTCGCCGGCAGCCCCGAGCGCCACGTATAGCGGCAGCAGATGTTCGTCGGTGGGATGCGCACGCTCGGCGAACGGGGCCTGGCGGCGGTAGTCGAGCAGGGCGTCGACGTCGCCGGCCTGGATCTTCTGTTCGAACCAGCCGATGAA
The DNA here is from genome assembly GCF_051954575.1 of Dyella sp. Lineage (GTDB taxonomy): Bacteria > Pseudomonadota > Gammaproteobacteria > Xanthomonadales > Rhodanobacteraceae > Dyella_B. The sequence continues at coordinate 86,492 of NZ_JBQCHP010000080.1, read as the reverse complement.
CGGACGCACGTACGGCGCTTCGTTGCTTTCGCTGAAGCCGGCGCGCAGATCGTGCAGGTTGTGCGTGATGCTGCCCGAACCGATCACCAGCACGCCTTGTTCGCGCAGCGGCGCAAGCGCGCGGCCGACCGCGTAGTGATGCGCAGGCCCCAGGTGCGGCTGGATCGACAGTGGCACCACCGGAATGTCGGCGTGCGGATAGAGCAGGCGCAACGGTACCCATGCGCCGTGATCGAGGCCGTGGTGCGGGTCGATCGCGGCGGTCAAACCCGCCTGACCGAGCAAGTGCGCGACCTGCGTAGTCACTTCGGGTGCGCCCGGCGCTGGATAGCGGAGCTCGTACAGCTCGCGCGGAAAACCGTAGAAGTCGTAGACGGTTTCTGGCTGCGCCGCACCGCCCACACTCGGCTGGCGCGCCAGCCAGTGGGCGGTGGCGATCACGATGGCTTTCGGGCGCGGCAGGCTGGCGGCCGTCTCCGCAAGCCGCTCGCCGACTCGGCCGGGGTGCAGGGCGGTCATCGGCGAACCGTGGGAGATGAAGAGGCTCGGAAGTGTGTTCATGCTGGCGTAGGTTGGGGTGCGAACCCCAACGCAAGGATATTCAGGCGAAGCATTATGGCCGCATGAACACATGGGCGGTGGTAGGCAGCCAAGAACACACTGTTGCTCTGGATGGAACGAACTTCGGCCTGCTACTTCCGACGTCACGACATGCATGTCGACGTTGGGGTTTGCACCCCAACCTACGGTTATTTACGGCGCGGCGGCTTGTCACCGCCGCGCGCATGCTTCGGCTTGCCCGCATGCCCACGCGCGTGCGCCGGCTTGAAACCCGGCTTGCGCGGTGCGCGTGTGCCTGACTCCTCCTGCTCGGTCCCATCCCACTCGCGAATGCGCAGCTGCTGCTGGTTCACCCACACCTTCTGCAGGTGCTGGAACACTTCCTTGGGCATGCCGTCGGGCAGGTCGATCAGGCTGTAGTCGCCGCGGATGCTCAGGCGGCCGATGAACTGGCTTTCCAGGCCGGCCTCGTTGGCGATGGCGCCGATGATATTGCCGGGCTTAACGCCGTGTTCGTGGCCGACTTCGATGCGGTACGTGCGCTTGCCGGCCTCGGTGGCGTGCGGGCGCAGCTGGCGCGGGGCGAAGTCGCGCGTGTTTTCTTCGCGATGACGCGCTTCGCGCGGTGGCCTGTCGCCGTCATGCGAGCGGGCCGGATGCGCTTCGCGTTCGTGCGTGCGCTCGCGCTTGGGCGGCGCTTCCAGCAGCAGCGGGCGATCGCCTTGCGCAATGCGCGCCAGTGCGGCGGCGATTTCGACCGCGGGTACGTCGTGCTCCTGTTCGTATTGCTCGATCAATTGCTGGAACTGCTCCATGCCGCCCATCGCCAGCGTATCGCTGATGCTCTGCTTGAAGCGCGCGATGCGGCGGTCGTTCACCGCTTCCACCGTGGGCAGCTTCATTTCCTCGATCGGCTGGCGCGTGGCGCGTTCGATCGCGCGCAGCATGCCTTTTTCGCGCGGGGTGACGAACAGAATCGCTTCGCCGCTGCGCCCGGCGCGGCCGGTGCGGCCGATGCGGTGCACGTAGCTTTCGGTGTCGTAGGGAATGTCGTAGTTCAGCACGTGGCTGATGCGTTCCACGTCCAGACCGCGCGCAGCGACGTCGGTGGCGACGAGAATGTCGAGCTTGCCGTCCTTGAGCTGCTGGATCACGCGCTCACGCTGCGGCTGCGCAATGTCGCCGTTGATTGCGGCGGCGGCCAGGCCGCGCGCCTGCAGTTTCTCGGCCAGTTCCTCGGTGGCCTGCTTGGTGCGCGCGAAGATGATCATCGCGTCGAACGGCTCGGCTTCGAGAATGCGCGTCATTGCATCCAGCTTGTGCATGCCGCTCACCCACCAGTAGCGCTGGCGGATGTTCGCTGCGGTGGTAGTGGCGGCCTTGATGGTGACTTCCACCGGATTCTTCAGATGCCGCTGCGCGATCTTGCGGATCGGCGCCGGCATGGTGGCGGAGAACAGCGCCACCTGGCGTTCCGGAGGCGTGGCTTGCAGCACTTTTTCGACATCGTCGATAAAGCCCATGCGCAGCATTTCGTCCGCTTCATCAAGCACGATGAAACGCAGTTCGGAAAGATCCAGCGTGCCACGCTCCAGATGATCGATCACGCGGCCGGGCGTGCCGACCACCACGTGCACGCCGCGACGCAGCGCGTGCAACTGCGGGCCATAGCTCTGGCCACCGTAGATCGGCAGTACCTGGAAGCCGGGCATGTGCGCGGCGTAACGCTGAAACGCTTCGGCCACCTGGATGGCCAGTTCGCGCGTCGGCGCCAGCACCAGCGCCTGCGGTTTGCCAGGGCGCATTTCGATGCGCGAAAGGATCGGCAGCGCGAACGCCGCCGTCTTGCCGGTGCCGGTTTGCGCCTGTCCCAGCACGTCGCGGCCTTCGAGCAGGGAAGGAATGGTGGCGGCCTGGATCGGCGAGGGTAATTCGTAACCCACGTCGGCCAATGCGCGCAGCACTTCCGGCGAGAGCGCAAGCGCAGAGAAACCAGCGGCGGCCGGGGCAGAGTCGGAAGACGGGGACGACATGGGGGAGAACCTCGACGAAGCATGCACGGGGCATGCAGGAGAAAGGTGACTATTGTAACAGCCCGGGGACGACATACTCTTGGAAGTTGGCATCGTTACACGGAGCTATGGATGAAAAACCGCCTGAAAGATCGCATTGCCCTGGTTACGGGAGCGTCCTCGGGGATCGGTGAAGCCACCGCGCTGGCGTTGGCCGAGCAGGGCGCCAGGGTGGCAATCGCCGCGCGGCGCAAGGACCGGCTGGATCAGCTCGCGACCAAGCTTGCCGGGCTGGGCGCCGAACCGCTGGTGCTGGTGGCCGATCTTGCTTCAGAAGCCGGGGCGCAACGCGTCGTGAAGGAAACCGAGACGCATTATGGCCGCCTGGATATCCTCATCAACAATGCCGGCGTGATGTACCTGGAGCCGGTCGCCGAAGCGGACCTGGGCCGCTGGCGCAGCATGCTGGAATTGAACCTATTGAGCCTGATCGCCTCCACGCAGGCCGCCCTGGCCGGCATGCGCGCGCGGCGCGACGGGCACATCGTTAACGTCTCGTCGGTGGCCGGGCGCGTGGCCAATCCCAACGCGGCGGCCTATGCGGCGACCAAGTTCGGCGTGGTGGGTTTTTCCGAATCGCTGCGGCGCGAGGTCTACAAGGACAACATCCGCGTCAGCGTGATCGAGCCCGGCATGGTGGACACCCAATTGCGTGAACACATCGGTCATGAGGCCAGCCGCCGCGCGCTGGACATGCGTGCGGGCGAGATGCGCCAGCTACAGGCCGAGGACATCGCCGACACCATCCTGTTCTGCGTGACGCGTCCGGACTACGTATCCATCAACGAAGTGCTGATGCGGCCGACGGATCAGGAGCGCTAAGCGCGTGGTTGCATCACCGATTCTGCAGACGCCACGCACGCGCATTCGCCTTGCGGGGCAGGCGGATGCAGCGAAACTGCTGCGCTACCGCGTGGACAATCGCGAGCATCTGGCGCCATGGGAACCCCTGCGTGAACCGGCCTACTATACGCTCGGACACTGCGCGAAGACGATCGCCGATGGACGCGATAACGCGATGCATGATCGCGGTTATCCCTTGTTCGTGTTCGACCACGCGGAGGAGGCCATCCTCGCAACCTGCACCTTCGCCAACATCGTGCGCGGCGCATTTCAGGCGTGTCACTTGGGCTACGGCGTCGATGCGCGCATGCAAGGCCAGGGATTGATGCGTGAAGTGCTGGAGACGGGCATGGCCTGGGCGTTCGGCGAATTGCGCCTGCACCGGATCATGGCCAATTATCTGCCACGCAACGAACGCAGCGCGAAACTGTTGGCGTCGCTAGGATTCGAGCGGGAAGGTTACGCGAAGTGGTATTTGCAGATCGCGGGGGTGTGGGAGGACCACATCCTTACGGCGCTGGTCTGCCCCGGCGCATGAACAACTTCCCGCAGGTTGGGGTGCAAACCCCAACATTGCCATCTCCAACAAATCGCGATGTTGGGGTTTGCACCCCAACCTGCACGGAAAGCGCCGTTACGCTTTCGCCGCCGGCTTGCCACCGCGCGGGCGCCGGCGCTTGCGATTGCCCATCGCATGTTCACCGCCGCCATTGTTCTGCGGCGCATGGCCGTGCGGTCGATGCCCGTTGCCACCTTGCCGCGGCGGGCGCGCCTGGCGTTGGCCTTGCTTCGGACGCGGCGCATGCGCATCCAGGCGCAGCGGCGCGGACGGTTCGAAACCGCTCACGTCGCTGATGGTGATTTCCTGATTCAGCAGCTTGCGGATATCGCGCAGCAGGCCCGATTCCTCATGGCTCACCAGGGACAAGGCCAGACCGCTGGCGCCGGCGCGGCCGGTGCGGCCGATGCGGTGCACATAGTCTTCGGCCACCATCGGCAGATCGAAGTTGATCACGATCGGCAACTGGTCGATATCGATGCCGCGCGCGGCGATGTCCGTCGCCACCAGCACGGTGACGCGGCCGCTCTTGAAATCGGAAAGCGCACGCGTGCGCGCATTCTGGCTCTTGTTGCCGTGGATCGCGGCCGCACGCAGGCCCGACTGCTCCAGGTAACGCACCAGTTTATCGGCGCCGTGCTTGGTGCGGGAAAACACCAGCGTCTGGCGGCGGCTGTCCTTGCTGAGCACGTGCAGCAGCAGGTCGCGCTTGCGGGACGCATCGACCGGATGCACTTCGTGGCTGACCGTGGTCGCTACGCTGTTGGCCGGCGTCACCGACACTTCGCGCGGCGAGTGCATGAACTGCATCGCCAGCGCCTTGATTTCCGGCGCGAAGGTAGCGGAGAACAGCAGCGTCTGGCGCTGTTTCGGCAGCGCACCGATGATGCGCTTGAGCGCGGGCAGAAAGCCCATGTCGAGCATGCGATCGGCTTCGTCCAACACCAGCACTTCAATGCCGGACAGATCGATCGTGCGCTGCTGCATGTGATCGACCAAGCGGCCCGGTGTGGCAATGATGACATCGGTGCCACGACGCAGCGCCTGGATCTGCGGGCCCATGCTGACGCCGCCGAAGATGGCCGCACTGCCTACGCGCAGATGCTTGCCGTAGGTGCGCATGTTGTCGTGGATTTGCGCCGCCAGTTCGCGCGTGGGCGTAAGCACCAGCGCACGCGGGCGCTTGCTTGCAGGCGTGGTGGTGGACATGCGCTGCAGCAAGGGCAGCGCGAACGCGGCGGTCTTGCCGGTGCCGGTTTGCGCGGCGGCCAGCAGGTCGTGGCCTTCCAGTACCACCGGAATGGCGCCGGCCTGGATCGGGGTGGGTTCGGCGTAGCCTTGTTCGGCGAGCGCGCGCAGCAACGCAGGGGCTAGGCCCAGCGATTCGAAAGACATGAAATGCTCCTGTGCAACCCGGAGCCTTCATGCAGAACCGCGTTGCTATCGATAAGGGTTGGGAGGAACGCGTCCAGGATGGGATGCGTTCGAGCGCGCAGTATACATGAATGGCGCACCGGCCGTTTGTAGGGCTTTCGCAGCATGGTAGCCTCGCGCCACTCAATGGGAGCCGAGCATGTCTGTCCTGTCCGCCCTTCGCGAGTTGAATCACGAGCAACGACATACCGTGCTGGCGAGTTTCCTGGGTTGGATGCTCGATGCGTTCGACTATTTTCTCTATACCTTCGTGATCGTCGGTATCGCGAAGGAATTCGGCGTCGATCGCACCGAAGTCACGCTGGGCGTGTTTCTGACCCTGGCGGCGCGTCCGATCGGTGCATTGTTGTTCGGGCGCCTGGCCGATCGCTTCGGTCGCCGGCCGGTGCTGATGATCGACGTGCTGCTGTTTTCGCTGTTCGAGCTGGCAACCGCGTTTTCTACCTCGATCACGATGCTGCTGGCGCTGCGTTTCCTGTTCGGCGTGGCGATGGGTGGCGAATGGGGCATCGGCGCCTCGCTGGCGATGGAGTCGATTCCGGCCAGATCGCGCGGCCTTGTGTCGGGTTTGCTGCAGAGTGGCTATCCCTGCGGTTTCTTCCTGGGCGCGCTGGTGAACTGGCTGCTGATCGATCACATCGGCTGGCGCGGCCTGTTCGTAGTGGGCGCGTTGCCGGCCCTGCTGGTGCTGTATATCCGGCGCAGCGTACCCGAATCGCCGGCATGGGAGGCGAGCCAGGCAGCGCAGGGCAAGCTCAGCCTGGGCCAGGCGATGCGCGGCCACTGGAAGCTGGCGATCTACCTGATGTGCCTGATGGCGGCCTTCAATATGTTCAGCCATGGCTCGCAGGACATGTATCACACCTTCGAAGAGGTGAACCTGCATCTGCCGAGCGGCTCGAGTGCGGCGTTTGTGCTGGTGGCCATGCTCAATCTCGGCGCGCTGGTGGGCGGCATCTGCTTCGGTGCGTGGTCGGAGAAAATCGGCCGCCGCCGCGCGATGATCACCGCCGCGCTGCTCGCCATTCCGGTGATCCCCTTGTGGACGTACGGCGGCTCGCTATGGCTGCTGGGCGTGGGCGCGTTCCTGATCCAGGTGATGGTGCAGGGCGCCTGGGGTGTGGTGCCCACGCATCTGAACGAGCTCTCGCCGGATGCCGTGCGAGGTACCTTGCCGGGCTTCGCCTACCAGATGGGCAATCTGATCGCCGCCGGCACCGCCACGGCGCAGTCCTGGCTGGCGTCGCAGGGGGCCGGGCTGCCGCTGGTGATGTCCTTGTGGATCGCCGCTGTGGCTTTGCTGCTGGCCTTGCTGGTATGGCTAGGGCCGGAGGCGCGCGGCGTGCGCTTCGGTAGCTGATAGAATCGCCGCCTTTACCGCACGAGAAACAGGCAATGAAGGCTGGCAAGGACAAGGTCATCGCGTTCCACTACACGCTCACCGTAGATGGCGAGAAGGTCGAAAGCTCGCACGACGGCGGCGAGCCGTTGTGGATACTGCTTGGCCATGGCCAGCTCATTCCCGGCCTGGAAAAGGCGCTGGAAGAGCACGCCGCCGGCGACACGCTGCAAGTGGAAATTCCGCCGGCCGAGGGCTACGGCGAACGCCAGGAAGGCCAGATCCAGCGCGTGCCGAAGAAATATTTCCAGCAGGGCAACCGCCTGAAGCCGGGCATGGTGACGGTGTTGTCGCTGAAGCAGGGCGGTCAGCGCGCGGTGACGGTGCACAAGGTCGGCATGTCCACGGTCGATGTGGATCTGAATCACCCGATGGCGGGCAAGACGCTGAACTTCGACGTGGCGATCCAGGAAGTGCGCGAGGCGACGGAAGAAGAGATCCAGCACGGACATGCGCATCCGCCGGGCGCCGAGGCCCATTGATCGGCGCAATTCGTAGGCTGGGATGCTAATCCCAGCATCGCGCGACGCCAAAAGCTGGGATTGGCATCCCAGCCGACACGTCACTCAAATAAAGCAACGGCGCCCTTTCGACGCCGTTGCTTTATCAATCAGCCGCTCACATCAAACCAGGCTGATCTGCACATCCACATTGCCGCGCGTGGCATGCGAATACGGGCAGATGTCGCGGTGCGCGATGTCGACCAATTCCTGCGCCACGGCGCGGTCGATGCCCGGCAGGCTCACTTCCAGCTTCACAGTGATGGCAAAACCGGTCGGTTCGCGCGGCCCGATGCCGACGTGACCGGTTACCGAGGCATCCTTCAGTGTGATTTTCTTCTCGCGCGCCACATAGCGCACGGCGCCTTCGAAGCAGGCCGAATAGCCGGCGGCGAAGAGTTGTTCCGGATTGCTGCCGGCGCCGCCCGGGCCGCCGAGTTCCTTCGGCACTTTCAGATCGAAATCCAGCACGCCATCGCTGCTGTGGATATGGCCTTCGCGGCCGCCCTGGGCAGTGGCGGTAGCGGTGTAGAGGACTTTGGTCGGGTTGCTCATAGGTTTTTCTCGCTTGGGTCGGAGGGGGAGGCGAGTTGCGTCGCCAGTTTTTTGAGCTCGTCGCGCAGTTGTTTGAAAGCATCGACGGTCATGCAAAGTTTTTCGGCCATGCAGCGCGGTACGTCGGCCGCGCGCTCGCGCAGCGTATGCCCGGCATCGGTCAGGGTGATTTCCACTTCGCGCTCGTCGCTTCGACGGCGCTGGCGGCCCAGCAAGCCGGCCTGTTCCAGCCGCTTCAACAGCGGCGTGAGCGTGCCCGAGTCCAGTTGCAGGCGTTCGCCCAGCTCGCGCACGGTCAGCCCGTCCTGTTCCCATAACACCAGCATCACCAAGTACTGCGGGTAGGTGAGGTCCAATGCGTCGAGCAGCGGGCGGTACGCCGCCGTCATCCGGCGTGAGGCGGCGTAGAGCGCGAAGCAGAGCTGTTCGTCCAGCAGCAGGGAGGGGTCGACGGATTTCTTCATGCAGCAAACGATAGCATCAAATTAAATTGTGTACAATTTAATTTTCGTGAAGGCATGTAGGTTGGGGTGCAAACCCCAACGTCGACATGTATCTGCATTCCGGATGTTGGGGGCTGCGCCCCCGCCCGAGGTTCAATCCAGCAAGCGTTTGCCGTAGGCGAAGTGATCGCGCCAGTACGGCCCGTCGATATCGTCCAGCCGCACCGTGCCACCGCTATTGGGTGCATGTACGAAGCGGCCCTTGCCGACGTAGACCCCGACATGGCTGATGCCGCCGCCGATGGCGAAGAACACCAGGTCGCCGCTCATCAGGTCGTCCATGCGCTTGATCTTGGAGCCAATGACCGAAGCCATGTCGCGTGAACTGTGCGGCAGCGCGATGTTGGCCGCGTTGCGATAGATGTAATCGACCAGTCCGCTGCAGTCGAAGCCGCCCGCCGGCGTGTTGCCGCCGTAGCGGTACGGCGTGCCGACCAGGGCCATGGCGCGGAACAGCACGTCGTTGGCGGTGCCGACGGCGTTTTCGGGTGCGCGCGCGGGTTCATCGGCAAGCGCCGAACGCGATGGCTTGTAGGTGGCCTCGCGGCGGGGCGAGCTGGCGCAGGCGGCCAGCAACAGCAGCACGGCGGCCAGCGCGCCCAGGCGCATGGCGCGGACGAACGATCGATGTTTGTCGGGATCTTCGGCGCCGGCCAAACCCATAAGAAAACCTCGGCGTGTTTGCGTCGAGGTTATAGCAAATCAACGGTTTGCATGGAAGTTTTCAGGGACTGGAAGAGCTTTCCGGCAGCAGCGGCAAGCCGGGCTCAAGAACGTCACCGCACCTGCGCAGATGCTGCGCATTGCCGTGGATGGTGGTCGTCTTGCCCGGCAAAGCTACTCGTGCGTGCGAAACGGCAACAAGAAAGCAAAGAACCATTCTCGCGCGATCAGCGAGGCGGTACCTCGATATCTTGCTGATGCAGCGTTTTGCCGGTGGCGTCCCAGGCGCGCAGGCGGTAATGGCCCGGGAACAAATAGAGCACATTGTGCGAACGTCTGTGCAGGAAGGTGTAGCGATCGGCCGGTGTGGCGTTGTCGGGCTCGTTCGGATAATGCGCGTCGATCGCGCAGGGAACCTGGTTGTCGCAAAGATCCGTGTTGATCGGATAACGATCGCGCGCACCGCCCAAGGCCAGCCATGAGGGCCGCTGGTCGAGATCGAAAGGCGTGCGCGGCAAGATGACCTCGCGGTGCAATGCATCGCTGCGCATCAAGCCGTTCACGTCCAGATCGCGTTCCGCGGCAGGCGGCAGCACCACCGTCACATCGTGCTGCCGTGGATCGGAACTCCAGATTTGCCCGTCGCTCTTCGCACGCAGCACATAAGGCTGCTGTTGCGGGAAGCGGCTGGCCACGGTGTTGTAGAAACCGAAATCCAGGCCGCCCACCGCCACATCGCGAAATTGCGTCTGGTCCACGCACAACGGATCCTCGCCGGTGATGCGCTTGAGCTGCATCGCCATCGGCTGGATGCGGCTGCCCAGGTTGCCCACCGCCTTGTCGATATGCGCGTAGCCCGCATGCACGAACAGCTTGGCGTGGCTGTCCTTGTCGAATACTTTCTGCAGCGTGCGCGCTTGCTCGCCGTCACGGTTTTCGGTGGTGGCGTCTTCGGGATCGTAGGGGAGGACGGTGTAGCCCAGCCGGATCGCCTGGCGCACGATCTCGCCATACAGCGGCTCGAGCACGTATTCGCTGCCGGAGCTTTCGGTTGCGTAGCCGCGGCGCATCAGGTCGACGTCCTTGGCGCTGAGCGCTTCAACGGCGAAGTACTGGTAACCGAGCTCGCGCAGGCGCGGCAGCAAGGCCAGCGTGAGCTCGCGGGTGTGTGCATCGTGATGTGCTTCGTTGACCATCACGATGCGACGATTGGCGGCGAGCTTGGCGATCACGTCGGCCGCATCGACGGCTTGCCATTGATCCGATTGCGGCAGTGGCGTGGATCGTGGTGGCGCCACGCGGTTGTCGAACGGGAAGGCCATCATGGCTTCGTTGTACAGGCCCAGTTCGCTGTCCACGGTCGCCAGCAGTTGCTTCGCGAGCAGTTTGTCTTCGCCGGCAAGCAGGGGTAGTACCGAGCTCAAGTATTCGTAGCGCGCCAGCCCGTTGGGCGCGGTGCCGAAGTGATCGAGCAGTTCGGTGGTGGAAGGGGCGGACAACTGCTCGCGCGCGCTGACCGGGGCCACCAGCACGGTCGTGCAAAGCAGGCACATCACCATCTTCATGCGCATCGGCGTTGGGGGAGGTCGTGGATGCGACACCAGCCTGCGACGAAGCCTGGCGCTGCGCAAGTACTTGTGCAGCAAATGCCGGGCGTGGCTGCCAGCGACAGGCTCGGGCGCCCAGAATCAAGCACCAATGGTTTCGTTTTGCGCAAGGCCACCATGGTTCGAACGGGCTGGACGGCTACAATGGTCCGATGAATTCCTCTCGCAGCGACATACTGATTCTGGGTGGTGGCGTCATTGGTCTTTCGTGCGCACTGCATCTGCTCAAAGGCGGTGCGCGGGTGCGCGTATTGGAGCAGGGCACGCCCGGCTGCGGCAGCTCCCATGGCAATTGCGGCACCATCACGCCCAGCCACGCGGCGCCGTTGTGCATGCCCGGTACGCTGGGCGTGGCCTTGCGCTCGATGCTCCAGGCCGATGCGCCGCTTTATTTGAATCCACGGCTGGATAGCGCGCGCCTGCGCTGGTTGCTTGGTTTCGCGCGGCGATGCACCTGGCGCGATTTCGAACACGCGGCGCGAGCGCGGGCGGCGATTCTGCAACGCTCACGCGGCCTGATCGCCGACCTGGTTCGCGATGACCGGCTGGATTGCGAATTCGTGGAAGAAGGCCTTCTATACGTCTATCGCAGTGCTGCGCAGATGGCCGATGACGAACACCATCACGCACAGTTGCTCGATCGCATGGGCGTGCCGGTGCAGCGCCTGCGGGGCGCCGAAGTGGAAGCGCTGGAGCCGGCGCTGAAGCCGGGCGTGCAAGGCGGCCTGTTCCATCCGGACGATGCACGTCTGCGGCCGGACCGCTACGCCGCCGAGCTGGCGCGCAGGGTGAGCGAGCTGGGCGGCGTGATCGAGACCGGCGCGAAGATCGAGCATTTCGCCACCGACGGCAAACGCATCGTGGGCGTCACCACCTCACGCGGCGATTTCACCGGCGATCGCGTGGTGCTGGCGCTGGGCGCGTGGTCGCCTTTGCTCGGCAAGCGCCTGGGTTTGCGCTTGCCGATGCAGCCCGGCAAAGGCTATTCGTTGACCTACACCCGGCCGCAACAGGCGCCGCGCTATGCGATGGTGCTGCGCGAAGCGAAGGTGTGCATCACCACCTGGGACAGCGGTTTCCGCCTGGGCAGCACCATGGAGTTCTCCGGCTATTCGGAAGGTCTCAACCGCAAGCGCATGGATGCCCTGCGGCGTGGCGCCGCGGAAGGATTGCACGAACCCGAAGGCCCGCAACTGCAAGAAGAATGGTGGGGCTGGCGTCCGATGAGCGTGGATGAAATACCGATCATCGGGCCGAGCGTGCGCTGGTCGAACCTGCATCTGGCGACGGGGCACGGCATGCTGGGTGTGAGCATGTCAGCGGCAACCGGCGAACTGGTCGCTGCGCAGATCTACGGCGCCGCGCCGGCGATCGATCCGGCGCCTTATGCGCCAGCACGTTTCGGTCTTTAGCTGTGCGTGTTGCACACGTAACTTGAAAGCATGTTTTGACCGTGCATCGCCAGTTCGGCGTGGCATGGCGGCGGGAAACAATCACGGCAGGAGGATGCATGAGCGAACGCTTCGATCTGATCGTGCTGGGCGCAGGCTCCGGTGGCTTGAGCGTGGCGCAGCGCGCGGCGCGCCTCGGTGCACGCGTCGCATTGTTCGAGCCCGATCCGCTGGGTGGCACCTGCGTCAATCGCGGCTGCGTGCCGAAGAAGGCGATGTGGTTCGCGGCGCAGATCGCCGATATGCATCGGCTTGGCCGCGAGATCGGTTTCGATGCCGAACCGCTGCGCCTGGACTGGGCGCGCTTTCGTACCTTGCGCGATCAGTACATCGCGGGCATCCGCCATCGCTATGCCACGCGGCTGGACCTGGCCGGCATTCGCGTCATCGAAGCATCGGCGCGCCTGCTTTCCAGCGATACGGTGGTTACGCCAGAAGGCATGCAGGCCAGCGCACCGCACATCGTGATCGCCACCGGCGCCAGGCCGCATCGGCTTGATATCCCCGGTTTCGAACTGGGCATCGTTTCCGACCAGATCTTCGAGCTGGATGCGCCGCCGCAGCGCATCGCGGTGGTGGGCGGTGGCTACGTGGCGGTGGAATTCGCCGGTGTGCTGAGCGGACTCGGTTGCCAGATGGACCTGCTGGTGCGCGAGAACATGTTGAACGACTTCGATCTCGAACTGGTCGAGGGGCTGGCCGTGCAGATGCAGGCGCACGGCATTCGCATCCTGCGCAATACGCGCATCAAGGCCGCTCGCGGGCAACCGGGCAGGGTGACGCTGGAAGCGCTCGATGGCGCCGAGCACGGTGTTTACGATGCGGTGTTGTGGGCGGTGGGACGCGTGCCGAACAGCAGCGGCTTCGGCCTGGAGGCGCTCGGCGTGGAATGCGACGAACGCGGTCACATCCTGGTGGACGCCTACCAGAACACCAACGTGCGCGGCGTATACGCAGTGGGCGACGTCACCGATCGCCGGGCGCTCACGCCGGTGGCTGTGGCAGCAGGACGTGCGCTGGCCGATCGGCTGATCGGCGGGCAGGCCGACGCCAAGTTCGACGACAGCGTCATTCCCAGCGTGGTGTTTGCCGAACCGCCGTTGGCGGCGGTCGGCCTTACCGAACAGCAGGCGCGCGCCCGTTACGGCGATGCGGTGAACGTGCACACCGGCCGCTATACGCCCTTGCTATGGATGGTGGCCGGCCGCGCCGAGCAAAGCGTGGTGAAGCTCGTCACCGTGGGCGAGGAGCGCAAGGTGGTCGGCATCCATGTGCTGGGACCGGGCAGCGACGAGTTGCTGCAGGGTTTCGCGGTGGCGATGCAGAAGGGGCTGTATTGGCGCGATCTGAAAGCCACGATCGCGATTCACCCCACTGCCGCCGAGGAACTGCTGTTGCTGCACTGATCGCCAAGGGCTCACACTTCGGGCATGGATACGTTCACCCTTACCCGCGGCCACGCGCCGCTGCTGATCAGCTTGCCGCATGACGGCACCCATCTTCCCGGCGAGCTGGCCGAACGGCTGCAGCCCGCCGCCCGTCGTGTACCCGACACCGACTGGCATGTCGCGCGGCTGTACGAGCCGCTTGCGCGGGAGCTGGGTGCCAGCGTGATCAAGCCGGTCGCCTCGCGCTATGTGGTCGATCTCAACCGCCCCGCGGACGGCCACGCGCTGTATCCGGGACGGCGCGAAACGGGCCTGGTGTCGACCATCGGTTTCGACGGGCAATCGTTGTATCTGGAGGGGAAGGAGCCGGATGCCGACGAAATCCACCAGCGGGTAGACATTTGGTGGCGCCCCTATCACCAGGCGCTTGCCGGTGAGCTTGCGCGGCTCAAAGCGGAACACGGCCGGGCAGTGCTGTGGGACGGCCATTCCATCCGCAGCCAGGTGCCCATGCTGTTCGAAGGACGCCTGCCGGATTTCAACCTGGGTACGGCCGATGGCGCGAGCTGCGGCAGCGAGCTGCAGTGGCGGCTCACCAACGTGCTGGAGGCGCAGAGCCGCTACGACTTCGTCGTCAACGGGCGTTTCAAGGGTGGCCACATCACGCGCCATTACGGGCGTCCGGCTGACGGCGTTGAGGCGGTGCAACTGGAGCTGGCGCAGTGCCAGTACATGGACGAGGAAAGCTTCGCCTGGGAAGAAGGCAAGGCGAAACAGGTGCAGGAAACCATCCAGGCTTTGCTGCGCTGCTGCCTTGCCTGAGCCGATCGCGTTGTCGGCGGTTGGAGGCATTTGTTTAAAAGGCTACCGGCGTCGTCGTCATGTTCCGACCGTCGTTCAGTTTCGGTATGCCGAGGTGGTTGCATTGTTAGGGCCGTCACGCCGCCCGCGATAGCCGGGTTCCGGCCGGGTCCGTGGCAACCAAAATTTCGAGGCTCATGATCATGATGCGTAAACTTGCGATCGCTTCTCTGCTCGTGGCAGGTGTCGCTCTTTCCGGTTCGGTGCTGGCCCAGGACACGTCGGCTGCTCCGGCGCCCGCTTCGACCTCGGCTGCCCCCGCCAAGCACACCCACCACAAGTCCTCGACCCATAAGTCGCACACCAAGTCGCACAAGAAGACCGGCGAAGAGATGGCTCCGGCTTCCAGCAGCACCGCTGGCAAGTAATCCTCTCATCCGATTCGGATGCAAAGACCCGGCGGGCGCAGGCCCCCGGGTTTTTTTATGGCTGCGATGAAGCCCGCAGCGCGGCCACGCATTTCAATTCGATCGCGATCGGCGTGGGTAGCGCGGTAATGCCCAGCGTGGTGCGGCAGGCGTCCACGCCCTTGAAGTACTCGGCATACAGGCGGTTGTAGGCCGGAAAATCGCGCGCCATGTCGGTAAGGAACACGGTGACGTCCACCATGTCTTCCCAGCGCGCGCCGCTGGCTTCGAGCACGGCGCGTACGTTCGCGAACACCTGCCGGCATTGCCGTTCGATGTCGTAATCGGCCAGCTTGCCGTCGGCGTCGTAGACATTGCCGGGAATGGCGTTGCTGCCCGGCTCGCGCGGCCCGACGCCGGAAAGAAACAGCAGGCTGCCCACGCGGCGCGCGTGCGGATACGCACCGACCGGCACGGGCGCGGCATCGGTGCGTACCACGTCGCTCATCGCAGTTCCTTCGAACGACGCATCAGCAGCTCCAGCGCCTGCTCGTACGCCGGGCGCAGCGCTTCGCGCGAAGACACGTGCATGCCCAAGTCATGCATGTGGCCGTTGGAAAGGCCGTAGCACCATGCGTGCACGGAAAGCGGCTGGCCGCGGTCCCAGGCGTCCATCACGATGGTGGTCTGGCACACGTTGACCACTTGTTCGATCGCGTTGAGTTCGCACAGGCGCATGTTGCGCAGGGGCATCGAATCCAGGCTCGTCAACTTGTCGACGTGTTTATGCGCCACATCGCCGACATGGCGCAGCCAGTTGTCGACCAGACCCAGGCGCGCATCGTCCAGCACCGCCTGCACGCCGCCGCAGCCGTAATGGCCGACCACGATGATGTGTTCCACCTTCAGCGCGTCCACCGCGAACTGGATGGTGCTCAAGCAGTTGAGGTCGGTGTGCGAGACCACATTGGCGACATTGCGCTGTACAAAGATCTCGCCAGGGGGCAGGTCCACGATCTGCGTGGCCGGCACGCGCGAATCGGAACAGCCGATCCACAGGTACTTGGGCGATTGCTGCTTGGCGAGCCGCTCGAAGAATTTCGGATCGGCTTCGGTGACGGCGGCCGACCAGCGGCGGTTACTGTCGATCAGTTCTTGTAGGGGATTGGTCAAGGCAGTTTCCTCTAACGTCGGGAGTCGTCAATCGTCAATCGAAGACAGCAGGCTGGTTGCCTGCCTTGGCTTTGGGTATACGCTTTTCACGATTCACGATTCACGATTCACGATTCACGATTCACGATTCACGATTCACGATTCACAGTTCACAGTTCACAGTTCACAGTTCACAGTTCACAGATAGCGAATGCACACGTTGCGCGGCTCGGTGAAGAAACGCAGCGCTTCGACGCCGCCTTCGCGCCCGACACCGGATTGCTTGCTGCCGCCAAACGGCGTGCGCAGGTCGCGCAGCAGCCAGCAGTTGATCCACACGATGCCGAACTCCAGCTGCGCGCCCATGCGATGCGCGCGCGACAGATCGCCGGTCCAAAGCGACGCGGCAAGCCCGTAGCCGGTACCGTTGGCGATGGCGAGCGCGTCGGCTTCGTCATCGAATGCAATCAGCGTGACGACCGGGCCGAAGATTTCCTGCTGGTTGGTGAGCGTGTCGTTCGACAAACCTTCGATCACCGTGGGTGCAATGAACCAGCCGTCGGCGCAGCGCCCTTCGAGTTGCAATGCGTTGCCGCCGCAAAGTATGCGTCCGCCTTCGTCGCGCGCTTGCGCGATGCAGCGCATCACCTTGTCGAAATGTTCGCGTGACACCAGCGCGCCGAGATCGCTGCTGGCTTGCTGCGGATCACCGACGCGCAACGCGTTGACCTTGGCCAGATAGCGCTCGCGAAAACTGTCATAGATCGAACGCTGTACCAGCAGGCGTGAGCCGCACAGGCAGATCTCGCCCTGGTTGGCGAAACCGGAGCGCACGATGGTGTCGAGGTTTTCGTCGCTGAGCTCCGCATCGGCAAACACGATCGCGGGATTTTTGCCGCCCAGTTCCAGCGAAAGTTTCTTGAACTGCGGCGCAGCGGTCGCCGCAATGCTGGCGCCGGTGCGTGTGCTGCCGGTGAAGGAAATGGCTTTCACCGCGGGATGCTCCACGATCGCCTGGCCGGTGGCCGGGCCGCGCCCTTGCACGATGTTCAGCACGCCCGGCGGAAAGCCCGCTTCGATGCTGAGTTCGCCGAGCAGGGCGGCGGTGCACGGCGTGATTTCCGATGGCTTGGCGATCACCGCGTTGCCGCTGGCCAGCGCCGGCGCGATTTTCCAGGTGAACAGATATAGCGGCAGATTCCACGGACTGATGCAGCCGACCACGCCGAGCGGATGGCGCAGGGTGTAGTTGATCGCGCCGGTTTCCATCGCGTGCGCTTCGCTCTCCCAGGCGACGATGGCGGCGGCGAAGAAGCGCAGGTTGGAAACGGCGCGGGGAATGTCCAGGCGCCGGGCGAGCGATACCGGCTTGCCGCTGTCGCGCGATTCCAGGGCGGCGAATTCGTCGAGGCGCGCTTCGATCAGGTCGGCCAGCCGATGCAGCAACTGCGCTCGCGTGTCGGCCGGCGTCGCCGCCCATCCCGGCGCCGCCCGCTGCGCGGCGTACACGGCGGCGGCCACATCGGCAGCGCTGGAATCGGGACATTGCGCAAACACGGCGCCGGTGGCCGGTTCATAGACATCCAGCCAGTGATCGTCCAACGGCGCCGCGAGGCGACCATCGATGAGATTGGCGAGGCGAGTGCTTGGCATCCCTGCAAGCTTAGGACCAGAAGCGGTGGATTGCACCGGACGCTAGCTCAGTGCCTTGGTCCGGCCACCGTCGACCGCGATGCTCACGCCGTTGACGTAGGCCGCGGCCGGCGTGCACAGGAACGCGATCACGGCGGCAATTTCCCCGGGTTCGCCGAAACGGCGCGCGGGAACCGCTGCCGCCATCTCCTTGGCCAGCTCCTGCTCGCTGCGCCCGGTTTTCTGCGCCTGTACGGCGAGCAGTCCGTCCAGCCGGGCGGTGCGTGTGTAGCCAGGCAGCACATTGTTGACAGTGATGCCGTCGGCCGCCAGTTCGCCCGACAGCGTCTTGGCCCAGGCGGCCATCGCAGCGCGCACGGTGTTGGATACGCCGAGTCCGGCGATCGGTTCCTTGACCGAGGTGGAGATGACGTTCACCACGCGTCCGTAGCCGCTGTCGCGCATGCCTTGCAGCACCGCCTGCAACAGCGTATGGGCGGCCAGCACGTGCTGGCGGAAAGTGTTCTCGAACGCGCTGGATTCGGCGCTGTGGATGGCGCCGCCGGGCGGGCCACCGGTGTTGTTGACCAGGATATGCACCGGCCGGGTCAGCACCAGGTCGGCTGCCGCGACATGCAGGGCTTCGGAATCGAGCATGTCGACGCTGCGCCAGCCATGGCGTTGCGCGGCATGCGTGCGCGGCAGGTTGTCGGCGAGCGCGGCCAGCTTATCGGCGGAGCGCGCCAGCAGGGTGATGTCGGCGCCGAGTTCGGCCAGCTCGATCGCCGCGGCGTGCCCAATGCCTTGCGATGCGCCGCACACCAGGGCGTGACGGCCGCGCAGATTCAAATCCATGTGCTCTCCCGATTAGAGCCTGCTTAATGTGTCAGCGGCTGCGCCACTGCATCGCCAGGGCACCCAGCCAGCAGCCCCAGGCCAGCCATTGACTGTAGCGCCAGATGCGCCACAGGCGCGTGATCGCGGCATCGTCGATGGCGGCGATGGCCGGGGAGCGCAACACGTTCTGCATGCGTAGCCACAGTTGCGGGCCGCGGGCAGCCTGCGCACCGCCGGTGTCGACGATCACCTTCCAGTGTTGCGGGTAGTCCTCGCGCAGATGCTTGGCGATGCGAAACGGCAACACGGCGTGCGTGATGAAGCAGACCAGGCCGATCACCAGCAGGCCAATATAGAGCGCAAAGGGAATCAAGGGCTTCTCCGCAGGCCAAGATCCGCACCCAGCGAATTGAGCAGGCCATTGCCTTGCGGGGCCTTGCCGCATACGGCCTTGCTGACCGCTTCCTTGTAGGTGCGATCCATCATGCCGACCCATACCACCCCTTCGGGGCCATGCTGGATCTTGTAGCTGCCGCCGATGGTGGTTGCTGCAGGCGTATTGGTGGTGGTGCTGGTGGAGAAGGTGCTGGCCGATTGTTCCCAGTAGGTGCTGTCGGATTGCTGCTTGGCCGAGCTGTACACCACCAGGTAGCGCGCCTTGTTGCTGGTGACTTCCACGCTGCCGAAAGCGCCGCTTTCGTCATTGGTCCAGCCCATGTATTCGCACAGTTTCACGTCCTGCGTATCGATCGGCTGGAAGGTTTCATCCAGTTGCACCACGGTCGGTGCGAACAGATAACTGCCGCTGGTGACGGAGCGCCCGACCAGCTCCGATTTCAAGCCGATGGTGTAGGGCAGTTTCACGTCGGGCGGCAAGGTGAAACTCAAGAAATAGCTGCGCGAATTGTTGATCGCAACCACCGGGCTGCCGGGGCCAAGCTGGAAGCGCTGCGGCCGCCATGGCAGCAGCATCTGGTAGGAGAAATCGGCGAAGGTCGTGCAGCACGGCGTGGCGTCCTGCAGGATTTTCTTGGCGTCGGCGAGCGGCCGGATCGGCTGCGCCTGCGGCAGCAGATCGGTGGGCAGCGGCAGCTTCGGCAGCTTGACGCTATGGCAAGCGGCAAGCAGCAGCACGGAAGCGAGGGTGAGCAGTACCAGTCGAAAGCGCATGAGGTCTTCGGGGATCAGAAGTCGGCGCTCCCTGCCGCACGTGGATAAGGAATGGCGTCACGGATATTGGTCAGGCCGCACACATATACAAGCAGACGCTCAAACCCGAGGCCGAAGCCCGCATGCGGCACGGTGCCGTAACGGCGCAGGTCACGGTACCAGCCGTACGTGGCAGGATCGAGACCGAACTTGACCATGCGGCGATCGAGGTAGTCCAGGCGCTCTTCGCGCTGGCTGCCGCCGATGATCTCGCCGATGCCCGGCGCCAGCACGTCCATCGCGGCCACGGTTTTCTCGTCGTCGTTCAGGCGCATGTAGAAGGCCTTGATCTGTTCCGGGTAGTTCATGACGACCACGGGACGGCCGATATGTTTCTCGGCCAGGTAGCGCTCGTGCTCGGTCTGCAGGTCCACACCCCACACCACCGGGAACTCGAACTTCTGGCCGGACTTCTTCAGGATCTCGATGGCGTCGGTGTAATCGATGCGCTCGAACGGCTGGCTGATGAAGGTTTCCAGGCGGGTGATCGCTTCGGGCAGCACGCGCTCGGCGAAGAACGCCATGTCATCGGCGCGCTCTTCCAGTACGGCCTTGAAGATCGCCTTGAGGAAGCTCTCCGCGCAGTCGGCATCGGCGGACAGGTCGGCGAAGGCGATCTCGGGCTCGACCATCCAGAATTCGGCCAGGTGGCGCGGCGTGTTGGAGTTTTCCGCACGGAAGGTGGGGCCGAAGGTGTAGACCTTGCTCATCGCCAGGCAGTAGGCCTCCACATTGAGCTGGCCGGACACGGTAAGGAACGCTTCGCGGCCGAAGAAATCCTTGCGGAAATCGATCTTGCCCTTCTCGTCGCGCGGCAGGTTGGCCAGGTCCAGCGTGGACAGGCGGAACATGTCGCCGGCGCCCTCGGCGTCGGAAGTGGTGATGATCGGCGTGTTGATCCAGAAGAAACCCTGCTCGGTGAGGTGGCGGTGGATCGCCGTCATCATCGTGTGGCGCACGCGCGTCACCGCGCCGAACAGGTTGGTGCGCGGGCGCAGGTGCGCCACTTCGCGCAGGAACTCCATCGAGTGCTGCTTGGGCTGGATCGGATAGGTTTCCGGATCGTCGACGAAACCGGTGACCACCACGCTTTCAGTCTGCAGTTCGAAGCTCTGGCCCTTGCCCTGGGAGGGCACCAGCGTGCCGTTGACGATCACACCGGCGCCGGCGGTGAGATGCTTCACCTCGCTCTCGTAGTTGCCGAGGGTGGCCGGCACCACCGCCTGGATCGGATCGAAGCAGGAGCCGTCACTGATATTCACGAACGACAGGCCCGCCTTGGAATCGCGGCGCGTGCGCACCCAGCCGCGCACGGTCACCTTGCTGCCGGCCTCGAGCTTGCCGGAAAGGGCCTGTTTGACGCTGACCACCGTCATGGATTGAAACTCCTCGGGAAGGCGCCCATCTGGTGATGAGCGCGAAAGGCGAAGCGGGCATGATAATGTAGTCGTGCCGCACTGCGACATGCCTTGCGCACTCACGTGCCGATCCGAACCGCCGTAGCCATGACCATCTCGATCACTCCCTCCGCCAACCAACGCATGCGCCAGTTCCTTGCGCAATCGCCCTCCGCCGCGGGTGTCCGCTTCGGGGTGAAGCGCACCGGCTGCTCGGGTTTCGCCTATGTGGTGGATCTGGCCGAGCGCGTCGGCGATGACGACCAGACCTTCCAGATCGATGGCGTGCCGGTGATCGTCGATACCAAGAGCCTGCCGCTGGTGGAAGGCACCGAGATCGACTTCCAGCGCCAGGGCCTCAACGCCAGCTTCGTCTTCCGCAATCCCAACGCCACCGGCGAATGCGGTTGCGGCGAGAGCTTTACGGTCGGCTGAGCGCCCACCTTATTTCCCCCTCTCCCCTTAGGAGAGAGGGTCGGGGTGAGGGGCCAATCTCGCGAGGATGCCGCACTCACGGGCACGTCCAGCCCATTCAATGACTTGCGCCACCTCGCTCACCCCGCTTACAATTCCGCTTCTGCCTACGCCAAACAGGCGCAGTGCAGCCCTTGCCTCACCGCCTGTCGCGGGAGGCTGCGAGGCCCGCAAGGGTCGCATCCATAAGGAGTTTCCCAATGACCTTGCGTCATTACGAAGTTGTATTCCTGGTCCATCCCGACCAGAGCGAACAGGTTCCGGCGATGATCGAGCGCTACAAGGCGCTGATCGCCTCCGACGGCGGCAAGATCCACCGCCTGGAAGACTGGGGCCGCCGCCAGCTGGCGTACCCGATCGTGAACCTGGCCAAGGCCCACTACGTGATGCTCAACATCGAAGTGAGCCAGGGTGTGCTGAACGAGCTGGAGTCGGGCTTCCGCTTCAACGACGCCGTGCTGCGCCACTTGGTGATCAAGCGCGACGCCGCCGATACCGAGCAGTCCTTCATCCTCAAGAGCAAGGAAAAGGACGACGCCAAGTCTTCCCGTCGTCGTGACGATGACAGCGATGGCGATGACCGCCGTGTCGGCCGCGCCGATAGCGACGACGCCGATCTCGAAGACTGATCCAGGAGCCCAACGCCATGTCCAAGTTCTTCCGCCGCCGTAAGTTCTGCCGCTTCACGGCCGAAAAGGTCAAAGAGATCGACTACAAGGATCTCAACACCTTGCGCCAGTACATCACCGAGAACGGCAAGATCGTGCCCAGCCGCATCACCGGCACCAAGGCGCGCTACCAGCGCCAGCTGGCCACGGCCATCAAGCGCGCGCGCTTCCTGGCGCTGCTGCCGTACACCGACAACCACGACGTTTAATGCTTTACCTGCCGCCGCTTCCACGCGGCGGCAGTTCCCTTCGGACAACCGTCCACGGCTGCGCCGGGCCCATCCGGTGCTAACGAATCGAGGAATCAATCATGGAACTCATTCTGCTTGAAAAGGTGCGCAACCTCGGCAACCTCGGCGACAAGGTCAAGGTGAAGCCGGGCTACGGCCGCAACTACCTGCTGCCGCAGGGCAAGGCCGTGCGCGTCAACGCTGAAAACCTGGCTGCGTTCGAAGCGCGCCGCGCCGAATACGAAGCCAAGGCCAACAACCTGTTGACCGGCGCCGAAAGCCGCAAGGCCAAGCTGGCCGACGTGTCGGTGACGATCTCCGCCAACGCCAGCCCGGAAGGCAAGCTGTACGGCTCGGTGGGTCCGCGCGAAATCGCCGACGCCCTGCAGGCCGCTGGCCACGACATCCACAAGGGTGAAGTGATCCAGGGCGAAGGCCCCATCCGCCACACCGGCGAGTTCGAAGTGCAGATCAGCCTGCATGCCGACGTGCACAGCTCGGTCAAGGTGATCGTGGTTCCCGAGAAGGCGTAAACCGTCAGTCGGGATCGTCAATCGCGTAAAGGCGGGCAAGACTCGCCTTCTTGATCAGGCGGTATTTTCTGGAGGCACTTGTGCGGAAGCGTGAGTGCCTTTTTTGCTGCCCCGATTCCCGATTCCCGATTCCCGATTCCCGATTCCCGATTCCCGATTCCCGATTCCCGATTCCCGATTCCCGATTCCCGATTCCCGGGTTATCCCCAAACTTCCACAAGTTTTCCACAGCTTTCCATCTCGTTCCGTGAGACGCCAACGCGTATGCTCGCAGCTTGTGTCTGCCTACACGGCTTTGCGCGCCCCACTTGCTACAGGGAATGTCCATGTCCTTCGTCCCCGAACGCAAATCCGCCCATAGCGCCGTCGAGGCCCTGCGCGTACCGCCGCACTCCATCGATGCCGAGCAGGCGGTACTGGGGGGCTTGATGCTGGCCGCCGACGCGATCGACCGCGTCGCCGACAAGCTGGGCGAACAGGATTTCTATCGCAAGGATCATCGCCTGATCTGGCGCGCCATCACCGAACTGGCCGATAAGGGCATGCCCTGCGATGCGATCACGCTGGGCGACTGGTTCGAAGCCAACGGGCTGGCCGAGATGGTTGGCGGCGCCAGCTATCTGGTGGAGCTGGCCAACAGCACGCCGAGTGCGGCCAACATCATTGCGTACGCCGAGATCGTGCGCGAAAAATCCGTGCTGCGGCAGCTGATCGACGCCGGCACCGCGATCACCGAAGACGGTTATCGCCCCGAAGGCAAGACCGTGCACGAAGTGCTGGAAACGGCCGAGCAACGCGTGTTCCACATCGCCGAATCGGGTGCGCGCGGCAAGAAGGACACCGTGTCCATGCGCGAGGCGGTAAAGGACGCCTTCCGCCAATTGCACGAGCGCTACCAGAACCGCGGCCAGCTCACCGGCATCTCCACAGGTTTTTCCGATCTGGACAATCTCACTTCCGGTTTGCAGCCCTCGGACCTGATCATCGTCGCGGCGCGTCCATCAATGGGCAAGACCGCCTTTTCAGTCAACATCGCCGAAGCCTGCGCGTTGCGCGCGAAGAAACCGGTGGCGATCTTTTCGATGGAAATGTCCGCTTCGCAGCTGGCCTTCCGTCTGATCTCGTCCGTCGGCCGCATCCATGCGCAGCACCTGCGCACTGGCGACCTGGCCGAAGAGGACTGGCCGCGTGTCACCAACGCCATTGCGCTCTTGTCCGAAGCGAAAATCTTCATCGACGACACGCCGGGCCTTTCGCCAGTTGAACTGCGTTCGCGCGCGCGGCGCCTGGCGCGCGAACACGGCGGCCTTGGCCTGATCGTGATCGACTACCTGCAGCTGATGCAGGTGCCTGGCAACAAGGAAAACCGCGCCACCGAAATCTCGGAAATCTCGCGTTCGCTGAAGGGCCTGGCCAAGGAACTCAACGTGCCGGTGATCGCGCTGTCGCAGTTGAACCGCTCGCTGGAACAGCGTGCGGACAAACGCCCGATGATGTCGGACCTGCGCGAATCGGGCGCTATCGAGCAGGACGCCGACGTGATCATGTTCATCTACCGCGACGAGTACTACAACAAGGAATCGCCGGATAAAGGCTTGGCCGAAATCATCATTGGCAAGCAGCGTAACGGCCCGACGGATACGGTGAAGCTGACCTTCCTCGGCCACTACACCAAGTTCGAGAACTACAGCCCCGATTCGTACACCGGGCATTTCTAGCGCGTGCTGCCCGCGCACGGCCATCTCTTCGCCCTGACCGGCCACGCGCGGCCCGCTACGCTGTGCGCCAGCGGGCCTGGCATGGTTCGCTTTTCAGCTAACCACCACAAGCAGTCCGGAGCATGAGCCGTACCACCGTCGCCACCATTCATCTGGGCGCATTGCGCCACAACCTTGCGCGAATCCGTGAGTTGGCTGCGCCCGCCAAGGTGATGGCGGTGGTCAAGGCCGATGCCTACGGTCACGGCCTGGAGCGCGTCGCGCGCGCGCTGGATGGCGATGCCGATGCGTTTGCGGTGGCGTCGCTGGGCGATGGTTTGCGTTTGCGTGCGGCAGGCCATCGTCAGCGCATCGTGGTGCTGTCGGGCCCGGATCAGCCCGGCGATATCGCGGAAATGCAGCGGCTGGCGCTGGATGCGGCCATTCACCATGAGAGCCAGTTGCGTTGGTTGTCGGAAGCCTCGCCGACGCGCGGCCGTTTGCGCGTTTGGCTGAAGGTCGACAGCGGCATGCACCGGCTCGGCTTTGCGCCCGAGCGCGTCGCGGAGGTTCACGCGCAATTGGCGAGCATGGCGGGCATCGATCCGGATATCGGCTTGATGACGCATTTCGCCGAGTCCGAGGTATTCCACGGCGAGCGTACTCGCCAGCAGCTCGAACGTTTTCAAACGGCTACGCGCGGGCTGGCTGGCCCACGCTCGCTATCCAATTCGGCCGCGGTGCTGGGCTGGCCCGATGCACGCGGCGATTGGGTACGTACCGGTGGCCTGCTGTATGGCCTGTCCGTGGTGGAGGGAAAAAGCGGCGCCGATTTCGGCTTCCATGCCGCGATGACACTGTCCACGCGACTGATCGCCATCAATCACATCAAGCGCGGCGAACGCATCGGCTACAACGGCCTGTGGGAATGCCCGGAAGATATGTCGGTGGGCGTGGCGGCGGTCGGCTATGGCGACGGCTATCCGCGCAGCGTCGTGGCCGGCACGCCGGTGCTGGTCGGCGATCGGCGCGTGCCGCTGGTCGGGCGTGTATCGATGGACCTGATCACGCTGGATTTGCGCAGCGCGCCCGACGCCAAAGTGGGCGATCGCGTAACGCTGTGGGGACCGGAGCTGCCGGTGGAAATCGTCGCCTCCCAGGCCGGCACCATCAGCTATGACCTCACATGCGGCATGACGCGTCGCGTACTGTTCGTCGAGGACGATCGTTGAGGAAGGACCGATAAAGGGCTATATTCGGTCCACTTGCAAACGGAGACGGCCATGGGCCTGGCATCGCAAATCAAGCCGATCAGTTACCTCAAGGCGAACGCGGCGGAGGTGCTGGAGAAGCTCGCCGAAACGCATGAGCCGATGATCATTACGCAGAATGGCGAGGCCAAGGCGGTGATCCAGGACATCGCTTCTTACGAAAAGAACCAGGAAACGCTCGCCTTGCTGAAGATACTTGCGCGGGGCAAGCGACAGGTCGAAGAAGGCAAGGTCACCCCGATTGAAGAAGTGGTGGCGGGCTTGCGCAAACGTTGGAAACAAGAATGACCTGTCGAGTCCTGGTGACCGACGATGCCAGGCTGGACCTCGAAGATATCTGTCATTACATCGCCGAACATGATTCGATCGCACAGGCCGAGCGCATCGCCGATCGCATTTTGAGTCTTGCCAATGCGCTGGCCGAGTTTCCGGATCGGGGAAGCAGGCCGCGTGAGCTGGCCGCGCTTGGGTTGACGCAATACAAACAGCTCATTCAACCTCCCTGGCGCGTGATTTACAGCATGGAGGATGGCGATATCGTCATTCATTTGATTGCCGACAGCCGTCGCGATATGGGCTCGCTGCTTCAGCAGCGCTTGCTTAGTGGCTGATCTGCCTACGCGTGGCGTTCCCAGGAGCGGCGTGAATCAGGGACGAAATGTCTCGCGACGTGCGATCACCGCACGCTAAGCTCTCCTCACCGCATTTTAAATACCGTCATCATGGCTAAAGCCAAAACCGCCTACGTCTGCGCCGATTGCGGCGCCGAACACAACAAATGGCAAGGGCAGTGCGTGGAATGCGGCGCGTGGAACACGTTGTCGGAATTCGTGGTGCAGCCGGCATCGAAATCGGCTGGCGCAGCAAGGCAAAGCGGCTATGCCGGCGTGGCCAATGGCGCAGCGCGCGTCACCCCGCTCACTGAAGTGCTCGTAACGGCCGAGTCGCGCACGCTCACCGGCATCGGCGAGCTGGACCGTGTGCTCGGCGGCGGTCTGGTCGATGGCTCGGTGGTGTTGATCGGCGGCGATCCCGGCATCGGCAAGTCCACGCTGCTGTTGCAGATGCTGGGCAAGCTCGGCGAGAAACTGTCCAGCGTGTACGTCACCGGCGAGGAATCGCTGGCGCAAGTGGCGGCGCGCGCGCAGCGTCTTGACCTGCCGTTGCAACCGTTGCATGCGCTGGCCGAAACGGGCATCGAGCGTATTCTCGATCAGGTCGCCGCGACACGCCCGCGTGTGCTGGTGATCGATTCGATCCAGACCATCTGGACCGATCTGCTTACCGCGGCGCCGGGTTCAGTAAGCCAGGTGCGCGAATCGGCGGCGAAGCTGACGCGCTTCGCCAAGGAAACCGGCACGTCGGTGTTCCTGGTCGGCCACGTTACCAAAGAAGGCGGCATTGCCGGGCCGCGCGTGCTCGAGCACATGGTCGATGCCGTGCTGTATTTCGAGGGCGAATCGGGCAGCCGTTTCCGGGTGCTGCGCGCGTTCAAGAACCGCTTTGGCGCGGTGAACGAACTGGGCGTGTTCGCGATGTCCGAAAAAGGCTTGCGCGAGGTGCCCAATCCCTCCGCGATTTTTCTTTCCGCGCATAGCGGTCCCACCTCGGGCAGCGCGGTGATGGTCACGCGCGAAGGCACGCGGCCGCTGTTGGTGGAAGTGCAGGCGCTGGTGGATCAATCCTCGCTGGGCAATCCACGGCGCGTCGCGTTGGGCTTGGAGCAGAACCGTTTGGCCATGCTGCTGGCGGTGTTGCACCGGCACGGCGGCGTAGCGGCGTACGACCAGGATGTGTTCGTCAATGTCGTCGGCGGCATTCGCGTGCAGGAAACCGCTGCCGATCTGCCCGTGCTGCTGGCGGTGCTGTCCTCGCTGCGCGATCGCCCGCTGCCGGAAAAAACCATCGCCTTCGGCGAAGTCGGCCTGTCCGGCGAAATTCGCCCGGTGCCGAACGGCGAGGATCGCCTGAAGGAGGCGGCGCATCATGGTTTTCAGCGCGCGATCGTGCCGAAGGCGAATGCGAGCAAGAAAGGGCGCGTCGGCGAAATGGAAGTGATCGGCGTGGAGCGGCTGTCGCAGGCGATCGATGCCTGCCGTTGAATGCGCTCAATCCACCGCGCGGTGCAGAACTACTTCCAGCACGAACTTCGAGCCGAAGAACGCCAGCACCAGCACGCTCATGCCGATCAAGGTGAGATTCACCGCGCTGCGTCCGCGCCAGCCGTGCCGCCAGCGGCCGTAGAGCAGGGCGCCGAACACCAGCCAGGCGATGATCGACAGCACGGTCTTGTGCACCAGATGCTGGCCGAACAGGTTGCTGACGAACAGGATGCCGGTAAGCAACGCCACCGTGAGCAGCACGAAACCGGCGCCGATCAGGCGAAACAGCAGCGATTCGGTGAGCGTCAGCGGCGGCAGGGCGGTCAACCAGGGCGTGATGTGGCGATGCCGCAGTGCACGCTCCTGGATCGCCAGCAGGATCGCCATGGCCGCCGCGATGGAGAGCACGCTGAAGGCGAGCAGCGCCACCGTGACGTGCAGTTTGATCTGCCAGTCCATCGCCATTGGCAGGGTGGGCGGCGCGAAAAAGCTGTCGACGAACAACAGCAGCGCGCTGAGCGGAAACACGATCACGCCCAGCGCCACGACCGGGCGAGTGAGGTTCACCGCCAGCGTCAATGCCGACACCACGCACGCCACCAAGGAGAGGGCTGCAAAGAAATGCAGATCCAGCGCACCGCGATGCGCCGCGAGCAGCCATGCAGCGTGCGCGGCGACCGCGAGCGTGCCGACCACCAGGGCGGGGCGCGCCAGCTTCGTCGGTCCGCCCTTGCCGTCGAACAACGGCCACGCCAGCAGTCCGCTGGCAAGCAGGTAACAGGCTATGGCGAAAACGGCGAGGGCGGTAAGCATGGCGTGCAAGTGTGGCACAGGGCAGGCGGCCGGGTGAACGTGAGAGGGTTCGCATGCTGGCACTTGCGATATTTAGAAATTTGTCTAAATATCTAGGCATCTGATCGAAGCCGTTGACGCATGAAGCAGCAAGCCGTGTTCCGCGCTCTCGCCGATCCCACTCGCCGCGCCATCCTCAAGCGCCTGCAGGGTGGGCCGATGAGCGCGGGCGAAATCGGCGAGGCTTTCGACATTACCGGCGCATCGCTCTCGCATCACTTCACCGTGCTCAAGCACGCGGATCTCGTGCGTACCGAGCGGCGCGGCCAGTACATCGTCTATTCGCTCAACAGCACCGTGATGGAAGACCTTACCCGCATGGTGCTTGACCTGTTCCCATCCGCCGGGACGCGAGGAGGCAAACGATGAAACCTGCACGTACGTTGTTTATTTCGGCCTTGTTTGTGCTGATTTTGCTATTGGCTTTTGTGTGGCTTTCCCCGCACATGCCGGCCCGCGTGCCCACGCACTGGAATGCGCAAGGCCAGGTCAACGGCTACATGTCGCCGCTTGGCGCAATGCTGACGCCGATGATCGTGATCGCCGTGCTTGCGATGCTTACGCTGTTGTTGCCGGCCATTTCGCCGCGCGGCTTTGCCATCATGCCTTTCGGTTCGATCTTCGCGCTCATCATGCTGGCGGTGCA
The DNA here is from genome assembly GCF_051954575.1 of Dyella sp. GTDB lineage: Bacteria > Pseudomonadota > Gammaproteobacteria > Xanthomonadales > Rhodanobacteraceae > Dyella_B. The sequence goes on along the minus strand of NZ_JBQCHP010000080.1, from coordinate 57,049 downwards.
GGCGTTCGTGCTGGTTACCGCATTGGCCGTGCTCTTGAATGCGGCAGGCCACCCCGTGCAGATGCCATTGATCAGCATGCTGGGGATCGGTGCGCTGCTCATGATTGTCGGCAACTACCTGGGCAAGCTGCGCAAGAATTTCTTCATCGGTATCCGTACGCCGTGGACGCTTGCCAGCGACGCGGTGTGGGAGCGCACTCATCGCGTGGGTGGATGGCTGTTCATGCTGGCGGGTGCGGCTGGCATCGCTCTGGCGCTGGCAGGAGGGCCACTTGGCGTGTTGGTCGCGATCGTCCTGGGCGTTGCGCTGGCGTTGACGGTCTACTCGTATATCGCCTATCGACGTCTGGAGTTGCATCACTAACATGGAGCCTGTGATGGCGGGCTAATCCTGGGGAAACGCCCAGCTCTGGTATATTTGCCAGTCCATTTGCCCTGCCCATCCCATAGCCATGTTCGAGTCGCTCAGCCAACGCCTCTCCGCCACCGTCAACCGCCTGCGCGGCCGCGGCCGATTGACCGAGGAAAACATCCGCGAATCGCTGCGCGAAGTGCGCATTGCCCTGCTGGAAGCTGACGTGGCGCTGCCGGTGGTGCAGGCGTTGATCGAACGCGTGAAGGTGCGCGCCGTCGGCCAGGAGGTGCTCAAGAGCCTGTCGCCCGGCCAGGCGCTGGTGAAGGTGGTCAGCGACGAGCTGACGGCACTGATGGGCACCGCCAATGCCGAACTGAACCTCGCGCAGCAGCCGCCGGCGGTGGTGCTGATGGCGGGCCTGCAGGGCGCGGGCAAGACCACCACCGTCGCCAAGCTGGCGCGTTTCCTCACCGAGCGCAAGAAAAAGCGCGTGATGGTGGTGAGCTGCGACGTTTATCGTCCCGCCGCCATCGAGCAGTTGCGCACGCTGGCCGAACAGGTCGGCGTGCACTTCTTCCCATCCGAGGGCAGCCAGAACCCGGTCGACATCGCCAAGGCAGCCATTGCCGCCGCGCGCAAGGAAGTGATGGACGTGCTGCTGGTCGACACCGCCGGCCGCCTGCACGTCGACGAAGCGATGATGGCCGAGATCAAGGCCCTGCACGCCGCGATCACCCCGATCGAAACCCTGTTCGTGGTCGACTCGATGACCGGCCAGGACGCGGCCAATACCGCCAAGGCCTTTGCCGAGGCGCTGCCGCTCACCGGCGTGGTACTGACCAAGACCGATGGCGACGCCCGCGGCGGTGCGGCGCTGTCGGTACGCTACGTCACCGGCCGGCCGATCAAGTTCCTGGGCGCGGGCGAGAAGACCGATGCGCTGGAGCCGTTCTATCCGGACCGCGTCGCGCAGCGCATCCTGGGCATGGGCGACGTGCTCTCGCTGGTGGAGGAGGTGGAGCGCAAGGTCGACCAGGAAAAAGCGCAGAAGCTCGCCACCAAGGTGATGAAAGGCAAGCGCTTCGACCTCAACGACATGCGCGACCAGCTCGAGCAGATGAACAACATGGGTGGGCTGGCCGGCTTGATGGACAAGCTGCCGGGTGTGTCCTCGCTGCCGGACAACGTCAAATCCAAGGTCAACGACGGCGAGATCAAGCGCATGATCGCCATCATCGGCTCGATGACCAAGAAGGAGCGCCGCCATCCGGACCTGCTCAACGGTTCGCGCCGTGCCCGCGTGGCGCGTGGCTCCGGTACGCAGCCGGCGGACGTCAACCGTTTGCTGAAGCAGTACATGCAGATGGAAAAGATGATGTCCAAACTGTCCAAGGGCGGCACCAAGGGGCTGCTGCGGCAGATGCGCGGGGCCATGAAGGGCATGGGCGGGATGGGCGGCGGTTTTCCGCCGATGGGGCGCTGAAGGCCGGAAATCGCCAATCGGGAGTCGTCCATCGTCAAGAGCGGTGCCCCAAGCGGGCGCTTTTTACCATTTCCGATTGACGATTCGCGATTCCCGCCAGACCAACCCTTCCTTTTTCCCCAAATTTCATTAAAATGTCGCGTTTACCGCGTCCGGCCTAGGACGTGCTTGCCGGGCAAGTCGGCAACTCTGGAGCTTTTTACTATGGTCAAGATTCGTCTTTCGCGCGGCGGCGCCAAGGGCCGTCCGTTCTACCACGTGGTTGTGACCGACTCGCGCAGCGCGCGCGATGGCCGCAACATCGAGAATGTGGGTTTCTACAACCCGGTCGCCTCGGGCAAGGACAAGCGCCTTGAGCTGAACGTCGCGCGCGTGCAGGAGTGGGTGGCCAAGGGCGCCCAGCTGAGCGACAAGGTCGCCTCGCTGGTGAAGGAAGCCGCCAAGCAGGCTGCCTGAGCATGAGTGCAGCCGGTCGGCGCGTCCTGGTGGGGCGCATCGTCGGGTTGTACGGCGTGCAAGGCTGGCTCAAGGTGGAATCCTGGACCGAGCCACGCACGCAGATCTTCAAGTACCAGCCCTGGCTGCTCTCCACGGCGCCGGGCCAGGAAACGGAGATCGAAGGTGTCAAAGGTCGGCCTCAGGGCAAAGGGCTCATCGCCCAGCTCCCCGGGGTGGACGACCGGGACGGCGCCGCGGCACTGGTTGGGCAGGACATCTACGTCGCCCGCGAACTGCTGCCGCCACCCGGCAAGGATGAGTACTACTGGGTCGATCTCGAAGGACTCGAGGTCGTCACCACCGAAGGCGTAGCGTTGGGACGCGTCAGTCACCTGTTCGCGACCGGCGCCAACGATGTGGTGGTGGTAAGGGACGGCGAGCGCGAGCGGCTGGTTCCTTTCGTCCAGGGTGTTTACGTGCGTTCGGTGGATCTTTCCGGCGGGCGCATGGTGGTGGACTGGGATCCGGAGTTCTGAGGATCCTATGCGCATCGATGTCGTCACGCTGTTTCCGGACTTCATGCGCCAGTGTGCCGCCGTTGGTGTCGTAGGACGCGCGCAGCAACGCGAGCTGCTGCAGGTGGAAGCCTGGAATCCGCGCGATTACGCCACCGACAACTACCGTACCGTGGATGGCCGCACCTGCGGCGGTGGTCCCGGCATGGTGATGCTGATCGAGCCGTTGCGCAAAACCCTCGCGGCGATGCGTGCGGCGGCACCGGAACCGGTGCATGTGATTTACCTCAGCCCGCAAGGAGCGCGGCTGACGCAGGGCAGGGTGGAAGCGCTGGCCAAGTTTCCGCGCATCGCACTGCTCTGCGGACGTTACGAAGGTGTGGACGAGCGTTTGCTGGCGCACGAGGTCGACGAGGAGCTGTCCATCGGCGACTATGTGTTGTCCGGCGGCGAGCTGGGCGCCGCGGTGATCATCGACGCGGTGGGCCGCTTGCAGGAAGGCGCGTTGAACGATGCGCAGTCCGCCGAGCAGGATTCGTTCTCGAACGGCTTGCTGGATTGTCCGCACTACGCGAAACCGGTGCACGACGCACTGGGTGACGTACCGGAGGTGTTGCTTTCCGGCGATCACGCGGCCATCCGCCGCTGGCGCCTGAAACAATCGCTGGGACGGACCTGGTTGAGGCGTCCCGATTTATTGGCGCAGCGCGCGCTGGATAAAGAGTCCCGAGCGCTGTTGGATGAATTCCGCCGTGAGCATGCTCAAGCACAGCTACGGCAAAACGATGCGGCCGATGAAGACCGCAGTCATTGAACAAAGACAGGTGTTGTCATGAACAAGATCATCGAACAGTTCGAAGCCGAGCAGATCACCCGCCAGCTGCCGGAGTTCGGCCCTGGCGACACCGTGGTGGTCAACGTCAAGGTGAAGGAAGGCAACCGCGAGCGCGTGCAGGCGTTCGAGGGCGTGGTGATTGCCAAGCGCAGCCGCGGCCTGCATTCGGCCTTCACCGTGCGCAAGATTTCGCACGGCACCGGCGTGGAGCGCGTGTTCCAGGCGCACAGTCCGAGCATCGAATCGGTGCAGGTCAAGCGCAAGGGCAAGGTGCGTGGCGCCAAGCTGTACTACCTGCGCAACCTGGAAGGCAAGGCCGCGCGCATCAAGGAAGACATCGCCGCTTCCAACTCCGCCGACTAAGTCGACGGTTGCAGCATCATGCAAAAAGCCCCGCGGATCGCTCCGCGGGGCTTTTGTTTGTTTCGTAGGTCGGGGTGCAAACCCCGACATGGCGCGGGGGCGTACCCATGGCGACGTTGGGGTTTACACCCCAACCTACATGTTCACCACCAGCGGCTGCGGCTCCTGCAGGAAGTTGCCCTGCACGAAATCCACGCCACAGGCGAACAGCAGTGAGGTGCTGGCGGCGTCTTCTACCCATTCGGCTATCGCAAAGCGCTTCATTTCGTGCGCCTGCGTGCAGATTTCGGTGATCTTCTTCTGGTTTTCCGGGTGCTGCGGCAGGTCGGCCATGAAGCTGCGGTCGATCTTCAGGTAATCGGCGTCGATGTGGTTGAGCAACTGGAAGGAATTGAGGCCGGAGCCGAACTGCTCCAGCGCGAAATAACCGCCGAGCTTCTTCCACGCGGTGATGAATTCCTGCGCCGGGCGCAGCATCGTCACCACCTTGCTTTCGGTCATTTCCAGCACCAGCCGGCCGTGCTTGAGCGCGGCCTGCTTCAGCGCGCGGTCCAGCCACTGGAGCAGGTTGGCCTGCGGCTGCATCGAATCGGGCGTGAGCTTGACGAAGAAGGTGGTCGGGATGCCATGCCGGTCGCGCGCCTTCAGCGCGGTGATCGCCTGGTTGAGCACCCAGCGGTCGATTTCGGCGTTGAGGCCGTGCTTTTCGGCGATCGGCATGAAGAAGCCAGGCGAGACTTCGCCCTGCGGCCCGTTCATGCGCAGCAGGATTTCCGAGTAGTCGCCCTCGGCGTCCTGCAGGCTGATGGTCTGTTGGTGATACAGCGCGAATTCGTTCTGGGTGAGCGCACGACGCAACAGATTCAGCCAGTTGCGTTCGCGCTCGGCATCGGCCTTTTCCCTGGCGGCGGGATCGTGCAACTCGCTGCGGTGGCCACCCTGGCCCTGCGCGCTGCGCAAGGCCTGGCCGGCCTGGTTCAGCAGCATGTCGGTGTTGGCATTTTTTTCGCCAAGGAGACTACCGCCGATGCTGGCGGTGAGCGTGATCGACTGGGTGCCGAGATCAAAAATTTCGCTGGAAATGGCCTTCTGCAGGTCATCGATCCAGGCGCGGATGGCCTCGTCGGTTTCCGTATGCAGGATCACGCCGACGGTGTGGTCGGCGAGCAGGCCGGCAATGTCGTCCTGTCCGAGCTGCGCGCTTACGCGGCGTGCGAACGCGGCCAGCAGTTCGTCCGCCTTGCCCAGCCCGACGTTGTTGACGATCGGCGCCCAGTTGTCCGGTTCGATCAGCAGCAGCGTCTGGCCCTTGCGGCCTTCGCTCGCCGCGGCGACGGAGTTGTCGATGCATTCGAGCGTGCGCGCGCGGTTGAACAGGCCGGTGACTGCATCGCGCTGCAACTGCTCCACCAGGGCTGGGTCGATCTGCTGGCGGCGGAACACGATCTGCAGGCAGGGCTCGCCTTCGAAGGTGGCGTGCGCGAACTCGGCCGTGGCCGGAAAAGTGCTGCCATCGGCGCGGCGTGCGTGGAGCTCCAGGCGGAGCTCAGTTTTCTCGCCCTTGGACAGTGCGCGCAGCAGATTCTTGAAGGCGTCCGCGTCGGAAGGGCCGATCAGGTCCAGCACCGGTAGGCCGAGCAAGTCGTCGAATTCGGTGTAGCCGAAAGTGTCCAGGTAGGAACGGTTGGCGCGCACGTGCATGCCTTCGTGCACGTAGGCGATCGGGTCGTTGGAGGAATCCAGCAGAGCGTCGCAGCGACGCTCCGATTCGCGCAGGGCGGTTTCCAGCCGACGTACCTGACGCCGCGCATTAAGTGCTTCGAACTCGCGCCGGATCACCGTGATGAGCTGCTTGGGCTGGCTGCGCGAGCCGACGCCATGCACGCCTTCCTGGAACATGTCCGCGACGCTCTGCTCGTCGATCTTGGCCACGCAGGCGATCAGGGCAATGTCGCGGGAGCTGGCGTCGATCTGCTGCATCACGCCACGCAGCGGCAAGCCCTTCATCGCCGGGTTGTACAGCACCAGGTCGGGACCGAGTTCCGTCAGTGCCTCCTGGATCTGCTCAGGCGTGGTCGCCCGCGTAGGGCGCACGGCGGTGCCGGCGTTACGCAACAGGGTGATGATCTGTTCCGCGTCCTCCACCGAACTTTCGATGAAGAGGATCTTGATGACGGAGTCTGTCTTCATGGGCGTGTCGTGCTTTCCTTCGATAAGGCTGCTCGCGCGGAAGGCATCCGAGGGCTAGCCGGCACAGGGGGATGATCAGGTTCGCTCTGCACAACCATCAGCGGCGCCATGTGTTCGCATGCCTTGGACCCATCACCTCGATAGACGGCCGCCCGCCTTCGCCGATGGTCCTGTGGCCTGCGAACGGACAGAACCACTTACGCCCGTGCAGGGTGAAGCAGAGCATCCCTGTTGTTTTAACGGATTCCGCCCAGCCTCGCCAGCATCAATGCATCCATTGGTGACGAAACGCATGGGCGCACCTGCGTTTCATGCCGACCGCCCTCCATCCCGGCGGTTGGCTGGCCCGTACGGACTACTCAAAGCGGCCGCTTGGACGGGTCGCCGCCGACCTCGCGCACCAGCTTGGGTACCAGGTATCCCGGCAGGCGGTTGCGCATCGCATCGATCAACGACTGCGCCTGCGCATCCGTCACTTCGAAATGCGCCGCGCCTTGCACACGATCGAGCTGATGCAGGTAGTACGGCAGTACGCCCGCGGCGAACATGCGCTCGGACAACGCTACCAGGGTATCGGCGTCGTCGTTGATTCCCTTTAGCAGCACCGACTGGTTGAGCAGCGTGACGCCGGCATTGCGCAGGCGCGCGCAGGCTTCGTCCACGCCATCGTCGAACTCGTTGGCGTGGTTGGCATGCAGCACGATCACTTTCTGCATGGGCAGCGCCGAAAGCCAGTCGATAAAGGGGCCGTCGATGCGTTCGGGCAGCACCACCGGCAGGCGGGTATGGATGCGCAGGCGCGTGACCTGGGGTATGTCGGCCAGGCCGCGGCTGAGTTCTTCCAGCTTGCCGGTGGCCAGAGCCAGCGGGTCGCCGCCGGAAAGGATCAGCTCGTTGATGGAGGCGTCCCGGCGAACGTGTTCCAGCGCCTGGCGCCACTGCCCCGCCGCGGCCATTTCGTCGCCGTAGGGAAAGTGCCGGCGGAAGCAGTAGCGGCAGTTCACTGCACAACTGCCGCTGGCGATCAGCAAGGCGCGCCCCTGGTACTTGTGCAGCACGCCCTGGGCTTCGCGGGCGGCCATGTCGCCGACGGCGTCCATCGTGAAACCCCGCGCCTGCACCAGCTCGGCCAGTTGCGGCAGCACCTGCAACAGCAGCGGGTCGCGCGCGTCGCCGCTACGCATGCGTGCAATGAAACCGCGCGGCACGCGCAGGGCGAAGCCGGCGTCATCGGCGGGAAGTGTGTCGGCGAGATGTGCCAGGTCCAGCAGCGCCAGCAATTGGCGGGCATCGGTAACGGCTTCACGCCATAGCGTGCGCCAGTCGGCTTCGGGCGGTGATAGGCGGGCGGCGTGGCTTGCGGTTATCATAGTGAGTCTTGAACCGGGTCCAGAGCCCGGGAACTCCCTATTCTAGCCGCCCGTCGGCCTCATCACATCTGGAGCACAAAGCGCATGGCCACCGTCGGTCTGAACGACGTCAAGAAGGGTATGAAGATCCTTCACAACAATGACCCGTGGGTCATCACCGACGCCGATTTCATCAAGCCCGGCAAGGGCCAGGCATTCACCCGCATCTTCATCCGCAACCTCAAGAACGGGCGCACCACCGAGCAGACGATGAAGTCCAGCGACAGCTTCGAAGTCGCCGACGTCGTCGATACCGATATGCAGTACTTGTACTCCGACGGCGAATTCTGGCATTTCATGCACCAGGAAAGCTTCGAGCAGCACCAGGCCAGCAAGGTCGGCGTGGGCGATGCGGCCAAGTGGCTCAAGGGTGAGGAAGAATGCGTGGTCACGCTGTTCAACGGCGAGATCATCGCGGTGCAGCCGCCGAACTTCGTGGAACTGAAGATCACGGAAACCGATCCGGGCCTGCGCGGCGACACCTCCGGCGGCGGCGGCAAGCCGGCCACGCTGGAAACCGGCGCCGTGGTGCGCGTACCGCTGTTCGTCACCACGGAAGAGGTGATCAAGGTCGACACCCGCACCGGCGAATACGTCAGCCGCGTCGGTAAGTGACGCATCGGCCCGCGCTCTAACGCGGCTTGCCGATGCGTCATCCCGGCGAACGCCGGGATCCAGTGAAAGATGGGGTGCGAAGCACGCAAACTCCTCTACCGGACAGCAAGCAACCCACCGGGGCGGTCATCGTAAGATGTACCGCCCCGTTTCATATCAACTCCCCCAACAAAGAATCCCATGACGAGCCAGACCGTGCCCCAGCCCGTGGATGTCCTGATCGAAGCCCGCTGGATCGTGCCGGTCGAACCGCATGGCGTGGTGCTGGAACAGCATGCAGTGGCGGTCGACGCCGATCGCATCGTCGCCATCGTGCCGATCGCCGAAGCACGCGCCGCCTATGCACCGCGTGAGCGCGTGGCGCTGGGCGAGCACGTGCTGATCCCCGGCCTGATCAATACGCACACGCACAACCCGATGACGTTGATGCGCGGCCTCGCCGACGACCTGCCGCTGATGGTGTGGCTGCAGCAACACATTTGGCCGGTGGAAGCGAAGGTGATCGGCCCGGAGTTCGTGCGCGACGGCGTGGAACTGGCCATCGCCGAGATGTTGCGTGGCGGCACCACCTGCGCCAACGAAAACTATTTCTTTCCGGATGCGATCGGCGCGACCTATCGCAAGCACGGTTTCCGCGCGGTCGTTGCGTTGCCGGTGATCCAGTTTCCGACCGCGTGGGCGCGTACGCAGGACGAATACTTCGAGCGCGCCGGCGAAACGCACGACAGTTTCCGCAACGATCCGCTGATCCGCACCACGTTCGGGCCGCACGCGCCGTACACGGTGTCCGACGAATCGTTCGAGCGCATCCGCATGCTGGCCGACCAGCTCGATATTCCGGTGCATCTGCATTTGCACGAAACCGCGCACGAAGTGGAAGAGGCGCGCAAGCAAAGCGGCCTGCGTCCCTTCCAGCGGTTGCAGAAACTCGGCTTGATCAACGATCGCCTGATCGCCGTGCACATGACGCAGCTTACCGATGGCGAGATCGCCGCCTGCGCCGAAGCCGGCGTATCGGTGGTGCATTGCCCGGAATCCAACTTGAAACTCGCTTCCGGCTTCTGCGCAGCGGAAAAGCTGCGCAAAGCAGGCGTGAACGTGGCCTTGGGCACGGACGGCACGGCGTCCAACAACGATCTGGACATGTTCGGCGAAATGCGCACCGCCGCGTTGCTGGCCAAGGCGGTCGCCGAAGACGCCGCGGCGTTCGACGCCGGTTTCACCCTGCGCACCGCCACCATCCAGGCGGCCAAGGCATTGGGGCTGGACGGCGAGATCGGCTCGATCGAAGCCGGCAAGCAGGCGGACCTGGCGGCAGTACGGCTGAGCGACCTGGAAACCCAGCCCTTGTTCCACGTGATCTCGCAGCTGGTCTACGCCACCGGCCGCCACCAGGTCACCGACGTGTGGATCGCCGGCAAGCGCAAGCTGGCCGCGCGCGAGCTGGTGGACATGGATCTGCCCGGCGTCATGGCCCGCACCCATGCCTGGCGCGAACGTATTGCGGTGCTGGATTTGGGGCGCCCTGATTGATTCCGCGCAGGTCTCATGGACGCCACCCTTCTGACACCTATGCAGAACCAGTCAGGGCACCTGTTATGAAGCATTTCCTGGTCATGCTGATGCGCCGGCCGCAGGTCGACCTCGCAGTGGTGCCGCTGCACCATCAGTTTTTGGTATCCCTGCGCGAGCAGGGGCGCAACGAGATGTCCGGCGGTTTTGCCGACAAATCCGGCGGCGCCTATCTGCTGCGCGCCGAATCGATGGAGGAGGCGCTGGCGATCGCACACAGCGATCCGGCGCATACTAGCGGTGGCTGGGATGTCACGGTTTACGAATGGGACGCACACTAGATTAGTGCTGCCTCAAGCGGGTCCACCGGAGTTGTTCGTCATGCAAGCTACGCAAAACGTCAGCCACAAAGAAATCGCACGCTTCGACAAACTGGCCTCCCGCTGGTGGGATCCGGACGGCGAATCGCGACCGCTGCATGATCTCAATCCCGTGCGCGTCGATTACGTAGCCAAGCGCGTGGCGTTGCGCAGCGCGCGCGTGGCCGACGTCGGTTGCGGCGGCGGCCTGTTGAGCGAAGCGCTGGCGCGCGCGGGCGCTGATGTGGTCGGTATCGACATGGGCCTGAAGGTGATCGAGATCGCGCGACTGCATCTGCATGAATCCAATGTGCAGGTGGATTACCGCAAGCAATCCTCGGCGGAACTCGCCCAAGCCGAACCGGCCAGCTTCGACGCCGTGTGCTGCATGGAACTGATCGAGCACGTACCCGATCCGGCCGCGCTGGTGCACGACCTGGCCGCGATGCTGAAGCCGGGCGCGCGCCTGTTCATGTCCACCCTCAACCGTACGCCGGCCGCGTTCGGCGCCGCGATCATCGGCGCGGAATACATCGCGCGCCTGCTGCCGCGCGGCACGCATCACTACGCGCAATTCCTCAAGCCGTCCGAACTGGCGCGCCTGCTGCGGCACGAAGGACTGGAAGTGGAAGACATCAGCGGGCTCGGCTACAACCCGATCCAGCGCAAGGCGTGGCTGAGCCGCTTCACCGCCATCAACTATCTCGTGTGCGCGCGTAAACCCGCATGAAGTCGCTGCCTCACTCCCCTCACGGCATGCTGTTCGATCTGGACGGCACCCTGCTCGACAGCGCACCGGACCTGCATGCGGCACTGGCCGCCTATTGCGGCGAAGTGGGTGCTACGGTGCCCTCGTACGCGACGGTGCGTGCGGTGGTATCACGTGGTTCGCGCGCCATCCTGCGCTGCGCGTTCGACGAAAGCGATGAAGCCCTGCTCGAGCGCGCACCGCGTTACCTCGAGCTTTATCACGGCATGATGGCCCGCCACACCCGTCCGTTCGAGGGCATCGACACGTTGCTCGAAGCATTGGAAAGCGGCGGCATCGCCTGGGGCATCGTCACCAACAAGCCGGGCTACCTCACCGACGACCTGATCGAGCAGATCGGCTGGGGCGAGCGCGTATGCGCGGTGGTATCCGGCGACACACTGCTGGTACGCAAGCCCGATCCCGCGCCCGTACTGCTGGCCTGCGAGCGCGCCGGGCTCGATCCCGCGCGTTGTTTGTTTGTCGGCGACGATCGCCGCGACGTGCAGGCGGGGCGTAACGCGGGGCTCTACACCATCGCCGTGCAATGGGGTTATCTCGATGGCGGCAATCCGCATGACTGGGGCGCCGACGCGGTGGTGGCGCATCCGCGCGAATTGTTGGACATGCTCAACCTGAAGGCGCTGGCGTGAGCGAAGCAGGCGCGCTGCAAAGTTACGTCGACAAATGGCTGGCCGTGCAACCGCAGCAACGCATGGCGCTGGTGTTCGTCGAACCGAATAAATATCCCGGCCACATCGCGCTGGCCGCGCTGGAGCAGGAGCTGCTTTCGGCAGCCTACGGCATTCGCGAGCCGCACGTGGCGGCTACCAAGCTCAACTGGTGGGCGGAAGAATTGAACGGCGCGTCGTCCAGCGGTGGCCGGCATCCGCTGACGCGCGTGCTGTTCGACGACGAGCGCGCCCACGCGATGCCGCAGCAACGCTGGCTGGCGCCGGTCCTGGCTGCCATGGCGCAGCTGGAAGAGGGGACGGCAGTGGATTTCGCCGCGCAGCTTGGCGCCGCCTCGGCGCTGCACGGTGCGCTGGCCGAATTGGAAACCGCCTGGTGGTTCGGCGAAGCCGCGTCATCGGCGCGCGCGGCGCGTGTGGCCACGCTCAGCCATCTGCTGTTCGCCTTGCGCCGCCTGCAGGACGATGCCGAACGGGACCGCCTGCCGCTGCCGATGGCGCGCCTGGCCCGCTTCGGCCTCAGCCGCGCCGGCCTGCGCCAGGGCAGCGAGGCGCGCGATGAGGCCGTCAAGGCGCAACTGGTCGATCTGCGCACCGCCTGGAGCGACGCCGCGCGGCTTGATGGCCCGCTAAGCGTGTTCCGCGCCATCGAGGCGGGCGAGGGCGAGCGCCTGGCGCGCAAGGCGGCGCGAGCCGGTGCGCCGCTGGGGGTGCTGCAAAAAGGGCTGCCGGACGGCGGCTTCCTGGCCACACTGCGCGCCTGGCGGGCCGCCCAACGCTGGCGGCAGCGGGTCGCCGACTAAGGCCGATAAACGCACCGTTTCCCGAGTAGGGTCTGTTGCGGCACGGCAAGCTGCCCCAACATTAGCGTGCGGGCGCTCAGCACGTCGCGCATTTCAAGGAATCCCCATGCATACCCACGAAAGCACTGTTCGCCTGATGCCCGACGTGGCCAGCCAGGCGCAGCCGCATCTGGCCGGCGCGCTGGATTGGGTCGGGATGGATGGCATCGAGGTGCCGGTATTGTTCGATGCGGGCGACGGTACGGCGCAGCGTTCCAGCGCCCAGGTCGGCGCGTTCGTCAACCTTACCCGGCCGGACAAGCGCGGCATCCATATGTCGCGCCTGTACCTATTGGTCGACGAATACCTGAGCAACAAGCTGGTGGATGTGGGCATGCTGGAAGCCTTGCTGCGCGCCTTCCTCGATTCGCATCAAGAGCTGTCCGATCGCGCCCGCATCAGCATACGTTTCGACCAGCTCGTGCGCCGCGCGGCCTTGCGCAGCAGCAACAGCGGCTGGCGTGCGTATCCGGTTTCCATCGAGGCCAGCCTGTGCGAAGACGGTTTTCGCCTGGAGCTGGGCACCGAAGTGGTCTACTCCTCCACCTGTCCGGCTTCGGCTGCGCTGTCGCGGCAGTTGATCCAGGAACAGTTCGCCAGGGATTTCGACGCCGGCAAGCCGCTGGATCATGCCGCCGTGCTGGCCTGGCTGGGCAGCGAGAAAGGCATCGTCGCCACGCCGCATGCGCAGCGCAGCGTGGCGCGCTTGCTGGTGCGTTTCAACCAGGGCGCGCCGTTAAATTTGATCGGCTTGCTCGATCGTGCCGAACAATCGCTGGGCACGCCGGTGCAAACTGCGGTGAAGCGCGAAGACGAACAGGCGTTTGCGCTGGCCAACGGCGGCAACCTGATGTTCTGCGAAGACGCGGCGCGTCGCATCCAGCGCGCGCTCGATGCCGACGACAGCATCGCCGATTTCCACGTGCGGCTCGAACACCAGGAAAGCCTGCATCCGCACGATGCGGTGGCTTACGCCAGCAAGGGCGTCGCGGGCGGTTATGGCGACGCACGCGCCTGATCTGCCCCAGCCGCTGTTGCTATCATCCCTGCGATTGATCCGTGCGATTGAGATCGAGGAGTCGCGATGAAAATTCGCCATGGAATGCTTTTGGCCGGCGTGTTCGTGCTGGCCGGTTGCAGTTGGATGCCGCATTTTGGCAAGCATCATGAGGCGCCGCCCGCGCAGCAAACGCTGATGAAGTCGCTGGCCGGCGAAGTCGACTATCACCTCGTGCACGATCTGCCGCCCGACGCGTACCTGGAAGTTTCGCTCAATCGCCGTGACGCCCCTGCGCGCGTGATCGCGACCGATCGCATCGCACCGATCGGCCCGTCGCCGGTGTCGTTCGTGCTGAGCTACGAGCCGGACGATGTGCGCAATGGCACCGACTTCACCGTATCGGCGAGCATCAAGCAGGGCGATCGCACGCTGGCAAACAGCGATATCCAGCCGCGGGTGCTGGGCAACTCCGGTAACGACGGCCCGGTGCTGGTAGTGGTTTCCGAGTTGCACTGATCGCAGCTCCCGCAGTTGCGGGAGCGACGACACTGCGTTCGGCGATCAGCGATCGAACGCCAACCGCTGCCCGCGCACCGCGTCATCCACCTTCGAGCCATTCCACACGCGCTGTCCATTGACGAAGGTGGCTGCGATCGAACTGCTGAACGTAAAGCCTTCGAATGGCGACCAGCCGCATTTGGACAACACCTCTTCGCGGCGCACCGTATGCGGCTTGTTGGGATCCACCAGCACCAGGTCGGCCGCATAGCCTTCGCGCAGGAAGCCGCGCGCGTGCACGTCGAACAACGTGGCCGGCGCATGGCTTACCGCCTCCACCACGCGTTCCAGCGTGAGCTTGCCTTCGGTCACGCGTTGCAGCGCGGCTTGCAGGGCGAATTGCACCAGCGGCAGACCAGAGGGCGCCTTGTCGTAGAGCTGGCCTTTTTCTTCCAGCAGGTGCGGTGCGTGATCGGTGGCGAGCACGTCGATGCGGCGTTCCGCAACAGCTTTCGTAATGGCTTCGCGATCGGCGGCCGTCTTGATGGCGGGATTGCACTTGATCAGAAAACCCAGACGATCGTAATCCTCGTCGCTGAAATGCAGGAAATGCACGCAGGTTTCGGCGGTGATCCGCTTGCCCTTGAGCGGGCCGGGCTGGAACAGGGCAAGCTCGTCGGCGGTAGAGATATGCAGCACGTGCAGGCGCGTGCCGTGTTTCTGCGCCAGCGAGATCGCCAGTCGCGTGGACTTGATGCAGGCCTCGCGCGAGCGGATCAGCGGGTGTTCGCGCGCGGGAATGTTTTCGCCGTATTTTTCGCGCGCCTTGGCGTGCAGGGCGTCGATCATCGGCGTGTCTTCGCAGTGCGTGATGATCGGCGTGGGCGCTTCGCGGAAGATGCCGTCCAGCGTGTCGGGATTGTCCACCAGCATATTGCCGGTGGAGGCGCCCATGAACACCTTGATGCCGGGTGCGGCCTTGGGATCGAGCGAGCGGATCGCTTCGAGATTGTCGTTGCTGGCGCCCAGGTAGAACGCGTAGTTCACCGCCGAACTTTCGGCGGCGCGGGCGTACTTGGCTTCCAGCGAATCACGATCCAGCGCCGGCGGCCTGGTGTTGGGCATTTCCATGAAGCTGGTGATACCGCCCGCGGCGCAGGCGCGCGACTCGTGCGCGATGTCGGCCTTGTGCGTAAGGCCTGGTTCGCGGAAGTGCACCTGGTCATCGATCATGCCCGGCAGCAGCCAGAGCCCGGTGGCGTCGATCACCTGCTCGCCGGGGCGGGAGTCGAGACTGTCGCCGATGCTGTCGATACGACCGTGCCTGATGCGCAGATCGGCGTGGAAACGACGCCCTTCATTGACCAGTTCGGCGTTCTTGATCAGCCAATCGGTGGACATGAGCATTCCTTGAGCAGCGCGGATGGGGCAGGGCCATGCAGTGTACGACGCACTCAGTGTTCTGCGTCCCCTGCCTGCCGGTTCAAGCCGCGGCAGCCCGCAAAGTGGAAATGGTCGGGCACCGGGTCGTTGCCGCCCGAGCACAGCGGTTGGCAGCGTACGATCCGCCATCCGGCCAGCAGGCCACCCCGCCACGGACCGAAGCGGGCCACCGCGACACGTGCATAATCGGAGCAACTGGGGTAAAAGCGGCAACGCTGTCCCAACAGCGGGCTCACGTAGCGCTTGTAAAAGTTGAGCAGGAAGAGGATCAATCGACTCACGGCATTCACGTCGCCGAAACCGCCTGTGGCGCCCGATGGTGCAAGTATTCCAGAAGGATGGTTGCCGGTGTGAAGGGTATTGGGCTATAACAGCCGGCCGCCAAGGCCAAAATGGTGAAGGTAAATGGCGAAAACCACGCGTAGTACCACCGCCGTCAAGAAAGCTGCAAAGGGAAAGGCTGCGGGGAAGAGCAACGAAGCCAAGACCAGCAAGGTCAAGGTCGCTGCCGCCAAACCCGTGAAAAAGGCCGAGCCTGCCAAGAAGGCTGCGGTGAAGAAAGCGCCGGCCAAGGCAGCCGCCAAGAAGGCGCCGCCGGCCAAGCAAGCCGTGGCCAAGCCCGCTCCCAAGCCGCAGCCGAAGAAGGCCGAACCGGTCAAGGCCGTGAAGCAGGCGGTCAAGCCGCCGGCGCCGAAACCTGCCGCGCCGGCCGCCAAGCCCGCGCCCGCCAAGCAGGCGGCGGAAAAGCCGGCTGCCAAGCCAGCGCCGGCACCCGCTCCGCCCGCCGCAGGCAAACGGCCAACGCAGGTTACACAAACTGCAACACCACAACCCGTATCATCACTCGCTGCCCGGCCCATTGCGGGTAAGGTAGCAAGTGCCGTGGGCCCCACGGCGCCGCGCGTAGCGAATGCCACTGCGCATAACTCCACCAGCAAAAAGCAGAAGACCACGCAGTCCTCAATGAATAGCTCCGCTACAACGCTCGACAATGGTGTAACCCGCGAAGACGGCCGTTACGCCCTGCCTCTCACGACGAACATCGATCTGCCCCCGGGCTATCGTCCTTCGCCCGACGAGGAGTACATGAACCCTCGTCATCTCGCCTACTTCCGCAATAAGCTTCGCGTCTGGCGCGAACAGCTGGTGGAAGAATCGCGCCAGACCATGGAGAACCTGCGCGACGAAGTGCGCGACGTCGGCGACGAAGCCGAACGTGCCACCCGCGAAACCGAAAACTCGCTGGAGCTACGCACCCGCGATCGCTATCGCAAGCTGATCTCCAAGATCGACAAAGCCCTGCGCCGCATCGAAGAAGGACGTTACGGCTACTGCGAAGAAACCGACGAGGAAATCGGACTCGAGCGCCTAGACGCCCGCCCGATCGCCACGCTGTCGCTGGATGCGCAGGAGCGTCGCGAGCATCTGCAAAAGCAGATGGGCGACTGATTTTCAGGCGTTCGCCGCAACGACAAAGCCCCGCCTGGTGCGGGGCTTTTCGTCGGTTGGGGTGCAAACCCCAACGTCGTTATGTTGGTGCATCGCCGTTGGGGTCTGCACCCCGACCTACAGCGCTGCCGCCGCGTACGCCTTCAACTTCGCCAACATCGCCAACAGGCCGTTCGAACGCGTTGGCGACAGATGCTTGGCCAGTCCGATCTCCTGGATGAAGGCCGGTTCGGTGGCCGCGATCTCCGCGGCCGGGCGATCCGAATACACCCGCAGCACCAGCGCGATCAGGCCTGACACGATGGCCGAATCGCTGGCGGCGTCAAAGTGCATGTTCGAGGCATCGCCGCTGGGCACCAGCCACACCATCGACTGGCAGCCGTGCACGCGGTAGTCCTCGTTCTTCCACTCCTCGGGGAAGGGCGGCAGCTGCTTGCCGAGGTCGATCAGGTATTGGTAGCGCTCGGTCCAGTCGCCGAAGAAGGCAAACTCGTCGGCGATCTCTTGCTGGGCCTGGACGGCGGTGGTGTTGGCAATCGTGTTCATGCGGCCATTATCGCGCGATGGAGGTTCATCAGGCCTAACCGCGGCCATCAATGCTTGACCACGCTCCAGCGCGTACCCTGGGCGCCGTCCTCGATCACCACGCCGATGGCGGCCAATTCCGCGCGAATTGCGTCCGCCCGGGCGAAATCGCGAGCGGCGCGTGCGCTGCGGCGTTCTTCCAGCAGCGCTTCCACGTGCCCGGCATCCACCGCGTGGCCGCCTGCCTGCTTGAACCAGGTTTCCGGATCCTGCTGCAACAGGCCGAGCGCCGCGCCACCGCCGAGCAGGGCGGCCTTGCTGATGGGGCTGGGCGCCTGGCGTGCGGCATCGGCGAGCAGGGACAGTTCGGCCAGGGCTTGCGGCGTATTCACGTCATCGCAAAGCGCCGCTTCCAGGCGTTCCGGCACCGACAGCGGCTGGGTGGTGTCGACCGTGACGTCGCCCAGTTCGCGCAGCACGCGATACCAGCCGTCCAGCGTGCTGATGGCCTGCGCCACCGCCGCGTCCGACCAGTCCAGCGGCTGGCGGTAGTGGCCGCGCAACAGCAGCAGGCGCAGCGCTTCGTGCGGATGGTGCTTGAGCAGTTCATGCACGTGCAGCACGTTGCCCAGCGACTTGGACATCTTGCGCCCGTCGAAGGTGAGCATGCCGTTGTGCAGCCACCAGCGCGCGAACACCTTGCCGCCATGTGCGCAGGTGGATTGCGCGATCTCGTTTTCGTGATGCGGAAACTGCAGGTCCACGCCGCCGGCGTGGATGTCGATGGTTTCGCCCAGGTGCGCCGCGCTCATCGCCGAGCATTCGATATGCCAGCCGGGACGGCCACGTCCCCACGGGCTGTCCCAGCCGGGCAGTTCCGGCGTGGAGGGTTTCCACAGCACGAAGTCGGTCGGGTTTTTCTTGTAGGGGGCCACTTCCACCCGGGCGCCGGCGATCAGCTCGTCGGTATCGCGGCCGGACAGCTCGCCATACGCGGGATAGGAGGCCACGTCGAACAACACGTGGCCTTGGGCCGCATAGGCATGGCCGCCCTCGATCAGGGTCTGGATCATGGCGATGATCTGGCCGATATGCGCAGTGGCGAGCGGCTCCACGTCCGGCGGGGCAATGCCCAGTTCGGCCATGTCCTCGCGATAGGCCTGGGCGAAGCGAGTGGTGATGTTGCCGATCGGTACGCCCTGTTCGATCGCGGCGGCGTTGATTTTGTCGTCCACGTCGGTGATGTTACGGGCGTACACCACTTGCGGGTAATGCCGGCGCAGCAGCTTGACCAACACATCGAATACCACCGGCCCGCGCGCATTGCCGATATGCACATAGTTGTAGACCGTGGGCCCGCACAGGTACACCGTCACCCGGTTCGGATCGAGCGGCGAGAAGGGCTCGATGCGGCGGCTGAGGCTGTTATAGAGCGAGATCGGCATGGCGGAGGGCGCGGTCGGGTCAATGAGCCCGCCATCTTATCAAGCTCTTGCACGGTTGCCGCTGGAAATCACTTTAAAAGTTTCGAAAAACGACCTAAAAACAGGGCATTAAGTTACGTCCGTTCTAAGCGTGGATTCAGTGTGAATTTGCTGCAATGGCGCTATGTGGCTCTAGTGCCCGAAACCCTCTGCCGGAGGCTGTCCATGAACAAGAAAACGCTGTTGATCTCCGTGTTGACGCTCGCCGTGGTTTCCGCTGGGGCGATGGCGCAGCAGGGAGGGTATCCGCCGCCGCCAGGTGCGCCCGGTCCGGACAATGCCCACTTCGCCTGGGCCGATGTGCTCCGTGTTGATCCGGTCTATGGCATCGCGCGAACCTCCGCCCCCACCACCCAGTGCTACGACCAGCAGGTGGTTCAGCAGACCCCGGGCAACAAGGGCGTCGGCACCGTGCTGGGCGCGGTTGTCGGCGGCGTGCTTGGCAGCACCATCGGCCATGGCCGCGGCAACACCGCCGCCATCGTGGGCGGCGCCGTGGCCGGTGGCGCGGTCGGCAACTCGGTGGCCAGCGGCGGGCAGACCTACAGCTCCACCCAGACCGTCTGCCAGCCAGTCACCCAGGTCAGCGAGCAACGCCAGATCATCGGCTACGACGTGGAATACCGCTATCACGGCGACGTCTACATGTCGCGCCTTGGCTACGACCCGGGTGAACGCCTGCGGGTGCGCGTAAGCGTCTCGCCGGCGGATTGAGCCGGCAAGCGCGAACAGGAGCGGAAAGGCCCGCCTCGTGGCGGGCTTTTTTTATTCCCTATCGCCCTATTCATCCCTGTTGCATAGCAGCGGGATTCCCGTCATGATTGCCTTTCAACCGCCCGGACACCTCATGTCTTCAGCCGTCTATACCGCTACCGTGCTTACCAGCGCCCGCATGGCCGCTGGCATGACCTCGCGTGCGCGCCGACCGCTGAACCGACATTCGGCCGGGTAGGCTGTCGCCACGTTGCATGTGTAATACGACGACGAAACCCGGCCCTCGCGCCGGGTTTTTTGCTTTTCGGACTGGAGTCAACGATGTCACTTCGTCATTTCCTCACCACTCAGGATTACAGCCGCGCCGAGGTCGACGCACTGCTTGAACAGGCTGCCGCGTTCAAACGCTCGCCGCGCGGCCAGCAACTGGCCGGCAAATCGGTGGCATTGCTGTTCTTCAATCCTTCGATGCGCACCCGCACGAGCTTCGAACTGGGTGCGTTCCATCTGGGTGGCCACGCCATCGTGCTGTCGCCCGGCAAGGATGCGTGGCCGATCGAATTCCGTCCCGGCGTGGTGATGGGTGGCGAAGCCGAAGAGCACATCGCCGAAGTGGCGCGTGTGCTGAGCCGTTATGTGGATTTGATCGCCGTGCGCGCGTTCCCGAAATTCCAGGACTGGTCGGTGGATCGCGAGGACGCGGTGATCAAGGCGTTCGCCCAGTACGCCAGCGTGCCGGTGATCAACATGGAAACCATCACGCATCCGTGCCAGGAGCTGGCGCACGCGCTGGCGTTGAAGGAGCGCTACGGTGATCTCACCGGCCGCAAGTACGTGCTGACCTGGACCTATCATCCCAAGCCCTTGAACACCGCGGTGGCCAATTCCGCCTTGTTGATCGCCACCAAGATGGGCATGGACGTCACGCTGCTGTGTCCCAACCCCGACTACGTGCTGGATGAGCGCTACATGGCGTTCGGCGCGCAGAACGCGAAGGAAAACGGCGGTTCGCTCACCGTCAGCCACAACATCGAAGAAGCCTATCGCGGCGCCGACGTGGTCTACGCCAAGAGCTGGGGTGCGCTGCCGTTCTTCGGCCGCTGGGAAAACGAAAAGCCGATTCGCGATGCGCACAAGCACTTCATCGTCGACGAGGCGAAGATGGCGCTGACCAACAACGGCGTGTTCAGCCACTGCCTGCCGCTGCGCCGGAACATCAAGGCCACCGATGCGGTGATGGATTCGCCCGCCTGCATCGCCATCGACGAAGCCGAGAACCGCCTGCACGTACAGAAAGCGGTAATGGCCTCGCTGATCGCACAGCGCTGAGCGATCCATGTACCTGCCCAAGTCCTTCCACGAAACGCGCAGCGACGTACTGCACGCGCTGATTGGCGACTACCCGTTCGCCACCGTGATCATGCACGGCGCCGATGGTCTGGCGGCGAATCACGTGCCGCTGGAACTGGTCGGCGACACCGCGCTGCACGGCCACGTGGCGCGCGGCAACGAGCTGGCGAAGGCGGACGGCGCGCAGGTGCTGGTGATCTTCCACGGGGCCGACGGTTACATCAGCCCCAACTGGTATCCGAGCAAGCACGTCACCGGACGCGAAGTGCCCACCTGGAACTATGCCGTAGTGCACGTGCATGGACGTCTGCGCGTGGTGGAAGACAAGGCCTGGTTGCGCGAGCTGCTGGAACGGTTGACCAATCGCCACGAAGCCACCCAATCAAAGCCCTGGCATGTCGATGACGCGCCGGAGGATCACATCGAAAAGATGCTCGGCATGATCGTCGGCATCGACATCGCTGTTGAGCGCATCGAAGGCAAATTCAAACTGAGCCAGAACCACCCCGATGCCAACCGCGCCGGCGTACTTCACGGCCTGGCCGAACGCGCCGGCCGGCGCGATGGCGAGCTGGCCACACTGATGCAACAAGCCGAGGAACGTCGACATGACCGATAGGCAACACCAGTATCCCGTGCAAGTGGTGTGGACCGGCAACCATGGCAGCGGCACCAGAACCTATCAAGGTTATGGCCGCGAGCATGAAGTGCACGTGGCCGGCAAACCCGTGATCGCCGGCTCGTCCGACGCCGCTTTTCGCGGTGATGGCAGCAAGCACAATCCCGAGGACCTGCTGGTAGCTGCGCTGTCGGGTTGCCACATGCTGTGGTACCTGCATCTGGCCGCCGTGGCGGGCGTGGTGGTTACCCAATACGTCGACGATGCCGTGGGCACCTTGCAGGAACGCGGCAACGATGGCCGCTTCACCGAGGCGGTGTTGCGCCCGCGCGTGACCATCACCGCCGACAGCGATCCGGAAGTGGCCAAGCGCGTGCACGAGGACGCCCACCACGCCTGCTTCATCGCCAATTCCGTCAATTTTCCCGTGCGTTGCGAACCACGCATTGTCATCGAAACCGTGTAAACAACCTTTCTTTTTGGATCCCAAGCATCATGAGCAAAGACATCGTTCTGGCCTTCTCCGGCGGTCTCGACACCAGCTTCTGCATTCCCTATCTGCAGGAACAGGGCTGGGCCGTGCACACCGTGTTCGCCGATACTGGCGGCGTGGACGCCGAGGAGCGCGCCTATATCGAAGCGCGCGCCAAGGAACTGAAGGCGGCCAGCCATGTCACCGTCGATGGCGGCCCGGCGATCTGGAACGGTTTCGTCAAGCCCTTCGTGTGGGCGGGCGAGGGTTATCAGGGGCAGTATCCGTTGCTGGTATCCGATCGCTACCTGATCGTGGACGCCGCGCTCAAGCGTTGCGCAGAACTGGGCACCAAGGCGATCGCGCACGGCTGCACGGGCATGGGCAACGACCAGGTGCGTTTCGACCTGGCCGTGAAGGCGCAGGGCGATTACGAGATCGTGGCGCCGATCCGCGAGATCCAGAAGGAACACACCCAGACCCGCGCCTACGAACAGGCCTATCTGGAGCAGCGCGGCTTTGGCGTGCGCGCCAAGCAGAAGAGCTACACCATCAACGAGAACCTGCTGGGCCTGACCATGTCCGGCGGCGAGATCGACCGCTGGCAGGCGCCGGGCGAGGGCGCCATCGGCTGGTGCAAGCCGCGCGCCGAATGGCCGTCCAAACCGCTGCGAGTGAAGCTGCGCTTCGTCAACGGCGAAGCGGTGGCGCTGGATGGTGAGAAGATCGAAGGCCACATGCTGCTGGCCAAGCTCAATCAGCTGTTCGCGCAATACGGCGTGGGACGCGGCATTTACACCGGCGATACCACCATCGGCCTCAAGGGCCGCATCATTTTTGAAGCGCCGGGCCTCACCGCCTTGCTGGCGGCGCACCGTGCGCTGGAAGAAACCGTGCTTACCAAACAGCAGAATCGCTTCAAACCGGACGTGGCGCGCAAGTGGGTGGAACTGGTGTACGAAGGCTTCTACCACGATCCGCTCAAGACCGACCTGGAAGCCTTCCTGGCCTCCAGCCAGTCCAAGGTGGAAGGCGAGGTCACATTGGAAACCAATGGCGGCACCGTCACTGCGGTCGCGGTGGAGTCGGCGCATATTCTCAATGCCAAGAACGCCACCTATGCGCAGGCCGCCGATTGGGGCGTGGCCGAGGCGGAGGGCTTTATCAAGCTGTTCGGCATGAGCAGCACCTTGTGGGCTGAGGTCAATCGATGAGTGCAGCCTTGGGGAACGCAACCTTGCTGGATGCAACGCTGTCGCATCTGCGCGCGCTCGTGTCGTTCGACACGCGCAACCCACCGCGCGAAATCGGTACGGGCGGCATCTTCGATTACCTGCGCGAGCAATTACCGGGGTTCGAGGTTACGGTGACCGATCACGGTGCTGGCGCAGTGACGTTATACGCCGTGCGCGGCACGCCGAAGTATTTGTTCAACGTACATCTGGACACAGTGCCGGATTCGCCGCATTGGACGCGCGATCCACATGTATTGGAGGTGACGGAAGATCGCGCGATCGGTCTTGGCGCGTGCGATATCAAGGGCGCCGCTGCCGCACTCGTCGCGGTGGCGAATGCCTGCGATGGCGATCTGGCCTTGCTGTTTTCCACCGACGAAGAAGCCAACGATCCGCGCTGCATCGCCGCCTTTCTCAAGCATGCGCCGAAATACGATGCGGTGATCGTGGCCGAACCCACGCGCGGTGAAGCGGTGCTGGCGCATCGCGGCATCCATTCGGTGCAGATGCGTTTCAGCGGGCAGGCCGGGCATGCATCCGGTGAAATCAAGGCCAGCGACAGCGCCGTGCATCAGGCGATCCGCTGGGGCGCGGCTGCGCTGGATCATGTGGAAAAGCTGTCGCACGAACGCTTCGGCGGTCTCACCGGCCTGCGCTTCAACATCGGTCGCGTCGAAGGCGGCATCAAGGCGAACATGATCGCGCCCACCGCCGATGTGCGGTTCGGTTTTCGCCCCTTGCCCAGCATGGATCCGGATCAGTTGCTGGAAACCTTCCGCACCCTGGTGGAACCCCATCCGGAGAGCTACGAAGAATTGTTCCGCGGCATGTCGCTGCCCGCGGGCGATGTGCCCAATGCCGAAACGCGTCGCCTCGCCGCACGCGACATCGCCGACGAACTGGGCATTCCCGTTGGCAACGCGGTGAACTTCTGGACCGAAGCGGCGCTGTTTTCCGAAGCCGGCTATATCTCATTCGTCTACGGTCCTGGCGACATCGCACAGGCGCACACCGCAGACGAATGGGTCGCGCTGGACCAACTACAAGATTACGCAGAAACCATTTACCGGATCGTTGAAAAGTGTGGCCAAGGACGGCCACTTTTTGACTCATCGCGTTCAGGGATGAACGCAAAGGATACATAACCGTGGAAGCGCATAAAAACACTCGCCAGACCATCGTGCGGCTGCTGTCCGCGATGGGCAGCGCCAAGGAAATCCAGCAGTATCTCAAGCGTTTTTCGCAGCTCGACGCCAAGCGCTTCGCGGTGGTGAAGGTCGGTGGCGCGGTGCTGCGCGACGAATTGAATGATCTGACCTCGTCGCTGACCTTCCTGCAGCAAGTCGGCTTGACGCCGATCGTGCTGCATGGGGCCGGCCCGCAGCTCGATGTGGAACTGGAAGCGGCCGGCATCACCAAGCAGACCGTGAACGGCTTGCGCGTCACCTCGCCCAAGGCGCTGGGCATCGTACGCCGCGTATTCCAGCAGGAAAACCTGCGCCTGGTCGAAGCGTTGCAGGCGATGGATACGCGCGCCACGTCGGTGCCGTCGGGCGTGTTCATGTCCAGCTTCCTGGACAAGGACACCTACGGCATGGTCGGCAAGGTCGACAGCATCAACCTCGCGCCAATCGAAGCCAGCCTGCGCGCCGGCTCCATTCCGGTGATCGCGAGCCTCGGCGAAACCGACGAAGGCCAGTTCCTCAACATCAATGCCGATTTTGCGGCGAACGAACTGGTGCGCGTGCTGCAGCCGTACAAGATCATCTTCCTCACCGGCACTGGCGGGCTGCTCGATGACAAAGGCCAGATCATCGATTCGATCAACCTGAGCACGGAGTTCGAGCACCTGATCCAGCAGCCGTGGATCAACGGTGGCATGCGCGTGAAGATCGAACAGATCGCGGATCTCTTGCAAAGCCTGCCGTTGACCTCGTCGGTGTCAATCACGCGCCCGTCGGAACTGGCGAAGGAGCTGTTCACGCACAAAGGGTCGGGCACGCTGGTGCGCCGTGGCGAGAAGGTGTTCCGCTTCGACAGCTGGGAAGGCATCGACCAGGCGCGCATGCGTACGCTGATCGAGTCGAGCTTCGGACGCACGCTGGTGGACGATTACTTCACGCGTACCACACCGTATCGCGTGTACGTCAGCGAGAACTATCGCGCCGCGATGATTCTCACCAACGAGAACGGCCTGATCTATCTCGACAAGTTCGCCGTGCTCGACGACGCGCAAGGCGAAGGCCTGGGTCGTGCCGTGTGGCTGGTGATGCGCGAGGAGAATCCGCGCCTGTTCTGGCGTTCGCGCCACGGCAACCAGATCAACCATTTCTATTACGCCGAATCGGATGGCTGCTACAAGCAGGAACGCTGGAAAGTGTTCTGGTACGGCCTGGACGGTTTCGACACTATCGCGCGCTGCGTGGAGCATTGCGCCATGCGCCAACCCACCTTGATCGATTGATGACCATGGCCACTTCCAAGAAACGCATCGGTATCGTCGGCGCGCGCGGTTATACGGGCGCGGAACTGATCCGGCTGATTGCGGCGCATCCTGCGCTGGAGCTTGCCTACGTTTCCTCGCGCGAATTGAACGGACAGCGCGTTGAGAACAACATCGACGGCTACCAGGGCGATCTGCGCTACAGCTCGCCTACGGCGGAAGAATTGCCCGCGCTCGACGCCGACGTGGTGGTGCTGGCGTTGCCCAATGGCAAAGCATCGGCCTATGTGGAAGCGTTCGATGCGGCCGGAAAAGATCCGGTGATCGTCGATCTGTCGGCGGACTATCGCTTCGACAACAGCTGGTACTACGGCCTGCCGGAACTCACCCGCGACAAGTGGCGTGGCGAAAAGCGCATCAGCAATCCCGGCTGCTACGCCACGGCGATCCAGCTTTCCGTTGCGCCGCTCAAGGATCTGCTGGCCGCGCCGCCGGTGTGCTTCGGCGTATCCGGTTACTCCGGCGCCGGCACCACGCCCTCCGACAAGAACGATCCGGAAAAGCTGCGCGACAATCTGATGCCGTATTCGCTCACCGGCCATATGCACGAGAAGGAAGCCAGCCGGCATCTAGGCATCCCGGTGGAATTCATGCCGCATGTAGCACCGCATTTTCGGGGCCTCACGGTTACCACCAATCTTTATCTTTCGCGTGTGCTCAAGCGTGAGGATGTATTGGCGCGTTTCCAGCATGCCTATGAAGGCGAAAAGCTGGTGCACGTGCTGGACGAAGCGCCATGGGTAAGCCGGGTGGCCGGCAAGCATCACGCCGAAGTCGGCGGTTTCACGCTGTCGGCCGACGGCAAGCGCGTGGTGGTGGTGGCGACGCTGGACAATCTGCTGAAGGGCGCAGCCACGCAGGCGATCCAGAACATCAATCGCGCGATCGGGGTGGATGAGTACGCGGCGATTCCGCTTTGATTCCTTAATGCGCTTTCACTTTCCGCCCTGTTTGTTGTTTCTTGACGTCATTCCCGCGAAGGCGGGAATCCATTTGGCTTCTGGCCCTGGAGCGGCATGGATTCCCGCCTTCGCGGGAATGACGCCCATCAAAAATCGGCCGCACTCCAAGAGTTATCCATCATGACCAACCTCCTTTGGCAAAAAGCCGGCGTCGAAACCAACGCTAAAATCATGAAGTTCCTCGCCGGCGATGACGTGCTGCTGGATCGCGAGTTCTTCCTGCACGACATCACCGCCAGCAAGGCGCATGTGGAAGGCCTGGCCAACATTGGCGTGGTCAGCGCGACGGAACGGGATGATCTCAAGCGCGAACTGGATGCGCTGGCCGAGGATTTTCGCGCTGGCCGCTTCGTGCTGGACGAGCGCTACGAAGACGGCCACTCCGCCATCGAAGCGCGCCTTACCGAGCGCCTGGGCGATGCGGGCCGCCGCGTACACACCGGTCGCAGTCGCAACGATCAGATCCTGGTCGCCACGCGCCTGTGGTTGAAGGAAAAGCTGGCCCTGCTGGAAACGCATTGCCGTGCGATTGCCGAAACCTGCCTGCAACGCGCCGCGCAGCCAGTGTTGCCGTTGCCGGGTTACACGCATCTTCAGCGCGCGGTGGTGTCGTCCACCGCGATGTGGTTTGCAGGTTTCGCGGAAGGCTTTGTCGACAACGCATGGCGCGCCAAGCAGACGGCGGCGTGGATCGACGCCAATCCGCTCGGCACCGCCGCCGGCTATGGGGTGAACCTGCCGCTGGATCGCGCACACACCACGCAGGCGCTGGGCTTCGGCCGCATGCAGGTGTCGCCAATCTACGCGCAGCTCTCGCGCGGCAAATTCGAAATGGCCGCGATGGAAGCTTTGAGCAGCGCGATGCTGGATGCACGTCGCCTGGCATGGGATCTGTCGCTGTTTACCACCGCGGAATTCAACTTCGTCTCGCTGCCGCCGGAATACACCACTGGCAGTTCGATCATGCCCAACAAGCGCAATCCGGATGTGGTGGAATTGTTGCGTGCCTCCTACGCCACGGTTGCTGCGGCGCGTTGCGAGATTGAGAACCTGCTTTCGCTGCCGTCGGGTTATCAGCGCGACCTGCAGTTCTCAAAGGGTTCGCTGTTCCATGGTGTCACGCACGGTCTGGCTGCATTGGAACTGTTGCCGGACCTGCTCGCGCGCATGCAGTGGAACGAAGCCGCCATGCGTGCGGCGATCGAGCCGGCCATGTATGCCACCGACGTCGCGATCGAGCAGGCCGCTGCCGGCGTGCCGTTCCGCGATGCCTACAAAGCGGCGGCGCAAGCCGCTTCGGAAGCTGGGCAGGGGCGCACGCCTGAATCGAGTCTGGCGGCGCGCACGTCGCCGGGTTCGGGTAACGATCTGCGCCTGGATCTCCTGCGGCAACGTCTGGACAGCCTGTCGTCATAGTGGAGCCCGCATGAGCATCGTCAGCACGGCAAACGCACCACACTATCATTGGGGACAGTCCTGCGACGGCTGGCATTTGCTCGCGCTGGACGAACTGAGCGTGATCGAAGAACGCATGCCACCCGGCAGTTTCGAACAGCGGCACCGTCACGCGCGTGCGCGCCAGTTCTTTTATGCGCTTGAAGGCGAGGTGACGATCGAGCTGGAAGGTAACGTGCACCGTCTGCATGATGGCGAAGGCTTGCACGTGCCGCCGGGAAGCGCACATCAGGTGCGCAACGTTGGTGCTATAGACGCACGCTTCATCGTGGTGTCGTCACCCCAAAGCCATGGCGACCGGATGGCTGCGCCGCAGGAGGGCACTTCGCTGTGACGAGTCGTGCGTTACCCGAACACAGGTTGCCGACGTGGCGCCGCGCCGTACTGAAAGTGGGCAGCAATCTCCTTGCCGCCGATGGTGGTGGATTGACGTCGCGGTATGCACAGGCGTTGGCAGCTTTTATTGCGGCCAGTCACAAGGCAGGGCGCGAAGTAGTGCTGGTTTCCTCCGGCGCCGTGGCAGCGGGTCGCGCGCTACTGCGCGAACGCACCGCGCTGGGTCCCGAACTCGCCGCCAAGCAGGCGCTTGCGGCGTTGGGCCAGGCGCCGATGATTGCCTTGTGGCAAAGCTTGTCGGAACGCGCCGTCGCGCAGGTGTTGCTGACGCATGATGACCTGCGCAACCGCCGCCGTTATCTCAACGCGCGCGCCACCTTGCGTGAGCTGCTGATGCTGGGCGTGCTGCCGGTAGTGAACGAAAACGACACCGTTGCCGTGGACGAACTCAAGCTCGGCGACAACGACAACCTAGCCGCTATCGTTGCCGCGCTGGTCGACGCGGACCTGCTGCTGATTGCCTCGGACGTCGATGCGCTCTACAACGCCGATCCGCGGCGCGATCCGTCCGCCGAGCCCATCGGGCACGTGCCGCAACTGACCGCGGCCATCATTGCCATGGCCGGTGGCAGCGGTACGGACGTGGGTACCGGCGGCATGCGCACCAAACTGCAGGCTGCCGAAAAAGCGGCAGCGGCCGGCATTCCTACCGCTTTGTTCAGTGGCCGCGAAACAGCCACGGTGCGGGCGCTTGAAGAGGGGCTTCTACGCGGCACGCTGATCGAGGTCGCCGGCAATCGGTTGCAGGCGCGCAAGTATTGGCTGCGCCACGCACCGGCCGGCAGCGGTCGCATCAGCGTGGACGCCGGCGCCGTGCGCGCGTTGACCGGTGGCCGCGCGTCGCTGCTGCCCGGCGGTATCCTGGATGTGGCGGGCGAATTCCATCGTGGCGACCTGGTCGAGATCGTCGACGCCAACGATCGCCCGGTGGCGCGCGGTTTGAGCCAATACGGTGCGGCCGAAGTGCGCCGCCTGGCGGGGCGCCACAGTCGCGACATCGCCACCGTGCTCGGTTACAGCTATGGCACGGAGATCGTGCATCGCGATGACCTGGCCACCTTGATTGATCCGGCAGGAGAAGCGCAAGCATGAGCGAGATTCGTACCCTGGCCCTGGCCTGCAAGGACGCATCGCAGGCAATGTTTTCACTGGATACCGGCACCAAGCGCAAGCTGCTGCACGACATGGCGTCGATGCTGGAGGAACGCCGCGATGCGATCCTCGATGCGAACACGCGCGACCTGCATCAGGCTACGGCCAAAGGCACACAAGGCGCGATGCTCGATCGCCTGCGCCTGGACGAATCGCGCCTGGCCGGCATCGCCAACGCCGTGCGCGAGATCGCCGCGTTACCTGATCCGGTCGGCCTGGTGACGCGCCGCGACACGCTTGCGAACGGTCTAGAAGTGGAACGCGTGCGCATACCGCTCGGCGTGATCGCGATGATCTATGAAGCCCGTCCCAATGTAACCGCCGATGCGGCGGCGCTGTGCTTGATGGCCGGCAATGCGGTGATCCTGCGCGGCGGCTCCGAGGCCCTGCATTCCAACATGGCGATTGCCTCGGCCTTGCACGCGGCGCTGGAAAAACATGACATCCCCGCTGCGGCGATCACCCTGGTCGAAGACCTGCGCCGCGAAACCATGGTGGAACTGCTGCAGCTCAGCGACGTGATCGATCTGGCGATTCCGCGTGGTGGTGAAGGCCTGATCCGCTTCGTGGCTGAACATGCGCGCGTACCGGTGATCAAGCATTACAAAGGCGTGTGCCATCTGTACGTGGATGCCAGCGCGGACGAAGTGCTGGCCTTGAATCTATTGGTCGACGGCAAGACTTCGCGACCCGGCGTGTGCAACGCGCTGGAAACCTTGCTGGTGCATCGCGATATTGCTGCCTCGTTCCTGCCGAAGGCAGCCGAGGCGCTGCAGGAGCGCGGCGTGGAATTGCGCGGCTGCGAACGTTCGCGCGCGCTGGTCGAAGGCATGCGCCCTGCCACCGATGACGACTACGCCGCCGAATTCCTCGACCTCATCCTCGCCGTGCGCGTGGTCGACGACCTCGGCATGGCCATCGGCCACATCCAGCGTTTCGGCTCCGATCACACCGAAGTCATCGCTACCCGCGACGAGCAGGCTGCGCGCCGTTTCGTGCAGGCGATTCGCTCGGCGGTGGTGATGGTGAACGCCTCGTCGCGTTTCTCCGATGGCGGCGAACTGGGCCTGGGCGCCGAAATCGGCATTTCCACCACGCGCCTGCATGCCTACGGCCCGATGGGCGCCGAAGCGTTGACGGTGGAGCGTTTTATCGTGCGTGGTGACGGGCAAGTGCGTCATCCGCAAAGCCGTCTGTAATCACAAGGGTATTCATGACAAACGAACCGAACGAAGCGGATATCCTCCGCCCAGTGCAAGAGCAACTGGACGCCTATAACGCGAAGGACATCGACCGCTTCATGCAATGGTGGGCGGACGATTGCCAATATCACCTCTTCCCATCGGAACTGCTCGCCAATAGCGCAGCGCAGATTCGTGAGCGGCATATCCTGCGTTTCAAGGAACCGGATTTGCACGCGCGTTTGGTCCACCGCATGCGCGTCGGCAACCTGGTCGTCGATCAGGAATTGGTGACGCGCAATTTTCCCGAAGGCGTGGGCGAGATCGACGTCATCGCGATCTATGAAGTGCAGGCGGGCAAGATCGCCAAGGCGTGGTTGAAGATCGGCACCCCGCGCATGGCGTCTTCGTAATTGCGTAGTAGGGTAGGTTGGGTTAGCGCAGCGTAACCCAACGATGCTGCTCTGAAGATGTTGGGTTGCGCTGCGCTAACCCAACCTACACCCGCTCTTTCCAACGCCTCACCGCCTGCGCAAACGCTAGGCAATCCGCAAAGCGGTTGTACAACGGCACTGGCGAAATCCGGATCACATCCGGTTCGCGCCAATCACCAATGATGCCGTTGTCGATCAGGTATTCGAACAACGCGCGCCCTTGCGTGCGGCCGCCTAGCACGCGGATGGATAGTTGCGCGCCGCGGCGTTCGGGTTCCTTCGGCGTGACCACTTCCAGCACATCGGGCAGCTGCGTTTGCACCAGCCATTCCAGATAGCCGGTCAGCTGCAGGGATTTCTCACGCAGGCGTTGCATGCCGGCGCGGTGGAAGATATCCAGCGAAACGCGCATCGGTGCGAGCGAGAGAATCGGAGGATTGGACAATTGCCAGCCGTCCGCGCCATGCGTGGGTACGAATTCCGGCCCCATCTGGAAGCGCGTGGCTTTGTCATGGCCCCACCAGCCGGCGAAGCGTGGCAGGGCGGCATTGGCGTGGCGTGCGTGCACGAAGGCGCCGCCCACCGCGCCAGGGCCGCTGTTGAGGTACTTGTAGCTGCACCAGATGGCGAAGTCGGCGCCGCTGTCGTGCAACTGCATGGGCAGGTTACCCACGGCGTGGGCGAGGTCGAAGCCGACCTGGCAGCCTTGCGCGTGTCCAAGCTCGGTGATGGCTTTGAGGTCGAACGCCTGGCCGGTGCGGTATTGCACGCCCGGCAGCAGCACCAAAGCGATGCGTGAACCGTGTTCGGCCAGTGCGCGTTCGATCGCCTGCATGGACAGCGTGCCGTTGGGCTCATCGCCTTCCAGTTCGATCAGCGACAGCGTCGGGCTGAAGCCGTGATAGCGGATCTGCGATTCCACCGCATAGCGGTCGGTGGGAAAGGCGCCGGCTTCGATCAGGATGGCGTGGCGGTCCGGTGTGGGACGGTAGAAGCTCACCATCATCAGGTGCAGGTTCACGCCCAGCGTGTTCATCGCGACCACTTCTTCGGGCTGTGCACCGAGCAGTTCGGCCAGGTGGTCGCGCACGAATT
Source organism: Dyella sp. (assembly GCF_051954575.1). Taxonomy (GTDB): domain Bacteria; phylum Pseudomonadota; class Gammaproteobacteria; order Xanthomonadales; family Rhodanobacteraceae; genus Dyella_B. Next base: position 24,726 of record NZ_JBQCHP010000080.1, on the reverse strand, counting down.
CGTGATAGTCCATCCACGGCAGCCGGCCTTTGAAATGGCCTTCTACGCCCAGTTCGCCCCAGTAATCGAGCTCCGCGTTGACCGCCTCGCGTGCGGCCCGCGGTTGCAGGCCGAGCGAGTTGCCGCAGAAATAGTAGCTGTCGCCGCCTTCGTGCGGGGGAATCAGGAACTCATTGCGGAATCCGCGCAGTGGATCGGCGGCGTCCTGGGCTTGCGACCATTCGTTGGTGGCTTCGTAGGGTGTGGGCATGGGCGTTTCCAAGCCTGAGATAGTGTTTGTCTCCCTCGCCGTCATTCCCCGAAAGCGGGAATCCATCTTCGCCTTTTGCTTGGGAGCAAAATGGATTCCCGCTTTCGCGGGAATGACGACGAGGGAGGACCGTATGTAGTGATGGATCAGCCATTCAACGCAACAGCGATGTCACTGCAGCCTTTGTCGAACGTCGCCGCCCAGCTTTGTCCAGCCTGGCTGGCCGAAGGGCGCGCGCAACGCAGTTGAATGGCGTGGCCGCTGCGAAACCAGTAACGCTCGACATAGGTGTAGGGCGTGCCGCTTTCGCTGGCGGTGTAGATGAAACTGTTCTGGTCGCCTGCCGGACGCGTGCCTGGCTGGTAATCCTTGAGGTTCCTGGCCTTGCTCATCGCCGCGTTGACGTAGTCGTTGAACGCCTGCACATCCGGTTCTTGTTTCACGGTGATGCTGACGCGCGCCAGCGTGCTGCTGGCGCTGGGCGACGGATCGGGCACCTGGAACACACGCACTTCCGGATCGCCATCCACCTGCATGATGCCGACCCACGTCGAGGGGGTGCTGAAGTGCACGCTGCTCGATGCCATGGTGACATCGTCGGCATGCGCGGCGCCGATGGCGGCCCATGCGAGAAAAGCGGTCGCCAGATAACGGCTGAAAGTCATGCGTGTTCCTCAGGAATAGTGGTTTGAACGAAGCGGCGTTGCGGCAACCCCAGCCATTCCAGCGCGGTGCCGTGAAACAGGCGGGCACGGGTCGGTTCGTCCAAGTGCAGCGATTCGATGCCGCTGCCCGGCTCCTGCTCCCCCAACGGGAAAGGATAATCGGTACCGAGCATGACGCGGTCGACGCCGGTCACATCCAGGAGATAGCGCAGCGCCGCAGGGTCGTGCACGCATGAATCGAAATACAGGCGCTTGAGATATTCGCGCGGATTGCGCGGGTTGTCGGTAGCGACCAGATCCGGTCGCATGCGGAAGCCGTGCTCGATGCGCCCGATGGTCCACGGAAAACTGCCGCCGCCGTGCGCCAGCATCACGCGCAGCTTGGGCAAGCGTTCGAGCACACCGCCGAAGGCCAGGCAGCAGGCCGCGCGCGATTGTTCCGCGGGCATGCCCACCAGCCACGGCATCCAGTATTTGGGCATGCTGGCCGCGCCCATCATGTCCCATGGATGCACCATGATCGCTGCACCGAGATCGGCGGCGGCTTCGAAGAACGGGAACAGTTCCTGCGCGTCCAGGTTCCAGTCGTTGCAATGCGAGCCGATCTGCACGCCGCACAGGCCCAACTCGTCGATGCAGCGCTCCAGTTCGCGGATGGCCAGGTCCGGCGCTTGCAGCGGCACCGTGCCGATGCCGGCGTAATGCGTGGGATGGTCCTGGCAGACGCCGGCCATGTGGTCGTTCAAATGCCGATGCAACTCCAGCGCCTGATAGCCCGGCGCCCAATACGAGAACAGCACAGGCACAGTTGAAATCACCTGTACCGCGACGCCGAAGCGGGCGTAGTCGTTGATGCGGTGCTGCGCATCGAACGAGGATTCCCACACCTCGCGGAAGAACTTGCCGTCCTTGTAGATGCGATGCCGCCCGTCGCCATGGATCATCACCGGAAAGGCGTCGTTGCCGTATTTGGCGGCGAGATTGGGCCAGTCACGCGGGAGGATGTGGGCGTGGGTGTCGATTTTCAGCATGCGCCCAGTGTAACGCTTGCAGATGTAACAGTTTGTCGTCGGCCGGCGACCCATGACATGCCGTTTCAGGGGCCGCCGCGGGCTTCAAGGCCGCACGTGCTTCCCGTTCTGCGCTGCCGCGGCCTCCTGCGGTCCGCGCCCGACCACGTGGGCCAGCGTGTTGATGTTGTCGACCAGCCGGTCGCTGATGCGCACGAGCTGTTCGGCGCGCGAGCGGTCGTCCGCCATCGCGAGCAGGGTAGAAAGGCTGCGCTGCAATTGGCGCAGGTCCGGCGCGGGTGAGGGCACCTGCTTGTTGCGCAGCGCAACAGCCAGATTGTGCAGATGGGTGGCCGCGCGCTCCACGAAGTGGGTGACTTCCACCTGCTCGGGCAAGGTATCGCAGTCGTGCAGCAATGCATCCAGCGTCATCGCCGTGCGTACCAGCCGGTTGCCGTTGAGGAACAGCGCATTGGCCAGTTCGAGCAGATGCAGCGGCGTGGCCGGTTCGGCCTGCATGCGATCCACCGACGCCTGCGCATTGGTGCGCGCGGTGCGGGCCGCGGTGCGCGTTTCCAGATGGGCATGCCGCTGCTCCGGCCGTGCCAGCGCGCGCAGGTAATCGGCATAGGCATCCAGCATGTCCGCAAGAGCGGAGCGGGCGCGACCGCGTTCCCAGGTAGGCCAGGCCACATAGGCAAGCAGGGCCATGCCGCTGCCCAGCGCGGTATTGAGCACGCGGTCCATCACGGCCGTGCCGGAATTGACGCCTTCGAACGACAACAGGATCACCACCGTGCCGGTCAGCGCAGCCACTGCAATGCCGTAGTGCGCGGTGGCGAGATAGCGGAACGCCATGCACAACACCGCCATCAAGGCCAGGTGCGCCCAGGGATCGTGGGGCGTGATGTGCAGCAAGGCGGTGGTCAGCACCAGGCCGAGAATGGTGCCGACCACGCGCAGCAGGCCGAAGTTGAAGGTGGCGGCGAAATCCGGACGCAGCACGATCGCGGCGGTCATCGGCAACCAGTAGCCGTGCGGCAGCTGCCACACGCGCGACACCAGCAGCGCGATGGTCAGGCACACCGCGCAGCGCATGGCATGCCGGAACGCGACCGAATGCGTGGTGAGATTGGCGCGCAGCGTGGCCAGCGGCGAACTGCCGCGCAAGGCGCCGGGCAGGCGTATTTCCGCCGCTTCCGCACGCTTCTCGCCGTTCGATCCGGCCCAGTTCGCGTTGCGTACGGCCGCCGCGAGCTGGCCGGAAAGCGCGTGGATGTGCGCCGCCACGCTGTCGCTGCGCGTGTGGTCATCGAGCAGGGCGCGTTCGCTTGCTTGAAGGGTTTGCAGGGCGCGCGCGGCTTGTTCCGGCGAATCGCCAATTTCCAGCGCATCGGCGACGGCGGTGAGCACGCGTGCGGCATCCGCGCGGAACATCGCGATGATGCTGGCGGCGCCATGCAGCTCGGCCATGGCGACCAGCTCCAGGCGCAGACGCTCGGCCAACTCCAGCAACACCGCGAAGGCTTCCATCGCGCGACCGCTGGCATGATGACGGCCCAGCAAGGTCTGCTGCAGCGTGGTCATCGCTTCGGTCAGCGCGGGGACGTCTTCGTCGTTATGGCGCTTTTCCCGGGCCAGCGAAGCCAGGCCGCGATAGACCGTGGCCAGTGCATGCCGTTCGGGGCCGTAACGCTGCAATGGCCATGCCGCCACGGAGAACAGCGCCAGCAACAGGCCACCCGCAAAGATCAGCGCGGCGCCGATCAAGGCATGGTCGAGCGTGGTCGGCGTCGCAGCGGTGATCACCAGCAGGATCATGCTGGTCATGCCCACGCGCGCTATGTCCACGCCGAACACCACCAGCAAGCCGCCGAAAAAGCCGAAGGCCGCCATTGCCAGCAGGATCAACGGCAGGTTGCCGCCGATCAGGAAACCACACAGCGATGCGAGCCCGGCCGCCAGCGAAGCGAGAAAAAGCTGCCACGCGCGTTGACGATAAGGCCCGGGCTGGTCGGAAAACATGGTGTCCAGCGCACCTGCGCCGATCGCCAGGCCCGCCGCCTCGTAACCGGTGAGCATGCCGACCGCCAGCGGCAACACCACTGCCGCCGTATTGCGGATCACCACCCACGGCGGCACGTCCGGACGCTTGGTCGCGGTCAGGCTTTGCAGCACGCTGGCGCGTAGCGAGTAGGCTCGGGTGGGCATGGCGGGAATGATGCCTTATGGCCATCCCGTGGTGTCTATTTGTCCATGCAAAAAAAGGCGCCACGACGGGCGCCATATGCGCGTGCGGTGACTTATGTGCTTCGCTGTGGCATGTCTCTACTATCCAACTCCAGGCGAATGACCCGGGCTTGAAGGTCTTACATAACCGGCTTCGACAGGAGACTGGGCAGGGCGCGTGACTTCAAGATCATCGTTGGCAAGCGCAGTTAGGAGTCCGTTTCCGTTAGGCTGTACTAATGTAAATTGATACTTGGGTTGGTCGTTCGCCGACACGGTGCAGCTGATACCGTCTACTCGGAAAGTTGCTTTAACCCAGTCACCTTGTTTCACTTCGGAAGCTTTCATGGCACACCTCTCCAGAAATTCGTTGAATGCCCTCATGGAGGAAGCCTGGGAACTTAAGCGTGGAACGTGACGCTTTGCTTTGATGTCGATGGCATCGAGCCGTCCAGACGAACGGCTTTGTGAATTTAGCGACGACGAATGTGAAAATGGCGCCAAATAGGTGCCATTTCATCGGCTTCAGGATGTTTCGCTTGTGACGACGAGCCGATCAGAACGTCTTTTCCGACCCACGCCCCGCGAACTCACCGGTAAGCGTATTCACCCATACCTTTTCATCGGTGGTGATGTATTCGGGCACCTGGATTTCAATGCCGGTATCGAGCTTGGCCGGCTTGGTGCGCTTGGTGGCGCTGGCGCCCTTCAGCTCCGGCGCGGTGTCGATCACGGTGAGCAGTACGCTGGTCGGCACCTGCAAGCCGACCGGCGCATCGTCGATCACCTGCACGTAGTAGCCTTCCACGCCTTCGACGATGTAGCCGGCATTGTCGCCGATCAGTTCCGGGCCGAGCGTGTATTGCGTGTAATCCTCGTTGTCCATGAACACGTAATTGTCGCCATCCATGTACGAGAAATTGGCGGCGCGGCGTACCAGATCCATTTCCTTCAGATCATCGTCGGCGCGCAGGCTAAGGTCGAACTTGCGTCCGCCCGGAATCGAATACAGCGTGAAACGGAAGGTGACGTTGCCGCCACGCGCGGTGGGCGAGCTGCGCTCGATATCGCGCACCTGGTAGACGGTGCCTTCGTGTTCGACCACATTACCTTTCTTGACGTCGGAAGCTTTCATGAGAAGAGTCGGTAGTTGGAATGAAGGGGATTACTTGGTCTGCAATCGCACCGCGCCATCCAGGCGAATCGTCTCGCCATTGATGTAGCGATTGCCGAGGATGAAGGCCACGGTGCTGGCGAATTCCTCCGGCTTGCCCAGGCGCGAAGGGAAGGGGATCGACGCGCCCAGCGATTCCTGCACCTGTGGCGGCATGTTGTCCACCATCGGCGTCCAGAAGATACCCGGCGCGATCGTCGCCACGCGGATGCCGAAGCGCGACAGTTCGCGCGCCATCGGCAGGGTCATGCCCACTACGCCGCCTTTGGATGCGGAATACGCGGCCTGGCCGATCTGGCCTTCGTAGGCGGCCACACTGGCGGTGTTGATGATCACGCCGCGCTCGCCGTCTTCGCCGGCTTCGTTGTGCTGCATCAAGGCAGCGGCGGCCTTGGCGACGTTGAAGCTGCCCACCAGGTTCACCATTACCGTGGTGGCGAAAGTGCTGAGCGCCATCGGGCCTTCCTTGCCGAGTACGCGTCCGGCGCCAAGAATGCCTGCGCAATTGACCACCACGTTCAATCCACCCAATGCATCGCGGGCGGCGGCGACGTTGCCGCTTACACCTTCCTCGGAAGTTACGTCGGTGCGGTGGAACGACGCGCCCAGCGCCTTGGCGACTTCCTGGCCCTTGTCCTCGTTCACGTCGAACAGGGCGACGCGTCCGCCGCTGGCCACCAGATGCTGCGCCACCGCATGGCCGAGACCGGACGCACCGCCGGTCACGATGGCTTTGACTTGGTTGAGTTGCATGGGATGCCCTGGAAAGCGAAAGGCGTAATGGTAACCCAGGGCAGGTACGGTTCGGCCGTAACCAGGGTGCCGGAATGTGTTCCCTTCCCTACGTGTAGGAGGGAAGGGCTAGGGTGGGATGAAGCAACCTCGCAGTGTATTTCAGCGGCGCGGCAAGTTTGTACAACCCTCCCCAACCCTCCCCTGCAAGCAGGAGAGGGGGCCGCCGCCGGTGGGATGGGCATTCAATACAGACAATCCGACAACGAGTAATGCAAGGACTGGTTGCTACGCGGCAAGGGCCTGCTCAACGGCTGGCTGGTTCCCAGGGCCTGGATCAGTTCCTCCGCGTGCGTATACGGCGCGAGCGGGCTGCGGCATTGCCATATGCGCGGCTGTACCACCACCTTGCCACTGCCGGGATCGATGCTTTCGTCACTGGCTGCGAAGGTCCAGATGCATTCGCCGATGACCCCGGTGGTGCGGTTGACCGAGCAGCGATACCTCAGCGCTTGGATATTGGTGTATTCCCCGGAACAGAAGGTATCGCCGCAGACGTTATCGAAATCCCGCTTCAGGGCATATTGAAGATTGAGCCAGGCTTCCTGCTGTTGCCAGGTAGGCAGGTAGTCGGACATGTCGACGTAGGCTGCGCTGATGGAAGCTGCATTGGCAGCCCGCGCAGGCGGCGTTGAGCACAAGCCCAGCAACACGATGGCACAGCAGGCTGCCGAGTTGACGATGGTATGCATGTTCATAAGTTTCCCCGTGCAATGTAGATATGCGTCGCTTGCGACGCAGTTCCATTGAGCACCGGTGGAAGACGAACAAACAGACGCCAAAGCCGACGGTCGGGTCGGATTTTTGCGCGATATATATGGAGGGGTCGCTGGTGATGTGTCGGCCAATCCGGATACCGCGCAGTTTATCCGGCGGCGTTCAACACGGCTTGCAATGGCGCTGCATCAAGCGCAGGAAATGGAACGACGGAGGCGGGCGATATAACCGGCGTCTGCAATTCCTTTTGCCATACGCCCACGTCCCACCACTTCCCCAGCTTGTAGCCGGCCTTGCGCCAGATCCCGGCCGGTTCGAAACCCAGCGCATTGTGCAATGCCACGCTGACTTCGCCCGGCATGGTGATCACGCCCACCGCTTGGTTGATGCCTTGCAGGCGTATCACGTCTAGCAGTACGCCATAAAGCTTGCGCGCGATGCCGCGACGTCTGGCGTTCTCGTGTACATAGATCGACGTCTCGGCGATCCAGTCGTAGGCGGCGCGTTCACGGAAACGCGTGGCGTAGGCATACGCAAGCACTTCGCCGTGGTCCTCCCACACCAGCCATGGGTAATGCTGCAAGCGAGTGATGATGCGCTGGCGCATCACGTCCGCGCCCGGCAATTCGGTTTCGAAGGTAATGGCGGTATGGGCGATGGCGGGCGCGTAGATCGTGTGTATCGCTTCGGCGTCGTCGGGGCGGGCGGTGCGAATCATTTCATGTATTTCCAATTGCGGAGCTTGCCTTCATGCGTGGATCGCGGTGGGTCATGGCGTGGCTCGCTACAAATCGCGGATGAAGAACCGATCACAACCGAAATGCCCGGTGCCACCCAGCGGTGCGCATAAAGCGGTGAAACCGTGCTTCTGGTAAAGCGCTTGCGCGGCGTCCATGCCGGTGAGCGTTTCGATATAGCAGCGCTTGAAACCCAAATCGCGAGCCGTCTCCAGGCAGCGCAGCATCATCGCGTTGCCCGCGCCGATGCCGCGCGCCTCGGGAAGGAAATACATCTTGCGCAGCTCGCAGACATCCGCCTCGCCGCCTTCCAGCGGGGCGACGCCACCGCCGCCGACCACCACGCCATCGCGTTCCACCACGAAATACGCGCTGCGCGGTCGCGTGTAGGCAGCGTGCATGTCGTTCACTTCGGGATCGTGGATGGCGAAGCCGGGGCCATCGGCGCCGAACTCCGGCATGACCGTGCGGATGATCGCGGCGATGGCGGCGTTGTCGCGCGGCTCGATGGGACGTATCAAGACGTTGGGCATGGCGCCAAAAATATCAGGTCGCCCGGACGCAAGGGGAGTGACGTAGGTTGGGGTGCAAACCCCAACACCCACCTCGATCATGCCGCCGTGGTGCGCGCCTTGGTCACCCGGCTGGCGGTGGGTTTGTTGAGCTGCGCCGAAAGCCACGCGCCGGTGGCGACCAGCATGTCCAGGTTGATGCCGGTTTCCAGGCCCATGCCGTGCAGCATGTACACCACATCTTCGCTGGCGACGTTGCCGCTGGCGCCTTTTGCATAGGGGCAGCCGCCGGTGCCGGACACGGCGCTGTCGACCACGCGTACGCCTTCTTCCAGGCAGGCGAGGATATTGGCCAGCGCCTGGCCGTAGGTATCGTGGAAATGCACGGCCAAGGCGCGCATCGGAATTTCCTGCGCCACGGCGTGCAGCATGGCGCGCGCCTTGGCCGGCGTGCCGACGCCAATGGTGTCGGCCACCGAGATCTCATAGCAGCCCATCTCGTACAGCCGCTTGGCGACGTTGACTACGTCCTCGATCGGCACGTCACCTTGGTACGGACAGCCCAGCGCGGTGGAAACATACCCGCGCACTTTCACGCCTTCGGCTTTCGCTTCCTGCAGTACCGGTTCGAAGCGCTGCAGTGACTCCTCGATGGATGCATTGATGTTGGCGCGATTGAACGCTTCGGAAGCCGCCGTGAAAACCGATACCTCGGTGGCGCCCGCTTCGCGCGCGATCCGATAGCCCTGTTCGTTCGGCACCAGCACCGGGTAGGTCACGCCGGGCACCTTGCGGATGCGTTGAAACACTTCCGCCGCGTCGGCCAGTTGCGGCACCCAGCGCGGACTGACGAAGCTGGTGGTTTCAATGGTCCTGAGCCCGGTGGCGGACAGCCGATCGATCAGCGCGATCTTGATGTCGGGCGGCAGTAGCGTCTTTTCGTTCTGCAAGCCGTCGCGTGGACTAACTTCGACGATGCGGACCTGAGAGTCTGTATTCATATGCCAAGCACTCCTCGTTGCACCTGGGTGACTGTCAGGCGGCAGCGCGCGGCTTTACCAGACGGCCCGTCTGGCGCTGCGCCACGCGCTGCCGCCTGACGATCACCCAGGCACAACGCGAAGCAGTTGGCATACGAATAAAGACTCTTCGTATTCATGTGATGCTCCTGTTACTTTTGCGCCGGTTACGATGCGAACCGAACGAGTACGGCATCAGCTTCCACAAATTCGCCTTGTGTTGCACCCACGCTTTCAATAGTGCCGGCGCGCGGCGCCTTCAAGGCCAGTTCCATCTTCATGGCTTCCATCACCAGCAGTTCCTGTCCTTCTTCCACGGTATCGCCGGCGTTTGCTTTCACCAGCACGACGCGCCCGGGCATGGGCGCCACGATCTGGTTGCCGCCGCTGCCTTCCTTCGATGCCCAGGCAAAGGCCGCGGCGCGGGCGAAGGCGTAGCGTTGGCCGTTTGCATCGTGCAAGGTGATGCGATCCTGATCGACATGCACGGCAAGGCGAACGCCCTGGCCATCGAAGCGTGCGCTGAGCGCGTCATCCTGCAAGCGCGCGCCATGCACTTCGCACTGCGCCGAATGATGTCGCAATGAATAATTGCCGTCATGGCCATGCGCTTCGATCTCGTAGCGCTGCTCGCGCAGACTGAGCGCGACGATGCGCTTGCCGGCGTGCCCGATGCGCCATGCATCGGCGCGCGACCAGGGCGAATGCGGATCGCTACCGTGCGCCGTCGCGGCGACCACCGCACGTTCGTCGTGAAGCAACGCAGCGGTGGCGGCAGCGAGTAGGGCATGCTCGGAGGGTGCCGCATCACCAGTTAGAAATTCATCAAGGTGGCGATCCAGATAACCGGTATCGATGCGGCCTTCGACCACTATCGGATGGCGTGCCAGGCGTTCGAGAAAAGCGATGTTCGATTTCGGCCCGACGATCTCGCAATCGGCCAGTGCCTCGCGCAGGCGTTGCAAGGCCTGCACGCGATTGGAGTCGTGCACGATCAGCTTGGCGATCATCGGATCATAAAAAATCGTTACGGTGTCACCTTCGACCACGCCGCCATCCAGGCGGACATGGCGGGATGGCGCCGGCAGGCGCAGCGTGCGCAGCTTGCCCGAGCCGGGCAGGAAGTTCTGATCCGGATCTTCGGCATACAGACGCACTTCGATCGCATGGCCGCGCGCCTGGATCTGGTGCTGTTGCAGCGGCAGCACTTCGCCGGCGGCTATGCGCAGTTGCCATTCGACCAGGTCCAGGCCGAGCGTTTCTTCGGTGACGGGGTGTTCCACCTGCAGGCGCGTATTCATTTCCATGAAATAGAACGTACCGTCCTGGCCGACGATGAATTCCACCGTGCCCGCGCCCACGTAGTTCACCGCCTTGGCCGCGGCGGCGGCGGCTTCGCCCATTGCCTGGCGACGTTTGGCGTCGAGAAACGGCGAGGGTGTTTCTTCCAGCACTTTTTGATAACGGCGCTGCGCCGAGCACTCGCGTTCGTTCAAGTGGATGACGGTGCCGTGCGCATCGCCGAATACCTGGAATTCGATGTGGCGCGGATGCTCGACGTAGCGCTCCAGAATCACGCGCGTATCGCCGAACGAACTGGCCGCTTCGCGCTGCGCGGAAGCCAGCGCATCGGCGAATTCCTTTTCCGTGCGCACGATGCGCATGCCCTTGCCGCCGCCACCGGCCGCGGCCTTGATCATCAGTGGAAAGCCGGTCTTGCGCGCCTGCTCGGCAAGCACGGCAGTGTCCTGGTCGTCGCCGTGATAGCCCGGCACCAGCGGAACGTTGTGTTTCTCCATCAACGCCTTGGCGGCTGCCTTCGAACCCATCGCTTCGATGCTCTCCGGACGCGGGCCGATGAACGTCACGCCGGCTTGCGTGCATGCGCGCGCAAAGGCGGTGTTCTCGGAAAGAAAACCGTAACCGGGATGGATTGCCTGCGCACCGGTCCGCTTGGCGACGTCGAGAATCGCATCGCCGCGCAGATACGATTCGGCCGGACGCGGCCCGCCGATCGGCCAGGCTTCATCGGCCAGGCGTACGTGCTGCGCATCCTTGTCCGCTTCGGAATACACCGCGATGGTGTGGATACCCAGGCGGCGGCAGGTGCGGATGACGCGACAGGCGATCTCGCCGCGATTGGCAATCAGTACGCGCTCGAACATGCGGGTTCCACCGGGCTGCTTGGGGATGCAAAGCGCATAAAGCTAGCAGAATTGCGCGATCTCGCCGATGCGCGGCGCAGCACAGGTAGGTTGGGGTGCAAACCCCAACGTCGCCATCTTCATGCCGCGTGATGGTGGGGTTTGCACCCCAACCTACTCGCCTTCCCAATAATCGGTCGTATCGCCTTGCCGCATTACGATCCGAACCATCTGCGGCTTGCCTTCCGCATCCGGCCCGAACTCGCCCAGGATGCCGTACTTGTTGGAGTCGGGGTATTCGCAGATCTCCGGGGATAGCTTGCTGCTCACCGCGAGATAACGCATTTCAACCGATCCAGTGTTGACGATCTGGTGCGCGCTTTCCGGACCACCGGGCGGGCAGGCGATGATGTCGCCCTGGCGGATCGGGTGGCGCTCCTCGCCGATGCGGATTTCCCCTTCGCCTTCCAACACGAAGAACATCTCTTCGTTCACGCGATGGTTGTGCAACGGAAACGCGCGCTTGCCGGGCGGCACCGCGGTGATGTTGTAGCCAAGCTTCTGCGCGCCCAGTTGCATGGATACGCGACCCATGCGTGCATCGAAGCGTTGCGCGGCATCGCCGGTGGCGGCGAAGCCGGGTGGGCGGGGTTCCAGTTCGATATCGGCGACATTGATGATGCGCTTCATGGCGTGCCTCGCGTTCGGTGGGGAAGGGTGGAGAACAAGCTAGCGGGGAACTGCTGCCAGCATGGCGTCAGCTGGGTTGTATCCAGGCCGGCGTGCGCTTGTCGAGAAAAGCCGCCAGGCCTTCCTGGCCTTCCTGCGATACGCGCAGGCGGGCGATCAGCGCAGCGTTTTCCTGATCGATACGCTCGGCCGCGGCTTGCGTAAGGCCATGCATGCCGAAGGCCAGTTGCTTGGCTTCGTGCTGCGCCACGGGTCCGGCCTTGGCCAGTTGCTTGAGTAAGGTGTGTACGGTGTCGTCCAGGTATTCGGCCGACACCACTTCATGCAACAGGCCAATGCGTGCGGCGGTATCCGCGTCGAAAATTTCGCCGGTCAGGAACAGGCGCCTGGCCTGCCGCACGCCGATCGCGGCGATCACGTACGGCGAGATCACCGCCGGCACCAGGCCCAGCTTCACCTCGGTCAGCCCGAACTTGGCGGTGTCCACGCCAATGGCGATGTCGCAGCAGGCGATCAGGCCCACGCCGCCGCCATAAGCGGCGCCGTTCACGCGGGCCATGGTGGGCTTGGGCAGGAACTGCAGCGTGCGCATCAGGGCGGCCAGCCGTAGCGAATCCGCACGATTGTCCGCCTCGCTGGCCTTGGCCATGCCGCGCATCCAGTTGAGGTCGGCGCCGGCGGAAAAACTTGCGCCCACGCCGGTCAGCACCACTACGCGCACTGCAGGATCGCGGCCGGCGTCTTCCAGGGCAGCGGTAAGCTCGGCAATCAGCCGGTCGTCGAAGGCGTTGTGGACGTCCGGGCGGTTGAGGCGAAGCTCGCGGATGCCGGCGTGGTCGGCGATCTGGATGGTCGTGGGCATGGGGTCGTCCGTGCGGGGATTTCTTAAAGCGTAGAGCAAGCCCCGCTCGCTTCGGGAGTGCGGTCCTGCACCCAATGCGAAAAGAGGATACAATGCGAACCATTCTTATTTAGAAGCATGACAACCGTGCGCCTGTCCGATTTGCCGAAAGGTGCTTACGCCGTGGTTGAACGAGTCGAAGATGCCCATGCCGAAGACCTGATCGCGCAGCGCCTGCGCGACTTGGGGTTTGTGGCGGGCGAGCGGGTGCGCCTGGTGGCGCGCGGGCCGGTCGGCGCGGATCCGCTGCTGATCCAGATCGGCTCGACCCGCTTCGCGCTGCGCCGCGCCGAGGCCGCGCGCGTGACAGTACGGGAGATCGCATGAGCGCCGGCAGCCTGCGCATCGCCCTGGTCGGCAACCCCAATTGCGGCAAGACGGCGTTGTTCAACCAGCTCACCGGCGGGCGCCAGAAGGTCGCCAATTACGCCGGCGTCACGGTCGAGCGCAAGGAAGGGCGATTCACCGCGCCCTCCGGCCGCGTGATGCAGATCCTGGACCTGCCCGGCACCTATAGTTTCGATGCGGCCAGCCCCGACGAACAGATCACCCGCGACGTACTCGAAGGCAATTATCCGGGCGAAGCGGCGCCCGATCTGATCATCTGCGTGGCCGACGCCACCAACCTGCGCCTGCACCTGCGCTTCGTGCTGGAAGTGAAGCGCCTGGGCCGTCCGGTGGTGCTGGCCTTGAACATGATGGATGCAGCACGCCATCGCGGCATCACCATCGACGTGCCGGAGCTGCAGCGTCGCCTCGGCATCCCGGTGGTGGAAACCATCGCCGTGAAACGCGGCGGTACGCGCGCGCTGGTCGAGCGCGTGGATGGCGATTTGCCGCAAGCGCCCCCGGCCTTGCCGGACGATCCGGCCAGCCGCGCCGATCTGCACGGCGAAGTGCGTCAACTGATGGCCGCCACCGTGACGATGCCGCGCGCGACGGCGGTGATCGACGATGCGCTCGATCGCTGGGCGCTGCATCCGGTGTTCGGCTTGCTCACGCTAGGGCTGGTGATGTTCCTGGTGTTCCAGGCGGTGTATGCATCGGGCAAGCCGATGAGCGACCTGATCGGCAACGGCTTCGCCTGGCTGGGCGAGCATACCGCCGCAGTGCTGCCGGCTGGGCCGCTACACGATCTGGTGGTCAGCGGCATCTTCGGCGGCCTCGGCACGGTGCTCGGCTTTTTGCCGGTGATCCTGGTGCTGTTCTTTTTCATTCTCATGCTGGAGGAATCGGGCTACCTGCCGCGCGCGGCGTTCCTGCTCGATCGCCTGATGGTGTCGGTAGGCCTGACCGGTCGCTCGTTCATTCCGCTATTGTCGAGTTTCGCCTGCGCCATTCCCGGCATCATGGGTACGCGCAGCATCACCGATCCGCGCGATCGCCTGGCCACTATCCTGGTCGCGCCGCTGATGACGTGTTCGGCGCGCCTGCCGGTGTACGCGCTGTTGATCGGCGCATTCATTCCCGCGCGGCGTGTGCTGGGTGTGTTCAATCTGCAGGGCGTGGTGTTGTTTGCGCTGTATGTGGCGGGTATCACCGGCGCGATGGCGGTGGGCTGGGTGATCAAGCGCCTGCGTCGTGACAAGAGCGAGCATGCATTGCTGATGGAACTGCCTTCGTACCGCTTGCCGCGGGCGCGCGACATCGCGATCGGCTTGTGGGAACGCGGCACCATCTTCCTCAAGCGCCTGACCGGCGTGATCCTGGCACTGACGGTGCTGATGTGGTTCATTTCCAGCTTCCCGGCGCCGCCGGAAGGCGCCACCGGGCCGGCGATCAATTACAGCTTCGCCGGCTATCTCGGGCGTTTCCTGCAGCACATCTTTGCGCCGTTGGGCTTCAACTGGCAGATCAGCCTGTCGCTGATTCCCGCGTTCGCGGCGCGCGAAACGGCGGTGGCCACGCTGGCGACGATCTACGCCGTTGGTGGCGATGCGCAGAGCGGCGGCCTGGCGCACGCGCTTACCGATAATTTCTCGCTGGCCTCGGCGCTGTCGCTGCTGGTGTGGTTTGCGTTTGCGCCCCAGTGCATGTCGACGTTGGCGGTGATCCGCCGCGAAACCAATTCCTGGCGCAACGTGGCGATCTCCTTCGGCTACATGTTTGCCGTGGCGTACACAGCATCCTTCATCACCTATCAGGTGGCGAGGTTGTTCTCGTGAGCATGAGTCTGCTGCTTCAATATGTAGTGATTGGCCTCGCGGTGCTGGCCAGTGCAACGTATGCGTTCCGCAAGCTGGCGCCGCAGGTCACCAATCGCTGGCTGGCGGCCGCGTCGATCCATTTCAGCGCGCCCGGTCATGCGGCATGGGTGCGCGCGTTCGGGCGTCGCCTGCAGCCAACGCAGGCGACCGGCAACTGCAGCGATGGCTGCAGCACCTGCGGTGCGTGCGGCCCCAAGCCGCCGGCGAGTGCGCGTGGCGAAGCCATGCCACTGGAATTCAAGCCGCGGCAGCGTTGAGTTCCGTAGGTTGGGGTGCAAACCCCAACGTTGCCGTGCCCATACATTTCGACGTTGGGGTTTGCACCCCAACCTACTGTGCTTGCCGGCGAATTGGAGCGAGCGCAAGGCCCGCTCCAATCCGCAGGTAAACATCTTTAGTACGGATTGGCACCCGAATAATCGTTGCTGATCGTGCTGTTGAGCTGATCCAGCACGCCCGAATCGGTCGTGGTCAAGCCCAGCTCGCGGTTCTTGTTCAACGAATAATACGAGAAGTTCTCCGAGCCCACGAACGCCACCGCGCTCGAGGTGCCGTAATCGGCCACGATCGCCTTCGCATGGATGTACAGCGAGGTGTTGTCGTTCGGATAGGTGGCGATGTTCGCGCCGGACGACTTCAACGCGTCGAGATTGGTGTAGTACTTGCTGTTGTCGGTCATCACGATCGTCACGTTCACGCCGGCAGAGGCCGCGTTTTCCAGCGCGCTGACGATGCCGCTGTCGCTCATCTCCTCGTTTTCCACCAGCAGGCTGGTGGTGGCGTTGTTGATGACGTTGAGCAGGGTCGTGCGCGAGTTGGTGGGACTCCATACCAGGTCATCGCCGTTCGAGGGCGTCACCGAGGTATGCGCGAAGTCCTTGTTGAAGGTGGCCTCGATCGCGCCCATGTCGACCGGGTCGCTCTCGATCACGGCATAGTCGCGGCTGGTGCTGTAGTAGCGACTGGTCAGGTTCAGCGACATGATCGCCACTTGCGCATTCGAGGTGCCGTAGTCGATCAGGATGCTCTTCTGGTGTGTGGCCGCGTATGTGGTCCAGGCCCACTTCACACTCACACCGCAGTTGCTGAGCTGGTTGAACGCGGAGGTGTTGTTGCTCTGCTCATGGTTCACGTCGAGGATGACGCGCACCTTGACGCCACGTGCCGCTGCATTGCACAGGTCGTTCTGCGCCGTGGTGTCTTGCAGCTCGTACATCGTCATGTCGATGGTCGACCTGGCGGAGTTGATCAGGCTGTAGATCGAGCTAAGCCCCTGGTCGGGTTCGATCACCAGCGTCTGCTGCGCAAACGCAGGCAGCGCGACGCCGAAAGCGCAAACGGCCGCCAGCGCGGCCTTGGCAAGGCTGGAACGTTCACAACGATTTTTCATGACTTGGTCCTTATGTCGAGTTAGGTTGTCGCACTCCCTGCGCTGATCCCCTGTCGCCCTCCCTCCGTGCGCGACCTTTCGGCTGGCCGGCGATGCCGGGTTTTCCCCTTCAGCCGAAGGCGCGCATCTCAGCGGGTGCGAATGACAGGAATCTTTCTGCGAGGTGGCAAACGCGGTGCGCGTTTAAGCGGCGTGCGCCTTCGTCACAAGCGAGTGAACGCGAAGCGGTTCAGATCGATCGAAACGTGATACGTAACTTGCACGCATCTGACGAAGGCGCAGCGAAGGTCAGTTACGTGCAAGCTTGGGATGCAGATAGGCGCGATGACGCCACAAATCTGCGATCGAGATCGCAAGCGTGAGCAGTGCCAGCACCGGCATCAAGGAAATATCGCTGATGCTATGCATGCGCGACAGCACGCTTATCGTCATGATGCCGACCCAGATGATCGGGGTGAGCGGAATATCGAAGCGCTTGCCGATGCCGCCTGCATCGATAAGCCGCCGTCGAAGCTTGCGGATACTGAAAATAAAGCACAGCGAAATCAGCAGCTGCGTCAGCGTTGCCTGATTGATGCTGTATACGGCAAGGCTCGATGCGCATACCGCGGGAATGGCAAGCCGGCGCAGCCACGGCCAGCGTGTCGGCGCGCTTTCGGGCATGCCTTGCCATTGATCGAACCACCAGCATCCGGCAAGCAGCAGCCACAGCCCGAGCACGCTTCCGCCCAGAACGCCCGATACGCGTGCCATCTCCCTCCAATTCACGCCGTCGCTACCTGCGCTGAGCACGCCAACGCCAACCACCACAAGCACGGTAATGAGCGCAAACACGCTTGCACGCAACGAATTGAGGATAAAGCGCTCACGTGTCAGTTGCGCACCAGCCGTTGCGGCGCGAAGCCAGAACGTCGCGTGCGGCCGGTCAATGGACGGTGGCAGGTCATCGATACGGCCGTTGTTGGACAACACGCGAACCAGGTTGGCCAAGCTACGCGCGCGATCGGATTGCATGGCCGCGCGGGTTGCGCCGATCCAATGCAAAGTGCGTTCAAGCAGCGCAAGATTCTTCCTCAGCAGCAGCACGTCAGGCCGGCCATTGCGCATGAGGCCAGCGCGTCGCGCCAGTTCATGATGGTTCTGCGGAACCAGCTCCCACAAAGTCCGCTGCCGCATGCGCAAATTTTGCAAGGCAACCGGATTGACGCCGGACAGCACGTGGTTGAGATCGAAGAACTGCAGCAACGTGTCCATGCATTCGGCGGATATCGCCTGCGGTTGCTGGAACAGGCGTTGCAGCACCACTTGCGCGGCCTGGCTTTTGACCTGGATGGACCAGAACTCGGCGCGGCTCTGCAGCCAGCGCAGCAACGCGTTGCCGTTCTGGGCGTCCACCGCGGCTTGAATGACCGCGCCGGTCAGCGGACCCATCGCAACGACGGGTACGCTCACATTCGGCGCATGGGCCGGTGTCGAGGGTGGCGTTGCGGGTGCCGCCGTGAGCGCAGGTGATGGCCGCGCTGCTTCGGTATGTGGAGCGCTTATCGATGCCGCAGGGCTGGCGGCGGCTTTTCGGTTGGCGTGCGCCAGGGCCGTCTTGTACGCCGCATGCAGCCGCTGGAACGCCTCTGCATCTTCATCCGGCCGCGTCGTGCGCAGCAGGCGTGCATAAGCGCGCTTGACGTCAGCCGCCTCCGCATCCGGCCGGAGCCCCAGCAGTTCGAACGCCCAGTTCAAACGTGCGCCTCCAGCGAATCCAGCGCCTGGCTGAAGTTCTGCCGGTGTTCCTGGATCAGGCGTTCGTCCTGCGTTTCCAGCACCTGCCGGAAGTGGCCGATCCACTGCTGCAAGGTCTGCCGCGCGGAGAGATGTTCTTCGTACAGACGCTCGGCGCGCGCAAGCAGGGCGATGTTTTCCTGCTTCGCGCGCGGATGGATCTTCAGCTCCGAAAGCGCGGCCAGCCGGGCGCGAATTTCCGCGTCGTCGAGCATGCCGGGGTTCTGCTGCAGCACCAGCTCGTGGCGGATGCCGCTGGCCTTGGGCGTGGCTTCCACCTGCAGCACACCGTTGATGTCGTAGGTGAAGCGCACGACCACTTCGTTCTCATGGATCGGCAAGGTCGGGTTGAGGGCGATTTCCAGTTCGCCCAGCTTGATGTTGTTTTCCACCATCGGGTTTTCGCCCTGGTAGATTTTCAGCCCGAGCTTGGCCTGCCGTTCGGCCAGCGGGTAGTAGCTGCTTTCGCGGCTGATCGGTACCACGCTGTTGCGCTGGATGATCGGCGAGAACAAGCCGTTTTGCACATGCCCTTGTGCGTCGCGTTCGCCGATTTCTACGCCCAGCGTGTAGGGGCACACATCCGTGAGGATGACTTCGTCCAGTTTGGCGTTGCGGCTTTTCAGGCCGGAAGCGACGCAGGCGCCCAGCGCGATGGCCTCGTCCGGATTCACGTGGCGCAGCGGCAGCTTGCCGAACATCCGCGCGATCAGTCGCGACACCAGCGGCATGCGGCTGGCGCCGCCGACCAGTACCACCTCGTCGAGCTGGTCGGGACGCAGGCGTGCGTCGCGCAAGGCGCGTTCGAGCGGCATGCGCATGCGTTGTAGCAGGGGTTCGGCCAAGTGCAGGAAGCGATCCTGATCGATGCGCCAATGGATATCATGTTTGCCGACCTGGCATTCCACGCTGGTTTCGGTTTGCTGGCTCAAGGAACGCTTGGCCAGTTCCAGCCGGCGCCGCAACAGGCCGCGTTCCACCGCCGAGAACTCATCCGCACGCAGTTTCAGGTCGGCGAGGCAGGCGCTCTGCAGGGCGTCGAGAAAATCCTCGCCGCCCAGATAATTGTCACCGGCGCTGGCATGTACCTCGACCACGCCTTCGAACATTTCCAGCACCGATACGTCGAAGGTGCCGCCGCCCAGGTCGAAGATCAGGAAGCGGCTGCCTTCCTTGCGTTCTTGCAGGCCGTAGGCGAGGGCGGCGGCGGTGGGTTCGTTGATCAAGCGCTCCACCTTGATGCCGGCCAGTTCGCCGGCAGCGCGCGTGGCCTTGCGCTGCGCGTCGGAGAAATACGCCGGCACGCTGATCACGGCTTCCAGTATTTTTTCCCCCAGCGCGGCTTCGGCATCGGCCAGCAGCGAGCGCAGCACCAGCGCGGACAATTCCTCTGGGCGGAAGCTGCGCTTGCCCAGCTGAACTTCGCGCGCAGTACCCATCCAGCGCTTGAACGCGGCGACGCTGGCGTTCGGATGGCTGATCAGGCGATCGCGCGCGGCGGCGCCGATCAGCATGTGTCCGTCATCGTCGACGCTGATGACGGAAGGCGTAAGGTAATCGCCCAGTGCGTTGCGGAAAAGTTGCGGCCCTTGCTCGCCGTAGTGGCCGATCAGTGAATGGGTGGTGCCCAGATCGATGCCGACGATCATGCGTTTCTTGCCCCTGTACTTCCTTGAAAAACGATCCGATGCTTTCCCGTAGGTTGGGGTGCAAACCCCAACGTCGCCATGCCGCATTGACAGCCATGTTGGGGTTGTACCCCAACCTACGCAGCCCATGTTACATGCGGAACACGCCATACCGCTGCGGCTCGATCGGCGCGTTCAACGACGCCGAAATCGCCAGCCCCAGCACGCGGCGCGTATCGGCCGGGTCGATGATGCCATCGTCCCACAGCCGCGCGGTAGCGTAATACGGGTGGCCCTGGCGTTCGTACTGGTCGCGGATCGGCGCCTTGAAGGCTTCCTCCTCCGCGCTGCTCCAGTTTTGGCCGGCCGCTTCCATGCCGTCGCGCTTGACCGTGGCCAGCACGCTGGCCGCCTGCTCGCCGCCCATGACGCTGATGCGCGCGTTCGGCCACATCCACAGGAAACGCGCGCCATAGGCGCGACCGCACATGGCGTAGTTGCCGGCGCCAAAACTGCCGCCGATCACCACGGTGAACTTGGGCACATGCGAGCAGGCTACCGCGGTAACCATCTTGGCGCCGTCCTTGGCAATGCCGGCGTTCTCGTACTTCTTGCCGACCATGAAGCCGGTGATGTTCTGCAGGAACACCAGCGGCACGTTGCGCTGGTTGCACAGCTCGATGAAGTGCGCGCCCTTGAGCGCGGATTCGGAAAACAGGATGCCGTTGTTGGCGACGATACCCACCGGATAGCCATGGATATGCGCGAAGCCGCACACCAGCGTCTTGCCGTAGCGAGCCTTGAATTCGTGGAATTCGGAGCCGTCGACGATGCGTGCGATCACCTCGCGGATGTCGAACGGGCGGCGCGTATCTTGCGGAACCACGCCATAGAGTTCCTCGGCCGCATAGCGGGGCTCGAGCGGCGGGCGCACGGCCAGTGGCATTGACTTGCTGCGATTGAGACTGGCCACGATGTCGCGCGCGATCGACAGCGCATGCGTGTCGTTCTCGGCGAAATGATCGGCTACGCCGGAAGTGGAGGTATGCACGTCCGCGCCGCCTAGCGTCTCGGCATCCACCACTTCGCCGGTGGCCGCCTTCACCAGCGGCGGGCCGCCGAGGAAGATCGTGCCTTGCTCGCGCACGATGACGGTTTCATCGCTCATCGCCGGTACGTAGGCGCCGCCGGCGGTGCACGAGCCCATCACCACGGCGATCTGCGGAACGCCTAAGCCCGACATGCGCGCCTGGTTGTAGAAGATGCGTCCGAAATGCTCCTTGTCGGGGAACACTTCATCCTGCATGGGCAGGAACGCGCCACCGGAATCGACCAGGTAGATGCACGGCAGGCGATTCTCCAGCGCCACTTCCTGCGCGCGCAGGTGCTTTTTCACCGTCATCGGGAAATAGGTGCCGCCCTTGACGGTGGCATCGTTGGCCACGACCACCACCTCGATGCCATGCACGCGGCCGATGCCGGTGATGATGCCGGCGGCCGGCGCCGCATCGTCGTACATGCCGTGCGCGGCGAGCGGGGAAAGTTCCAGGAAGGGCGAGCCGGGATCGAGCAGGGCGCGGATGCGTTCGCGCGGCAGCAGCTTGCCGCGCGCCGTGTGTTTGTCGCGTGCCTTGGCGCCGCCGCCTTCGGCACTGCGCGCAAGCTGGCGATGAAGATCATCCACCAGGCTGCGCAGTTGGGCGCTGCTGGCCTGGAAGTCGGAAGAGCGGGGATCGATCTGCGAGGTAAGGACGCTCATGGGGTCGTGCGAAGATCACCGGGGCAAACCACGGATGATAACGGGGCGTGCCGTTCTTCCGCATGTTGCAGGCGACCATAAAAAAACCGGCCGCCAGATGGCGGCCGGTTTCATGCAACCAGAACGAAGAAGGATTAGTGATCCTTCGAAGCGTCCTTGGAGGCGTCCTTCGCAGCGGAAGCGGCCGACTTGGCAGCGTCGGCTGCCTTGCTGGCAGCGTCCGAAGCGTTGGCGGCGGCGCTCTTCATCGCATCAGCAGCAGCCGGTGCGGTGGAAGCCGGAGCGGCAGCGGCGGTGGACGCCGGAGCAGCAGCCGGAGCAGCAGCGGTGGAAGCCGGAGCGGCTGCCGGGGCAGCAGCGGTGGAAGCAGCGGCAGCCTTCTGAGCCTGGTCAGCAGCTTGCGTTGCTGCCTGCTGGGCCTGATCAGCCGACTTCTGTGCGTCCTGCGCGCCTTCCTGTGCGCCGTTGCTGCAAGCCGCCAGCAGCGCGACGAGCGCAGAGGCGAGAAGGGTACGCGTGAACTTCATGGTGGATCTCCTTAGCCGTGGAATGCCAATTGGCGGATTATTAATAGCGCTTTCACGTTTACGGCGCTACCGGTTTCTACAAACAACTTTTATGCCGCATTAAACCGGGCTGGGTTAGGCACCCGGCCGGCAGCATAAGCAAGCACCTTGCTTAATCCAAACGTTCCACGGCGATGGCGGTGGCCTCGCCGCCACCGATGCACAGCGCGGCAACGCCACGGCGCAGGCCGCGGGTTTTCAGGGCGTTGAGCAGGGTGACCACGATGCGCGCGCCGCTGGCGCCGATCGGATGGCCAAGTGCGCAGGCGCCGCCATTGACGTTGAGCTTGTCGTGAGCAATGCCCAGCTCGCGCATTGGCGCCATGGCCACCACGGCGAAGGCTTCGTTGACTTCGAACAGGTCGACGTCGCCCACCTTCCAGCCGGCCTTGTCGAGCACCTTGCTGATCGCCCCGACCGGCGCGGTGGTGAACCATTCCGGTTCCTGCGAGTGGGTGGCATGGGCCACGATGCGCGCCAGCGGCTTCACGCCACGCGCCTTGGCATCGTCGGCCGACAGCAGGATCAGGGCTGCCGCACCGTCGGAGATGCTGGAGGAGGTGGCGGCGGTGATGGTGCCGTTTTCCTTGCGAAAGGCCGGCTTGAGTGCGGGCACCTTATTGATGTCGGAGCGGCTGGGCTGCTCGTCGGTGTCGACCTGCACGTCACCCTTCTTGCCGGCCACGGTCACCGGCACGATCTCGTCGGCAAAGGCGCCCGAAGCCTGCGCCGCCTGGGAGCGCTTGACCGACTCGATCGCGAACGCATCCTGTTCTTCGCGGCTGAAGTGGTACTTGTCGGCGCACAGTTCGCCGAACACGCCCATCGCCTTGCCGTCGTACGGGTTGGTCAGGCCGTCCCATGCCATATGGTCGACCAGCTTGCCATCGCCATAGCGGATGCCGCCGCGGGCGTTGACCATGTGCGGCGCGTTGGTCATCGATTCCATGCCGCCGGCCACCACCACGCCGGCCGACCCGGCCTTGATCAGGTCATGGCCCAGCATGATCGCCTTCATGCCCGATCCGCACACCTTGTTGACGGTGGTGCAGCCGGTGGCGGGCGGCAACCCTGCGCCGAGGGCTGCCTGGCGGGCAGGTGCCTGGCCGAGGTTGGCCGGCAGCACACAGCCCATGATCACCTCGCTCACATCCTTGGCGGCGATGCCCGATTGCTCCAGCGCCGCGCGGATCGCAGTGGCGCCGAGCGTGGGGCTGGGTACGCCGGTGAACTGGCCGAGGAAGGAGCCGATGGCAGTGCGCTTGGCACCGGCAATGACAATGCTGACGTCCGACATGGGGGTCTCCGGGGGAGCTTTGGGCGCGTCGCGCCAGGGAAGGAATTTGCGAATTATCGCAGCCCGCGATGCTTTGCAGCAAATGTGCTTTTTTTCGTGAAACGCCGTGCATTTGCCCCACTCGCAATCTTACAAATCAAACGAATAAGCTATGGGGTAATGCCGCATTGGGGAGCAGTGGCATTCCAATGCGTTCTGGGGATGTAGATCGATCACAGGGTGAGGAAATATGACAATGGAAATGCAGGCCGGGCGCCGCCGTGAACTCGCGCTCTTGATTTGTCTGGCTTTGAGCCTGGGCGGCTGCGGTGGGGGAGGGAGCAATAGCGCGGTAAAAGCATCGCTGCCGCCCGGACCGTCGCAAACCCTTCCGCCCTCATCCGGACCTACGCCCACACCGACGCCGTCACCCGGTCCGTCGCCGTCACCGGGTACATCGCCGTCGCCCAGTACCAACGTGCCGACGCCGCCGATCGATGCCCAACTGTCGCTGACCAATGCGAGCGGGTTGCAACAAAAAGGCTATACCGGCGCCGGCGTCACCATCGGCGTTGTGGACAGCGGCATCATGCGCTCCAACCCGACGGTTGGTTCACGGGTGCTGCAGGAGCTCATCTACGTCGATCCGACCCAGAACAACACGAAGATCGACGACGTGGTCGGCCACGGTACGTGGGTATCGGAAATTGCAGCCGGTGCGACCTCCTCGCAATTTCCCAACTATGCCGGCGGTGTCGCGCCCGGCGCCAACCTGGTTTCCGCGCGCATCATCTCCGACACTGCGCCGGACGATAACGGCAGCACGCCTCCCTCAACGGTGACAGCCGACGACGCGACCTTCTTCAAGCAGGTGAACGCGGATCTGATAAACGCTGGTGTAAAAGTAATGAACAATTCCTGGGGCGGGATTACCTGGGACACCACCAATGCCTCGCTCAACGCTGCGTTCGACTCCGCCTATGCGCCATTCGTCAACAACGGTGGCTTGGTTGTATTTGCAGCCGGCAACGACGCGCAGGCCAACCCGAGCACGATCGCTTCGTTGCCGAGCTACGTGACCGATGCGAACTTGCAAAAAGGCTGGCTGGTCGCGGTGGCGTTGAACAGCAACAACCCGACGCAGCTCGACAGTTATTCGAACAAGTGCGGCGTCGCCATGAACTACTGCCTGGCTGCACCGGGCGACGTGATCGTGGTGGACAAGAACGCCACATCCAGCACCACCAATCCCAGTTACTACATCGTCGAAGGCACGTCGCTCGC